>JBAZQY010000001.1:0-350459 GCA_041663185.1 Minisyncoccota bacterium
TCTCGACTGCAGCCACCCGTAGGTGTATGGGCCGTGTCTCAGTCCCATCGGTGAGGGTCAGCCTCTCAGCTCCCCTAAGCGTCATAGCCTTGGTGGTCCATTACACCACCAACTAGCTGATACTTCATAGGCCTTTCCCTAAGCGAAAAACTTTACTCCGGAGAGACTATCGTGTATTAGCACACCTTTCGGTGCGTTGTTCACGACTTAGGGGGAAGTTCCTATGTATTACTACCTCGTTCGCCACTAACTTCAAACGACCTTTGACTTGATATAATCGCATCTCCGGAAAAATGAAGTCCGTTCGACTTGCATGCCTTATCCACGCCGCCAGCGTTCATCCTGAGCTAGGATCAAACTCTACTTAAAAATAGAACGGAACAAAACAAAGAATACTTTGTCACGACATCGACTCGGACGAAATAAAAATGTAAATCATTTTTATTCGCTCCTCGCTTGTCGTGAAAAAAAATACTTCAGTTCCATAACTGACTTATTACTTGCTTGCCTCGCCATAACTCTTACGAGTGAAGGCGGGCTTGCCCGACCAAATGTGATTAGCTTTTGGTGGGCATTGATTTATGATTATTACCTATTCAAATTTCAAAGAAATTAAAACAGCCCAAACAAACGGACTGTGGATTTCATTATATACATATAGAAAAAGAAGTCAAGTATTTAAGACATCATAAAATCCCTTTAATTAAAGGGATTTATTATAATTATTATTTATTCGTCCAATGATCATTTTCGTCTGGTTTATATAACTTGTTTAGTTTTTTATAGTGTTCAATTAATTCGGAAAAATTCATTGGTTCTTCTGTGCTACCAACAAGAAAAACGCCCTTACCTCCATCTTTAACAACAGGCTTTGCATAAGGATATTTCTTATTTAATTCTTTTAAAATATTATCAAATTCAAAAGCCTCAAAATCTAACCTTGTCTGACCCGATGGCTCTATTTTAATAAAATTATCTCCTAACTTTTCCATAGAATTAATTATACTATATTTGTGCCCCGTGAGGGAATCGAACCCCCGACCATCTCCTTAAGAGGGAGCTGCTCTACCAGCTGAGCTAACAGGGCGTATATATTTTTTAACTTACATAACTATTTTTATCACATATTCTGTTATCTACCAAAACAGCGTAACGGGGCGTGTTAGTTGTTATAACTATATTATTTTCTCAAAATTTTCACAAGCCCATCTATTAATTTTTTTACTGATTGATCATCATAAAGGGAAAGAGTAAAAACTGGTTTCCCAAGTTTTAGAAAATCATTTTTAATTTTTTCTATCTTTTTCTCATTATCCACAAGATCTGTCTTCGTTAAAATAATTACTTCTTCTTTTTCCAAAAGAGAGTTATCGTAACTGCCTAATTCCTTTCGGATTTCTTTATAAACCGCCAATGGTTTTTCATTTTCTAACGAGACCAAATGCGCAAGCATTCTAGTTCTCTTAATATGTTTTAAAAATTTTATTCCCAATCCCTTGCCTTCTGAAGCACCCTCAATCAACCCTGGGATATCAGCAATAGTAAAACCAAAAAAATCACCGAGATTCGGATCAAGAGTTGTGAACTGATAACTACCAATTTTAGCAGTAGCATTTGTAATACTATTCAAAAGTGATGACTTCCCAGCATTTGGTAATCCAACCAATCCAACATCAGCAAAAAGTTCAAGTTCAATCTTGAAATTTCCTTGCTCACCAATTTTACCCTTGGTTGCTTTTGTCGGAGTTGTATTTATGGAAGTTTTGAATTGCTCATTTCCATATCCACCAGGACCGCCCTTCAATAGTAATTCTTTCTGCCCAACTTTATCAAGCGAGACAGATCCACCACTTTCTACATTCGTAATAATCGAACCAACTGGAAATTCAATAATCAAATCTTTTCCATCTTTTCCATGACGACTACCTCCAGCTCCGGCCTCTCCATCAAAACCGACAAATTGTTTCTTGTGTTTGTATTTTGAAAGCAAGTTTATATCTGAAACTGCGAGTGCATAAATATCGCCACCCCTTCCACCATCGCCACCGTTCGGACCACCCTTATCAATAAACTTCTCTCGGCGCCAGCGAACAACCCCGTCTCCACCACGGCCAGCTACAGCATAAAATTTTATTTCGTCTATGAACATTTAAATTAGTGATTAGTTTCTAGTGACTAGGTTCTATTAAAGGAAGAATAAAATTGATTGATTTTCGCAGTCGTGTCGGAGCCCTTTAGGGTAAAGCGCAAGAAAATTAAACAATTTTATTCTTCCTTTATCTTGTTACATTACGCTAATAATGCCTTTTCAGCAAGCGCGATCGCCCCTTCTTTTGATTTTACATGAGCAAAAAAACCAGATTGATGACAAAAAACAATATCAGGCACTCCACTTATTTCCTTCAATTTTTGATCCCCATTCATAAGTCCTCGCCAAGATTCTGGAAATAATTTTCGACTTTCGTGGGTCGTAGTATCTTTACGAACTGCCTCAATCTTCCAGCCGTGACCGTGTCCACTTGGATAAATAAAATAAACTGGTTCAGGAAATGTGGGTAAAACATCTTGAAGTAAACTACGGTGAAATGGTTTATCTAAAATAATAATTCTTTTATCTTCTGTTGTATTATAAATTTCCATGATCATTTTCTTTGCTTCAACATCATCTTGAGCAACTTTAATTTCTCTTTTTAAAAGGGGTATGATTTTTTTCACTTCATCATTAAAAATTCTATCGACGCCAGAAACATCTTCTTTCCATGTAGGATAGAAGGCTTTGAAAATATTTTGGGCTGAGTAAGAATGTAAATCTCCAAATTTAGGAAGAGAAATATCTACACCATTATCAATAGCATCAATTGGTTGAACAATACGATAATCAATATAATCTACGACTTCTTCATCACCACAAATCTCTTTTCCAAATTTTTTCCAGACAAGACCAAAGGACGAATATGGGATGCCGTTGGGTCTTACCCCAGCACCTCCTTTTTGATGATGATCAAATTTATTTTTTTCTGGATTATATTCTCCTCCCACATCAAAAACATAATCGCCACTTGTAATTATTTTTGGATCGCGAGTCCTAATTATTTTTACATTTCCATTGTTTAAAATTGATAATGTAGACGCCGCAAAAAGATCATCCGCATGAAAAGCCCCGTTGTGTGTTATTAATATTTTATTTTTTTTGAAAAATGACATATTTTTATTCTGTTTCAAACAATTCAATAATAAAGGCAATTACTTTCTCTAAAATGAAAAACATGATGAAGAAAATAAGGATGATTCCAAGAAAATTACGAATATCACGACTGATTGATAATGCAGTATAACTGAAAAAGTATCCAAGGGAAAGCATCACAAGAGCCCAAACAACAAGTGAAGAAATTTCAGCTTTTATGAAAGTTCGTATGTGTATTTTTTTATATCCGGCATAAATAAGTGCAAACCAATATATTCCGAGAATTAAAAATCGAGATAAAAAAAGGGAGATAAATGGTCTATTTAAAAAATTAGGTAAAAAATAATTTATACGATTTTCTGTTTGAAAAACTAATTTTTTATCTGAATGATTTTTTTGTAAATAATATCCGATACTATAACCAAGAATTGATTTAATTCCACCACCAACAATTGTTGCCAGAAGCGCTAAATAAACATTGACGGACCCCAAATGCGCTAAAATACCCGCAATAATAACTATTATTTCACCTTCGACAATAACCCCTAAAACAATTAATAAATATATTATCTCCACATGAGATGCAGTGAAATGCTGAATGTAACTAATCGTCGGCATCATAACTATAAATCAAAATGGAATACTTTTTTTAATACCCAGTTAATTATTGAGACAAGTAATGCTCCAACAAAAGCTGCCGTGAAGGTCGTAACCTCAAATCCTTTTATCAATGTTCCTAAATACCAAAAAAGGACACCATTGATTACCAACGAGAATAACCCAAGGGTAATTATATTTATCGGCAACGTTAGAATATTTACAATCGGTTTGATAAACATATTAAATAAAGTGAGACAGGCCCCGACAATCAGCGCCATCCAAATCGGCTCTACACTGATACCAGAAACAATAAAAGTTGTGGCCACCACGGCAATCGAAATTAAAATCCAATGTAAAATAATTTTCATAATTTTATATATATAATTTATCTACGACCTCTTTGACCATACTTCCATCTGCTTTTCCTTTCAAATCTTTCATCAATGATGACATAAACATCCCCTTCTTAGTAGGATCGATTGTCCCCATCTCCGCGATTTTTCCTTTTATAAATTCTTCAACTTCACTTCTTTCCATGAGTTTCGGAAGATACTCTTGTAAAATATTTAATTGTTTTGTTTCTTCTTCTACCAAATCCATCCGCCCACCTTTTGTGAATTGTTCGATTGAATCTTTTCGCTGTTTAGAAAGACGAGTAATTACCGCTAGTGCTTGTTCATCGGAAATCAAATCTTGAGGAGTTTTCCCCGTCGCAACAAGCTCATTTGTAAAAGCTGTCACTAACCCCCTCATCACTTCCAGACGAACCTTATCGCCTGCTTTCATTGATTCCTTGATATTATTTTTAATTTGTTCGTGTAATGACATGTGAATATTATATCAATAAATGTTATAATTACAAAATATGATTCCAGAATATTTTGCATATTTCTCTATACTATTTGGCATTATCGGTTCATTCTTTTACATTAAAGATACCATTTACGGGAAAACACGTCCCAATCGAATATCATGGATTTTTTGGACCATTGCTCCTTTTGTTGGAGTATATGTCGCCTATCAATCAGGAGTGAGCATACCAATTCTTATTTCTACATTCATGGCTGGTTTTTGCCCTTTTCTTGTTGTAATCTTTTCTTTTTTTAATAAAAATTCATATTGGAAAACAACCAAATTTGATATTGGATGTGGGATATTAGCATTTATTGCAATAATAATTTGGGTAACTACAAAAAATGGAATTCTATCACTTACATTTGCAATCATGGCTGATTTATTTGCCAGTATTCCAACTATTATCAAGAGTTGGCAACATAGTGAAACAGAAACAGTTGCTCCATATGCTTTGGGAATATTAAACCAATTAATAACTTTTTTGATTATTACTAATTTTTCATTTTTAAATTATAGTTTTCCTATCTATTTTGTTTTAGTTAACCTAATTATCATTTTGGGAATAAAGAAAAATTTTTTTAATTATGTTAAAATAACTACATGAAAAAACTTATTTTTTTTGATACAGAAACCACTGGAAATACCGAGAAGGATTTCCTTTGTCAGATTGCTTATAAATCAGGGGATGAAAGTTTTTCTGGTCTTTATAAACCTCCGATGAAAATTCCACCGGAAGCCTCGGCGGTTCACCACATTTCAAACAAAATGATCGCTGATAAGATTGCTTTTGGCGAGAGTCCAGATTATAAAAAAATTAAAGAGCTTTTCGAGAGCGATGATACAGTTGTCGTCGCTCACAATGCACCATTTGATTTGATGATAATTAAAAAGGGAAATATTATTCCAAAGAATTTTATTTGCACGTTGCGACTGGCTCGTTACCTTGATCCTGAAGGAAAAATTGAAAAATATAATTTGCAATATCTACGATACCTGCTTGAAATTGAAGTCGAGGCCACAGCCCATGATGCACTTGGAGACGTGCTTGTACTTGAGAAGCTTTTTGAACGATTAAAGAAAAAAATGATGGAGAGCGAAAATTTAAATGAAGAAGAATCCATTGAAAAAATGATAGAAGTTTCTTCACACCCTTCACTTCTCAAATTTATAAATTTTGGAAAACATAACGGTAAAGAAGTCGCAGAAATTGCTCGCGTCGACCCCGGCTATCTTGAATGGTTGCTCGCCCAGAAAGAAGAAAGCGACCAGATTGACGAAGATTGGATATATACCCTCCGCCATCATTTAGGAAAATTAGTGTAAAAAATAAACGAAAAGCAATTTACTTTTCTTGCGCTTTACCCTAAAGGGCTCCGACACGACAGCGAAAACTAAATTACTTTTCGTTTATTTTTATGCTAAAATAGACATATGAATTTACTAATAATTATTTTTCTTGGAGTACTCATTATTCTAGTTGTCGGACTGTTTTTCTTTTTAAAAAAATCGCCTGAAGGAAAAGACGATAAATCTGTACAATTATTACTCGCTCAGATTAATGAATTGTCACGAACTATAGATACTAAGCTTGGCGAGTCACAAAAAGAAATTAACCAGTCAATGCGATACCAATCGACTGAAACATCACGAATTATTGCTGATATCACTGAAAAGATTACTCGCCTAGATGAGACCAACAAGCAAGTTGTCTCTTTTGCCGATCAACTTAAAAACTTGCAAGATATCTTGAAAAACCCAAAACAACGCGGGGTTCTTGGAGAATATTATCTTGAAACATTATTGAAAAATGTTATGCCACCTGGAAGTTACCAAATGCAATATGCTTTCCCCGATGGGACAATTGTCGATGCAGTCGTTTTCGTCAAAGACAAAATTATCCCGATTGACTCAAAATTCTCACTTGAGAATTACAATCGTATTTCAGAAACAAATGATAAAGCTGAGAAGGACCGACTAGAAAAAGTTTTTGTCGGTGACTTAAAAAATCGCATAGTTGAAACATCCAAATATATTCAACCGAAAGAAAATACCATGGACTTTGCTTTTATGTTCATTCCACATGAAGCAATTTATTATGATTTACTTATCAATAAAATCGGAGCGGTCAGCGAAGATACAGAGAATTTAATTCAAAGAGCCGCAAGTAAATACAAAGTCATTATTGTTTCTCCTACTTCATTCCTCGCATATTTGCAAACTGTTCTCCAGGGATTAAAAGCCATGCAAATAGAAGAAGGTGCCAAAGATATTATAAAAAGAGTTGGCGAGCTTGGAACACACTTGCGTTCGTATGAAGAAGTCCACCAGAAACTCGGCAAAGCAATTGAAACGACTGTAAATCATTTCAACAAATCAAATCACGAATTCAGAAAAATAGATAAAGATGTGATGCGAATTACTGGAGAGACTTTAGAGATAGAAAATCTAGCAATAGAAAAACCACAAGAAGAAAATTAGAAAACCTGGAAGCAAAAAATATCAAGGGCTACCCTTGATATTTTTTGCTTATTATTAAGTTAACATCCGTAGTAATTACATCCACAACCACCATAGTATCCGCCACACCCGCCATAACTGCCGTAACCGCCATAGTATCCATTCCCTCCGTAATAACCATTGCCTCCATAATAATTACCATAACCACCATAGTTTCCATAACCGCTGTAGTAGTTGCCGTAACCTCCGTAATTTCCGTAGCCACTGTAATAACCATTGCCTCCATAATAATTACCGTAGCCACCATAGTTTCCATAACCGCTGTAATAATTACCATAACCGCCATAGTACCCATTACCGCCATAATAACCATTGTTGCCGTAGTTATCACAACCATCATATCCACCATAATAGCCTCCTCCGTTATAGCCACCATCACATGGAGACGCCTGGGCATTACTTGGCATAACAAAAGCCCCCGCACCAATTAGTAATAAAGATAAAGAAATTAATATTATTGTTTTTTTCATAGCGTCAAAATTATACCCTTTTTATAATCATTTGTCTAGGGTTATTTTTTTAATTTTTTATACAAAGTTCCAGTAATTATCAATATAATAATACCGATAATTAACATCACTAGTGGCTGATTTTTAAATAAAGAAATTTCAAGTAATAAATCTTTTATTCCCTGCGTGACCATTGTCACTCCAAAGACGACAAGCAAAGCAAAAGTCAGCGGATAACGAGAAAAAACCGACTTCCCTTTTTCATTAAAAAGTTGGTTCAACTTTGCCGTCAATCCTTCAACTTTTTTTAATAAATCTATTTGTTCTTTGTCCATATTTGCTTGGGGACAGGGAATTTCTCGCCCTACGGTCGCGGGTACTTTTCGATTTGTAAACAAATAGCGAAAAGTCTTTCGAACCCCTGTCATGAATGAAGCAGTTCATTCACTTCCCCGCGCAAAAATAAGCACTGCTTATTTTTGCTTGGGGACAGGGATTCGAACCCCAATTAATGGCTTCAAAGGCCACTGTCCTACCATTAGACGATCCCCAAATATTTAAACATTTATAGAATACATTAAAAATGGTTATTTTTCAACTGCCTTAAAAACAAAAAGCGACCACAAGGGTCGCTGATTAATTTACGAAATATATTTTCATTATTTCTTATGAGATTTACTAAAAGAAATAATCTTATTAGTAAACTCTTTTATAGTTACATCTTCCCGCCTAACTTCATAGGAGTAGTTGATGACTTCAAGTGACCACTTCTTTACCCGAACGACATCTTTCAACGGGTTAGAAAATATTTTTTTTGCTCCTGGGGAAAGAAACACACGTCCATTGCAATTGAGTTTTGCTAAAAAACCAACAAATTTCTCTTGCTCGACACGGATAAATTCTTCAGGAGAGAGCGGGGTGGATCGATTTCTATTGAATTCTTCAATAAGACCCATAGAGGCCCAGATCCAATACACTGGACCTAAACCAAGATGTGCCAAATCAGCATCTTGGATAATTCGAACAATGGGATCAGAATGTTTTCCTCTACTCCCTGGGAAAATTGTTCCTAAGATAAGATCTCTCATGCCTGTCATCACTTTATTATGATCAGAACCAGCAATTTTTGTATCCGTGGGTAAAAGCACCAAGTTTGCTAATTCAAATGCATGCATCTCGTCATACAACTGAACAATACCGCGATGGTCTGCATCGTGGAAAAGAAGGGTCATAGCGATAAGATTAATTTCTTCTCTTGGCCTACCTTCAGCTATTGCGATCCTTATCCCTTGTTCTGCAGATCCAACCTCATGGCCAAAATTGTGAAAAGGATTGATCTTGGCGAGAATTGCAGCTTTTCGGATAATTCCTATATCTATATCCGAATTTGCTATGATAAATTTTATCTTTTGTATATTTTCTCTTACCCGGAAAAATTTTTCCGTGATATTCCGATCATTTATTAAATTTTCCATTTCAAAGAGTCTTTAGTGAAATTTTCAGTTTTCTTCAGATTACAATTTGGCCAAGTTTTGTCAAACAAAAAGCGACTCAAGGAGCCGCTTAGCGAAATACGATGAATATCTATTTTATAATTTATCCGACCTTTCTAAAGCCAGCATCGAATAAATTTCTGTTAGGACCACCCCAATAACAAACCTTACCTTTGGTTCTTGGGTGGTGAATTTCATACCAAAGAACATTTTCTCCGTCGTTTCCAGGAGCAACTCCGACTATCGTTGCAGTAACTTCTCTGTCATTTGGGTTAGCGACAATATCTCCATGAGCAAATCCCAATTGAAGACATGCTTCATCTGAAATATCAACAACAATATCTTCCACAGCTCTTGCTGTTGTTTTAACCATTAGTGTTTCCATACATATTAGATATTTTTAATTAACAATTCAATACCTTTGTATAATTTATCTTTAGCAAGAAAAATCTTGCCTTCTTCCAAATTAATTTTGGATTTATAATCATCTGTCCAGGGAACATGAATAAAGATGTTCTTTACTGAAAAAAATGAGTTCTTCAAAATTTTTTTGGTAGTTAAATAACCAAGAGAATTACAAATGAAACCATCGGCATCTATTGAAATCTCAGTCGGTATTCCATTTGATTTAAGAATATTTGCCAGATGAATATTGTCAGCTGTCGCCATCAAATATTCTTTGGCATACGGTTTATCCCAGAGAGGCAAACCATTGGGTTTCATTCCATCAGCATCGGGGTATTTTCCATTCATAATGTTATGAAAAGTTGTTTCAAGTCTTATGCCTTTCACACTTGAGGATAATCCAGTGCTTATCACAGCATCAGGTTGTTCTTTATTCATTACTTTGGATAAAACTTGAAATGCTCCAAAGTAGGTGCAAGGTAAAATAAGTCCGATCACTTGAACCCCTGAAACAATTCCAATATTATCAAAGTATATAGTGCTATCTTCCGTGGGATTAAATTTATATCCACCAAAAGGAAGAAAACCGGTTAAAATAACTTTTTTCTTGGTCATATATAAATTTTTAGAGTTACATCTTTTCTTCAGGTTATTCCACATTTTACTTATTGTCAAATACTAAACGTAAAAAATAAAAAGCATTAGCAACCCTGGGGTCGTTAATGCTTTAACAAAAATATTAGATACGGAACTATTACCGAACCGCCAAAGTTTCCGATTTGAATTCTATTCCCTTCGGAAGAATGACAACCTTTTTCTCTGCTGATTCTTCAATGTGTCCGGCTTTGAAAACTCTGAATCGGTCGCTTTTTGGTATTTTCCCAATATCAGATTCAGGAATGTAAATCGCGAAGCCGGCTCCCATATTCAGGTTACCGTAAGCCTCATCATCATCCACTGGTCCGTGTTTTTGAATGAAATCAAAGATTGGAAGCTGGGTGGGTAGTGTGTCAATCACATACGCAAACTTCTTCTCTAATCGCATAAGCTTCCTCCATCCGTGCCCCGTAATATTTACTGCGTATTTAATTCTTACTCCATTTTTAATACATGCCTCAATGAAGTCACAGTAAATGTGGGTTGGATCGAGAAGCGCCTCCCCGTACATGCGACCATCTGAAAGTAATGTTTCGTAACCTTTTGGAAGCTTACTCGCAATTTTTCTTGCGAGAGTTAACCCATTTGCATGAATTCCAGATGATTCCAATATTATTATTGCATCACCTTGTGGTGAAGGAGAAGAATATTCAAAACCGACCTGGTAAATACCCATTGCCGAACCTGAAAGAAGCGATGCTTCGGGATAAATAATATCCTTGAGTGTGGGAGTTTCCCCTCCTGACCAAATAGCTCCGGCTAAATCACAGGCGTTACCCCAGCCATCAACCAAATCTTTCACTCTTTGTTCATTCTTAAACCAGTCAGAGCTTCCGACAGCCAAATGCATAGCAATTGTTACTGGCAAACAATTAAGTGTGATCATATCATTCACAATCATTGCAATTGTGCACTGGGCGATTTGGTCATAATAAGATTTGTTAGTAATTTCCATCATCGCGTCAGCAACAAGGTTTTTCGTTCCCAATCCTTCTTCTACATGCGAAAGATACTGTCTACCTCCTGTGGTAAATCCAACCATAAAAGCACTCTCGCCACGAGTCCATTCAATAGATTTGAAGCCAAGTCTTTCGGCGTTTTTTGAGGTTAACATTGCTCTTTTTTGGCAAGCAATTTTGAAGGGGTCCATGGCAGTGTAACTAACACCCGACCCAGCATAAGTCATTCCATTTTTCTTTTCCATAATCCAGTATTATTTAATTAAAATTTTCAGTTTTCTTCAGATTATTCCATATTTTAATGATTGTCAAACAATGAGCTTTCCTACTTTAATTCTAAAATATTATGTTATAATAACTTTATGCAAATAACTTCAACAGAAAGATATTTCTTATTTATATTATTATTAATCGCAGTTGTATTAACAATTTTAATTTTTTATCCATTCCTCGCCATCATCATACTATCGGCTGCTTTTGCTGTCGTCCTCGGCCCTGTTTATCGATGGATTAAAAAACACATTGTCCGAGATATTGCCTGGCTCGCCTCTCTCATAACTGTTATTCTTTTCCTTGCATGTTTATGTGTCCCGCTATTTTTCGTTGGCAAAGCAGTATTTAACCAAACTCAAAATATTTATCAAAATATCATGGTTGCTGGAAACTCAAATCAATTCGTCTCATCAATCGATTCATACATAAACAAACAGTTACCTGAAGGATTTAATTTTGATGTTCATACCAAAGTCACAGAGATGATATCTTCTCTGACAAATAATCTAGCAAATGTCTTCAAATCCACACTCAATTCAATTTTAATGTTTTTCTTGATGGTTTTCGCTCTCTTTTATTTATTAAAGGATGGGAGGAAATGGCGAAATGGTTTTGTAAATATTTTTCCACTTTCAGATGACAATACAAACGAGATTCTTGATAATCTAAAAAAATCAATCAACCGAATTTTCAAGGGTTCATTCATTATCGCAATTGCCCAGGGAGTTCTCGCTTGGGTTGGTTTTACAATTTTTGGTGTTCCAAATGCAATCATCTGGGCTGTTGTCGCTGGTATCGCATCTTTCGTTCCAACAATCGGCACTTCCATCGTGACCGTCCCGGCAATGTTGTTCTTATTCTTTACTGGAATGCAATTACAAGCTCTTGGCCTTCTTATCTGGTCAGCAATTTTAGTCGGGACAATTGATAATGTTCTGTCTCCATACATAATTGCCAAAGATACACCAATTCCGTCACTCTTTATTCTTTTTGCTATCTTGGGTGGTGTGGCGCTCATTGGACCACTTGGAATTCTAATCGGCCCACTTATTTTAAGTTTACTTTATAGTTTAGTTTCTATTTATAAAAAACAATTAAAAAATTAGAAAAAGACCGGATCCTATTAATCTTTTTTATTTAAGATTTTTATTAGAGCAAGTTCAAGTGGCAATTGACTGATGACTGCAGTTTTAAGTGATTGATAAGCCTCAAGAAGAATCGAAAGAGTCCCCGATGAAATGTATTCGGGTTTATTCGCAACAAGCTTGATCAAATATTCCATATCACGCTCACTAACATTTTTCTCAATGGAATTTTTAGTTGCCGGAACATATCGAAGCATGAGGGCATAGCGAAGTTTGTAAAGAATCATTTTAATATAAACCGCCATATCCAAATTCTGATTTACAGCTTTTTCAATAGCCGAAAATCCTTTCTCAATATCATTTGTAGCAAGAGCGTCTAAAAAACTATCCACAAGTGTAGTATTTGGTGCGCCAGTGATTTCTTCAATCTCTGTTATGTTTATAACTTTATCTTTTGAAAATGAAATAACTTTCTGGAGTGTTCCAAGCGCATCGCGAAAAGCTCCGTCGGCAAGAAGTGCAATGAGTTCGGCTCCACCCTCTTCAAGTTTGAAACCTTCTTTTTTTGAAATATTTTTTATGTGTTCAGATAGAATCGCATCGTTCGGCTTTTTGAAAATGAAACTCTGGCAACGAGAAACAATCGTTTCAGGGATCTTCTCAAGCTCCGTCGTCGCTAGGATAAAGATGACATGCTCTGGTGGCTCTTCAATGGTTTTGAGGAGTGCATTCCAAGCTTCTTTGGTGAACATGTGCACTTCATCTAAAATATAAATTTTGTATTTTGAATCAAAAGGTAGGGTTCGAATATTTTCATTAATCTCTCTAATATCATCAATACCACGATTCGAAGCTGCATCCATTTCATAAATATCATTAACAGATGTGCCTAACTCTTTGGCGATAATTCTAGCAATCGTTGTCTTGCCCGTTCCGCGTGGTCCACAAAGAAGATACGCATGCGCCACTTTGCCGGCACTCAAGCTACCAGAAATTGCCTTGACTATATGGTCTTGGCCGATAACCTCACTCCAATTCTCTGGGCGGTATTTACGATATAAGGCTAAGTTTGATTCATTTGAATCTTTTGTCATAGGGCTATTATACCCCAAAAAATCTTTGCAAATCAAGGGTAAAAATGTGGTATTTAGCACTTGACAAATAGAACTGGATATGCTATACTATAGGGGTAAATGGTTCTTTGAAAATTTCATGGTTTTAAGTTTCAATGGTAATTTGTTTGGTTCTCCTAGTTCCCTTCTGGGTATTAAGAAAACCAAATGAATTATTTAAACAATAACATTTAAACTTATTCGCCATGAAAAAAAGTATTATTTTCTCCGCAATCATTATCGCAGTGGTAGCTATGAGCTCCTGCCAGAACATTGGAATAAAGAATAACAGCCACAGCCTAATATTTTGGCCAACTGGAAACATTTCCAGTTTAAAGGTAGCCCCAGCTGACTCCACCTTTGAAGCAAGGAAGGGTGCTTTGAAAGCCAAGCTCACGGAAATCACGAGAGAAGAAAACCAGGGAGAAGTTATCGTGAAATCAAGTGTGTGCGGTTGTAACCGTCTAACCGTGAATTACGATACAAATTCTTTCTTTGCTCCCGGTAGTTTCTTTCTTGATTGGAAAGGAAGAATGTTTCTTATGGTAGGAGTAACTCCTTTTCCTGAGCCAGGAAAATCACGAGTAATTCTTCCATATTTTCTTATGGAAGGAGACACAGGAGTTGGATACACACTGTTTGGTTATGATGTCTATCCCGAAAACTTCAGCAGGGTGCTGTAATAAATTGGTTACCACCCCAAAATATTAATCCACTGTTTCTCAAAAGGAGACAGTGGATTTTTTATTTCCCCTTCCTTTTTAAAAATTCTTTAATTATTTTTTCTACTTCTTTGGCATTTTCTGTTTCCATTAGTTTTATACGCAATTCTTTAGCTCCATCAAATCCATTCACATACGCCTTGAAATGCTTTTTCATTACTGCAAAAGATTTGTGTTTACCTAATTCTTTTTCAAATAATTTGGTATGTTCAATTAGGACTTTTAGTTTTTGTTTGATGCTTGGAATTTTGTTTGCAAATAACCAAGGGTTTCCAAAAATACCTCGGCCAATCATTGCCCCGTCACACCCACACATGCGAGCTTTTTTTATTCCATCTTCAATACTTACGACATCACCATTAAAAATGATTAATGTTTTTTTATTTATTTTATTTCGCAAAGTAACTATTTTCTTTGCGAGTTCCCAATGAGCCGGAACAAGGGACATTTCTTTGCGTGTTCGCAAGTGCACAGTCAGAGCCGATAGATTTTGTTCTAATAAAAATGAAACCCAAGTATCAATTTCGTCTTTATTGTACCCAATGCGAGTTTTGACTGACACCGACAACCCTTTCGCACCTACTTTAGCTGATTCGATTATCTCCCCTGCTAGCTTTTGATTCTGCATCATTTTAGCCCCAGCTCCTTGCTTCTCAATTGCTCTATCGGGACAACCCATATTAATATCGATCCCATCAAAACCAAGCTTAGCGCAAAGCGCCGACGCATACTTTATATTCTCGGGATTGGCTCCAAAAATTTGTGCAACAATCGGATGCTCGTTTTTACTAAATTTCAAATTAATTAAAAGTTTTTTTCTTCCCTTTTCATTGGCCAACCCATCAGCCGAGACAAATTCTGTCCAAAAAACATCGGGTTTCCCGTATTTACAAATAATACGTCGAAAAGCCGAGTCGGTGACATCGGCCATCGGCGCCAAGCAAAAAAATGGTTTGGGTAATTTTTCCCAGAAACTTTTCATATAATTTAATCCTCACTGAAACTTATACAAAACCTTGTTTTTAAATTTAAGATCTATGTATAGGAGCGTATTATACTTGGAATTAATTTCATCAGCAAATTCTTTCTTTTGCATCGCCAAGGTTAAATTATCAAGCAGAACTTCAAGGTCATCACTCTTTTTGAAAATAATTGTCGGAGTTGTAGCACTTACTTCATGATCCAAATATAAGGTGTAAGTTCCGTCCGGAGCTAAAACAATATAAATTGGTTTAAACAGAAGATATGTCACCCCATCGATGAATCTAGCAAGCTTGTGAAAGTCGTCTATCTGCAACATTTGCTTAGCTAGAGGATCGGTTATATTACTATCCAAAGCCATATAATATTTGAAATAAATATTTCCTGAAAAGTATGGGGCCTTGTCAAAAATAAGTCCATCGTTATTTACAAAATAACAATTCTCCCCTACCTGTTCTTTTTCAAGTGGAAGACTAGCCCCACAATATAAATACTTACCCGTCCGCTCGACTATATCGATATGCAAAGTTTTCTGGCCATCTCGAGTGATTGAAAGTTTCTCAATTCGTGGAAATTTAGAAATTAGATTTTTATAAATTTTATTTTCAGGATAAATGAAACTATTGTTTTTGTGGAAAAGGTGCAAATATTTCCCTGAAATATGAATTCTCGCTTCTTTCTCAATATCATCTTGATATATGATGTGCGTCCCGGTTACGACAATCTTGTCTATAGTTGTATGCCTTTCTCCTGATAAATACGACAAGCCAATAACAATACCAATAAATAATACAAAGAAAAATACACATCGACGTATTCTTCGGACACGCCTCTTATGCCTTATCTCTTTGATGCGTGGAGATGTCGGTATATCTTTCATATTTAATTTATGAGATTATTTCTTTACCTAAATATTTTTGCAAAACTTCGGGAATTTTTATACTGCCGTCGGCTTGCTGGAAGTTCTCAACAAGAGAGACGAGGATACGAGGAGTTGGGATAGCTGTCGCGTTTAAGGAATGAGTATAATGAATTTTCCCTTCTTCATCACGATAACGAATATTAAAACGACGAGTTTGAAAATCGTGGTAATAAGATGTGGAGCCAATTTCACGATACTTCTCCTCTTTTGGAACCCAGAGCTCGGTGTCGTACGACTTCACGTGGGCATTTTTCATATCTCCTGCACAAATAGCTACTTGTCGATATGGAAGTCCGAGCGATTCAATAAACTCTTCAATATTTCTATTTAATTCTTCGTGGTATTTTACTGACTCCTCATGACTGGCACGACATAAAATAAGTTGCTCCCATTTATAGAATTCATGAACACGGATTAATCCCTTCATGTCTTTACCATGAGCACCTGCTTCACGACGATAACACGGAGAAAAAGCCAGATAGCGTTTTGGCAATTCTTCGTTTGTTAATATCTCATTCGAGTGATATGCCATCATTGGAACTTCGGCAGTTCCAGCTAAATACTGATCATCTTGTGTTTGGAAAATATCTTCAGCATCACCGGGTAAGTGCCCTGTGCCAATAAAATATTCTTTATTGACGATTGCTGGTGCAATAAATGGATTGAAATTCTTAGCTCCAAAAAAATCAAGTGCATAATTCCAAATAGCCATCGAGAGTCGAGCCCCATCACCCATTAAAAAATATCCGCGAAAACCATGAACCTTCGTGCCTCTTTCAAAGTCAGCCATTTTAAGTTTGATCATCAATTCAATATGGTCCTTTGGCTCAAAATCAAATTTTGGTTTCTCTCCCCAAGTTTTTATTTCTTGATTCTGTTCTTCACTTTCACCATCCGGCACAGAAATATCTGGCATATTCGGAACCTTGAGCATTAAAGCTTGCCAATTAACAATAGTCGCTCGAAGTTCTTCTTCTTTTTCTTTCAATTCGTCTTTAACTAATTTCATTTCTTCTAATACTTGGGCACGGGCTGCTTCGGTCAAAGTTCCCCCCAAAGACAAACTGCCTTTATTCTGCTCGCCACGTAAAAACTCTACACGAGAAAGAATTTCTAGCCGTTTTTGATCAATGGAAATGAGCTCATCAATATCCACATCGACATGCTTCCTTTTTGCCCCTTCTTTAACTATTTCTTTATTTTCTCGTATGAATTTAATGTCTAACATCCCAGTACTAAAATTTTAATTATAATGATTCTTTTAGACCTTATCTTCCCCTTACTTTTTAATCTTTTCTTAATTTTACTTAATCAAAAATTTAGTACGGGACAAGTAGTATGTATAGTATACTCCGAAGCAAAACTTTTTCAAAATCACTAATGAAAATGGTATAATATATGGGTTGAAAAACGAGATTGCATAATTTAAGTTTTATGAGTCGTGTCGGAGCCCTTTAGGGTAAAGCGCGAATAAAAATTGAATTATGCAATCTCGTTTGGAATAAAATTTATATGGACGATATTTATAAATTAAAACCAGAGCAATTTCCTAAACCCTTACTTGAAATTCCCCAACCGCCCAAAACTCTTTACATCAGAGGTAAACTTCCACCGCCAGATATGATTTATTTGGCGGTGGTCGGATCTCGAAAATACACATCATATGGAAAAGATATTTGCGAAAAATTAATTCGCGGATTAAAGGGCTATCCGATTGTAATTGTTTCCGGACTTGCTATGGGAATAGATAGCATTGCCCACAAGACAGCAATCGAGACAGGCCTCATGACAATTTCTTTCCCCGGCTCTGGACTCAATAATAAAGTTTTATACCCGAGGACAAACATCCGACTTGCGCAAGAAATTATCGATAGTGGTGGCTGTTTGATTTCAGAATTTGAACCCAATTTTATATCACAACTTTATTCTTTTCCTCAACGCAACCGCCTAATGGCTGGTATTTCTAAAGCAGTACTAATAATAGAAGCGCAAGAAAAATCTGGTACTCTGATTACCGCTCGAATGGCCCTTGATTATAATCGGGATGTGCTGGCTGTCCCTGGGTCAGCACTTTCGTCAAATTCAAATGGAACAAACTGGCTCATCAAACAAGGAGCGACTCCAGTGACCACAAGTGAAGATATTTTAATCGCACTTGGATTTGAAGTAGAAAAACCTGTACTAACCGACAAAGAAA
Source organism: Minisyncoccota bacterium (assembly GCA_041663185.1). GTDB lineage: Bacteria > Patescibacteriota > Minisyncoccia > Phycocordibacterales > UBA9973 > UBA8515. The sequence continues at coordinate 18,412 of JBAZQY010000001.1, forward strand.
AATACGCCGATTGTTCGAAAGAAGAAATGAAAATAATCGGACTTCTTAATGAGCCAATAGAGCGAGATGAATTAATCAGAATCTCTGGTATGAAAATAGCCGAAGCCAATGCTCTACTCTCTATAATGGAAATTAAAGATTTAATAAAAGAAGAATTAGGAGAAATTAGGAAAAATTAAATTACCCAATTTCCGCGATAGCAGAAATTGGGTAATTTTGTTATTTAACTAAAATTAAAAAACCGGTTGTCATTTTGACTCCCGGTAAAATATTTTGTCCTAAAGATTTAGAACTTAAGGCTCATGAAAAAGCGCGGACATTCTTTCTATGAAAGAAAGCTGGGTGTGCCTTAATTTAATTTGAAGATTCGTTTGCTCTAGCAATTTTTCTTCTATCCCCTCAATTGTTTCATCATCATTTTTTGATTCTTCAATTGCTTTAAAGAGTAGAAAGAAAATAAAAGAAACAACTCCAAGACAACTGCCAACACTTCCAACAATTTGAAGTGTTTGAAATAATTTAGATGCTTCAGAAACAAACCAAAGATCTGCAAAAAAAAGAGCACAACCTCCAATAGTGAAGAGGGGAATGCTTAATAAAAGAAAAATGAAACTTTTCATAATTTTAAATTTAGAGTTAATAATTATTATCTATTTTAAAAGTCCGAAAGGCACTTAAAATAGACAACAAAGACTAACTCAAATCTTTTTCAAGGAGCTAAAATCTACTTTTAATTTACATCTTGCTCTTGTTTTTGTCAAATACAATTTGCATAAAAATATGTTTTCGTGTAATACTTAGACCAATATGAAATTATTAATTGTTGAGTCACCATCGAAAGCAAAAACTATAGAAAAATATTTGGACGGTGCATACACGGTCCGCGCTTCTGTTGGTCATATCCGCGACTTACCGAAATCAAATAAAAGTGCGATTGATATCCCCGCTGGATTTGTTCCACGTTATGAAATATCAAAAGGCAAAGAAAAAATAGTTAGTGAATTAAAATCACTATCCGAAAAAGCAACAGAAATAATGTTGGCAACAGACCCGGACCGTGAAGGTGAAGCAATTTCGTGGCACTTGAAAGAACTTTTAGATAGCGACAAAAAAATAAAAGCTCCCATCAAGAGAGCAACATTCCATGAAATCACAAAAGAGGCCGTAGAGGAGGCATTACAAAATCCACGCGATATTGACCAAAATTTAGTAAAAGCGCAAGAGGCACGTCGAGTTCTTGATCGACTTGTCGGATATGATTTATCTGGAATAATCTGGAAGAAAGTCCGCTATGGACTTTCTGCTGGGCGAGTACAATCCCCCGCTCTGCGTATAATTATGGAGCGCGAAAGAGAAATCCGTGCATTTATTCCGGAACAATATTTCACTCTTGAGGGAATTTTTGACACTCAAAAGAAAAATAGAATCACTTTGTCGTGTGCCGAAGAACCTCGTGACAAAAAACTGGTTGATGAAATACTTGATTTAGGAAAAAAGGAGAAATGGTTCGTGACTGACCTAAAGACAAGTGAACAGAAAAGATCTCCGCGCGCGCCTTTTACTACTTCCACTCTTCAACAAACCGCAAGTACCCGACTTGGCTTCTCTCCATCCAGAACCATGCAGGCGGCTCAAAAACTTTATGAGTCAGGATTTATTACCTATATGCGTACCGATAGCACGAACTTGTCCGTCCAAGCTCAGAATCAAATTGTTTCTCTTGTTGAGAAAAAATACGGTAAAGAATACGCTGAACTACATTTTTATAAAGCTAAATCCAAAAATGCCCAAGAAGCCCACGAAGCTATCCGCCCAACACACGTAACAGAAGAACAAGCAGGTATGACTGAGGATCAAAAAAGATTATATCGTCTTATTTGGGAAAGAGCGGTCTCTTCACAAATGTCTGATGCTAAACTTCTCAAAACTAAAATAGTCGCCAACATAGAAAGTAAAAAAATTCCTGACTTTTCAGCCAACGGCTCACAGGTACAATTCCTCGGGTGGCTTATATGTGAGACTGGTGCCCGCGGAGAAGATGTCGAGTTGCCTGAGGTCAAGGTTGGAGAAGAATTAAAATTAATTGATCTTCTAAGTACTGAGAAATTCACAGAACCACCAAACCGCTACACCGAAGCTGGTCTTATTAAAGAACTAGAAACTCGCGACATCGGCAGACCTTCAACTTATGCATCAATAATGAAAACACTTGAAGATAGAGGTTACGTTCGAAAAGAAGGGCGTACTCTTTTCCCTACTGACACGGGCGACGTCGTCTCGAGTTTCTTGGAAGACAACTTTGCAAACTATATCAGTGACACTTTCACCGCCGAGATGGAAGACGAGCTCGATGATATTTCCAATGGTAAAAGAGATTATGTGAAAACCCTTAGTGATTTTTATACTCCATTCCAAAAAGAAATAAAAGAGAAAGACAAACTTGCAAAAGCTACAAATATGGGAGAAGCACCAAGTGATATGTTTTGCCCTGTCTGTGGAAAAGCAATGATTATAAAACTTTCGCGTAATGGAAAATTCTATTCATGTAGTAATTACCCAGAATGTACCGGAGCTCGAACTATCGAGGGCAACGTTCTAGAAGGTCCAAAAGAAACTGGCGAAATGTGCCCACTTTGCGGAGATAAGAAAGGAAAAAGTGGTGGAGGAAAATTAGTCACTCGTGAAGGACGATTCGGAGTATTTATTTCTTGTTCGCGTTATCCAAAATGTAAATTTATTAAACAAGACGAGGAAGAATTAAAAAAGAAAATGACCGATGTTACTTGCCCAGTCTGTAATAAAGGAAAGATGATGGAGCGCCGAGGGCGCTTTGGAATATTCTACTCCTGTTCCAATTATCCTGATTGTAAAAATGCTATCAAAGCCAAACCAACTGGAAGAATCTGCGATCTTTGCCAATCCCTAATGATGGAAGGCACAAAAACGATACCAGAGAGATGTAGTAACAGAATGTGTAAGAATCACAATCCCCATAAGCATGGTGACGGCATAAAAAATAATAAGAAAAAAACTTAGTCTTCACTAAGTTTTTTTGTTTTTGTGAGACGGAGCGATGTTTTGCGAGCACGCAAAACCGCGAGTCGGGGTCGCGAGTTTTTCGAGTGACGACGAGAAAAAACTTGTGACCAAAAACGATACCCGAACGTTGCTCAAACAAAATGTGTAAAAATCACAACCCTCACAAGCACGGTGATAATATAAAATTAAAGAAATAAATTTCTTCTTTCAAAAAAATACCAATGAGTTATAATACTCCCTATGACTCCAGTGGCAGACAAAATAATCGCCTTAATGCCCAATATTAAGGAAAAAGACAAGGCTCTTATCGAAAAGGCCTATAATTTCGCTCAAAATGCCCATAAAGAGCAATTACGTAAGAGTGGTGAGCCATACTTCGTCCACGTTTTTGCAACAGCTTATAATTTGGCTGGGCTTGGAATGAATGCCATTGTAATATGCGCAGGATTACTTCATGATGTCTTAGAAGATACGAAAACTACCGAAGAAGAACTTGAAAAAGCATTTGGCAAAGAAATCGTCTCTTTAGTAAAAGGTGTTACCAAACTTGGTACAGTTAAATACAAAGGAGTTGAACGTAATATTGAAAACTTGCGAAAATTTTTCGTTTCAATGGCTGAAGATTTGAGAGTACTCGTCATCAAATTGGCTGACCGCCTACACAACATGGAGACATTGCAACATGTCCCTCCGGACAAACAGAAGCGTATCGCTCTTGAAACTCTAGAAGTATATGCGCCACTGGCAAACCGATTATCGATGGGAATATTAAAAGGGCGACTTGAAGACAGTGCTTTCCGATACGCTTACCCAAAAGAATATGAGGAAGTAAAAAAAATGCTTCTTGATAAGAAAGATGCTAAAGAAAAATATTTGATTGAAGTTAATGACAAACTGAAAGCTAAATTAAAAAAGGAACACATCAAAAATGCTGAAATAAATTATCGGCAGAAACATCTATATTCCCTTTGGAAAAAGTTACAAAAATATGGAATGGATATTGATAAAGTTTACGATATTATTGCTCTTCGGGTCATGGTCAATAGTGTAACTGATTGTTACCACGTCCTTGGTATTATCCATGGGGAATGGACTCCTGTTCCGGGTCGTTTCAAAGATTATATTGCCCTACCAAAAGCCAACGGCTACCAGAGTTTACATACAACAATATTCACTGGAACTGGTGGAATCGTCGAGATCCAAATCCGTACACATGAAATGCATGAGAATGCTGAGAACGGTATCGCCGCTCATTTCATATACAAAGAAAAAGAAAAAACGAAAGACCTAAATCCTAAACAGTTCGACTGGGTTTCTCAGCTGAATGAACTAAACAAGGAAACAGAAAAATCAGAAAAATTATTAGAAACAATTAAAATAAATTTTTTCAAAGATAGAGTTTTCGTCTTTACTCCCAAGGGCGATATTATTGATTTACCTGAGGGATCTTCGGTAATTGATTTCGCCTATGCAATACACACTGATGTCGGTAATCATGCTCAAAGTGCCAAAATTAATGGTAAAAATTCAGCCTTGCATACAATTTTAAAAACCCATGATATTGTAGAAGTACAAGTGAACAAAAATTCTAAACCATCATCCAAATGGTTAGATCACACTAAAACAACTCTAGCTCGCAAGCAGATAACTAACCATTTAAAAACAAATAGTTTGCTTTCCAAGTTTCTTTCTTTTGGTAAAAATTAAAGAGAAAAATTTTTAATATTATATAGATCGATATCTTCTTCGGCTTTTTTGATTTCTTCTTTTGTTCTATCATCCTCAAGATGTAAATTATCATCTATACTTTCCTCCCCGACACTAGGGACGACTTCTTCAACCACAACAGTAGTGCCTGGTTGTGGTTCTTGGGTTGCGATGAATTTCTCAAGCATACTGTTTGGATTGTTTTCGCCACTTGATTTGATTAGATTAAGAATTGTGTGTAAATCATCATTGGTAAAGAAATCAATCGTGATATACCCACCATTTTCTTTCTTTTCAATGTGGACACGAGTGCCAAGAGATTCTTGCAACCTTTCTTCCATTTCAGCAATTTCTGGATCAGGCATATACTCTTTTTTGCGAACGCGATCAAAGGCAATCTTGCGTGCTGCTTTCTCGGCATCACGAACTGTCATTTTCTTAAAAACAATTTCTTTAAAAAGAACCATTTGCTCGGCTGGCCGATCAATCAACATCAAAATTGGGCGTGTATGTCCTTCGCTTATTTTACCGGAGGATAGGGCGTCCAAAATTTCTTGAGGTAAGGCAAGTAATCGCAAAGTGTTAGAAACGTATTCGCGACTTTTTCCAACTTTCTTGCCGATATCTGTGTGAGTAAATTTAAATTCTTCAACAAGTCGCATAAAAGCTCGAGCTCGCTCAACAGCATTCAAATCTTCACGTTGCAAGTTCTCAATAATCGCAATTTCGAGTTTAGCCATATTGTCATCTCCTACTCGAATAATTACTGGTATCTGTTCAATCCCGGCAATCTTGGCAGCGCGTAGACGACGCTCCCCAGCGATGAGTTCGTATTCAACAGCAATACCTCCATCTTCTTTCTGAACTTCTTGCCTTGAAACAACAAGTGGTTGGAGCACACCATACTGACGAATTGAATCTGCTAAATCTTTCAATCGAGCTTCATCGAACTCACGACGGGGCTGAAAAGGATTTGGTTTAATTTTTCCAATATCTACCCAAAAAATTGAATTATTATAAAGTTGAGACATCCCATTAGAAAATTTAATTTATAAAGTTTATTGGCCATTCTTATCCTGTTGATTTTCTAACGGGACAAGTATCTATATTTTAGCATATTTTTATTCTATTGAAAAATAAAAAGAAACCGTGTATAATCCCCTTGTATTTAAATATGCGTCGGTGGCAGAGTGGTCAATTGCATTTGACTGTAAATCAAACGCCTTCGGGCTACGTAGGTTCGAATCCTACCCGGCGCACTCTAGAGGACTCAATGTCTGAAATTGAAGATTTTAGCTTGAAAAGAAAGGATGTATCAATGGTTCCAAATGCGCTGTTTTTGAAAGTGAGACCCTTTGGAAATTGGAACCATTGGAGTCGTATTTTTGTCTCAATAGGAGCATCACGCCAAACCTGACTTGGATTTCTAAAATATTCTTCTAATTCCTTCATAATTGAAAGAATGTCAATATTTAAGCTTGGCATTGCTACCAATTGAGAGTTCAATTCCAGGAGTTCCTGGTCAATTAGTTCAAGTTGCTCTTTCAAGACCTCATTCTGGATAAATCCTTCAAGATTCTTTTTTATAACACTGGTTTGTTTGTATTTCAGTACTTGAATTTGCCTTTTCAATTTCTCTGTATTATTTCTTGTCTCTTGGAATTTCTTAGAAAAGTTCTTTTTAATTGCCAACTTCAGTTTCTCGATCTTTGATGAATCAAGGCTGTACTTATCCAGAAATTTCACAAAATCGTTCTCAAATTTATCCCGATTATAATTTGTATCCTTTCCTCCAAACCGGTAGTAGGGATATTTTTTGTCTCTGCCCTTTGACCAACTCCCGGTCAATTTTTTACCAATTTCATTGATCACGAATCTCCTCAATGGAAAGTCAGGATGATCCGTTATGTGCGTTGAATGTTTATGACCTTTATTCTTAAGGACCCTTTGTGCCTGATCGAAAATCTCCTCTGAAATTATTGCCGGGTAAAGGCCATTGTAAATTGCTCCAAATTTGATAATACGACCGCAGTAAAGTTCATTTCGGAGTATGGTGTAGAAATATCCTTTTGAAAATGGCTTTCCACTTTTATTAGCTAATCCTTTCTTTGTCATCATCTTTCTCACTTCCTCAGTCGTATATACATTACTTGCAACCAATGTAAACGTCTTGTGCACAATTGGAGCAATTTTTGAATCCTTTACAATTGTAGCTTTTCCATTGACTTTTGCATTTAAATATCCAATAGGTGCCATCCAAACATATCTACCATCCCGCACAGCCTCCTTCATTCCATTAGTGCTTCGTTCAGCCCTAATATCGTTATCAAATTGGGCAATATTGGCCATTGTATTTTCCATAAACCGACCAACAGGATTGTTTTCAAAATACTCAGAAGTCGATTTGATTTCGACTCCATACCTCTTTAATAATAGTCGTATTTGACTGTAATCATCTGTATTTCGGGACAATCTATCTAGTTTATAGATTATCACTGCCCTGATCCCGTTCTTTTTTTCAGCACAATATTTAAGTAGCTTTTGAAGCTCTGTACGATCTGCAGTCTTGGCACTTTCACCTTGTTCCACAAAGACTTCATTAATTTCATAATCATTTTTATTAGCATATTCCCGGCAGATTCTCTCCTGGGTAACTAAGCTATTGCCTTCATCAGCCTGTTCCTTTGTTGAAACCCGGACATAGATTACGCACCTTTTCAATGCTGTTTGATTTGTAGTATTCATTTGATTTCTTATTCAGATATGCCTCAATTAGAATATTAGCATAGTAATCCAAAGCGACATCTTCTGAATCATTATTTAAACTATTAATGCCGAAAGAGGGACAACGACTTAAGGGTTTGTTGCTACACAAAAGCTCTCGTTGCCCCTCTTTTGGCTCAACCATTTTCTTAAGTATTTGGCTTTCATGTAGCTTACTCATAATATAAAATTTCTTAAAAATTTTCAACTAAAGCCTTGATTTGCTCTTCGAGGTCTTTGTTGTGTTTTCACTTTAGAGATTTTACTAAAATATTAGGAATGAGTAAGAAGCGAAAAATAACCTATTTCGTTATATTTCATCCTCTTTTAAGCACCATATAAAATGATTATGCTATTCTTATGAGTGAAGAATCATGGAAAAGACAAGAAATCACGCCAATTGGATTGACTACCTGGCGAAGTGAATACAAGCCTTTTGGGATTAAAGACAATGATCGGCTTGGGCATATTTATGCAATTGGTAAAACTGGCACTGGAAAAAGTACTCTGCTAGAGAATATGGCTATTTCTGATATCATTCGAGGTAATGGTCTTTGTGTAATTGATCCTCATGGAGATCTAGCTTCCAATATCCTTAATTACATACCGGAAAGTAGGATTAAAGATGTTATTTACTTTAATCCAGTTGATAAGGAATATCCAATTGCCTTCAATCCTCTATCTGGCATTCATCCAAATCATCATCACTTAGTTGCTTCAGGGTTGATTTCAACTTTCAAGAAGATTTGGGCTGATTCATGGGGGCCGAGAATGGAATATATTTTGCGCTTCGCACTCTTGACTTTGCTTGAAAATAGAAAGTGTAGTTTGCTAGATATTCAACCACTGCTCACTGACCAAACATTCCGAAATTCCATTTTGTCGCGTTCAATTAGCCCGTATATACTTTCTTTCTGGCACAATGAATTTGATAAATATCCGCCGTCACTCAAGTCGGAAGCAATCGCACCTATATTAAATAAGGTAGGGCTATTTTTAGCCAGTACACCACTGAGAAATATTGTCGGCCAAAATTCGCGTGGATTTAATCTTCAAGAAGTTATGAATAATGGTAAAATTTTAATTGTGAATCTTTCAAAAGGAGAACTTGGTGAAGATGTTACAGCCATTCTTGGGAATATGATTGTCACTAACATTCAGCTTGCCGCCTTATATCGTGCCAGACAACCTGAACATACAAGGAAACCCTTCTATTTATATGTTGACGAAATGCATTCTTTTGTCTCATTGTCTTTTGCAGATATTTTGGCTGAAGCCAGGAAATATCGGTTGTCTATTTTTCTTTCACACCAGTATATTGAACAACTTCATGAAAAAATTAGAGCAGCCATCTTTGGAAATGTTGGTACTCTAATATCCTTCCGTATCGGGGCAACTGATGCTGAGTATTTAGAAAAAGAGTTCAAACCGGTTTTTGATCAATACGATCTTATCCAATTGCCAAAATATAATATGTACTTAAAGCTGATGATTGATGGAGCAACTTCCCAGCCATTTAGTGCTGAGACTAAGCCAATTTCCTTTTTGCCTCAAAAAAATATTTCTCAAGTGATTACATTTTCACAGGAAAGATATGGTTCAGAACGAAAAAGAGTAGAGGAAACTATTTTAGCAAAGTATAAATCAAATGAAGGACGGCAAGATCAGAAACTATTTTAGGAATTTAAAAATATAAACAAATAAATTTATATTTTTACTAAGTCAAGTTATTATAACATCTTCCGTATCAGGTATAGTACTTCAGATTATTAACCTTTAAAACAGAAAATTATGATTTATGCTATTATTCTAGCCGTCATTGTGATTCTCTTTCTTCTATTCCGGCCAAGACGCAAAAAAATTGGTGAGGTCGGACAACACTGGAACCATTTCTTTCCCAATTTCCAGTTCTCATCTGCAGAATTTTATTCTTTAGTTGAAGAAAAGATTAAAGCTCAAGCAATGCCTAATACCCGAATCTCTAGGGTAAATTACGCCGAATCAAGCATTATTTCAAATAGACGAGAATACTTACATATAGAGAGGAAAGAAGACATTTTTGATATTTGTGCCGCTCCATTTGGAACAGGTTTTTTCGTCTCCTATTGGCTTGGAAAGCCAAAGCATGCTTTCAGAAATTTTCTTAGTAGAATACCTTACCTTAGTCAAATATCTGAAGGTTGGCAAGGTTCCACGTATTATCTGGCTGATACAGCAAGTATGTTTAGGGGTGCAGTTGTTAGTTCAATATCAGAGGCCATTGAAGAAATAACAACAAGAAAAGGTTTGCGTGGATTGTCAGAAAGTGAGCAATTTGCGATGGTTAGATGAGTTACTTTGAATTCTTAACAAAGCAATTTTACACCTGGGAGAAGCGTGGCCGGGGATGGGAGGTATTTTCCTTTCCTGTCGATTTAGAACCTCCGTACGAGCCTTTTTTCTCTCATTCCATCCCATATGACAATGCTACCCGTGTCCTTGATGATGGTCTTCGCCCGACTATTTTTTCACGATTAATAACAGGGGTTAGAAACCTATTCATTTCAAAACCCATTATTTCTGAAGAAATTGTGGAAGATGAACCTGTCCCGCCTTTTACTTTTGATGATGAACCTCTAACAGCCTTCACTGTCCTATTACCAAAAGATCAACAAATCAATTTCGAGGAATCTCTTCAATTATTATTAATGCTGTCCATGTCGATGTATCCAATTAGCTTTGAGATCATCGGCAATAGCTCGTTCATTAAAATTCAATTTGTATGTCGAAAGCCTGATACACCAAATATTCAAAATCAAATAAAAGCCTATTTTCCGGCATGTCATTTTGATTTTGGAATATTAGAAGCAATCCTACCTGAAGGGAAACAAGGATATCTTGTAGATTTCGGTTTAAGCCAAGAATTCATGAGACCTCTTTCAGTGATCAAGAATTTTACGCTTGACCCATATATTGGTCTATTTGGAATTTTAGAGAATCTTTCAGAAGACGAGCAAGCAGTTATTCAAATATTATTTAAAAGTGCTCAAAACTCCTGGTCAGAAAGTATTATTCGTTCAGTTACAGACAATCAAGGTGATCCATTTTTTCTCGATGCACCAGAGATGGTCAAACTTGCTGAAGAAAAAATTTCCGCACCTCTTTTTGGGGTAGTGATTCGAATTATAGGACTCAATGAGGATGGTAGCGACTGGTTAGCTAAAAAACTTTCAGGGAAATTAATACAGATTACCGGTTCACCATATAATAGATTAATTCCTCTTTCGACTGAGGGATATGATGAAGCTAATTTTTGTGAAGACATTCTACTTCGCCAATCTCATCGATTGGGAATGTTACTTAACAGCAAAGAATTAGTTTCATTAATTCATTTTCCCTCTATCTCTGTCGTTTCTAGTAAACTTGAACGAGCAATTAGGAAAACCGTTAAAGCCCCTAAGATCTTTTTAGACCATAAGCTTGTACTAGGAAGTAATTTTCATCAAGGCCAGGCAAAGGATGTGACTATTGGCCCCGAACAAAGGTTGAAACATATCCATGTTATAGGAGCAACCGGCACTGGTAAGTCTACTCTTCTCCTTAACATGATAATTCAAGACATTAGAAACGGAGAAGGATTAGCAGTGATTGACCCTCACGGTGATTTAATTGAAAGTATCCTACCCTGGATTCCTCCAATTCGTCACAATGATGTAATCATCTTTGATCCATCTGATACTGAATATCCAATTGCCTTTAATATTCTTACAGCTCATTCAGAAATTGAGAAAGATATCTTATCATCTGATCTTGTAGCTGTCTTTAAGCGTCTTTCCACCAGTTGGGGAGATCAAATGAATTCAGTCTTTGCCAATGCTATTCTTGCCTTCCTGGAAAGTGATAAAGGAGGAACCTTAATCGATTTACGCAAATTCCTTATCGAAAAGGAGTTTCGAGCTGATTTTCTGAAAACTGTTAAAGACCCCTCAATTACATATTACTGGAACAAGGAATTTCCAATTTTAAAAAGTACTTCAATTGGGCCAATTTTGACCAGGTTGGATGCTTTCTTGAGACCGAAAGTCATCAGAAATATGGTTGCCCAAAACAAAAGTCTGGATTTTGAAAAAATCCTGGATGACAAGAAGATACTGCTTATTAAGCTCTCACAAGGGTTAATAGGAGAAGAAAATAGCTACCTCTTGGGAGCATTCATCGTCTCAAAACTTCAGCAAATAACGATGTCTCGCCAAGTGAAAGCCAAAACTGCTCGCGGGAATTTCTATTTATACATTGATGAGTTCCAGAATTTCATCACCCCTTCCATGTCCGCAATACTCTCTGGTGCCCGAAAGTATCACTTAGGGATGGTCTTGGCACATCAGGGTATGCAACAGCTTGATAAGAATAACTCTGAAATCGCAAGCTCTGTTATTGCAAATGCCGGCACTCGTATCTGCTTTAGGATTGGCGACATTGATGCGAAGAAGCTTGAAGCTAACTTTACACACTTTGATGCGTAGGGCGAGAAATTCCTACCCGGCGCACAATATTAAAAAATCTAAGCTTCTGCTTGGATTTTTTAAATTATGTCTCGCCGGTAGAAGCAAACTGCTTTGCTTCTAGGTAGGATTCGAAGACCTTGAGCTTGTGGTTTTAAATTTTAATTTCAAGCCACACGAAAGGTGTACTGACCCCGTAAGGGTTGAAAAGCGTACTCGCGGTCCTACCCACTTGCTTCCTTGATTCCCCGTAAATTATGTGGTAATTTGTAAGTAAATCTACTGCTCCTAAAAATATCTGACTTTTGTTATATTTGTTTAGTTTATTTAGTTCCTTATGGGAATTTAATAAACTAAATAAATTAACATTAAACTCATAAATAAAAAATTACTTCTATGAAAACAAAGAGGTTAGAAAACGTATCGTCACTGCAAGATGTGCTGCTGAATCCTTATTATAAAGGATTGATTAAAAAGGCTAAAAATCTGCAAGCCCAGGCTGATGATTTAACAAGGTCGGCATGTTTTGCAAGAGGCAAGTTGGCATATTCTATAAGCCAAAAACTTTTAGATCTTGTCCCCAAAGGACCCGAGAGAATGCTATTAGAGCTGGAAGGAAGCTCTTTTGCTACAAGGAGATCTGATCCTGCATATTTTATAGCCTTGTATCCAAAAATGACAGGCCGGGGAATAACCCTTCTGTGCGAACTTGTAAATTCCTCCATGGACCGCTCTCGCAACCTGGAATATAGAAAGATTTTTTGGGGAAACGGTTGTGTAATGCTCACCGAGTATGGAATTAACCATACTCTAAAAATAGCCGACCCGGAAACCTTCATGCAGAACGCAATTTCTATCATCAATGAGGCCTGGGCCAAGAACAACCTAGGATATCTTTCCTTTGATAAGCTTGTTGACGATGAGAAAAACGGCCAAAGGTTTAGGATATTATTTATGCCAGGGAAATGGGAAACTAAAGCCAATACCTAGATGTATGATATTGGTAATCGCTTAAAGGAGGTTTTAAACCTCCTTTTTTATTTTTTAATTTCTGATTTAAATATACAATCTTTAATTTTCAGGTAATTCTTCTACCTCTTCAATTTCAACTTTTCCTTTTAATTCTTTTTGAAACGGAGAATAATAAGATTTTACATATATTTTCTTTTTATTTAAAATAAAGGGGAAATATTCTCTATCAGCTGGCATCATTTTATCAAAAGGTAAATTATTTATACTAAAAAATGTCGGAGTAATCATCTCTTCTGTTTCTATTAATTCTCCAGTCCAATTTTCTAATAAAAAGAAGTGAACTCGACAAATATATGTACTGCCGTCACTTTTTTCATTATGAAAATCAACAACAGCTATTTTTTCTAAATCATCTATACTTGCAATCAATCCCGATTCTTCTTTTAGCTCTCTAATTACTGAGGTTTTGGGATTCTCTCCTTCTTCTATCCCCCCACCATATCCATTCCAACATCCCGCTCCAATCTTTCTAGTTTTTATAGCAAGAAGAACTTTATCTCCCTTTATCGGAAGACAAACTGTTGCATTAAACAATATTTTTTCTGTTTCCATAAATAGTAAGACCTACTTAGTATTTATTTTATTTCTCATCCTTACATTTGAAGCGATTTTTATTTTTTTCATTTCTATCACCATTTCATTTTCTTTCATCGTTACATAAACAGTATCTCCCTTTTTGACTCCACGAGAGATGATAAATGTCGCCACAGGATTAAGAATTTTATCTTGAATAAGTCGTCCAAGTGGTCGAGCCCCATAATGTGGGTTATAACCTTCTTTAGCTAAATAAGTAAGTGCCTCATCAGAAATATCTAATTCAATTCCTTTTCCAAGCAAACGTTCACGAATAATTTTAATTTTAATATCAACAATACTGCGGATAACTTCTGGAGAAAGAATATCAAAGACAATGATATCGTCGAGTCTATTTAGAAATTCTGGTCGGAAATGATCTTTGAGGGCATCAAGAATTTTATCTTTGGTTGCTAAATATTCATCCACTTTTGAATTATTTGTAAATCCAAGTGATTCCATTTTTTCAATCAACTGAGAACCGATATTGGAAGTCAAAATAATAATTGTATTTTTGAAATTAATCACTCGCCCTTTGGCATCTGTTAAACGCCCTTCATCAAGCACCTGGAGAAGAATATTAAAAACTTCTGGATGAGCTTTCTCGATTTCATCAAATAGAACAACAGAATAAGGTCGATGGCGAACCGCTTCAGTCAAATTGCCTGATTCATCATAACCAACATATCCAGGTGGTGAGCCAATGAGTTTCGAGACACTGTGACGCTCCATATACTCACTCATATCCACCCTGATAAGGGCCTTATCGTCATTGAACATAAACTGGGCTAGGGCTTTTGTTAATTCTGTTTTCCCTACTCCCGTTGGACCAAGAAAAATAAATGAGCCAATCGGTTTATTGGGGTCAGAAATTCCAGCTCGACTACGGCGAACAACATCAGAAATCTTTTTGATTGCGACATCCTGACCGACAACTCGAGTACGTAATTCATCTTCCATTTTGGCTAATTTTTTTAATTCTTCTTCAAGCATTTTTTCAAGAGGTATACCCGTCCAGCGCGCAACAACAGAAGCAATATCTTCGGTAGTTATTTCTTCTTTCAAAATGCGACGTGATCTTTGAAGTTTCTTGAGACGAGAAAGTTTCGTTTCTAATTTATTTTTCAAATCAGGAATTTTACCATAACGAATTTCGGCCGCACTTCCTAGATCTGCTCGCATTTCAGCATTCTCGGCTTCAAGACGAAGTGATTCTAAATCTTTTTTAATTTGCCTGATCTCAAGAACTGTCTCTTTTTCATTTTTCCACTTCAATTCAAGTTCGTGTGTTTTTTCTTTTAAATTTGCGATTTCTTTCTCAATATCTTTCATCCGAGCTCGAGCTTCTTTATGGGTATCTTTTTTATCAGTAGATACTTCTTTCATTAGGGCTTCTCTTTCAACTTCAAAACGCATAATTTTTCTATCAGCTTCTTCTAAAACTTGAGGTTTATTCTCAAGAGCAAGGCGAAGTGAAGATGAAGCCTCATCGATCAGGTCAACGGCCTTATCTGGTAAATATCTATTTGTAATATACCGGGCACTTAAATTCACCGCCGAGATAATCGCATCATCGGTAATGCGCACTCCGTGGAAAAGTTCATACTTCTCTTTAAGTCCACGTAAAATTGCGATTGCATCCTCAATATTTGGTTCATCAACATATACTGGTTGAAAGCGTCGAGCCAAGGCTGGGTCTTTTTCGATATGTTTCTGATATTCTTTTAGAGTCGTCGCACCTATGGCATGAAGCTCTCCTCTGGCAAGAGCCGGCTTTAACATATTTGAAGCATCAAGAGAACCCTCTGAACTTCCTGCTCCGACAATTGTGTGAATCTCATCAATGAAAAGAATTATCTTGCCATTTGATTTCTCAATTTCTTTCATAATTCCACGCAATCTTTCTTCGAATTCTCCACGGTATTTTGTCCCAGACAAAAGTAATCCCAAATCAAGAGCCACAACTTCTTTATCTCTCAAACTTTCAGGAATATCATTCTTGGCAATACGAATAGCAAGAGCTTCAGCCACAGCAGTTTTCCCAGTACCTGCTTCTCCGATTAAAATCGGATTATTTTTAGTGCGTCTTGATAATATTTGCATCATTCGCATAATCTCAGCTTCACGTCCAATGACCGGATCAAGCTTATCTTCTCGGGCCAGAGTTGTCAGATTACGAGTAAATTTAGTTAGGAGTTTTGGTTTTTTAGAAGAGTTCGCTTCGGTAACATTTTCACTTCGAAGTAATTTCAATACACTAATAACTTTATCTTTATCTATTTTGAAACGCCCAAGTAGTTCGCGAGCTTCCCCAGGTACTTCAAGCAGTGAAACAAATAAATGCTCAGTCGAAACAAATTCATCCTTGAGAGCAAGAGCCACTTTAGTTGAATTTTCTATAACTTTGGCTAAATCAGGAGTTAAATAAATCTGATATGAGGGTGAGATTGTGTTGCGATTTTCTGGTGATTCTATCATCTCAACTAAATTATCTGTCATCAACATTGTATCGACTTCCATTTTATCTAATATAGAAATAATCAATGAATCTTCTTGAACAAGAAGAGCTGTCAGTAAATGCAAAGAGTTCACGTGGTTCTGTCCACGCTCAATAGCCAGCTCATGAGCTTTACGAATTACTTCCTTTGCTTTAGTTGTAAAATTGTTAAATGGGGGCATATATAAATAATTAAGAATTAATAATTACGAATTAAAAATTATAAATACAGATTTTATTGAGTGATTGTTGTTGTGTCTGTATCTGTGTTGTCAGTTGTATTGTCTATCATTGGAGAAATTTTTAGAATTGTAAATCCATTATCAAACTTTTTCAAAATTGAAACACTAAACTCTGTTGTATCTAAAATAACTTTATATGATTCATATTCTTTAATTAAATTTGAATCAACTAAAATTAATCCAACGTCTGAAATAATTATCCCTTGGCCAATTGCCGGTGGCTCACTAATATTTGTATTTTCATCTGTCACCTCAGTAGTTAAAATAGTCGTGTCTGTATTTTTTAAATAAATTGAAACAAGTGAATCATCACTACCAAATAATATGGGCGAGTTATTCTCTTCTGTTTTTGTCTCTGTGGTTGTTGAAGTGGTCTCAGGAGCAGGAACTTGAACAGTTGTGACTTTCTCTATTGTTCGTTGAATAACATTATTGATGGTTTGGGGTACACTTTTTGGCATCTGATTCATCAGAGAAACCGTCACAATCCCTGTGGCAATAGACACCACAAAAGTAATGAGCAATGTCAATAAAACAAGTTGTTTTTTATCTAATTCTTTGATATCCATCTAGTTATTATAGCATAAAGGTCAATATCATTTCCACTTTTTGTATTTTTCTAAAATATCTTTCAGCCCTTTATATAATACGTCCATATCGCTCATTTTATTGCATCTACCAAGAGAAATACGAATTGAGCCATCTGTTCCCGCCACATTTTTTTGACTAGCTCTCCTTAATGCTCCTATTACATAAGACGCACTATCATCATCACTCTTACAGGCACTTTTCTCTGACACAAAAATTCCTCGCGCCGATAATTCGATGACTAAAAGTTCACTTGAAATACCTGAAACAGAAATATTTATATTATTTGGAAGTCGGACTTCCACATCTCCGTTTAAAATTATTTTATAACCAGATGTATCAGAAAGTGATAACAATTTTTTAATTCCATAATCACGAATTGCGGTTAGTCGCTTTGATTCTTTTTCTTTCATTTTATTTACAATTCCAAGTGCCATGGCCACTCCTTTGATTAACGACACACTCTCCGTTCCAGAACGTAAACCAAATTCTTGTCCGCCTCCACCATAAAGTGGAGAAAGTTCCACTCCCCGTTTTTTATATAGAACACCTATTCCTTTGGGCCCATAAATTTTTGAACTATTAAAAGACATTAAATCAACCCCGAGTTTTTCAATATTTTCTGTAAATAAATAATTCATCGCCTGACAAGCATCGGTATGAAAAACAGGAAAATCAGAAGAAAAAACTCTTGTGTCTAGGTCGGACCTGGACATTTTAGACTTTTTGAAATGTCTAATTATTTTTGCGATTTCTTGTATAGGTTCGATTGTTCCAATTTCGTTGTTTGCATACATAACCGAAACCAAAACTGTATTTTCCTTAAGAGAATTTTTCAATTCTTCCAGATTTATAATTCCATTTTCATCAACACCAATATAAGTAACCTCTACCCTGCCCTCTTTTTTCAACATTTTGCAATTCTCAAGCACGGCCGGATGTTCTATTTCGGTTGTAATAATATGTGGAATTTTGTATTCTGATTTTTCATTCTTAATTCTTAACCCGCCTTGCGCCGAGGCAGGTTCGTAATTCTTAATTAGCCCGAGCAAAGCGAGGGCGATGCTTTCCGTTCCACTTCCAGTAAAAATAATCTCATCACTATGAGCATTCATTTGCTTTGCAATCTTACTCCTCGCTTCTTCGATAATTCCCCTTACCTTGACACCATCTTCATGGATTGCGTTTGGGTTAGCAAAAAGCTTTCGCTCATAAAAAGCCACTGTTCGAGCAACTCTCTTATCAATAGGTGTTGCCCCCGCATGATCTAGATATATCTTTTTCTTTCCTAACATATGTATTACTATAACACAGCATTGTAAAAAAAGCCTTATTGGTATATACTCTTTTAATATATGAATACCCTCATCTTATTTTATATAATTGCTTTGGCTATTGTCCTCGTTCTATTGTGGATTTTAATGATCGAACTGCGTTTGAAGCGAATTTTCGCTGGAACTAAGGCTCGAAATCTAGAAGAAATGATCACTCTTGTTGGTAAGAAAATAAATCAATTAGAGGAAGCTCAAGAAAAAATAGATAAACATTTAATTACGATAGATAACCGATTAAATAAATCTATTCGGAACATCGAGACAGTACGTTTTAATCCCTTTGTTGATGCTGGAGGAAACCAGAGCTTCGCTATTGCTTTTATGAATGATGAAGGTAATGGTGTAGTCATGTCTTCTTTATATGCTCGTGATCGAATGAGTATTTTTGCCAAACCCATCATTGATGGTAAATCAGAATTTGAATTATCAAACGAGGAAAAAGAAGTTTTAAAAAAAGCAATTAAATAATTTACACAGAAAATAGTTAAAGAAAAGTAAATAATATCTAAAATTTATTCGCTTATCCCTACCTCGCTATGCTCGGCGCGCGCCCACACCTACTCATAAATTTTAGATATTATTTACTTTTATAAAATTACATTATGTCAGAAAAAAAAGATACAAATGAAAAAGTGCGCCCACCCATAATTGTCGTCATGGGGCATGTTGATCATGGTAAATCAACCCTTTTAGATTACATTAGAAAATCAAATGTAGTTCTGGGAGAAGCTGGGGGTATCACTCAACATATTAGTGCCTATGAAGTGACCAGGAAAAGTGGCTCCGGGGAAACAAGGCAATTGACATTTCTCGATACTCCAGGGCATGAAGCTTTTTCGAAAATGCGTTGCCGTGGAGCACAAGCTGCTGACATTGCAATTTTAGTAGTATCTGCTGAAGATGGTATGAAAGCCCAAACTCTTGAAGCTTACAACACAATTATCGAAAATAAAATTTCATACATCGTTGCTATTAATAAAATTGACAAAGCTAACGCCAACATTGAAAAAACAAAAATGGATTTGTCAGAGAAAGGAATTTATCTTGAGGGGATGGGTGGCGACATTCCATTTGTTCTCATTTCTGCCAAAACGGGTACTGGAGTAGAAGAACTTTTAGATATGATTATTCTCGTGGCTGACCTCGAAGAATTCAAGGGTGATCCATCACAAAATGCCAGTGGAATTGTGATTGAAGCAAAGCGTGACCCTCAGCGTGGAATTAGCGCCACTTGTATTATTAAAAATGGAACTCTTAAATCTGGAATGTTTGTGGCAACTGGTGAAGCAATAGTAACCACTCGTATAATGGAGAATTTTTTGGGTAAACCCATAAAAGAAGCCACATTTTCATCCCCTATTCGTCTGGTCGGCTTCCTATCGATGCCAGAAATTGGAAATGTATTTCAATCATTTAAGACCAAAAAAGAAGCTGAGAATTATATTTACGAACTAAAAAATGAAAAAACACATAGTCCAGAAGATCGACAGGAAACTTTTAATGGTAAAATTATTCCAATTATTATCAAAACCGATGTATCTGGTTCTATTGAAGCAATAGAAAAAGAAATCAAGAAATTAAATCGTGATGAGATATCATTTAAAATAATTAGTAGCGGAGTCGGAGCAATAAATGAATCTGACCTAAAAATGGGGAGTGTAAACAAAGAAAGTGTAATTGTTGGATTCAACACAAAGATAGATAGCGGGGCCAGAGATTTGAATGAGTCATTGAAAGTAAAAATTGAAATTTTTGACATTATTTATAAACTAACTGATTATCTTAAAGAATTAGTGGAAACTCGTCGTCCGAGAGTTGAGACAGTTGAAGTTATTGGATCATTGAAAGTATTGAAAACTTTCGGAGCAACCAAGGGTAAACAAATTGTCGGTGGAAAAGTTACGACTGGGAAGATAACTCTGGGAAGTAATATTCGCATATTGCGTCGTGATTTTGAAATAGGAACTGGGAAAATCGCCGAACTACAAATTAATAAACTTAAATCAAAAGAAGTTGGAGAGGGGTCTGAATGTGGACTTCAAGTAGAGACGAAAATGGATATAGCTACCGGCGATGTACTTGAAGTTTTTGAAATTAAAATAGTATAGGAGTTGAAACAAATTATATTCTAAAAAAAGTCCTCGGACGAGGGAGGACGAGAAGCCAGACATTTTTTTATAAAATAATTTGTTTCAACTAAAATCAAAAAATGTCAGAATATAGAAACGAAAAAATAAAAAACAATATAAAAGAACTTTCAGCGATATTCATTGAACGAGAAGCTGGAACTACTTCTCTTATTACTGTTACCCGAGTAGAGTTATCTCCTGATAGTAAGAGAGCAACTATTTTCATAAGTGTTATGCCAAGAGAAAAAGAAAATGCTGCTTATGGATTCATAAAAAGAAATCTAGGAGAGTTGCGAAAATATGTTGCTAAAAACTTAAAAATAAATCCCATCCCCTATTTAGATGTCATGATAGACGAAGGAGAAAAACACCGCCAAAAAATTGACGAATTACTGAAAAATTAGTTGCTAGGTTCTAGTTTCTAGGTTATATTAGGAAAGAAGCAAGTAGTATACATAAAAATTTCTTCGCTTATCCCTCTCCGCCCTTCGGGCTCCGGCGCGCCCACACCTACTCAGAAATTTTCATGTATACTACTTGCTTCTTAGAAATGGCCTAGTCGCCAAGTGGTAAGGCAAGGGTCTGCAAAACCCTTACACAGCGGTTCGATTCCGCTCTAGGCCTCAGTGTGATATGATGTAATAGTTTTTTATGCCGGGGTGGCGAAACTGGCAGACGCACTTGCCTTAGGAGCAAGCGAGAGTAATCTCATGGAGGTTCAAGTCCTCTCCCCGGCACAAAAGATATTTTGTGCGAGGACTTGAAGACCTTGAGTATATCGCACGGAACAAAGTGAGTACGATACGAAAGGTGTACAGAATCTGTAAGATTCAAGTCCTCTCCCCCGGCACAATATTTTTTATTTTATGTCTCACGAAAAAACGGCCACGAAAACTATATACTTCAGTATTCTAAGTAGTGCGGTCTTAGCTACAATCAAATGGCTAGCTGGTGTTTTTGGCCATTCGTACGCACTGATTGCGGATGCGATAGAATCAACAACTGACATCGTTTCTTCTGTGTTAGTTTTATTTGGAATTAAGTATGCTAATAAACCACCAGACAAAGGCCACCCATACGGCCACGGAAGAATTGAGCCACTGGTAACTTTCCTGGTTGTTGGATTTTTAATAACTTCGGCAATTGTCATTTCTATTAACGCGATAGAAAATATTAATACACCCCACCAGTCGCCTAAGGCATACACTCTATTTATTTTAGCAGGCATAATTGCTTGGAAGGAAATTTCTTATCGTTTAGTTATTAAAAAAAGTAAAGAAACAAAAAGCACTTCTTTAAAGGCCGACGCTTGGCACCATAGGAGCGATGCCATAACTTCAGTAGCAGCATTTATTGGAATTTCTATCGCCCTTATTTTGGGTCCAGGGTTTGAACAAGCTGATGATTGGGCAGCACTTTTTGCTGCGGTATTTATCTTATATAATAGTTATTTGATTTTTCGGCCAGCTTTTGGAGAAATTATGGATGAATATACTCATGAAGATTTTACAAAGAAAATTAGAGAAATATCAAAAAAAACTGAAGGAGTTCTCGATACTGAAAAATGTTTCGTCAGAAAAACTGGGATGAAATTCTATGTCGATTTACATATTACCGTTGATGCCAAAATTTCAGTTAAAGAAGGACATGATATTTCCCATAAACTAAAAAGCCGTCTTGAAAATGAAATTCCTGAATTATCAAATGTCTTAATCCACATTGAGCCAAATGAATAGATTTGCTTATTACCCTCAAATATAGTATCATTGAACAATATGATGATTGTCGCCCAAATATTGCCTTATATACAGATTATCTTGTCTATTATTTTAATAGTCGCTATCCTTCTTCAGCAATCTAGCGCCGGAGTCGGAGGAGCCCTAGGTGGAGGAGATAGTGGTGGACTTTATAATACTCGCCGTGGTTTTGAGAAATTCCTTTTTGTATTAACAATAGTTATTAGTATTCTTTTCGCGATATCATCATTTATCGCCATACTCATCAAATAACTAAATTGTCTTTGGTTTGCTGTTTTGGTTGAATGCTTTTATGCATAAATTTATTCTATTTATTAAAGAATTTCATATTTATAAGAAGAAAGAACTACTCGAGGCCATCTCGTCTTTTTCGAAGAAGCAATTCTTTATTTTTATTGGGATCGCAGTTGTAGCTCTAGTTTCAATGATAATATTATTGAGTAAAATTAATTCTCTATTATTAGTTAGTGTTCCGACAAGTGGAGGAACCATTACAGAAGGAATTGTCGGAGTCCCTACTTTAATTAATCCTGTCATTGCTTTAACAGATGCCGATAAAGATCTGACGATTCTTGTTTATTCTGGATTAATGAGAAAAAATTCCGAAGGAGAATTCATCCCTGATTTAGCCGAATCATTTACTATGTCACCAGATGGAACAAGTTATACTTTTATTCTCAGAAAAGATGCCAAATTTCATAACGGAACTAAGGTAACAGCCGATGATGTGATTTTCACTATTGAAAAAATAAAAGATCCAATTATCAAAAGTCCAAGAAAAATGGGTTGGGATGGAGTTAGTATCAGCAAAATAGATGACTACACGATTACTTTCAATTTGGCTCAGCCATACATTTCTTTTCTTGATAATACAACAATTGGTATTTTGCCATCTAAAGTGTGGAAAAATGTTAATCCAAATGAATTTAACTTATCTACCCTCAACACAAAAGCTATCGGTTCAGGTCCTTACAAAGTAAGAACTGTTTTAAAAAATAAGGATGGAATTCCACAAAAATATGAACTTGTACGTTTTAAAAACTTTACTTTAGATAAACCCCTAATCAAACATATTAATATTATTTCTTACGCTAATGAAAAAGATTTATTAAAAGCCCTAAGCAATCATTCAATTGATCAAGCTGGAGGAATAAGTTCCGAAAATATTGTGAACTTTAAAAAAGGAAAATATACCATCCATACAGCCACCCTACCTAGAATTTTTGGAGTCTTTTTCAATAGTAATAAAAATAAAATTTTTAATGATCCGGCTGTCATCAAAGCTTTTGCAACTGCCCTAGATAAACAAGAAATTGTTGATCAAGTTTTGGGAGGATATGGTTCAACTGTCTATAATCCTATTCCTGAAAAAATAATTAAAAGTGACACAGAAGAAAAATATGAGAAAATGAACATTGAAGAAGCAAATCTAATTCTTGAAAAAGCTGGGTGGATAAAAGGAGAAGATGGAATTCGCGCTAAAGGAGGAACAACAACTGTAACTAAAAAAGTTGGTAAAAAAACTGTTACCGAAACAGTCAAAAATCCGACCGGGGCAACACGACTTACCTTTGCTCTAACTACTGGGGATGCTCCAGAATTAAAACAAACAACTGAATTAATTAAGGAACAATTAGGAAAGATTGGAGTGGAGGTTGATATAAAAAAGGTTTATGAAACTGGTCAGTTGAACCAATTAATTAGAGCTCGTGATTATGAAGCACTATTTTTTGGACAAGTAATTAATCATGAATCTGACTTGTATTCGTTTTGGCATTCTTCTCAACGAATAGATCCCGGATTAAATATCGCAATGTATAGTAATAAAAAAGTAGACGCTTTACTTGAATCAATTCAAAAAACATTAAACCCAGAAGATCGTATGGGAAAATATCAAAATTTGGCTACAGAATTTGATACAAATATTCCAGCCTTCTTAATCTATTCTCCTTCTTACATATATATCACATCGAATGATCTTAACAATATGTCTCTAAATACTATCACTATCCCGTCAGATCGTTTTAATTCTGTATATACATGGTCTGCTAGTATAGATAGAGTTTGGAAAATCTTTACTAAATAATAAAATAACAAATGACTGAAATACATAAAAAAAATCAAAATACTAAATCTAAGAATTCTCAAAGATTTAGTTATAGAAAACAGGGTAATATCCGTGTCTTACATAAAGTAGGACAGCCTAACATTAAAACTAATACAAATATTGTAAAACAAAATACTTATACCACAAATGACAAACCACAAACATCCAATAGAAAAATAAATCGTAGTAGTTATCAATATGGAAGTAATAAAGGAGGTCGGATGCCCAAAAGAGAAAAGGCTCCTCCTCCAACCACCTATCAAACGTTTAAGAAAACAGTTTCCAAAATTCCCGACCCAGAAAAAGGAGTCATCCGAATTATTCCACTTGGAGGAGTAGAGGAAATTGGAAAAAATATGACCGCGATTGAAATTGGTGATGATATTATCGTCATTGATGCTGGAATGCAATTCAAAACAGAAGATACTCCAGGAATTGATTATATTATTCCAAATACGACTTATTTAGAAGAAAGAAAGGATAAAATTCGAGCCATGCTTGTAACTCACGGGCACTTGGATCATATTGGGGGTATCCCTCTTGTCATGAGTCGAATTGGTAATCCTCCATTATATTCTCGAAACTTATCTGTCTTGGTTATGAAGAAACGTCAGGAAGAATTCCCTCACCTACCACCACTTGATGCACATATTATTGAAACAAATTCAGTTGTCTATGCCGGTAAAATTCGTATTCGCTTTTTTGGTGTGACTCACACCATGCCCGATTCTATGGGTATCGTCATCGAAACACCCTATGGAGTCATCGTAACCCCTGGAGATTATAAACTTGATCAAATAGATGGCGTAGTTACAGACGAAGAAGAAAAAGAATATGCTTTTTTTGATAAAGAAAAAGTTCTTCTGTTATTGACAGACTCAACAAATATTGAAAATGAAGGATTTGCGTTACCAGAAGTGCGAGTGCATGAGGGCTTGGATAAAGTGATCAGACAAGGCACTGGCCGTATTATTATTTCAGCTTTTGCTTCATCAATTACTCGTTTAATGAAAATTGTTGAAATCGCTGAATCTCTCGGGAAGAAAGTCGTCTTAGATGGAAGGTCACTGAAAACAAACATGGAGGTTTGTGAACAAGCTGGAATTTTTAAACCTAAAAAGGGCACCATTATTCCAGTTGAAGATGTTGATAAATATCCACCCAATAAAGTTCTAATTATGATGACCGGAGCCCAGGGAGAAGAATTCGCCGCTCTCGGCCGTGCTGCAAATAAAACTCACAAGAAATTTACCATTCGCCCGGGTGATACAATAATACTTTCTTCATCTATTGTCCCTGGCAATGAAATCGCAGTTCAACATTTGAAAGATAACTTATCTCGTCATGGTGTCCGGATTATTAGTTATAGAACAAGTGAAGAATACATCCACGCCACAGGTCACGGTAATCAAGAAGATATAAAATGGCTACATAAGAAAACTCATCCAAAATTTTTCATTCCAATTCATGGTTGGCATTCGATGCTTGTCAAACATAAAGAGGTTGCTATGTCTCTCGGAATGTCTGAAGAAAACATTATTGTCCCCGACAATGGCTCTATTATTGAAATTGTAAATAATGGAAGTAAAATTGTTCTTCGTAAAGAAAAAGCCCCATCTGGTCCGATGATGGTGGATGGATTTTCTATTGGTGATGAACAAGATGTTGTTATCAGAGATAGAGTTATGCTTGCTCAAGATGGTATGTTTGTTTTAATTGCAACGATTGATTCGACTACTGGTAAATTAAGAAAATCTCCAGACATCATATCGCGTGGATTTATCTATCTCAAAGAAAACCAGGAATTACTTCACCAAGTCCGATTAATTATCAAAAAAACAATTGAAGATGAGATTGGAAGAATGAATCCGATCGACTTTGATGTTATTAAAACTGCCCTGGGAGATAATATTTCAAAATTCCTTTTCCAGAAAACCGCTAAACGACCTATTGTCATTCCAGTATTATTAAGTATTTAAAAAATAACAAGATGAGGACAACAAAACTTAAACGCATGTATGTTCTATCATTTCTTTTCACTTTACATATTGCCTTATCAGCATATGTAAACTCAGCTTTTTTGACTGATATAATTTCAGAAAAATATGTCGGGGTGCTCTATACCCTATCTTCAATTGTTACTCTGGCTCTACTTTCGAAAAGTGTAAACATCTTAGAATTTGTTGGCAATAGACGATTCACTTTAGGATTACTTTTTGTGAACATGCTTGCTTTAGTAGGAATGATAACTTCTAACAATGTTTATATTGTCGGAGCATCTTTTGTCCTTTTTGTTTCAACTAATACTCAAATATTATATTGCATCGATATATTCATTGAACACTTTGGAGACAAGAAAACTATTGGAAAAAACCGTGGACTCTACTTAACAATTATTAATTTAGCATGGTTGGCCTCCCCTCTTTTATCATCTTTTTTGATTACTCAAGTAGGGGGTTATCAAACCATTTATATCGTGGCTTTTATTGTCGCTATCATAATGACCATTGGTTTAACTTTCTCGGTAAAAACTTTTAAAGATAAAACGTATAAGAAAACTCCATTTCTTGAAACATACCGATATCTAAAAACCAACCATCACATGTTGGCGATTACAATCATAAATTTTATCTTACAATTCTTTTATGCTTGGATGGTCATCTATACTCCTATATACTTACACCAACACATTGGGCTTAATTGGGGCCAAATTGGTATTATTTTTACAATAATGCTTACTCCATTTATCATTTTTAGTTTACCTGTCGGGGTTCTCATAGATAAATATCACATCAAAAAAAGAACCATGCTATATATCGGTTTTGTTATTATCAGCTTATCAACATTTTTGATAGCTGGAATAACCACTAAAAGCGTCATCTTGTGGGCAGTAGTCTTATTCATAACAAGAATGGGCGCGAGCATCATTGAGACAACTTCAGAAATTTATTTCTTTACTCACATCAAAGAGGAGGAGGCATATCTACTTAGCGTCTTTCGTGATATGATGCCAGTGGCTTATATTATCGCTCCGCTTCTCAGTACTATTATTTTTATATTCTTACCATTTAAGTTTTTATTTATTATTTTAAGTATTGTCTTACTCGCAGGCTTATACTATATTCCACATTTAAAACATAATCATGAACCTCTCTTATCCGATTCGAATAAATAAATATTTGGCCATTCACAATTACTCCACTCGCACTGGAGCTGATGAACTTATAAAAAAAGGTTTTGTCTCTATTAATGGAAAGCGTGCAGTACTTGGTGATAAGGTCAATAAGGGTGATGAGGTAATTGTAAGCAAAAAAGCTCCTCAAAAAGAATATGTCTATTATGCTTATAATAAAGCTACTGGGATTTCTACAAACCCAGACACTACAAGTAAAGATATTCTACAGGTTACAAAATTCCCTGTCCGAGTTTTCCCAGTCGGCCGATTGGATAAAGATTCACACGGATTAATTATACTGACCAACGACGGTAGGGTGACTGATCGACTTCTGTCCCCTCGCTTTATCCACGAGAAAGAATATGTTGTGAAGGTCGAACCGAATTTCTCAGATAAATTCATTACCCTCATGTCAAACGGTGTCCACTTTGATAAATATGTCAGCAAGAAATGCAAAGTGAATCGCAAGGAAAACTCCAAAAATACTTTCCATATAATTCTTACTGAGGGTAAAAAACGGCAAATTAGACGAATGTGCGAAGCCCTACACCACCAGGTTCTAGACCTTAAAAGAATCAGAATTATGAATATTCTACTCGGCAAACTCCCTCTTGGTGAGTTTCGTGAAATAAAAGAAAAAGAATTAAATGAATTTTTGAAATCATTAAATCTCATATAACAAAAAATCCCCATAATGGGGATTTTTTGTTATTTTATTTAGCTATGTATGGCTAAATCACAATGTGATCGCCCGATTGCCTATTTGGCAATATATGGTAGTAATCCCATAAAGCGAGCACGTTTGATTGCTACAGAAAGCTTGCGTTGATTCTTTGAAGTCACATCTGTGCGTCGGCGAGCAAGCATACGGGCAGTCGGAGATAAAAATCTCTTCAATAGCTCTACATCTTTATAATCAATATGTTTTATATTGTTTGATGAAAAATAATCTTGTTTCATAAATTCTTAATGAACGTAGTGAATTTAGAATTTATGAAACCCTGTTAAATAAAATTTGACAGATATTCTTTATTTCTAAAAACATTACGGGTGTTTATATTTTTAATTCAATTAATTGATAAAATGTCCTGTGTTAAATTTTAATTTTTATTAAAAATTATTTAACAGGGTAAGGAAAATCATATTCGCTTCACTCGTTGATTTTCACTTAGAACGGAATATCTTCTGCATTAATCTGTTCTTCTGGATATTCAATAGTATCTAGTTCTCCATCATCTTTTTCAGGAACTGGTGAACCTTTTGACTGAGATGATTGATCGTAACTTCCACCACTTTTTACTCCACTTCCACTTGAACCGAATTGGACTCGGTCAGCGATTACTTCAGTTCTATATTTCTTGGTGTTTGTTGCTGCATCATCCCAAGACCTTGTCTGCATGCGACCTTCTACCATAACCTGACTACCCTTTTTCATATATTGAGCGACAGTCTCTGCTTGACGACCAAAGACAACGACATTATGATAATCCGCTGCTTCTTGTTTTGCTCCATTTTTATCTTTCCAAACACGATTTGTAGCAACAGAGAAGCTACATACTTTAATTCCCGAGGGAATTGCTTTGAGTTCTGGATCTCGAGTGAGATTCCCGATGATAAATACTTTGTTTAAATACATATATAAATAATTAGATTATTAATAATAATATTATACCACAAGAGCATCGATCTCTTTATCTATTGTCTCTTCGTTTATCTTCTCAACTTCTTCTGTCTTTTGAACAGGACGACGTCTTCCACCATCTTGTTTACCATAAGCACGTTTGACTGACATAGTATTCTCACGAACTGTTTTGATCATTAGATAACGAACTAGCTTTTCGTTTTTCTCTAAGATATCTTTTATAATTTTGGCATCAACTGTTGAACATTCAAACTTCACCCAACCAAAATAACCAGTTGTGAATTTCTGTTTTTTGTTGTTAATAGAACGAGACATTTCATAAGCTAATTCTATTAATTTAGGGTATTCATCAGAAATAAAAACCGCACCATTTTCTGTGAACATATCCTTAAATAAAGTCACCTCTTCGCCGAGAGCTTCTTCGGCAATAGTCGGAACCATAATGTAACCAACTTCATAAACACTCATGCGGGTTTCTTTTTCATCTCCCACATTTTCTTCTATATCTTTTTTTGCTTTCGCCATTGTTATAATGCGTAAAAACGCAATAAATTGTTAATTTTAATACCATCTTGCTATGGACCAATGTGTACCGACTTCAGGGTCGGGACAAACGAGATGTGGAGTTATACTAGCAAAAATAAGGCAATAAGTCCACCCCTATACTTGCAATTAGTTGGTACTTAAAATAGTCTTATCAGAGGGGCTTTTGAGCGCGACGGCGCGAAAACGGAGAAAATTTCTAGCAAGAAATTTTGGTACCCTCTGGGAAGAGCTATTTTAAGTACCAACTATTATAATTTAAAAAGTCGTTTGGCATTATCAACAATCGCCTTAGATGTTTCTTCCTCTGTCAAACCTTTAATTTCTGCAATTTTTTTGACGATTTCACAAACATATACGGGCTCATTGCGCTTTCCGCGATATGGCACAGGAGCGACATATGGCGCATCGGTATCGGTCAAAATAAATTCAAGCGGAGTCTCTTTAATTACAGATAGGTAATCGCAAATCTCAGGTTTGGGTTTGTATGTAATCGCCCCAGCAAAAGAAATATACACACCCATACTCACAAATCTTTTCATATCTTCGACACTACCGGCAAAAAAGTGCGATACCCCTTTGACCCCCGGATATTTTTTTAAAATTTCTGCAACATCTCTATAAGCATTACGAGGTTTATCTAAATCCTGCAAGGACTCCCCTTGCAGGATTGGATTCCGAATGTGAAGCATTAGGGGTTTATTAAATTCTTGCGCAAGTTCAATTTGTTCAATAAAAACTTTTCTTTGTTTTTCAATACTCTCTTCATTTAAGTGGTAATAATCAAGCCCGCACTCTCCGATCGCTACTACTTTTTCGTCTTTCAACATTTCTCGATAAATATCTTTATCAAAAATTTCTGCACGCGACTTAAACCCAGGACCACTAACTTCTTCTTCATCATGAAATGATTCTTCAGTATGAATTGGGTGTAGCCCAATGCAAGCATAAACCCCTTCGGGATATTTGTGCGCAAGTTCTATGGCATATCTTGAAGTATCCACTTGTGTACCAACATTAATCATCCAAGTATCAGCTTCTAATGCACGACGAATAATAACATCCCTGTCTTCGTCAAAGGCTTTGAAATTTACATGTGTATGAATATCAAAATATTTCGGCATAAATTAAATATTTTTTCTTAATTCTGAAATTTTTAAATTAAAAATCTTCACGGGGTTGGAAAAATTATTTTTAAAATCTTCAATAAGCAAATCCCTTACTTCAAGTGGAAAAACCAACATATTATTTAATTCTTCTATTTTACACCATCTTGGTTCATAAAAATCTTCTCCTCTTAACATCTTTTGATATTCAGTGGTATCTTTTTTAAGTTCTGGAACACCAGAAACATAATCACAAAGATAGAAATACTGTTCTTTTCCATCATCGTAAATATGCCGATAGAGTAACTTATTTATTTTTGCTTCGATAGAAGATTCCTCTTGTAATTCTCTTAAAACTGCCTGTTTGATATCTTCATTTTCTTCTACCCCACCACCCGGAAAAACATAATATTCTTTGAAATTTTTACGAAACATTAAAAGCACTTCGTCTTTTTTTACGAGAATCGCCCCCGCTCTAACTTCTGGCATATAAATTTCAGTCATTTTTTATTATTTTTATTTACTTTTAACGATTTTTTTTCTTATAGCTTCGGCAAAAAGACGAAAAGCTGGTCTTTTTTCTGGATTGTAAACAGGATTGTAGATAATTTTTATTCCAAGTAAATGTTTGTCCGGGCAAAAAAGGTTTTTTGAGGAAATCGAAACCACTGGATTAAAAATTCGATCTATATATAGCCGGCGCAAATTATTTGGCCCATCTTTCTGGTAAAAGCAAATGTGTTTTTTACAATAATCACATGTGATATCCAACAAACGAGAATACCCTCCTCGTGCCTTCTTATATTTATCATCTTTAAAAATTATTTTCTCCATTTTATTCTTTTATAAAAATTCTTTTAATGTTGTCATTACTTCACCAACCGGCAAACCAATAATATTATTATGATCCCCCTCGATTTTTTCTATAAATGTGTCGATAATATCCGGCAAGGTATATGAGCCGGCATATTTTAAAGGATTGCCGGTTTTTATATAATTTTCTATCATTTCATCAGATAATTCCTTGAAAGACACTTTTGTTTCAACAGATTTGGATACAATCAAATTATTTTGGGTATCAACAATCGTAAAACCAGTAAAAACTGAATGGGTTTTGCCACTTAATTTTTTTAACGTCTCTCTTGCCTTGTCTGTTGTATGAGGCTTTCCAATAACGACCCCATCAATAGAGACAAAAGTGTCTGCAGAGAGGATGACTGCGTCCAAAAAGTTTTTCGCGACCGATTCTGCCTTCCCCCGCGACAAAAATTTTGCTAGTTCTTCTGGGCTTAAATCTAGGGTCATGTCTTCTTCATAATCACTCGGAGAAATATCAAAAATCAGGCCTTGCTTTTCGAGCAATTCTTTTCTTCTTGGAGAACTTGAAGCTAGTATAATTTTTCTCATAAGTTTACTTTACTCAACTAAAGTGGAATAATTTTAATTATTTTTTACTTTCCCAATTTTTTATTATCAATAATGCTTCTTGCTCTAATTCTTTATCGTGAAAAATTTCAATTTGTCTATTGTTTTTAGAATTGATTTCGGAAATATGATGTAATCCTTCATAATGCTGTTTATCTAGTTTATCTTTGGCAACAGCATAAACTATTTTTTTTATTTTAGCCCAATAGCAAGCCGAGAAACACATTAAACATGGCTCCATAGAGGAATATATTTCACAATCAAATAAATCACGAGAATTCAGATTCTTTGAAGCATTCCGAATCGCTTCAATTTCCGCATGACTTGTGGCATCTTTATTATTTTTACCATTACTTAAACCTTTCCCAACAATTTCCCCATTCTTAACAACAATTGCACCAACAGGAAAACCACCTTTATTTACAGACTCTTTTGATAGCTCTATTGCTTGTTTAAGAAAATCATTCATAAAATTTATTTTGTTTCATAAAGTTCAACTGAAATACCGTCTGGGTCTCTCAAAAAACAAAACCAAGCACAAGTTTTTCCAGCCACGGGCTCGTCGATATCAATACCTCTATTTTTAAATTCTCGATATTTTTCTTGCACACTTTCGACTTGAATTCCAAAATGATTAATACCAATAGTTCTTAAATTCTCAAAATCAGCTGTATTTTCAATAAAATCATTAAAACCAAAAACTTCGAGCTTCATATCCCCTAATTGAAGTACAACGGCTTCCCCATTCCAATCCTGCTTGGTAAATCTTTCAATTTCCTTGAATTCGAAGTTTTCTGTATAGAATTTCACAGATTTTTCTAGATTTTTTACTGATATGGCAATGTGGTGAATTTTCATTTTATTCTTTCCTCAAAAACAAAGGTTGTTCGGGTTTTTTGTTTTCTCGAATTAGTTTTTTTAGTTTTTCATTCGTTTCGGACATTACTGGGTTTAACATGCGAGCGATTTGATATAATTCCAAAACCATTTCGCTGATTAATTCTTTCCCCTTTTTTTCATCAATTTTAACAACCTTGAAAGGTTCAGTTTCTTGAATTTTTTTATCAAGGTTTTGAATTTTATCCCAAATATAATCCATCGCCTTTTTTATATCAAATTCCTCATAGATTTTAAAATATTCTGTAAAATCAGTTTTTTCAGGAATCTCTGGACACTTTTCTAAGTATTTTTCTGATAAAGTTAAAATTCTTGAAACTAAATTCCCCAAGCCGTTAGCCAGCCCTGAATTATATGCTCCCTTAAAACGTTCAATGGTAAATGGGCTATCTTCAAAGCTTGAAACTTCACGCAAGAGGAAATAGCGAAGAGCATCTGTGCCATATTCTTGCACAACATCTTTAGGATCAACGCCGTTGCCTAAAGATTTCGACATCCTGATTCCGCCCTCGCCAGTAATAAAGCCATTCACTACGATTTGATGGGAATTGGGCAGACCTGCCGCCATAAGCATCGCTTGCCACATGGCAGATTGAAATCTAGTATTGTCTTTTCCGCAATACTGCGTCGGATTTCCATCCACCCAGTATTTTTCAAAATTTTCTAAGTTATTTGGCCACCCTAGTGTCGAAATATAATTCACAAGCGCATCAAACCAGACATACATCACTTGATTCTCATCGCCCGGTACTGGAATCCCCCAAGGCATTTTTTCTTTCAAGCGAGAAATTGAAAAATCCTGAAGCCCACCTTTGACAAAATTTTTAATTTCATTAAAACGAAATTCCGGGATGACAAAATTCGGATTCTTTTCATAAAATTCCAAAAGTTTCTCGCCAAAAGCTGAATATTTGAAAAAATAATTCTCTTCGTTAATTATTTTAAGGGCTGTTCCTGGATGGTCTACACATTCTCCGTTTACTAATTCTGAATCTGTCTTTTCACTTTCACAACCGACACAATATTTTGATTCATAATTCTTTTTGTAAATATAACCATTGTCTTGTACTTTCTTCCAAAATTCTTGCGCGGCATGTTCATGATTCGAGTCAGTGGTACGAATGAAATGAATATCGTCGCTCATGCCAAACATTTTTAATTGTTCTTTGAAAATCAAAAAACTCTGGTCGACAAATTCTTTTGGCGATAATCCTTTTTCAGTCGCTTTTTCAAAAATTTTGAGCCCATGTTCATCTGTCCCGGTATTAAAATAAACATCAAAACCTGCCAATTTTTTATAACGGGCTATCGCATCAGCGCGCACGAACTCAAGCGCGTGCCCCATATGAAGTGGAGCATTTACGTATGGCAAAGTAGTTGTAATATAGAAAGGTTTTTGCATATTATGTCGATTTAGAGAGAATTTTTTTCTTTTCAATATCATCTAAGATTTCAAGCAGACAAACAGACACAGGAATAGCTAAAATTACGCCCAAAAATCCAGCGAGTTCTGCTCCTATAATAATAGAAAGGATAACGACAAAAGGAGACACTCCAATAACCTTTTTTACAATCAAAGGATATATCAGATAATTTTCAAACTGGTGGAGAATAAAATACAGGCCAAAGGAAAGTAGGGCCATGGTTACTCCCCCATCCAAAAATCCAAATAGGGTTACAATCGCCATTGCCAAGAAAATCCCAAACGGCACAAGTTCGCAGAAAGCAGTCACAATTGCAAGCACAAGTGCGTATTCAACTCCAATAATCGTGAGTCCTAAATATGCCAAAACCCCAATAATAAGTCCAAGTAGCATCTGTCCTTGAACCCATAGTCCGATTTTACGTTCTGTTCGTTGCCAAAGACCAATTAAATATTCTTCGACATTGCTTGGAGTAATAACTCTCAAGAAATTTTCAATTCCCTTTTCAGTGATAGACAAATAAAAAGATAAAATAATGATTAAAACAAAATTGAAAACTCCACCAAAAGCACCACTAAATACATCCCAAAATCCACCAGAGAAACTGGAAATCAAAACTTGACTGCTTTTTATAATTTCACCAAGTGATGCATCTCGAGAAATACTAGAAACAACATCCTTCGCTCCAGAAATCGAATCTGGTTGGAATGTATTTAAGATACTACTGTTAGGAATATATTGCGAAAGAGCAGAAACAAGGGATGACATTTGTTCGATAAAAACAGGCACAAATACAGACAGTAGCCCAGCAATAATACTAATCGTTAAGACATAAATAATAGAAACAGAGAGAGATCGATTCTTAATATAGGGTTTAACTTTACGAACAGCTGATTCGACAAACGAAGCGATAACTATTGCTGTTAAGACCACCAAAACTAAATTGAATAACTTAATAATCACAAAAACCAAAACCCCCAATAAAATTATTTTTATTAGAGTATTGGTTGAAATACTTATGCGCATATTCTGTGGTTTATTTTCCATCTTCATATATAATACCACACTATTTGGAGAATTAGAATTTCAAAATTTGCTTGAATGTACTATCATCTTTAAATGGTCCAATTATCGCTAAATTCAAATTTTTGGTTTTAAAAATAGTTTTCGCGATCTTTTGTATATCGCTTGCTTTCACTTTTTGGATGTCTTTGATTTTCTCTTCTAGGGTTTTTATTTCCCCCTTCATCAACTCTTGTCCACCGTAAAAGTTTGCAATATCATCTGTTGCTTCAAGTGACATTTTCATATTTCCAATAATGAATGATTTCACTTTATTTAATTCTTTTTCACTTACTTTCTCATTTACCAAAAGATTACACTCTTTCAAAATTTCTTTTAAGACTTCCACGGTTCTTTTATTATTTACTCCAGCCGATATCTGGAAACTTCCATGATCAAGTGAAGAATTATTAAAGGCTCGAACATAGTAAGCTACCCCCATCTCTTCGCGAAGCTTTATAAAAAGTCGTGAGCTCATTCCTGCTCCGAGTATTCCACCAAGCAATGAAAGAGTCATGTTTCTTTTATCAAATAAAGGAAAAGTTCGAACTCCAAGCACGAAGTGCGTCTGGTCTGTCTCTTTATATTTTACTAAAACATTTGGCCTCGTCTGAATATCTTTGGTTTTTACTTTTTTAATTTTATTTGTCGATTTAATATCTTTAAAATATTTATTTACTTCTTTGTGAACTTTCTCACTTTGAATATTCCCAGAGACAATAATCACCGTATTCTTCGCGACATAATGACTTTTTTTGTAATTCACAAAATTGGGACGTGTCATTCTATAAATATTTTCTTTTTGCCCGGCAATACCTCTTCCTGCTGGTTGATCAGGATATAAAACTTTATCAAAAAGTTCTTGAACGTGACTTTGAGGCATGTCCTCATACATATTTATTTCTTCGACAATTACCCCTTTCTCTTTTTCAATTTCCGCCTCTGGAAAAGTCGAATTTAAATAAATATCGGAAACAATATCAAAAATCTGGCTGAAATTCTTCGCGTCGCCTTTGGCGTAGTATCCAGTCATTTCATGGTCTGTAAACGCATTATATTGGCATCCAAGGGCATCTAATTCGTGAGAAATGGACTGCGGAGTGAGTCTTTTTATTGTTCCCTTAAAGCACATATGCTCCAAAAAGTGAGATATGCCATTTATCTCTTTTGTCTCATAATTACTCCCCGTGCCCACAAGGACAAGTACCGTAACCGTCGGATTGTCCTTCATCGGAACTGTAATAACCCGCAAACCATTTTTATATGTTTTCTTTTTAGCTTTTTGCATATTATTTTAATTCATTCTTTCTTTTATATAGTGAGAAATTTTTTCTTTTTTAATTCTTTCTTGCTTGCCAGTATCACGATCGCGAATAGTTACAGAATCATCAGTCAAAGTATCAAAGTCGATAACAATGCACCATGGGGTCCCTATTTCATCTTGCCGGCGATAACGTTTTCCAATATTTCCATTGTCATCCCAAGCAATCCACCCAAATTCTTTTTTCAGTTCACTGTAAATATTTTTTGCATATGAGACAAGTTCTGGTTTATTTTTTAAAAGTGGCGACACGCAGGCCTTGTAGGGAGCTACAATCGGTGGAAACTTCAAATAAACTCGCATATCGTCTCCTTCACCCTCTTCTCGATACGCAGAGCAAAGAAGAGCAAGAATCGCACGATCAACACTGATTGTCGGCTCAATAACATGCGGAATAAACTTTTCTCCAGTCTGGTCATTTAGCATTTCCATGGATTCCCTTGAGAATTCTTGGTGTCGTTTTAAGTCGTAATCTCCACGATGAGCAAGGCCAGTAAGTTCTTTCCTTCCAAATGGATATTCAAATTCTAAATCAACCGTTTTTCGACTGTAATGGGCTCGAGCCGTATCTGGGTGCTCAAGTGGAGAAAGTTTTGTCACATCAACTCCAATTTTTGAAAGCCAATCTTTTTGTTCTAGTAAAAAATTATCAAAATATGCTTCCCAAGGATCACTCGGGTGAATAAAATATTCAAACTCCATTATTTCAAATTCACGTAATCGATAAATGAAATCCCGTGGGGTTATCTCATTTCTAAATGCTTTCCCAACTTGAGCAATTCCAAATGGAACTTTTGGAGATAGTGATTGTAAAACATTTTTGAAAGCCACAAACATACTTTGAGCTTCTTCTGGTCTTAAATATGTATTTACTGAAGTTTCTTCCACCGCTCCCATTTTTGTTTCAAGCATTAAATTAAAAGTGCGTACTTCAGAAAGTGCATTCCCATCCGGACTCTTAAGCCCAAGTTCTTTTATTTTTTCTCCCATCTGTTCGATTGTTAATTTTTCTGAATCAACTCCAGCTTCTTCAAGTAAATGATCAGCGCGATAACGCTTTTTTGTAACCATATCATCGACAAGAGGGTCAATGAATTCACTTGTATGCCCAGACGCATCCCAAACTCTTGGGTGCATTAATATTGGTGTATCAATAAGATACATATTGTCTTTAAACTCAATAAAATATTCTATCCATGATTTCTCAATATTTCTTTTAAGTAATGCTCCAAGTGGCCCGTAATCGTACGTCCCAGCTAGGCCACCATAAATCTCTGACCCTGGGTAAATAAATCCGCGTCGTTTGCAAAGTGATATTATTTTTTCCATCGTTAAATTATTTTCCATTTTTTCTTTTTAAATTATTAATCCGTAATTCTTAATTCTTAATTCTTAATTCTTAATTCCCTATTTCACCACTCGCGCATTTGCTGGTAAGAAATTGGAAACATTCAACAATAATGTAGTAATTGGGCCACGAGTACTTTTGATTAAAACATTTGCGAATGTATCTGTCCCTGAGAGATACACCTCTTTCATAAGCTGAGGCACACTACCGACTTGTGATAATGATGGTTTAATAGAAATATAGAAAGAAGCTTCACTATTTGAATTTATTCCGGTGTTCGGATTCACTTGCCCAATATTCCAAGTCACTTCACGTGTTACTTCATTATAAGTAACATTTTCATTTTCCCCAGATGTTATACCAACCCATTTAATATATATCGGTAAAGCAGCATGGGCTTGAGCCTGATTTATGTTATTTGTTGAATTTGAAAGTGTCCAAGTCACAGCGTACGTTGTCTCCGTTTCAGCTTTTGGAGGCATGCTTCCTGAAACGTATGTTGCTGATGAGACAATCTGGAAATCAGATAATATTTTTACAATTTTTTCAGAAAAATTATTGACATCATCATATGTCGAGCCAAGTTGTGGTTGCCTACCCTTAATACTTACCTTAAGAGAAACTTGTGGATCTTTTATGGTATTGGTTAGACCAACATAAGAAGGAACTTTGAAACTAAATGAGACTTCTCCCGTTTCGCCTGGATTTATTTCTGCTAGATTAGGAATAGAATTCTTGTCCCAGATAATTTGATTGTTGGCAGAGTCATAAAAACCATTTGAAGGTTTAACCATATCCTTGTCGAAAGAATTACCAGATAGTCCTACAATAATTTGTCCGTCAGTAATAAGCGTCGATAGATTATTTGCCCAAGCAACAGCAACATCTACCTCCTCTCCACCAGAAACTGCATACTCGGGAAGATCTTGGCTGTTCACTAATATACGAGCTTCAAGGAATGGTCTCGCAATTACAACTTTCTGTAATACTGAACTATAGATAACATTAATAACGGATTGGTTCATTTCTCCAGTAGCCCCCGCATACGCATGAAAAACTTGTTCGTCTCCATCTTGACCAACCAAGCGCCCTCTAACTTCGACAACAATAGGGTCTTCTGCTGTTAGGGTGGATAAATCCCAAAAAGAATTTCCAAGAGTCGGCATTGGAATAGCACTTTCAAAAATAAAATTATTTGGATATGTTATTTGAAGCATTGGATTCTCATCTGGTAGAGAAGTATTGAGAGTTGCCGTAACCTTAAAAGAAATTGGTTGATTGGCTGTCGCACTTGATGGTCCATCCATTATCAAAGAAAGCGGAGCCAAGCTGATTGTTACAGGATAAAATTTATCTTTAGTAAAAATTGCATTTGACCCCTGAGGATGATACTCTAAACCAATTTTAATATTGCGAATGGATTTCTCTTCTCCAAAAAGTTTTACTTTAACATTACGAATAACACTTTCCCCGGGTTTAATTGTTCCAATCGCATCACGAGGCAATCGGACAACATCTGTAACATTATCTTCCGCTCCCTTCGGGTATTCGATAATTAAATTTGCAAGTTCTAGATTTGCATTATTTTTATTTGTAATCTCAATTTGTAGAGGCAATTCATCCCCACCTTTAGTAAAAGCATTTCCAATAACAACAATATCTATTTTGTCATTTGAAACCGAGACATCATTACTGTAGAATTTATAAAAAGCAAAACCCAATGCTCCAACAAAAAAAATGGCCGAGGCAATAAAAAATTTCTTAAATACTGATTTCTTTGGTTGCTTAAATTTATTATTCATATTATCATCCTTTCTCGTCTGATCATCACTCCACTTTTCGTTCACTTCATGATTAACTTGATGTAACACTCCTTCTCGGTCATGAACCATCGATGGATCATTTGGATCATAAAGATGCATTTTTATATCTTCAATTTTATTTTTCCTTTCTTCTACCATACTCTCCTTATTATAGCACAAAAATCCTATAACTGACTTTCATTTAAGGCATTGTTTATATGGGCAATTATGGATTGACGTTCTTTGAGTAAGACCTCTATTTTACTTTGATCAAATGCAGATGAGAGATATTTTTCGAGAATTGCTGAGTCACCTATGTATCCCAAACTATTTAGAATCCGCAAGACTAGGTGTAATTCAAGAGCTTCTCGAGATTGCGAAGAAACATTTTCATCATCTAATAAATAGAGGGCTTGAATGAAATCATTAAAAATATTTTCATTTGGGCTCTCTCCATGACAAAGTCTCTCGAGCAAGTTACTAACTCGCATTATTAAAACAAGTGATGCGGTATTACTTCTTGCTAGGGAGAAAGAAGAAATATGTCTGGCTGAAGTCACTCGCCAAATTTCTTTCCCTCTAACTAAGTCGACATTTACATAAGAAAAATCCTGCAAAGTAAAACGGAGTTTTGATTTATGAAATCGTACCCCTTGA
The DNA here is from genome assembly GCA_041663185.1 of Minisyncoccota bacterium. Taxonomy (GTDB): domain Bacteria; phylum Patescibacteriota; class Minisyncoccia; order Phycocordibacterales; family UBA9973; genus UBA8515. Next base: position 59,063 of record JBAZQY010000001.1, read on the forward strand.
GCAACAGCTTTGATGAGGCCCAACTCGCGAGTATAAATCGTGAGCATTTTATTGGCTTCGCCGGTATTGCGAGACGAAAGTATAAATCCATGAGTGTGGTGTATGTGATGCATTTGAGATAATTACTAATTACCAATTACTAATGACTAATTATTTCATCATTTTTAATAATGCTTCTAGGGCTTGTGATAATTCAAAACATTTTTCATCTGGTGATAAATGGCCTCCGCCTGGAATTGGAACTAAATTACCAGAAACTTTTTCAGTTAAATATCCTGCATCATAAAATGAAACCACATTATCACTATCCCCATGGATTACTGTAAAATTTTTACATGTACTTTTTATATGATCAAAATCAAATGCACCATCTAAAAAAGCATTAACTTGTTCATATCCATCTTTTTCTATTTTGGCTATTGGCCCCGAGACTAATACAGCCCCTCCGATTTTAGAATCTTTATCTAAAAATTCTAAATACCGCAAAATAGCCGGAACTCCCAAAGAATGCCCTACTAAAAATATTCCCTCGTTTGGTACTCCGACAGCTTCACTAATGGTTTTTATCCATTCACTTTTTATGGGGTTATCTGGTGTAGGCATTGGCAAAGAACATGCATATACTCCATGTTCAGCAAGTCCATTCATAAGCCATGATTTCCATCCACCATTCGGAGTCCCCATAAACCCATGTACAATAAATACTTTTTTCATATTATATTTCTTCTTCTTTCCCTATTTCTAATTTTATAAAATTAATATTATCTTCTTTCAAAAGTTTTTCGGGAATTCTCCATGTAAAAGTTGCAAAATCTTGCATTATCGCATCATGTACTGGGAAACAAATTCTTGGTCTTATATTTTTCGCGTAATCAATTGCATCTTTCATTTTCATCCAAGGCCCAGCTACAGGAAGTGCGAGTATATCTACATCGGTATCTGGATAATTAAATGAATCTCCGCCATAACATAAATTATCTATCATATAACCAGTATTTTGTACTACTCCATACTCTCGATAAATTTCTGCGTGAGCATTACCAAATCCAATAATATTTACACCCGAAACTCCATATCTTTCCCCTTCCTCAACTTTTATATACACTATTTCTTCCTTATCAAGAATTTTACCAACAACTGTATTCGTGATAACAATTGCATTTGGATTATTTCCAAGAACTTTTTTTAATGAATCAATATGTAAATGATCACTGTGTTCATGAGTAATTAAAATAGCATTAATATTTTTTTCTTCAACCTGTAACACTGAAAAGGCCCCCGGATCAGTCATAATTCTGACTCCATCTTTAGGTTCTACAACAAAACAACAATGTCCTAATTTCTTAACTTTCATTCTTTAATTATACCACAACCAAAAATCTCTTTATTTCTCAATAGTTATTTTAAAGACAATTTCTCCTGTTTTTATTTCTTCTCCGGTATTTCCCTTGAATTGTATTTCTTTTGCACTTACTGCTTTCATTAATTCAGATTTAAATTTATTTATCAATTCTTGCCCTTCAGTATTTGTCTCAACAATAAGGGTAACAACATCACTAGGATTTAATCCATTATTTTTTCTGATATCTTGAATAGCTCGAACAAGTTCACGATACTGCCCTTCTTTCTTTAATTCCGGAGTTATATTTGTATCAAGTTCAACTTTTTGTTCGTCCCCCTTGATAAATTCAACTTCCTTAATATTTAACTCATCTTTAAGAATTTCCTGATAATCAATTGGTAATTGGTAATTGGTAATTAGTAATTTACTAAGTGGTTGCCTAACGGGGATACCCTCTTTTTGCCTTGCTTGTAAACCAAGTGTAACAATATCACGAGCCTTTTGCATTTCTTCAATAATTTTTAATTCTTCATTGTTAATTCTTAATTCATTCTCAGGCCATTCTGCTAAATGCACACTCTCCTCATCTTTTTCATTTTTTAATTTCTGCCAAATATCCTCACTAGCAAATGGAGTAAACGGCGCCATTAATTTAATTAATGTTTTTAGAACATAGTAAAGAGTAATTTTTGCTTGTTCTTCTCCTTCTTTTATTCTGTCGCGTGAGCGACGTAGATACCAAGTTGAAAGATCATCAATAAAATCACGAATTGCTCGCACCGGTTCAAGAAGTTTGTAGTCATCTAATTTTTGTGTGCATTCATCGGTTAATTCCGTCAATCTTGCTATTATCCATTGATCTAAAATGTTATCTGATTTTTTGTATTCAATATTTTCTAACTCTATATCGCGATATAGTTCATAAAAAGCTAGCACGTTGTAAAGCAGATTAAATACCTTACTGTGAAGTTCCGCCACAGTCTTTTCATCAAAGTTTTTTGATTCCCCAGGTTGATTAACTGCATACATCCACAAGCGCAAAGTATCAACTCCATATTTGTCCATCATGGACCATGGGTCAACAATATTTCCGAGCGACTTACTCATCTTCTTCCCTTTTGCATCAAGTAAATGTCCTAAACAAATAACATTCTTGTACGCTTTACCTTTACCCATAATTGCTCCAACTGCATGAAGTGTATAGAACCATCCACGTGTCTGATCAATCGCTTCTGAAATAAAGTCGGCTGGGTACCCACCTCCTTTTTCAATTAAGTCTTTATTCTCAAAAGGATAATGATCTTGAGAGAATGGCATCGTTCCTGAATCAAGCCAAACATCCATCACCTCCTTTACTCGAACAAGATTCCCCCCACAATCACAAGTAAGTTCTACTTCATCAATAAATGGTTTATGCAAATCAAGTTCATAATCTTCATTATGGGGGATAGCTACAAAATTATATTCTTCAAAATTTCCAAAATCTACAGGGTCCTCTTTCCAGTTTTTCCAAGCTGTCTTGACATCATCTCCATTAAGAATTGACGGTAACACTTCAAAAACTATCCCGTGAGCAACAAAAAGAATGTTTTCGCCTGAATACTTTGATTCCATCTCATAAATAAAATTAGCCACACGCTTTTTTGCTTCATAACATGATTCACCACCTTCCGGAGGAGTAAAAAAATCTTCGTGTTTCTTTCTCCATTCATTATAATCAGTTTTTGATTTACCATTATAAATACCGAAATTATATTCATGTAATCTTTCATCAGTAATTATTTGTTCCCTGGAAAAACCAATTACATCAGCAACAATTTTTGCTGTCTCTTGTGTTCGGATAAATGGGGATACAAATATTTTTGTAATTTTTTTATTTCGCAATTTCTCTGCCATTTCTTTTACATATTTTTTACCATTTTCAGTTAAATGATGAGGAAGATTTGGATCACCCCCACTACAAACATTCAAAATGGTATGTTCCCCTTCTCCATGCCTCATTCCAAAATATTTATTCCCTGATCTTTTGGTTTTAGATTTTAAATCTTCAACACTTCCAATAACTTCAACTTTATTGCATTTATCACAAGTCCAAACAGGAAGTGGGCTCCCCCAATAACGCTCACGAGAAATTGCCCAGTCTTTAATTTCTCTTAGCCATTCACCAAAACGTCCTTCTTTGATATAAGCTGGTTCCCAATTTATTCCTTCATTTTCTTTCACGAGTTTATCTCGCAACTGTGACATCCTAATATACCAAGAGTCACGAGCATAATAGATAAGCGCCGTGTGACATCGCCAACAATGTGGGTATGAGTGCTCATATTTTTCTTTCTTAAATAAAAGTCCTCTATGAGCCAAATCTTTAATTATATCAACAGCGACTTCTTCATCGCGAACAAATCTAAAACTTAAATCTAAATCACCTTGTTTCATTTCAGAATAAAAAGTTCCATTCAATCCCACTAAATGATGTTTAGGTAAATTTAATTTATTCCCTAAGGTGAAGTCATCCTGTCCGTACATTACAGCTGTATGCACAACACCTGTACCATCTTCTGTGGTCACAAAATCAGCTGGGTATATTTTATAAGCATTAACCATTTTAGCTGATTCTGTTTGATTTTGTCTTATTTCATTTTCTAAAAAAGAATACAGCGGTTCATATTCAAGACCAATTAAATCTTTACCCTTAATATCATCGTACACAATTTCTATTTTTTGGTCTTCAAATACATTCTCAACACGTGCACTAGCAAGAATATATAATTCAGAAACCCCATCAACTCGTAATGCTGTATAAGAAATATTTTCACCAACAGCTAAAGCTACATTGCCTGGTAGTGTCCACGGAGTTGTAGTCCAAGCTAGAATATATGCAGAATCTTTTGTTTCTTTATTGCCGCCATATTTTTGACCTGATTTCAATTTTAATTTCACATACACCGACAAATCTTTTACATTTTCATATCCTTGGGCAAGTTCGTGCGAAGAAAGTCCTGTCCCGCAACGAGGACACCAAGGCACAACTTTATAATCTTTATAAAGTAATTTTTGTTTGTCAGCTTCTTTGATAACATTCCAAACCGACTCAATATAATCATTATGATAAGTCACATAAGGATTTTCTTGATCAACCCAAAAACCAATTCGTTCGGTAAATTTATTCCAATATTCCAAATATTCCCAAACACTTTCTTTACATTGCTGGTTAAATTTTGCTATTCCATATTCCTCAATTGCTTTCTTTGAAGAGAGCCCGAGTTTCTTCTCAACTTGAAGTTCAACTGGTAAACCGTGCGTATCCCATCCACCTTTTCGGCGGACATGATAACCTCGCATAGTTTTGTATCGTGGAATAACATCCTTGAATGCTCTAGCTTCTAAATGATGTATCCCTGGTTTACCATTGGCAGTCGGTGGCCCTTCATAAAAAACATACTCACCCTTGGATGCATCTTTTTCTAAACTCTTTTTGAATATTTCCTGCTCTTTCCAAAACTGTAAAACTGCCTCCTCTCGTAAGGCAGATGCTGACTTTTTTGCTTCATTTTCATTTTCTGACATATTTCTCATATTACCAAAAAATCTTGCATTTTAAAAGACAGAAGAATAGAATTAATTCAATAGATGATCTTTCCTGTTCGGGGATGATATTCGCTTCTGTCTCACCTTATCATTTCCCGAAAATACATGCGGCCGCCATGGTCTTTTCCATCTCACCTAAAGTTCCAGGGGGAATTATGGGTGTAGGCTCCAAGCATTTTGCTTGGAGCCGTTTTTATTTATTAATTTTTACCAAACTAACGCTATAGCAATGAATTGGTAAAATTGTTTTAATATACCTCTTTTTGATAGCAACTTTCACAATAAATAATTTCCGGTCTTTCTGGTGCATACGATGTTTCAAATTCATTCGTGCAACCTTCATTCATACACTTCCTGTGCCAAAGCTTAGACGGACCCCTAAGTTTGAAACGCTTTTCCAATCTACAAAGAAAACAGCTTCTAGGGATTGGGATTTTCCATTTTCTATAAAAAGAAAGTTCATCCACTATTATTTTATAATTTCTTTTGCAAATATCACATTCCAAAACTTCTTCTATTATTGAATCTAGAATATCTTCAATATCGTCTGGGATTTCAAATAAAGTAGTTTTCCCTTCCGTCTTCTGTATATTATTTTGCCAAACAAGTCCTTTTTTGAGAATTTCTTCTTTACTTAAAGGAAAAGAGAGCATGGCCATTGATTCATTGTAAGCAAATGGGGATTTATCCATTGGGAAAAATTCTCCCCACTCACCTGTATTTTTCATATGCTCGATAATTTTTTCTTTTAATTTAAAATATTCTTCTTTACTATATTGTTTATTAAAAATCATGTACTTGGAGTGTTTCAGTCCAGCACAACCAAAACATTCCTGACAAGACATACAAAAGTCAGTATATGTAATGTCTAGATTTTTCTAGGAAGTCACAGTAAAAGAAGCTCGGTGGGAATGGTCAGGAGTCACACCTTCATAACACTGTTCTAACTCACCTCCAACAGACAAATCATAACTATTTTTTTGGACATCACCATTCTCAAGATATTTTGAATCTTCTGCTTTATGGGAATGAAAAACATATTTGGAATTTTTACTATTAAACAAATTCTGTCCTTCACACTTAAAACAATTAATTTGATTTGCAAACTTATGCGGTTGTTTTAATAAAAATATATTAAATTCTTTCTTTGCTCTTTCTACTCCAGAATATGTGTCCAGCTTATATTCGTCAAGAATTTTTTCGTATTCTTTTTTTGTATATTGTTTATTTAGAATACAATATTTCTTTCCTTGAAGATTTGCGCACATAAAACAGTCTGTGCAACCTCGACATGAATAACAAAAACTACAATTAACTAAATTTGCAGATTGCTGAATATATTTTGATCCAAAACACCTGTCACTATACATTACTTCATAAATACCCTCACTTTGATTAAATATTCCCATACAATCAACTCCATCTTTCATATTCCCTCCATATGAAAAATACATGCAGTTTTCCATTTTCCAGCAAACCATAGCCATATAACAATTTTTTCCATATGCAAAATCTTGAGTATATTCACAATTTACACTTCCTACATTGTTATCATTGATTAAAGCTAGCGCTGGTACTTTTTGACGAAGTTCCGTAAATTGATCAAAAAAGGAGCGAGAAAAATCAAAATCCTGTCCATAACTTTTAGGATTCCAATTGTCTCCCCACCAGCATTTATTACAATAAATTATTTGCGTTTTATCTGGAGAATAGATTGATATTATTTTTCTTTTACATAAATCACATTCACGATTATAAAGAGAAAATTCATTCCTATATGCCAATCTTCTTTGGCTGCGACACTCAGGGCAAAAAGTCGGTGGAGGAACTTTAATTTTCTCATAAAATCCAAAATCATCCAGCTCAATAGTAAAGTCATTTTTGCAGTTTTGGCATTGTTTTACTTCAGAATTCATATATTAATTATAACACACACTTTCCACAATCCCCCCAGATAGGGCCTAAAGCCCTATCTGGGGGGATATTGATTTTTAATACCTATTTGTTACTTCTTACTTACTACTTTTTATTACATTTTTTCTGGAGATTTTATTCCTAGGAGGTTCAAGCCATTTTTGATAACTATAGAAAATGCTTCGGTTATCGCTAGTTTATATGGTGATGTTAGATCATCTTTATCAACTATTTTTGTGTTGCCGTAGAAAGTATTGAAGGAACGGGCAAGATTTATCAGGTAATTTGCAATTTGTTGTGGAGCAAAATCTTCCGCACTCCTCATAACTATCTCAGGAAAACGATTAAGCAATTTCTCTACTTCTGTCGTTCCCCAACCCTCTGGTACAGTAGTTTCTATTTTTATATTTTCATCTTTGGCTTTTTCTAAAATTGATTTAGCGCGAGCGTATGAATACTGCAAATATGGACCGGAATCACCATTTAAATTAATTATTTCTTCCCAATCAAAAATTATGTCTTTCTTGCTTTCTCGTTTTAGATCATTAAACTTAATAGCCCCAATACCAACTTCTTCTGACACATCGCTATTAATAGTGCTTGCTCGACTGACAGCTTCATTTATAATATCATCAAGCCATATCACATTCCCTTTTCTGGTGCTCATCTTTCCATCTTTAAATCGGTACAATCCATGAGCTAAATGAATTCTCTGCTCTTTTGTAAAGTAACCAAGCATTTCTTCTGCTTCGAAAATTTGCTTAAAATACTCTGATTGCTCAGTTCCGACTTCATTTATAATTTTTATATCATCACCATACTCCTTCTTCCTCCATTTATCAGTAGTTAAATCGCGAAGAGCATACAAAGACGACCCGTCTTTTTTGGTAATCATCAATGGGTTTAATTTTGTTTCATCAGGGAAAAATATTAAAAATGCTCCTTCACTTTCTTTGCCGAGATTTTTATTTTTTATATCTTCTAGCACTTCACCCATTTTATTTTCATAAAAACTTTCTCCATTTATAGTATCAAAGTCATTTATATCTAATCGTTCGTATATTCGATGAAATTCTTTCATCGAATACGAAATGCATTTCTGCCAAATGGCTACTGCTTCAGAATCTTTCTTTTCCAACCTAGAAAACCATTCTCGCCCTTCATCTTCAAGTTCTGGATTTTTCTCTGCTTCATCGTGAAATTTCACATATAAATCAACAAGCGTTTTAATGGGAGATGGGTCATTTTCGAGAGCATCTAAATTACCCCACTTTTTAATAGCGACAATCATTTTCCCGAATTGCGTGCCCCAGTCACCTAAATGATTATCTCGGATCACTTTGTAATCAGAAAACTCTAAAATTTTAGAAACTGAGTCACCAATAATTGTCGAGCGTAAATGGCCGATGGTAAATGGTTTAGCAATATTCGGAGATGAATATTCGACAAGAATTTTTTTACCCTTACCAATTTTATTCTTTCCGAAATCTTCTTTTTCTTTTAAAATTTCTTTTATACTTTCAGCAAAAAATTCTCCTAATAAATAAAAATTAATAAACCCAGGACCAGCAATCTCAACTTTTTTAATTTCTTTTGGTAAATTTTTTTCTAATTCATTTTTAATTTTTTCAGCAAGTTCTTTTAGATTAATTTTTAAACTTTTAGCACAAACCATTGCTACATTCGTCGAATAATCACCATTTTTATTATCATCTGGGTGCTCAACTGAAAAATCAACTTCATTGATATCAAGATTTTTTAAAACTTTTTGTATTATTTTTTCTATTTCTTCTTTCATTTTATTTTTTCCCTGTACTTCCAAACATTCCTTCACCTCTAGATGAATCACTCAATGTATCAGTTTCTTCTAATTCTCCGATAACTACTGGATAAATAATCAGTTGACTAACTTTGTCTCCCTCTTCTATAGTATAAGGCTTATCTGACAAATTCACTAGATGAGTGTTATATTCTCCACGATACCCCGCATCAAAAACACCGCCCATTTGGTGAAGACCCTCTTTTGAAATACTAGACTTATCTTTTACAATTGCCGCATATCCAGTTGGAAACTCCATGGCAAATCCATGCCAAAAGCGATAGTGCCCCATCGTTGGAATAGTAACTGTTTCCATTGAATATAAATCCATACCGACATCTCCTGGATGTGCATAGCTTGGAAGTTTAGCATTTTCTTTTAATTTTTTAATTTTGATTTTCATAATTATTATTATTCTTTTAACATTACATTTAATGTCGCAATGTTTTTTTGTCCGGGTTTAATTATTGTTGGGTTTTTAATAATTCCATCTATATCTTCCATGAACACTTCAATACAAATATAATCTTTGTCTTTCTGAGACCAAAAAACAAATTTTTTATATTCTTTTGAGGCCGTAAACATAAACGTTCCCAGCCCTGGAATATATACTTCGATTGGCTTATTGGGGTTATCAATGAAAACGGCTTCTCCTTCTGCCCATTTGTCAATTTGATTTGCAACAATTTCTCCTCCCTTAAAATTAAATTTAATATTTTTCTTTTCCTCTGATGGGACTTTAAAATACGGATGTAAGCCACTTGAAATTGGCATTACTTTATCTTTCTCTAAATTTTTAACACGCTGAATAATAGAAAAAGAATTATTCTGATTTAGAAAAACATCCATCATAAGTTCAAAATTATAAGGGTAGACTTCTTTGGTTTTTTGGTTTGAGGTTAATACTTCATGGAAACTAGCATCGGTTACTCGGGTGTTCCATTTTTCATTTCTAGCAAAACCATGCTGTTTGAGATTCTGTAAATTTCCACGATCCAATCCTTCGGAGATTAGTCCAGCATTAGGGAAAAGAATGGGGATGCCTCCTTTAACATTCACTTCGGGGTTTTTCAGTGTTGCTTCATCGAGATATAAAATTTCTTTCCCTTTTAATTTAATAGATGTAACAATCCCCCCGCGTTCCGAGCAAAAAGAAAGCTCACTCCCCATAGGTCCTTCTATTGTCTCAACTTTTAATTCATTATTATTTTGTTTTTGCTCAAATTGGCTCATTTTATTTTACAATTTTTTTAACTTCTTTATAAACCATTTCGTGAACTTGCTCACGAGATAATATTTCTCCTTTTTTGGAGCATTCTATTTTTATAAAATTCGGAATTTCTTTTTCTAATTTCAGCGCGCTCTTTCTGGAATTAATTAAATGATTGATATCACTTTCGTGAACATCTTTTTTCTTTTTCAAATATTCCCTTTTCATTTTACTACTGTCCCTATTCTTTAAAAGCTTGAGAACAATATTGATCGGCAAACTCAAATACAGAGTTAGGTCAGGTCTTGGAATTCCAAAAACTTCATATTCCATTTCATCAAGCCATTTTAGAAAATCATTCCTTTTTTTAGTATTTTTCGTCTTCCCCCCTTGGTGAATTTGATTAGCCGAGACATATCTGTTGGCAATGACAATATAGCCCTTTTTAAGCCATTTCCTCATCTCGTCGCTAGATTCCCACCTATCTGCCGCATACATCACAGAGGCGATTTTAGGGTGTATATTGAGCCAATTATAGTACTGTTCGCTCAAACAATGCCCGATAAACTTGCCAAAGAAGTTCTTGTAATATTCCGGGAAATCAACAACTTTTACAATTTTTCCATCCTTCTTTAAATGCTTAGTTAAATAATCCACCTGCGTCGCCTTTCCGCTTCCATCTGTGCCGTCTATAACTATAAGTTTGCCTTTGTATTTTTCTTTTTTATTTTTTGTCATAATAATTTTTTCCTGATTTATACGAATCGACTAGAACGGCAGTAGGATAGAAAAGTGGTGATGGTAAATTATTGATATCGAGCCATTGCCAATCCCCAATGTTCTCATTGATAAATGTTTGTGGTTCGCCCTTATCCCAATTTGCTGTTACTCCAATTAAAACTTTATTATATATATCAATATTTGCAACACAGGAAAATTTTATATCTTTTATCTTGATTCCAGCTTCTTCAAAAGTTTCCCTTTTTATTGCTTCCTCAAAAGATTCCCCAAATTCCATATGCCCACCAGGGAAAGAATACTCACTCTTTCCATGGGAAGCCGTCTCCTTTCTCTTACCAATTAAAACTTTCCCTTCTTTAAATATCATTGCTCCAACAACTGCGATCGGTCTTTTTTTAGATTCATTTTTAATTTCGGAATTCATGATTATTTATCAAAAAATTCCTTAATAATAACTGGTAATTCATCAATATTTTTATAAACTTTTTTGATTAAGTTATAATCTCCATTGATCATCCCTGATATCGGTTTTGGAGAACCTTCTCTATAAAGACATAAGACTTTTTTATTAAGCGCTTCAGCTATTCCAATTTCATAACCAACCCCAACACTAGGAGTAGAAATATCTGCAACTAAAACATCTGCCGATCTGAGCCATTCTATATCTCTTTTATAAATATATTCATGAGATTTATCTTCACCTTGGCTAGATAATGTTTTATCTCCAATATGTTCCGTTAGAACTTCCCCATAATTTTTTAGCAACTCAATAATCTTCTCATAAATATGAGCATCATCTCTTCCCCCTCTTATTGACCCTGCAAAATATATTTTCATAAAATTATTTTATAATTCCTGCATCTTTAAGCATTTGTTTATGATCGTAAGCTAAATCCATTTTGGAAACTTCTTCAGGAGTAAACCAACCGATATCTTGAACTTCAGAAATTTGATTGACCTTTGGTTCACCTGAAACTATTTTACAAATATGAGGCAGGGCAATACTTGTTTTTGTTGGATGCCTTCCTTTGGGATCATAATATTTTCCAATAAATTTTATAACTTCTATTTCAACTCCGACTTCTTCTTGCGCTTCTCTTTTCAGTGCTTCTTCAACTGTTTCATCCCATTCCATCCAACCCCCAACCAATCCCCAATAATCTGGGAATGCTCTCATGCTAGTAGACCTCTTTTGCAAAAAAATTTTACCATCATTATTTACAATAATGGCATCTACTCCTACCCATGGATGATCCTTTTTTTCTTCAGACATAAATTTATTTTCTTAAAATTTTATTAATTGTTTGTGCTATTTTTATCATATCTTTCTCTTTTTTTCCGTGAGTTGTCTCAGCGCATGTCCCTAAGCGAATCCCTGACGGATCCATTGGGCCTCTCGTATCACCTGGAATTGTATTCATGTTTACAATAATCCCATTTTTTTCCAATCTTTCTCCTGCTTCTTTACCAGATATTCCTTTTCCGTCCATCCAAGTATCAACCAAAATCAAATGTGAGTCTGTCCCCCCAGAAATAATGTGCCAGCCGAGCTTTTGTAATTCCTTTGCCAAGGCCTTGGCATTTTTCACAACTTGTTTTGCATATTTTTTAAAATCGGGTCTCATTGCCTCAGAAAGTGCGACAGCGACCGCGGCAATAGTATTCTCATGCGGGCCACCAAAGAGCCCTGGTATAACCATTTTGTCTAATTTTTTATCAAAATTTCTTTCATCTTTTTTTACAAACAAAAGTGCGTGCCTTGGGCCACGAAGTGATTTGTGTGTAGTTGTCATGACTGAATCAGCATAAGGAAAAGGTGAAGGATACGCACCGCCTGCGACAAGACCTGCGAAGTGAGACATATCGACATGTAGAATTGCCCCACAGCTATCGGCAATTTCTCGAAACTTTTTAAAATCAACAATTCGTGGATAAGCGGTGAAACCAGCAACAATAATGTCTGGCTTTTCTGCGATAGCTAATTTTTTTAATTCTTGATAATTTATTATTTCGGTTTTTGCATCAAGTTCAAATTGAACTCCCTTCCAAAGCTTGCCGGTCATCGAAGCAGGATAACCGTGAGTAAGGTGCCCACCGGCTGAAAGCTTCATTCCCATTATCTTGCTACCAAGTGGAACAAGAGCAGAATACAAAGCAAAGTTTGCTGGACTACCAGAGAGAAGCTGAGCGTTCACGTGCCAGTTTTCTTTTTTTAATTTAAAAAGTTTTAAGGCTCTCTCTATGCAAAGATTCTCTACCTTATCAACGATTTCATTACCACCATAGTACCTACGGCCAGGGTATCCTTCAGCGTATTTGTTGGTAAGTTTTGAGCCAAGCGCTTTCAATACATCACCTGAGACATAGTTTTCGGAAGCAATCAGATTTATAACGCTTTTTTGCCTTTTTTCTTCGTCTTTTATGAGTTTTTCTACTTGTTTATCGTGCATGTGATTTTTAAGTTTTTAAGATTAATATACTGATTTTAGCATGTTTGTATCAAAAATAGAAAGCTGTATAATAGGTCTATGGATAAATATCATGTCGACAATATATATTTAGATTTAGTGGAAAGAATAAAAAAAGAAGGAACACAAAAAGGAGACAGAACAGGAACAGGGACTATCTCAATTTTTGGACACCAGATGAGATTTGATTTATCCAAAGGCTTTCCTCTTTTAACAACAAAGAAGGTGCCAATAAAAGCAATAATCCATGAATTGCTTTGGTTCATGCGTGGTGATACAAATCTAAAATATCTTGCAGAAAATAATGTTCATATCTGGGATGAATGGCCATTTAAAGCATACTTAATGAAATCCGGTAAACCAATGCCAAAAGTTGGCAGTGAAGAATGGAACTCTGGGTTAAAAGAGTTTATTGAAAAAATAAAAACAGATGAAAGTTTTGCAAAAGAATATGGAGAACTTGGTCCAATATATGGTTCACAGTGGAGATGCTGGAAAGACCAAGATAATACTTGTCTTGACCAACTAAATGATGCGATAGAAATGATTAAAACAAATCCTGATTCACGTCGAATTATTGTTTCTGCTTGGAACGTCGCTGATATTAATGAAATGACAAAAGCAGGACTTCCTCCTTGTCATTTACTTTTCCAATTCTATGTTGCTAATGGAAAATTATCATGTCAGCTCTACCAAAGAAGTTGTGATACTTTCTTGGGCGTACCATTTAATATTGCTTCTTATGCATTATTAGTAATGATAATTGCTCAAGTAACTGGATTACAACCAGGAGAATTTGTTTGGACGGGTGGAGACGTTCATTTATACTCCAATCACCTTGAACAAGTGGAAACACAATTATCTCGTCGAAATGATTTACGACCGATGCCCGAAATGAAGATAAATAAAGAAATAAAAAATATTGAAGATTTTACAATTAATGATTTCGAGTTGGTAAATTATAATCCTCATGACGCCATCAAGGCACCTATCGCCGTATAAATTTATGATTCTATCTATAATTTCAGCCATTGGGAAAAATAATGAAATTGGAAAGGCAAATACATTGCTATGGAATTTACCCGCTGACATGAAGCATTTCAAAGAAACAACTTCCGGCCATACCATCATAATGGGACAGAAAACTTTTGAATCCATTGGACGAGCACTCCCCAATCGTCGAAATATCGTTCTGACAAAAGATGAGGATTTTAGAAGAGATGGGATAGAAATCGTTTATTCAATTGATGAATTGATGGAATTACTAGAAAAAACAACTTCACAAGATGATGAATGTTTTATTATCGGGGGTGGACAAATATATAAACTATTTATTGATAGAGCAGACAAATTATACATTACTCACGTAGATGAAGAATTCCCCAGTGCTGATACATTTTTCCCTGAGATTGATATGAATAAATGGAAAAAGATTCAAGAAGAATCACATAACGCCGATGAAAATAATAAATACGATTTGAAATTTGCAATATATAAAAAGTAAAACAAATAAAAAACACGATATTAAAATTTTAATATTGTGTTTTTTATTTGTTTGTGAGTTTGGTAATTATTTCATCTATTTGCTTATATAGATCTTCTTTTGATTCTTCATTTATAATAAAGAAATCTGCTCTTGCTATTGGACCTGCTTGATGAATATTTTCTATCTGTGCATAATCTCGAGAGATAACATCTTCTCGAGACAATGGACGGATTGGACGATTTTCCATTCTCTTTATTCTTGTCTCGGGAGAAGATAAAACCGATAATACTTTGAAATCATCGCCAAAAGCTTTTTCCATTTCAAGATATTCTTCCCAACTATAAAGGCTTTCTACGAGAACACTTGTTGTTGTAATTAAATCTTTTATTTTAGGAATACTCAAAATAGCATAACAGCCCATACCATATTCACTTCTAATCCTCTCTCTTGTGATTCTTTCATTAGCTTCATTTATTTCTAAACCAACCTTTTTCATTTCATCAAAAGTAACGTCACCAAAATAAACCTTGGGCCAACCAGTCTTATTCATTAAATATTCTATTATTTCTGTTTTCCCTGCTCCTGGTAATCCAACCACTGCTAAAATTATTTTATTCATATAATTTTTAAATTAAAATTTTGGGATATTATCTCCCCATATTTCTTCTAAATAACTCTTCCCATTTATATTACGACAATCAACATCTGGCATTGATTGCAATAACCTAGTAATCGCTTCATTTGTCACATCATTTGTCATTGATTTCGCATTATTGTTCACCTTACTTTCTACAACAGAATTCTTATAAATAATTCTTTTTATGCCTGCTTGAATAATATGTTTTAAACAATTTTCACAAGGCCCATAAAGATTATAAAGAGTGCATTTTTCTAAATCTCTTTTTGCAAACAAAATAGCGTTCATTTCTCCGTGAAGAACCAAGTGATATTTAATTGGTCTTTCTGTGGACATTATTGACTCATCACACCCACTAATAAAACCATTGTAACCAAAAGAAATTGGTCGATTTTTGCTATCGACAATGACACACCCTGTTTTGGTAGAAGGATCTTTTGATTTTTTAGCTACTTGCTCAGCAATATTAATAAAATATTCATCCCAAGACAACCCTTTTAAATTTTTGTTTTCTTCCATAAATATATTATATTATTTTTTAATTAATTCACCTAATAATAAAAAACCCGAAAATCATTGCCACGAAATTGAGGATTGTGTGGGAAATAGATATTAAAAGAAGGTTCTTGTATTTATAATACATCCATGCAAAACCAATTCCTGCGATAAAAGTAAATGGCAAGGTAAAATAGGCTTTTAGGTAAATAATGTGCATCAAGGCAAAAATGGCGGCATTCAGAATTATGATAAACCACATATTAGTAAAAACCCTTCGAAGCATGTTCATTAAAACTCCTCGAAAGATTAATTCTTGGATAAAACTAAGCGGAATAAAGAGAAGTAGAAATTTGGCATTTTTCCACCAATTTAAAAACGGCGTTCCAATCTTTAATTCTTCTATTATAAAAAGTAAGCCAACTCCGACTGCCGTAAAAATAAAATAAGGCCAAAAATATTTCTTCCAACTTTTTTGAATACCAAAATCTTCACTATTCCACTTTTCAAAACGAGCAATCCCGTAAATTATAAATGTCACAATCAGCAACATTAAAATACGAAAATCATTTGGAATAACTTTAAAATAAAGAAGTAAAACTGGGATTAAATACAAGTATAATATTTGCACCCAAACTAGTTCTCTTTCTTGCTTTAAATTATTCATACAAGAATATTATATCAAATTTTTTATTTATTCATACCTTAGTGCTTCAATCGGATTTAATCTTGAAGCGCGCTGTGCTGGATAGTATCCAAACACTATCCCAATTAAAGCAGAGACTCCAAAAGCAAGTAGGACAGATGATATTGAGACTTGAGCTTCAATCACATCAAAATAAGACAGGGTAAAAGAGATCACCCAACCAAGTATCACTCCGATAATTCCTCCAATGAAAGTAAGAATTACAGCTTCAGATAAAAATTGTAAATTAATATCTCTTTTTTTTGCACCTATAGCTTTGCGCAAACCGACTTCTCTTGTTCTTTCGGTAACTGTAGTAAGCATCATATTCATAATTCCAATTCCTCCAACTAAAAGTGAAATACCCGCAATCGCAGCCAAAAGAGTAGTGAAAGTTCCAGCCACATCCGAAACAGTTTCTATCATGTCTGACTGATTTAATGTGGTAAAATCTGCAGTATCAGTAGTTTTATTATGTCTTTCTAATAATAATGCTGTCACATCTTCTTGAACAACAGTTGAAATCTCTGCATCGTTTGCTGAAATATCTATTCTTGTAAGATATTTATTGCCAGTAATATATCTTTGAGCGGTGGTATATGGAATATAAATAATATCATCACTATTAGTCATTCCCGATCCCCCCTTTTCTACGGCTACACCTATAATTTTATATTCTGTTCCAGAGATACGTATTTTTTCTCCAATTATATCCGTTTCGTCTTCCCCAAATAAATCATCTCGTGCAGTCGCACCTAAAACTGCAACTTTTGAAGTTTTTGAAATATGCTGATCTGTCAGAAATGTTCCTTCGGCTATTTCAACATTTCTAACAGTACCATAAGAAGACTCTGTCCCCATTATGCTTGTGTTTGTATTTGTCCCTGTTGCAACTACTTGTTTTTGAGAACTTACTTCTTTTACAACGGCTGAAATATTATCCACTTGTGAAGCAATTGCATCTGCATCTTCCAAGGTAAGAGTCTGCGCTCCACCACGAGAAGCGGTCGAACCTCCTCCAAAAGTTCTTTGCGCTCCAGGATTAACCATGATTAAATTAGCACCCATAGATTCAATACTAGACGAGACAGAATTTGATGCACCTTGCCCCACAGCTACCATAGCAATAACAGAAGCAATACCGATAACAATACCGAGCATTGTGAGCCCTGTTCGAACTTTATTTGATCTTAATGCCGAAAAAGTTTCTTGTAATATATCTTTTGTTTTCATAATTATTTTAGAGAGTACCTGCGACTCTTTTTTTATGACTAATAGGATTTTCTATTAATAATCCATCACGAATAAATAAAATTCTATCAGCATGCTCTGCTATATCTTGTTCATGAGTAATAAGAATTATCGTTCTCCCAAGATCTTTATTTAATTTCTGAAATGTAGCCAAAACAATATCTCCAGTTTTAGTATCAAGATTACCAGTAGGTTCATCCGCAAGAATTATGGATGGATTATTTACAAGAGCCCGTGCAATAGCCACACGTTGAATTTGTCCACCAGATAATTGATTTGATAAATGATGGAAATGTTCTGTCCCAAGTCCAGCTTTCACAAGAGCCTCTTTTGCTCTTTCTTCTCTTTCTTTTTGAGGTACACCATCATAGACAAGTGGTAAGGTTACATTTCTTAAAACTGTCGCTCGAGGAAGAAGATTAAATGATTGAAAAACAAAACCTATTTTATCTTTTCTTATATCTGCTAGTTCATCATCAGATAATTTTGAAACATCTTTTCCATCAAGAAAATATGTCCCACTTGTCGGAGTATCTAAAGCCCCAAGTATATGCATTAGGGTAGATTTACCAGAGCCAGATGGGCCCATTATTGCCACGAATTCACCGCTTTTTATAGAAAAACTTATTCCTCTTAGAGCTTGAAATGGCTCACTCCCCCCATCATAAGTTTTTGTGATATTTTTAATTTCAATCATATTAATTATCGCATTATTCCACCCATGACAGCACCACCCATAGGACTACCTCCACCCATCATTATATTTTTGTCATTAGTAGAAGATTTTGTAGATGTAGAAGAATTGCCACTTGTAGTAGTTTTTATAATCACCTTGTCTCCTTCATCCAAACCAGAAATAATTTCTGTCAGGGTGTCATCTGAAATTCCAATTTCTATTTCTTTTCTAATAGGCAAATCAGAAGATGGATTAAATATTTCGACATAAGAAACTCCATTTTTGGCTTTGATAGCGCTACTTGGAACTACTAAGATATTTTCTTTTGATTCTGTTGTAATCTCTATATTAGTGCTCATACCTGTTTTAATACGTTCATCATCAGAATCAAAACTAATTTTTACATTATAAGTAACAACACCAGAAGAAACAGTTCCCACGGAATCAATTTCCGAAACAACTCCCTCCACAGACAAATCTTCGATCGCATCAAAGGTGAGAATTGTTTTCTGGCCTAATTCTACTTTCGCTATATCTACTTCGTTTAAAGAAATAGTCACAACTTTTTGTTCAGTAATCAATGTTCCAATACTAGATCCAGAAGATTCTCCAACTTTTGCTGTTAAAGTCGCAATAATTCCATCAAATGGCGCATGTACAAAACAATCATTGTATGCATTTTGTTTGCTTTGGACGGAAAGTTCCGCTGACCTTATATCAAGTTTATCTTCGCCCTCTAAAATATCATTTAGGGATTCTGTATTTTCATTAATAGAATTAATTGAGGAAAGTAAATCTGTCACATAATTATTGGAACTATCAAGCCAAGAATTTAGATCTGTCTCTGTTGAGATAGCCTCTGCATCATCTTGATAATCTAAATAATTCACCATATAATCAAAAGTCGCTTTCATTTCCTTAATATTATTGGCCAAAAGTTTCGCTGATTCATGAGATTTATTTAATAAATTCATTATTTCTTCTTCAGAACTTGCTCGTGACAAACTTTTATAAAGTTTTGTTATTTCTTTTATATTTTTTTCTAATTCATAATAATTTTCTTCCAATAAATCAACCTTGTCTTTACCAACAGAAGATAGTTTAGAAACATTTTCATAATTGAAAAATCCAATATTATAAACATCCTTAATATCCCCGATCATAGAATTTATCTCAGTAATAAAAGATGAGGCTGTATTCCATCCATCATTATAAGATTCAGAAACTGAATTTTCTTTTTGAAGTAAAGTTAGAGAATCTGGGTCATCTATTAATTTAGTTAGGGAAATTTTAGCATTCTCAAGTGCTATTTTTGCATCACGAGAATCAACACTTGCAATAAGTTTTCCCTTTTTAACAAAATCTCCCACCTTCACCCCAACATAAGTCACATCCCCTGTTGTTCCAGATTTTAGCGTTAAAGTATTTGTAGCTTCAATCTGACCAGTACCAGTGACATAAGTTATAATATTGCTCCTTTCTACTGAAGCAGTAGTATAACTGGCCTCACTGTTTTTATTACTTTTTATCAAAAAGTAGCCGCAAATTATCACAATCAGCAAAGCAACCAAACTTACAATCTTGTGTGACAAGATAAATAATTTTATTTTTTGTAACATATTTATTTTTTATTTAAGATTAATTAAATCTAACCGACACCTCAAAAGGAATAGGTAGAAGCCTGATGAGTTTAGCTTCAATCTGACCAGAAGAATTTGGCGTTCCTATCACAACAATATGATCATCTATTTTTAAATCTTCTTTTGCTACGCTATCTCTCATTTTACGTATTTCAGTTTTGTCATCTACCAACACAACTTTTTCTGTGTTGTCTTTATCATCCAATACAACAATTAGAGGTAATTCCACTTTTATAATTTTTCCTATTGCTCCGTGAGCATTTGGTAAATTACCAAAATCGCCAAACTCTCCTCCCATCATTTGAGGTCCTCTATGAGGAGAGCCAAAATTCTTAGCATAGTTGTCTCCCCAATTGCGACCAAATGAAGCTTTTCTAAATCCAGCTATCATTCCTGCTTGAAAAACAAGAACCAAAATAAATAGAACTCCAAGTGTGTACATAACTGTACTAAAAACTTTTGATTCCACTATATTTTTTAAACTAACTTTTGGTTTATTATTATCCATGTAATTTAATTATGCTATTAATAGCTTGTGTTTAAATTGATAAGAAACACGGCGTATGGAAATAAACAAAACAAATAACAAGAGGAATGAGAGGACCAAGCTTGCTATTGGTAATGAATCCACAAGAGAAAGAGTGTATTCTTTCCAGTATGTAGCAATAACACCACTATCAGAAAATGCTAATGATAAGTAATCATAAAAACCAAGTCTTAGCGACTCAACTATGAGACTTCTGATAGATAAGACACTTCCAGATAGTGATAATATGCCTACACATAAATAACCGAATTTCTTCCATCTAGTTATTTGTGTATTTTTATATTCAATTACACTTAAAATATCATGAGAGAGTCGACGCTCTGGTTGATATTTTGCATCTTTGAATAATTTTTGTAGATTTTGTTCCACGTTTATATATACGATTAACTTATAATTTTGGTGCAAACTTCTTCATTTAAAATCTCTTTTAATTTTAAAATAGCTCTATAGTGATAACTTTTAACAGTATTGAGTGGCTTGCCGAGAAGTTGCCCTATCTCATTAAAAGTCATATCTTCTTGGTAATAAAGGATAAGAACTTCTTTATAATTGGTTGGTAATTTATCAAGAATCTTATTCAACAACTCTTTGTCTTCAAGTTCGATAAGAGCTTGATCTGGTAAAATCAAATCGCTCGGAATCTCATTTTCAAAAGATTCTACACCCTCATTCAAAGAAGAAAAGGGTATCATCTTTTTCTTTCTTAAATAATCAGTGATGGTGTTACGGGTAATGGTAAAAATCCAAGTTTTAAAACTAGACTTAGTTTTATTAAACTTTTTTAAATTCTTCCAAACCTTTATGAAAACATCTTGAACTATATCATTTACATTATCTTTCCCCACAAATCGTAGAGAAAAGTTATAAATAGATGGAGTATATCTCTCAACAAGCAACTTGAAAGAATCTTGATCTCCACCAAGATATTCATTGATTAGATATTCATCATCACTTTCCATCTTTATAACTATACTACTAATTAGATTCCAGAGAAAGAATTAATTATTTTTATTATAATCTGGATGATTTTCCGGAATTGAGAAAAAATAATTAGTGTATCGAGATAAGGTAAAAAGGACACTGGATAACCTATTCAGATAGGCTAGAGTATGAGGACTTACAATCCTACTCCCCTCGTCAGCAACTGATATAACTCTACGCTCTGACTTTCGGGCCAAGGTTCTCGCAAAATCGAGCCCTGCACTAATCAGACTCCCCCCTGAAATAGTGAAAGAGGTAATAGGAGGGAGAACTTCAGCAATTTGATTAATTATCTTTTCAATTTTTATTAATTCTTTTTTATCAATAGACATTTTAGATCCGCCAAGTTCCGCCTGAATGACAAAAAGATTTTGTTGAATTTCTTCTAAAATTTTAGAATATGGGGTTTTCTTTTTACTAATTGTTAGTGAAATTTTATCAATATCAGAATAAACTTTTATTATCCCCAAATACGCATTTAATTCATCGACAGAACCCAAGGCTTCAATCAACATCGCACTTTTTGAAATTCTCACTTGCTTACAATCAAAAAGAGTGGTCGTTCCTTTGTCTCCAAAACCAGTATACAAAATATTTTTATCCTTTTTTAAATGTTTTGGAATCCTCTTCATGTTTTGAAGTATATCATGATTTAATTTGAAACAAAAAATCCACAGATTGACTCACAATATAAAAAATGTATAATGGTTAAAAATTCGTTATAAGTAACCATAGTATTCATAAACTAAAAAACAATCTTATGTGTCATGTATTGGTAGTTTTAGAAGGAAGGTCAAAAGACCCTGAGAACAAAGAAAAACAAAAATCTTTGACAACAACAATAAAAAAGAGGCACAAAAGTCCAATAATCATTTTTATAAATTTAGGAGACAAAAATGCCCAGAAAACACTGGAGAGCTATCAAAAAAAACACCCCAGCGCCATAAAGTGGCCACAATCCAAAACGATAACCGCATAAACAAAAGATAACAGAAAAAAACCGAGACAGACTTGTCTCGGTTTTTTATTTTTCCAAAAATTTTATTCCGTAGTCACTCCATCGAAATCGGCTTCGTTCTCTTCTGCTTCTTTCTTTGTGGCTCGAACAATTCCATCTTTGTGATGAGCGGGAGAATAAAGAGTGTAGAGTTTAAGTCCACCTTCTCCAGCGATAACATTATGATTTGCCCCAGATGGGACAATGACGGCATCTCCATCGGCAACATCATACTCGGTCGCATTTATTATTACTTTCCCTATACCCTTTTCAAATCGGAAAAACTGATCATTATCGGGGTGAACTTCCATACCAATTTCTTCATTTGGTAACAAGCTCATAAGAACAAGCTGGCAATGCTCGCCTGAGTATAAAACTTTACGAAAATTATTATTTTCAGTTGTTAATATTTCAATATTATCTTTATATCCTTTTTTCATTTTAGTTTAAATTAGTTAATTTTTAATATTTTAATTATAGCATTTTTAAATAAAATAAGAGCTTTTTTATTTTAACTTTTTTATTATCTTTTTGTGACCAAAAGATATAATTACTAAAGCCAAAACTAGCACTAAAATTAATGAAATTCTCCCGACTGTTGTATTGACTGTCTCCCATCTATCTGCAAAAAAATATCCTAAAAGTGAATACATACACACTTGGGCAACACTACCAATAGATTCATAAATAAAATATTTCTTGTATGGCGTTTTACTTATACCCGAAAGTAGATTAACAGATAACGTGGACAAAACTTCAAAACGACTGGCAAAGATAATAAAGCCGGGATGTTTATTAAACTTATCTTCAATCATCTTGAGAGTTTTTGATTCCAATATCTTACGAAAACCAACACGAGAAAGGACTTCTTTTCCATAACTTCGAGCAATCCAATACCCCATATTGTCTCCCAAAATATTTGCGATAATAGAAAGTATTATCACCCAATAAATATTAAAGTAGCCAATACTCGCAAAAGCTGAGGTCGCCATCAAAATACTTCCGGACGGAATTGGAATAATGAGAGCTGCCCCAAAAGCAATAATAAAAATAGTTGTATATTTGTAAAGTAGAAGATACGGGATTATGGTTTGTAGAAAGAAATCCATATCCTAAATATAACACAAATTAAACCAAAGGTTTATTTAAAACTTGTAAAAATCTCCCAAAAGGGTAGTATAAGGAAAAATCAATATTTAAATCTTTATAAAGAAAGGAGCTGAAAATGAAGAAAATCCTAAGTAAATTAGGAATACTTTTTGGCTCCTTAAAAGAAGCTGAAAGTATTAAAATAAAAGTTTCTCGATTTTTTTTGGGATTTTTATTTTTTCAAATCATAAATAAATTAGGTATATTATTGATAAATCCTTTGATTATTTTCCTGTTTGAAACTAAAACAGCAATAATTGTAATGATTGTAGTTAGTTTTATCATCAGATATATTCTAATTAAAATTTACGATAATCAGAAAATAGATTGGTTTGGCTTAGAAAAATTCAAACAATGGTACAAACAATGGGATGGAACATCTTTGATAGATGAGAATAGAACTAGAATGATAAGCATCATGATTTTCATTCTTAAAAAAGGTGGAAAATATTTTGGTAAACCGCTTTTGATTCTAGTTTTTATCCCTTATGATCCATTCTTAACCGTAATCATACAAAGAAAAGGTTTTAATGCTTGGAATAACATTCCTAGCCTTACCACTTTTTTACTTTTCATTTTAAGTGTTACCACTTGTTCTTTCATATATCTAGGAATATTTGATATCCTTGTCTGGTTATGGGAAATAATAAAAAATATTTTTTATTATTTATTCTAAATTAAATCAGCTGGTAGTATTATTCACTACCAGCTGATTTTTTATTACTTTATTTAATATTTCAACTATCTATTATTCATTCCGTATCCATTTCCTCTACCCATTCCCATACCATGCCTCATTCCACCAAATTGCCTCTGTCCATCGCTTGTTCTTAATTCCAATTCCCTTCTGATAGTATTTGCTTCCTTTATCTTCCCTTCTTTAGCTAATTTCCATGCTTCTACAAATTTATCGAAATTATCTTTGGTAATTTTTTCAGTAACCCTAGCACTTCCAACTTTTTTCTCAATAAGATTTTTCCAGCCATCATAATCTTTATTCGTCATTACTTCAGTAATTTGCGCTTCGAATTCTGGAGTATAATTGGGACCTTTTTTGGTAAAATCTCCTTGGTAAGCAAGAGCTGTCCCTGAAACTCCCAACCCTAAAACTAAAGCCATTAATCCACTCATAACTATTTTATTTCTCATCCCATTAGAAATTATCCATTCGTACATATAATAATTTTATATATAAAAGTAGATAATTATGATTATTTATTAATTTTATATTGTCTCGTTAATTTCTAACGGGACAAGTACTGGTTTGTTAACAAATGTAGATAATCGTCGTCACCTACAATTATAATACGCATGGATTTATCATTTTATCTCATTATCTGGCCATACAACAATTCAAACTAGATCTACCCATCCAAGGACGAATTTCCTCAGCTATAAATACATTATTTTTTATTTCACCAATTATTTTTATAACTTCCCCTTCTGTCATTTTAATCCTTCCTCGAACAGAAGCATTCTCAATATTTAAAACCCAAACATTACGATTCTGATCAATTATTTTTATCATATTATTATCTACCAAAATAATTCTTCCCGAAATAAATCCCTCTCTGGGGTTAGACCAAAATTCATTTCGATCAAATGTAACAAAATGATAGACTGGAACATTTTTAAACAATGATTGTTCAATCTTTTCTCCCATTCCAATCAAATGAAGAATTGAGCCAAATACTATTATTAAGGATACATATATTCCAATAATGAATACTATACGATGACGATAACCAAAAGATGTTTTACGATAATAAAATTCGCAAAGAATGGCAAAAATTAAAAGAAAAATAAACCAAAAATATGGCAGGGATTTAATAATGAAGCCAAATCCTAATTTATTATATAAATACCAATCATTATAAAAAAGAATTGACAGTGTGGAGGAAAAAGAGATAACTCCAATTATAATAGAAAATCCTACAAGAGACCAAAAGAGAACTCTTTTTAAATTAAAAATATTCTTAGAAATTGGCTTTATTCCACTTTCTTTAATTTTTTCTAATGCTATTTGACTTATGTTTTTATTATCTTCCATATGTGATAATTATCTATTAATTCTTAATTTATTATATTCTTCTTTAAAAAGAAGTTTTCCTCTTAATATTAAATTCCCTATTGTGCTGACTGGTTTCTTTAAAATATCAGCAATTTCAACATAATCCTTTTCATCTAAATATCGTAGAATTAAAACTTCACGATATTTCTCATCTAATTTTGAAAGTGCTTCATCGATCATTGCTCGATCAAAAGAATTATCAATATCCTGAACAACATCAAATGCATCTTCAAATCTATCAATATCTTCTTTTTCAAAAGGGACGGTTGGTCGAACTGCCTTTTTCCGTATTTCACTAATAGTTTGGTTATGAGCAATACGATATATCCAGGAAGAAAATTTTAAACTAGGATTAAATTCATTCAGGTTGTAATATGTTTTTACAAAAACATCTTGCAATATATCTCCGGCATCTTCACGCCGAAATTTAGAAATTCTCATAATATAGTGGAGTAGTTTACTTTCATATCTTTTTATTAAACACAAAAAATGGTCCGGATTATCCAAAGATAATTTGACCAGTTCATTATCTGTTTTTTGGGCACAATTTTCATGATTTGACATTGCCTCTCTATTATACGCACAAATAGGAAGTTTTGTCGCATTATAGTAAAAGGCCGGATAATGTTTACATTATCCGGCCTTTTTAATTATACTAGTGTTTAATTTCTTCCTTTATCGTTTCTTTAGGTAATTCAGAGACCACTTCGGGAGAAGGAGGAGCTTTGGGATTTTGCATTTTAAATTTATAAAATTCACGATACATCATAAACGTAACAATGAGGCCAATCGGATAAGTAATGAATGAGCCAATGAAGAATACGACAAAACCCAAAGCAATAAACAATCCAATTAAAAAGTTTTTCCAAAATAATACCCAGCCATAGTCTTTTGTCATTGCCCAGGCTTCCTTGATTGTCGCTCGAGCTCCTTGATTTTTCTCAACAGAAAGATACATCACGAACATTAATCTACCCGAAATATAGAAAGCTGGAACAATAAACAATATGAACCCACCTAAAATACAAAGAGCTGAGAGAATAAAAGTTTTGAAGAAATTCCAAAATTGAGAAAGAGATGGTAGAGCTTCTTTGGTAAAGGGATTAAAACTTTTTCCATCAACTAGGTTTAAAACTAAACGTATCCAAATATATGAAACTAATAAACTAACAATAAATGAAAGCACTATTAATATTGCATGATCCTTAATTCCGATGAATTGCGCCACCATAGTTAGCATCATCATAATTAATAATGTTCCTAAGTGCCCTTTATAAAGAGGCCAGGCCTCTTTAATCTTACTCCAAATTTTAAATGTAAATTTCATAAAAAATTAAATTACTAATAAGTATTAGTATTATACCAGATTTTTTAATTAATTTCCGCTTCTATTTCAGACTCATCTGTTTTGGGTGAAAATTCTATTTCTTTTTTATTTTTCTTTAAAACATTCTTGATTTTATCAGCGCTCATTCTTGCATTTTCTGAAATTTGCAAACCTTGAACATTTTGACCCTCTGGAATACTTGGGGCACTCAAAATGCCTGTAGTAGTGGACACATCAGTGGCAATTGAAGTATCTAAAAGATTAGGAATATCCGGCTCATCATCAAAGTCTTGGATATTATCTGTTGTTTGAGTATTTTTTGTATCTTCATCTTCAACGGTTTCTACTTCCTCTACGGTTTCTATTGTTTCTGTGATTTCTGTAGTTTGTATTATTTGCTCATCTGAAACGTCCTCTTTTTCTGAAATAATCAAATCCAAAGCTTCGGCGTGAGCATTCATCTCAAGCTGAAAATTTATAGCAATCGCTTCGGCCTGTTCGCCTGATTTATCTTGATCAACTTGAGCTAAGGCTTTATTTAGAGCATCTGTGTGGTTTGTCAAAAGAGTGCTCAATTTTTTTTCTTTTTCTTTATCGAGTTTACCTGCCTTAGCAAGGGTTTCGGCTTCAATCATCCGCTCAGTTGCCAAACTACTTTGATATTCAGCTTTCGATTTCTGAGAAAAAACTAATGCTCCACGAACAGGTTCAATAATACTAACTTTTATTGGATACAAAACACTATCTGGTAAACTATCCTCCGAAGCGAAAACAATTCCCCCACTAGTAACAATGATAAGGAGCGGAACTATCACATAGTAAGCAAAATTACTTTTATGTATTTGGGAAACAAATGAATAAATTGACCAAGGGCTACGAACTAATTGTTCTTGCCTCTCGGGTGGAGTGGACAAGACACTATCAAATACCTGCTTCTTTTCATGAGCAGTCATTGTGATCTTTTTAATTTCTTCTAACCCTGTTTGTAATTTTTTATTTTCCATATTTATTCTGTGTCATTATTATATCCAACTTTTTCTCGTAGCTCCATCAACCCGCGATTGATTCTAACTGAAGCTGCATTTGCTGATATCCCCAATATCTCACCTATCTCCGGTGGGGACAAATCTTCAACAAATCGTAAATATACTGCTTCCCGATTGACTGAAGTCAATTCATTAATTTTATCTAAAAGATATCTACCTTCGGCTCCAAGTAAAAGCCGACTGGTTATCATTTCATCTGAAATATCGTAATCTATTTCTCCATTCTCGCCAGAAGACATACTTTCAAGAGAAATGCTTTTTTTCTTACGATACCAATCAATCACAAGCCGACGTGCCACAGTAAAGAGAAAAGCTCGATTATTCATAATCTCTTTTTCCTCCAGCAAACTCTGCCAAAGACGCAAAAATGTCTCTTGCGTTATATCTAGGGCTTGTTGTCGATCAGATACTTTGGTGAAGCAAAATCGAAAAATAGCATCTGCTTCACTTGTATATACTTTTTCAAATGTTTTAATTATCTCTTCTCTCATATAATAAGACGTAGGGGCTTCTATTTCCTTACTTGCCCATCTATTTAAAATACATCAAATCAATCGTAATGTCTATGTAAGAAATAGTGACCCCGGTCGTCTAATCTAGTGTAAGGTCGCATATGTTTTTAATATTAATCAATATTAAATTAAAAACATGAAGAAAATTATTAGTTTAATTTAATAAAATAAAAATGAAAAAATTAAAATCAGTAATCGTTGGATCACTCTTAGTCGCCACTATTATCTTTACTCCCGCAATGAGTTTTGCAAAAAATTCAGAACAAAATGATAACATGCGAGAAAGAAATTCTTCATCTAATTCTTTAATGAATAGAATAATGAATTTCTTTGAAGATGATGATGGGGATCTTGCTCCGATTATATCAGGAATCACCGCTCCAACAGTTCTGCGAGTTGGTGAAGTTGGAACTTGGAAAATCAAAGCAAGCGATCCACAAGATGGGACTCTAGATTATAATGTGAATTGGGGAGATGAAAATAATGCTCCAATTTTAGAAAGAGATATGGGATTAATTCTTGTTCAAACAACAACTTTCACCCATTCTTATTCTCATGCTGGAAGATATACAATAACCTTCACAGTTAGTAACGAAGCTGGGCTCGAAACATCCAGCCAAGTAACTGTACGTGTTATTGGATCACAAGTAAATACACAGCCAGTAATCAGCGGTTTGACAGTAACATCTATCAAGTCAAACAAAGCTACAATCAACTGGAAAACTAATGTCCGAGCTAATAGCATTATCTGGTATGGAACAACACCTCTAGTAAGCAACGGGGAAACACCAGACATTATTCGAAATGCAAAAATTCTTAAACATAAAATTGTGCTAACTGGGTTAGAAGCAAATACAAAATATTATGTTGTTGTTGGTTCAGAAAATAATGCCGGTAGAACTATTTCAACTGAAATATCTTTTACCACTAAAGGATTAGTAACTGACCTCTCTCCAGTTATCACTGGACTTGAGGGATCTGGAACTATCAATGTTGGTCAAACAGAGACAGTCATTGTCCACGCTTATGATCCAAAGAATGGAACTCTAAGTTATAGTGTTGATTGGGGAGATACCGATACCACTTCAACAACACTCACAAAACAAGAACCAATCTTTGTTCAAACAACATCGTTCTCACATGTTTATAGCTTACCAGGAACATATACTGCAAAATTTACAGTAGAAAATAGTGCTGGGCTAAAAGATGTTGAAACAATGAAGATCGTGGTAAACCCAATCAGCGTTGGAATATCACCAAACTTGAATAAAATATCTGAATAATCTGTATCTCAGCAAGAGTACATTTAAAAATCCCCCAATTGGGGGATTTTTAAATGTACTTTCAATAATATATGAGTTGGTCGGTTAAAAAATTCAACTAAAAATATCATTGTGAAAAATTTCAAATTATGCTGTAATAGTAAAAAATACATTCATAACCAAAAAATCCAGAAAACGATGAAAGCATTATATATAAGTAAAAAGATAACTAACCGAGAAGATAAGATACTAGATATGTATCTATCTGATATTGGCAAAGAAGAGCTCATTACAGCCGAAGAGGAAATTGAGTTAGCAAAAAGGATTAAGATTGGAGATGAACGTGCTCTAGAGAAATTAACTAGAGCAAACCTACGTTTCGTTGTCTCTGTGGCAAAGCAATATCAAGGCCAAGGATTAAGTTTGCCCGATTTAATCAATGAAGGAAATTTGGGGTTAATTAAAGCAGCTCAACGTTTTGATGAGATGCGTGGATTTAAATTCATTTCTTATGCTGTTTGGTGGATTAGACAACCTATCTTACATGCAATTGCTCAACAACCTCGAATTGTGAGGCTCCCTTTAAATAAGAATGGGGAGGTCAACAAAATCCACAGGACTACTTTAAAACTAATGCAATTATTGGAACGTGAACCAACAGAAGATGAAATTGCAGAGGCTCTGGATTTTCCTAAAGAAAAAATCACAGATGCCATGAGAATATCACAGTGGTCTTATTCTTTTGATAAACATCTGAGCGATGATGAAGACAGTTCTACATTATTAGATGTTTTTCATCCCAATACTGATAATTCATCTGAAGCTGATCAGATATTAAACGAAAAAGAACTTATGGAAGCAATGAGATCAGCGATGGAAAAACTTCCAAAATTAGAAAAGGAAGTTTTAAAAAGACATTACGGAATTGGTTGTAGTAAGATGGGAAGACAAGAAATTGCTACCGACTTAGGATTTAAAACCGTCGGTCGTGTAGATCATTTTAAAACAAAAGCCTTCCGACGTCTAAAAGCGACCCGGAAGGATTTAAAAAAATATCTTCGGGAATGAAGAGGGTTGATTGCCTTGCAATCAACCCCTTTTTTATTTTTTATCTGAAATTAGAAAAGTAAAAGTGGAACTACCCCTAGGACAATTCCACTTTTTTTTCATTCATCGGCATCATTTTTTTACTTACTTCATTTCCTCCATCATCAACATATTTTATTGACAGAATTCTGACAATAATATGCTCGGGGAGAGTGTTAAAAAATTTACAAGACAATTCTACAGTTATAACGGGATCTTTGGATTCTTTTTTTTGCTCCCGTTTATAAATGAACAGTTTACAGTGTGGGCGCGTGGCTAAATTCGTTTTATGTTTTTCAAAATTCAGCCTATCGACATATATATTAATCGTCCCATCCCCATCCTTATATTTATAATTATTTATCGTGGAGATGAGTTCTGTGTCATTGATATAGTCCTCAGAAGAAAATGAGCACATGATATCCTTCCCACTACCGTTGCGATGAATGAGCTCGAACACCTCTTTAATAGTCATAACAGGAAGTTTTAATTTAATTTCATTGTACCTTTATATATTAAACCTCGTCAACCCCCACCTAGATAAACACAAAATACCCTGGAATTCAGGGTATTTTTTAAAAAATTAATTATAACAACAAAAGTAAAATCAAAAAGATGACGACAAAGCAAGCAAAAATTCCGACAGTTTTACCAAAGAAAACTACTGCTTCTTTTTTCTTGTTTTCCATATAGAGGCATAGTGGCTCATAAAAGAATAGGAACCCCATGACTGCAACTGACAATACTAACAAACTTAGCATCGCCATTGGGATAAGAATGGTATTATCCGGCATATCTTTAGGGGCTAGATTGGCACCTAAAACGAGAAGAACAATATATAAAGCTGCTAATAATGCAAACAAAAATGGTTTTTTCATCGTTCTATTATACCAAAATTATTTTGGTTTTAAAAAAGAAAATAGCTAACGGACTTGTTAGCTATTGTGTTATTGATATCAGTAGATACATTTGTTGGAATTCCAATTGAGTGATTAATTGCTCAATCCCGATTTTTTTGATAGTCACTTTCTTCCACACCTCATAATGAGGAATACCTGTTTTTCTTCTAATTGAAGCAGGGTCGTGTGGGTGCGATCCAATTTTCCCCCCTTGGAAAAATTCAATTAGATCAACAACCGGAAAAGAGAAGAGGTCATTGTCGATCAAAAAAACTTTTTTAATTAGCGGGAAATGCCCAGGTAGATCGTTGAACGTTTTGCTGTAATAATTAATTACAGGTTCTACAAAGATTACATTACCTGCCAAAATCTCATGAATTGCTTCACAGTATCCATCGATTTTATCAACGAAAGAAACAGCCTGAGCTTCAATGCAATCCTTAAAAACTACATGCAACAAAAGTTGTTTATAGTTATAGCCTCTTATTCTTTGAGGATAAAGCGTTGAGATTTGATCAACCGCAAGAACTTCTTTTCGTTTCAACTCAGACATTTCACTTTCATTCATCATGAGTTTTAGTTGTAATGATATATCTCCGCCCTTAAGTACTGTTTCAAAATCATCATGATATTTAGCAATCAACTTTGCTTTCTTAATATCAAAATCTGGATATAGATTTTTAACAAAAGGGATAATCACTTCCAATAAAGCAGAAACCCTTTTTGAGTAGATACTTAGGTCGGTCCGATAAAACATCACAGAAAACTTTCCGTAACGTTTTATCTTTTTCAGATTTCCTTCTCTTTTTTCCCAAGAAGGCAACGTACGGTTCTTTTTCATATTCAGTTTTATTGATTGTTTCCTTCAGATTACCACTTATTATAAAAATTGCAAATATAATACAAAAAAAATAGAGGGGCATTTTAAAAATGCCCCTCTTCCCTATCTTTGATTTTCCAAATATTTCAATAACATTTGGTATTCCTCGTCATGGGGGACTAGTATTTCCCCATTTTCCTTTATCCATTCTTTAAATTCGCTTTGACTTATCCACCTTAGCTCCTCTACTTCCCCATCAAGCGATTCAATCGGCGGAATAGAATAATCATCAGGTGCAAATGCAACATAGATATCGTTCCATTCATTATCTATGAATTTACCACCATCATGTTTTCGAATCGATTGTCTTATCATCCCAAGAAAGATAAAAGCAGAAGTCGGTAAATCAAGACCTACTTCTGTTTTTGTTTCTCCATTTGCCGCTTGGCGACTTGTATCCCCCGAAGAGATGTGTCCCGAGGCAGAGATATCATAGAGGCTAGGGAAAGCTTTCATTGTCTTTACCCTTTTTTGTAAAAGAATCTGCCCAGCTGAATTTATAATCCAAACATGGACAGTTTTATGTAATAGTCCGTGAAAATGCACATAATCATAAGTTTCTACTTCTCCTGTTGGATAACCATGTTCGTCATAAATATCGAGGTATTCTATTATATCTTTCTTCATGATTAAGGTTTTAAATGTTTTTATGAAATCTAGCACAAATAGAAACTTTTCTCAAGAATTATACATTACATTCTCCCCCTCGATGATTTTGTCTATTTTTCTAATAATTCAGCTAATTCTTTTACATTTCTCCAAGCGTGCATTTCTTTTGCTTCTTTTGGTGTGACAAATTTTATTTCTAAGCATTCACGGCTAGGAATAAATTCTTGTAGATTATCAATTTTAATCTCATAAACTAAATTAATACTATAATTATCTTTCATATTGAGACCCCTCAAGTAATGAAGAGGTTCTTTGCTTATATAAGTAACTGTTAACCCCATTTCTTCTTTTATTTCCCTCCTGAGCGCATCTTCAACAGATTCCTCCCAATCAAGCCCTCCACCTGGTAATTCCCACCAACCATTATCTTCTTTTATAATCAAAAATTTTTCTCGATTCTCATCAAAAATTAATCCTTTGACACTTACCCTATAAAAAGAATTCGGTACTTCTTGTTTCATAAAATATATTTTTTATCTTTATATTTAATTAATGATTCAGTTCGTCAATCAACTGTCTGATCTGCTCGACTAAATCTTTAGTTGATTCGTTTTGCCCGGCGTTTTGATATATCTCGCTTAACGACTCAAGTGCGTAATCCTTATATTGAGTTTTGGAATAAAGCTCAGCTATTTTTATTTCCGCTTTAATGTTTGCATGGTTTG
This sequence comes from Minisyncoccota bacterium, assembly GCA_041663185.1. GTDB lineage: Bacteria > Patescibacteriota > Minisyncoccia > Phycocordibacterales > UBA9973 > UBA8515. Next base: position 93,106 of record JBAZQY010000001.1, read on the forward strand.
ATAAAGTTGGGTCTGCTACTGCTTCTCTATCCGCCTCAGAGTGACACTGATCTATGTATTTAATTAATAATTCTTTGGTTTCAACATCATCTATCCCCTTATCTCTTAGGGCATCAATAACTTGTTGTTCGTTTACATTATCTTCAAATCGTTTAATTTGTTCTGTCATAAAATTATTTTGTTATAGTGTTTTTATTATCCAAAATATGGAATATTCCACCACACATATGGATCTACAAAGCGCAGGTTTCTATTGAGCCCTGAAATTGTCTTCATCTCATCTTCTGATAATTCAAAATCAAATACATCAAAATTTTCTTTTATCCTATCTGGAGTAACACTTTTAGGGATAACAACTATTTTCCTCTGTATCCCCCATCGAATTAATATTTGCGCTGGAGATTTTTTATGCATTAGCGCTATTTCATTTATAACATCATCTTCAATAAGGACTGGAAAGCCCTTGTCTTTAAAATTCCCGGAGACCCAAGTGGAGAATAAGCTGTAACTACAATATCATTGTATTTACAAAATTCTAATAACTTTGTTTGTTGTAAATATGCGTGAATCTCAATCTGATTTACAGCCGGTTTGATTTTAGAATAAGAAAGTAAATCAATCAACATTGGTGCTGTAAAATTTGCGACACCAATTGCTTTAACGAGACCGTCTTGCACAAGTTCCTCCATTGCTTCCCATGTCTCCCTTACAGAAACTTTTTCTGTAATTAAAACTCCATTTTCATCAAGTTGTTCAGTCCATCTTCCTAAGGTATTACTTGGTGGTACAGCATTTACTGGAATAGCAATCCCCCAATGCATGAGATATAAATCCAAATATTCCAAGTTCAAATCAGCAAGAGTTTGCTCACAGGCTTTTCTTACATCATCTTTATGATGTTCGGTATTCCAGAGTTTACTCGTGATAAAAACATCTTCTCTCTTTCTTATATTACCTTCGAAAACTTTTTTAAAAGCCTCGCCTATTTCTTTTTCATTTCGATATATTGACGCGCAATCTATGTGACGATAGCCACATTCTGTAAGTGCATACTCTACTGCAAGACTTGCCTTATCAGGAGCAGATTTCCATGTACCAAGACCAATTGTTGGCATTGGAACACCTGTATTTAATATTAAATCTGTATCTAATTGTTTCATAATTTGATTATACCAGATTAACATATAAAGATTCTAGAGCTCAAAAAACTTCTTTAAAGTTCTAAAAGGATAATCCTTGTGTAAACTTATAACTAATTATTAAAACAACCCGAACTTGCATTTTGTCAAATTTTGTGTAATATAAATTTAAACATTCAATTTAAAAACCAAAGAACAAGGATATGAAAAATTGTACTTTTGTATTTCTGAGACATGGAGAAACAACTCAGAATGACAATGATTTCTTCCGTGAATTAACTCCCGACGGAATTAATCAAGTCTTAACCTTTAGGGAGAAACATGAGGATTTTGATATCTTCATCAGCTCCCCTGCTATGAGGGCTGTGCAAACAGCTCAAATCATGGTGGGTTTTCCTAATAAGGAAATTATCCAGCTTGAAATTCTTTATCGTCTCCCTGACCCCGAGGAGAACAACATCCTCATGGATATGCTAAGGCGAAACAAGAACTTGAGCCTGAAAGATTATTACCGTCTTGAAAAAGGAGGAGATTTTGACTTCCTTATGAAGATCGGTATTGAAGGAGAGAAAGAACTAAAAAGGCGAGATATTAATCGCCGGAAAGTACTTATAGTGGCCCAATCGGTCACCATCCAAAGCTTAGTTCATGCCATGTTCTCAAATTCCGAACAGGCCAAAAATATTGCTCTGGATGGAATATTGTGGGAATGCCAAGCCATCAAAATCGTTACTGATGATGAGGGTAAGGTATCCAGTGCCTATATTATTTCCTGAAGAAACAGGATACGAGCCAGCCGTTGCGTAAAATTTTATTTTTACGCAACGGTTTTTTATTTATAAGTTTATATTTGAGTGATAATTTTATAAATTTAAAAACCAAAACTAGAAAAGTGTTGCCCTTCTCTAATCTTTTTCAGGGCTTCTTTTATATAATCAAGGGCATTTTCTGGTAAATTATCAATAGGAAACCAGCCAATTTCATCGCATTTATTTTCTTCATTATTTTTTAGTTCCCCACTATATTTTTTTGCTTCAAAAAATATATCAAAATATTCACGATCACCTGAATTGCGATGCATAGTGTGAACCACAAACAAATCTTCCGGTAAAATTTCAATATTTATTTCTTCCTTAGCCTCGCGAGCCATAGCAATCACAGAAGTTTCGTTTCCCTCCATATGCCCAGCAGGTAGTGAGTATTTTCCGTCCATCCATCCTGTATTAAATCTTCTAATGAGTAAAACATTATTCCCCTCTCTCATTACGAGATAAACCGCAGCATAAAAATTAAATCTAGTTTTTGTCATGTTTTTATTATATCAAAATCCCTAGGGATATGACTAGGGATTAGTTGACAAATGATTTATAGGTTGTAATATCAGTAAAAAACAATTTAATACAATTAGACATGGAAAAAAAGGTGGACTCAACGCTCGTTCAGGAATTCAAAGGACGACAGACTTCCGAAGTCGAATTAGTTAATGATTTTCTGACTGTATCCCTAGCAACCAATATGGATGTGGGGAAAATTCTAGCAGATTACTTCAAAAAAAGAGACTGCCCCCGAATAAGAGGTCTCAAAACATTCAACCTTGAGAGGTGGAGTGGGAGTGAATCAAACCCAACCATTGAACTAGTGAAGGTTGGAAAAACATTTTTTTTCGGGATGACACACTATGGTATGTTGGGGCCGTTAAAAAATTCGGCCTTAAAAAATGAAGCCGTAAAAGATGTCATCATCAGCTTCATTTTAAATCCATTGAAATTCGCCCAGAAGTAGAAATGAGAAATTGGAATTGCAAAACCCCCAGATTACCGGGGGTTTTTATTTTACTAGTTATTAAGATGTTAATGCTCATTACGATGGATTAAAATTCCTTCTCAAAAATAACTTTATCCACGTTTTTTCTTACATTATCTGCTGTAAAAATCTGCCCGTTCATTGTGACATAAACGCCACTCTCTAGTAATTGGACAGCAGTAATAGCTCCACCAAGATTAAACAAGGCATCACTTTTATTTTTATTTATTGGTGTTATTGAACCAACCAAAACGATTGTTTTACCAATATTTTGCTTCAACAAAAATTTTGCAGTCTCAGCCATAGTAAAAGACCCATGGGTAATTATTATTTTTTCACTTTTACAGGATTGGCATTTTTCTAGTATAACTTTTCTATCTTCATCGAAAATAAATCTGCTGTCTTTCAAAAAAAGAATTTCACTTGAAAAATCAATGGTTACGTTTGATTGTTTCAGTAGGTCCAATAATTCTGGCACGAATGATTTTGGTTTTTGAGGAATATTATCCAAAGAATCATAATCAACATCATCAATTGTTCCACCTGTAATAAAAAATTGTATTGTCATAAAATTATTATATCAAAATTCTTATAAATTGGCTTTAATGTATAATCATTGTTTCGATAGTAAATAATTGACAAATTGTTTACAAGTTGTAATATTAAGAAAAAATCAACATTAACCTACAAAACTGAAAATTATGTTAAAGCATGAAGAAATTTTTGAAGGCCAGATTATTCTTTCTGACTATCAGCATTCCCAAAAGACCGTAGGAATAATAAGGAATGTCCAAAATGCGATCGAGTCCGGGAAAAGAGGCCCCCACAATGATCCAAAAGAGCTATCATATGATATCTTCTTTCCAGAAACTGGGAGGACAAAAAACGTCTGCGAACATTCCGGAGTAACGTCTGAAGCTGTAGTGATGAAGGGCGATGAGGCTGAAATCTTTATTCTTAGAATAGTCAATAAAAATGAGAAAAAGATTTTGAGACTTAGAAAAATAAATATCGCCGTGAGAAATGCATTCACAGAAATATTCCAAAAATCTTCGGTGCCGTAACAATAAAATTAAGGAGAACATGGATCCATGTTCTCCTTTTTTTATTTTATACCTTTATATTATTGCAAAACTTACAAAAACAGTCCTTGTAAAATTATAACGTCTGGTTTAATGGATTTGGAATACTTTTTGTTAGTTTTTGAATATCATCAGAGTTGGTTAAAAAAATTCCCAACTTACCTGGTAACGTATATAACGTCACGTGCAGAGGTGGATATTCTATATTCAGGCCATATTTTTTATTTATTAAATCAAAAAATTTATTCAAATTTGGAACATCACACATTACAACAATAGTTTTTTTATCCCGCTTAAAAGCAATTTTAAAATCATTAGTATAGTTTACTTTTTTTATTTCATTTTTCTGAATAAATTCACAAAAATCATTAATAATTTTATTTTCAAAATCAAGTAAAGAAACATTGTATTTTTCTATAATCTTTTCAATACATACTAAACTCACATGGAGAAAAGTATTTATAACAAAAGTATCACCTTCAAAATTTATTTTACTTGGTAAATTCAAAGAAATAGGAAGAAGTATGGTATCGTCTCCATAAATAAATTTATCTCCACAAATTAGTTTATTCTCCATAATTTAATTATACCAAAATAGCCGTCCAAAATTCTAATTTACTTTGATATAGATTTAGCCCTTATCTACAATTTTAAAAATTAGGATTTTCTTTTCCAGGTAATTTCAAATTCTGCAACGTCACCACCATTTGAGGTAATATATAAACTTCTACCATGTAATTTTTTCCCATCATCCCCGAGCTTTAAGACATAAGAACCTAAACCTAGCCTTGTTGAATCTTTTGGTTTATAAGAAAAAACTAAATTACCATCTTTAAATAATCCATTGAATATAAAAGTTTTTGAATTTCTACTTCCATTCTGATCTTTATTTCTAGTCATTTCACCGCATATATGATGTCCTTTTTGAATTATGTGTATATTATAGTGGGGATCCTTTTCGTCATTATTTATATTTGTAGGTTTCTGGTAAAAACCAATCCAGTTACCACCTATTTTTACTCCTTGATAAGTTATGGATTGATACCAAGGTAATATATTTTTTTTAAATAAATTTACGATAACCCAAATAACAGCGGAAGTTATAATACCGCTAACAACACCAATAATAATCGAACTGCTTATATTTATCATTGTTTATTTAACTATGGAATAATATTCTATATATACCACAAAATGTTTTATTTTTCAATAATTCTTACTTTAATAAGAACAGTTCTTGTAAAAATGTGTAATTTAATTACTTTTGGAGATAAACATTTCTTTATTAGAGTCCATAAAACTAATTACTTTTTTGAGTTCTTCAAGATTTTCTTTATCTGAATGAAATCCAAACATATTTGCATTCATAAGCAACATTGAATTTAGGTAATGTATGAAGCCTTTATTGCCTGTTATATCTATTCTTTTAAATTTTTTACCTGAATTATTATGTGGATGAATAGCTTCAATAAGAATATATGGGCTAAGAACCAAGTATTGTTTTCTCATCAAAAAAGTTTGCCCAAAAAAATTAGGTTTTTCTTCATAAGTTGTTAGATCTAAGTACGGGGAATCTGTGGTTATGAATTTACCATCTTTTGAAATGTAAACCCTCCAGTATTTATAAAACAAAAGATTGCTAAATTGTTCATAGCTTTCAAACAATCTCAAACTTTGTGTATTACTAATTTTAACTTTATACTCTTCTTTGTCTGCAAATTCAATCATTTCTTCATGAGTAAGCCCATGTTCCCTCAATTCCTTCATAAATTTAGGATCCTTATCTGCCATTCGTATTTGTGATTTCATTATCCATTTGATTAAGTCTTCACTCATCTGGTTGGACCATTCTCGGTATTTTTTACCTCGAAGCCAGAGCATAATTCCAAAACCAGCAATAAGCCATTTTTCTTCTGGCAAAATCTGTTGATTATTCAATATTTTTTCTTCAACCGAAGGTAATTTATCCCAAAAACTATTTTCTACTTCTGTAAAATCCTTTTCTACAAGTTGACTAAATTCATCGTATTTTCCTGTTTGTTTTGCATAAAAAAAGTTCTCGTAACAATATCTTTCTGGATTAGATTCCTGGTCGAAAATTTCAACTTTTGCAGGTTGTTTTGATTCAACTTTTATAGGGAAAAAAGAATCATTTTCATCACACCATTTTCTGAGATATTTCCTAGGAACATAATGCTGTTTTTTTGTTGGGTTATTCATGATACTAAATGTTACTAATTAAAGAATTGAGTAAATTTAATTCTCTTCAGAGTCTAAGACTAACTCAAACTTGCTGCGGGGTTTGGATTCGGACCAAAATGACGACTTTCAGAGAGTCGCATCCTACCATTAGATGACCCCGCAATTTTAAACAAAACAGTGACGTGTCCTACCCGCCTCGCGTCGATGAGCTCCGCGAGTCGAGGCGGGCCATTAGATGACCCCGCAAAATATATCCTTTAACTCAATCATCGTACCATAAAATCATAAAAATACAATTTGGGATACGCTTGAAATATCTTTAAAAATAAGCTACAATACCCCACATATGGATAAAGACAGCATTCAAGTAAAAGTAGAAGAGGTAAAATTAAAAGCAATAACAGAAGAATTCCATCAAGGAATAGAGGTCGTCAAAAGATTTAATCCGTCGGTGACTTTCTATGGGTCCACACGGATAACCGAAGACCACCCGTATTATAAAAAGGTCCAGAATTTGACTCATCGCATTGCGGAGGAGCTAGGATATGCTGTGCTCTCAGGTGGAGGCCCTGGCATCATGGAAGCGGCCAATCGAGGCGCATTTGAGGCCGGTGGAAAATCAGTTGGGCTGACAATCAAATTACCATTTGAGCAAGTTACCAACCCTTATGTGACTGATGAGATACCATTTCACTTCTTTTTCACTCGACAATCAGCCATGTCATACTCAACAGAGGTTTGTGTCTTCTGCCCAGGTGGATTTGGAACACTCAATGAACTTTTTGAAAATCTGACACTTCAGCAAACTGGCAAAATCGGCAAAATTCCAGTCATTCTTTTTGGTTCTGAATTTTGGAATCCAATCAACCAAATGATCAAAGAAACTTTACTCGAAAAATATCATACAGTTAGCGAAAAAGACATGAACTTATATATGATAAAAGATGATGAAGATGAAATCATTAATGTAATTAAAAATAGTGCAATGCGTACTGGTTTAGATTCATTGAAATAATAGAACAAAAAATCCCCACGTGGGGATTTTTTGTTCTATTATTTTTTCTTATTTTTTAGTGCAGATTTGATAAAAGCGGTAAAGAGTGGATGAGGCGAAAGTGGGCGAGCTTTGAACTCTGGATGGAATTGCGTTCCCAAGAAAAATGGATGTTTTGTTTTTGGTAATTCAGCAATCTCACAAAGTTTTCCATCTGGCGACATTCCCGAGAACATCAATCCAGCTTTTTCAAATTTTTCTTTGAAAGCATTATTCACTTCATAGCGGTGACGATGACGCTCAGAAATCTCTGTTTTATTGTATGATTCAAATGCAATTGTCCCCTTTGTAAGTCGAGCTGGATATGCGCCGAGTCGCATCGTGCCTCCCATATTTTTATTTTTGATTTTATCTTTCTGGTCCTCCATGACATCGATGACCATATTCATAGAATTTGGATTAACTTCTCTGGTATTTGCATCTTTGAGTCCAAGGACATGCCGAGCATATTCAATGACGAGTAATTGCATACCATAACAAAGTCCGAAATATGGAATTTTATTTTTTCTGACATATTCAACAGTTTTAATAATTCCCTCTATGCCTCGTGAGCCAAAACCACCCGGAACAATGACTCCATCATATTTTGAAAGTCTCTTGACTGATTTAGGATCTTTTTCAAAATCAAGCGATGAAATCCAAGTCAGAACTGGTTTTGCTCCTTCGGCATATGCAGAATATTTGATGGCTTCAATAACACTCAAATAAGAATCGGAAAAAGTGAAATCTCCATTGTTAAAATATTTACCAACAACCGCAATGTTTAGTTGTTTTTTGGAATTATGAGCTGATCTAGCAAACTTGGCCCATCTCTTGGAACTTTCATTTGGGGTAACTTCGCAAGGCATATTCATAACTTCGCAAATAATATTACTGAGCCCCTCCTTTTCAAAATTAATTGGAATATCATAAACACTCTCGACGTCAGGAGCTGAGATAACTCGGCCCGGGGCAATATTGCAGAACATTGAAATTTTTTCTTTTCTCTTTTCATCAAGAGGAATTTTACTTCGAGCAATAATTATATCTGGCTGAATTCCTGAAGAGTTTAAGGTTCGAGCGGCATGCTGAGTCGGCTTGGTTTTCATTTCACCGACATTGTTTGGAATTGGAAGATAAGAAACCATGACAAAAAAGACATTGCTTGGATTCCTGAGTTTCATCATACGAGCTGCTTCCAAGAATAAAATATTTTCATATTCCCCAATCGTTCCACCAATTTCAATGACAACTACATTGGCTTTGGCTTTATCGCGAGCCTCTTCGATTCGACGAATAACTTCAAGTGGAATATGAGGCACAACTTGAACACAAGCTCCATTGTATTCTAGATTTCTTTCTCGATGAATGACACTTTCATAAACCCGCCCAGTCGTCATATAATTGGTTCTTGATAAATCCACATCCAAGAAACGTTCATAATTACCCATATCTTGATCAGTCTCATCTCCATCATCAAGAACAAAAACTTCTCCATGCTCGACTGGATTCATTGTCCCCGCATCAATATTGATATATGGGTCGATTTTTATTGCTGTTACTCGTTGTCCGCGATCAGAAAGAATACGCCCGATCGATGAAGCCGTAATCCCCTTACCAACGCCGGAAATTACTCCACCGACGACAAAAATATATTTACATTCAGGCAGATTCTTTTTGTTTTTCTCCTGTTCTTTTATCATTGGATGGTGAAGATTATTTTCTTAAATATCGATGTATCGCAAAGAAACTGGAAACACTTCCAATCGCAATACCAGACCCGAGCATAATAATAAATAGTTGGAAGAAATTTGATTTATAGTATGAGAATAAATTAATTCCAAGAAAATCAGACATTTGATTGCCAAGCCAAATTGAAACCGGCAAAAAGACAATAATGGTCACAAGCGAAGCGATAATTCCAACAATAATACCCGAGACGACAAACGGTCCACGAATATACTTACCTCCCGCTCCGACTAATTTCATAACATTAATTTCCTCTTTAGACATATAGATAATCAAACGAATGGTATTCAAAGTAATAATAATCGAGATGATAACGAGAATCAGAGAAACCGCAAAACCAAGTCGTTGAGCGCCACTAATGATAGAGGTCAAACGATCAATAACAACCTTATTTTGATGATAATCAATCTTATCAATAATCGTCAAAGCTCCTTTGGAGAGGGTCCCTTCACTTTCGAAGTATTTAGAAATACTTTCATATTGAGAAGGGTCACTGGCTTTGATGTTGAGCGATGCCCCGAGAGGATTCTCATCTAATTCATCAAGAGCTTGCAGAGTTAGATAATCATTTGAGTGACGTTCTCTGAATTCAACCAGGGCTTGATTTTGGGAAGTATAAGATACATCTTTAACTTCGGGTAAATTACGCAAAGCTTCCTCAATATCTTTGATTGATTCTTCATCAGCATCCGACACAAAATAAACAGTCACATCAACTTTCTCTTTGATGTCATCGAGAGATGAGTTCAGTCCAGCTTGAATAAAAATAAGTGAAGTAATAACAAAAAGAGTTATCGTCATCACCAGAATACTCGAGAGAGAAGTGAAACCACTTCGTGTGAAATTACGATAACCAGAAACTATTATTCTTCGAAGTTTAGTAAAAAACATAAGCGTATTATAACATATACTTACCATCTTTATCATCGCGGACGAGGCGACCATTCTCAAGGGTAATAACTCGAGTCTTTATTTTATCAAGAACTGATTTATTGTGCGTTGTTAAAATAATTGTTGTCCCTAGGTCATTTATCTTTTTTAAAAGATTGACGACTTCATGAGTATTTATCGGGTCAAGATTGCCTGTCGGTTCATCGGCAATAATAATATCGGGCTGAGAAATAATTGCTCGAGCAATGGCCAGACGTTGTTTTTCTCCACCTGAGAGCTGATGAGGAAAATGGTGAGCCTTTGAGGAAAGGTCAACAAGTTCAAGAATATGCTTCACATCTTCGGCAATTTCATTATCGTCTTTACCGATAGCTTCCATTGTAAAAGCAATATTTTCATAAGCCGTCTTGGTGGATAAAAGTCGGAAATCTTGAAAAACAACTCCAATTCTTCGGCGAAATTTCATCAAATCTTTACTTGAAAGTTTATGAATATCGGTTGATTCAAAAAAGACACTCCCGTCCGTTGGAGCTTCTTCAGCTAAAATTAATTTAGTTAGCGTTGTTTTGCCGGCACCAGAGTGACCAACGATTGAAACAAACTCTCCTTGAGTAATTGAAAAACTAACATCCTCCAAAGAGGCTGTATTGTCTTTGTATTTTTTTGTAACATTGTTAAAGTAGATCATTACCTTATTAAGAATATCACAAATCGGCTTCGGCTTCAATAAATTCGTCTATCTGACCATCTAAAAGCACCGCGTCAACATTGTTTATTTCAACACCAGTGCGATGATCCTTGACCATTTTGTATGGATGAAGGACATATGAGCGGATTTGGCTTCCCCATTCGATATCGGTCGTTTTGGAAACGGATAGACCCTCTTTTTCACGAGCTTTAGCCTCTTCCATTCTTCTCCAAAGCTTTCCCTTGAGCATTTCTATCGCCTTTTCTTTGTTTTGTTCTTGAGAACGCTCCGAAGTCACATGGACAGATAGATTCGTCGGCAAATGAACCACTCGGACAGCTGTTTCTCTTTTATTTACATTTTGCCCCCCGGGGCCACCAGATTTGGAAAACTCAATTTTAAGTTCATCTGGTGGAATTGTAATGATAGAATCATTTTTTTCTAGTTTAGGAACAACTTCAACTAATGAAAAAGAGGTGTGCCTCTTGGCATTTGCATTGAATGGAGAAATTCGAACGAGTCGGTGCACACCAGACTCATTTTTCAGAGTTCCATAAACATTTTTCCCGACAACTTCAAGAGAAATATTGCGATACCCACCAACATCATTTTTATTCTCATGAACCAAAGTCCATGTCCAACCATTTTTTTCAAAATATTTCATGTACATCCGCAGTAGCATCGCTGAAAAATCCTCAGCATCATCACCGCCGGCCCCAGATAAAATAGAAATGATACAATCCCCCTTGTCATACTTTTGAGTACCAAGAATTTCGTCTTTCAAAAAGGCAATCCGCTTGATCACCGCTTGAGCTTTGGTTTTGTCTTCCCAGAAATTCCCTTGATTCATTTGTCCTTCAAGAGTTTCGATTTCTTTTTTTAATTCTTCGTTGTTATCAGCCATATTTTAATATTATATATTTAAAGTTCGCTCAGGTTTGAAATATTTTTTCGGTAAAATAGAAAAATAATCATCAACGTATGGGAACATTGTGTCGCAAGCTAAAAAAGTTACCAATATTTCCCCTTTTTTATTTTTATATTTATTTAAAGTTTTATTTTTCTTTAAAATGGGTATGAGTTTATTTATCATTGCCAATTGCATGCCCGTTGATGGACCAACCAATAGCCCCGTGCGAATTAATTTTAAACTTTCTAAATAGGCAGAATCTTGATCAACTGGTATGGTTTTGTTAACAAAAAAACTCCAAGGAAAACTCAACTTGTTTATCGCCTCTTCTCCTCGAGGCCCTGGAATAGACGAGCCTCTTTTTATTGTCGCCCCACAAATAAAAAGATTTTTGTTTTTACCTTTCAAATATTTACCAGCTCCAAAGATAGTCCCAGCTGTGCCTATTGTTGAAACAAAAATGGAAAGTTTATTTCCTAATTGAACCCACAATTCCTTGCCAATATAAGTTTCCGAGGCTATTTGGCTATTTTTATTTGTATATTGATTTAAGTTATACCAACCATTTTTATCACCTAGAATTTTCGCCTGATAAACACCCCCCGTCTGAGAGGAAACATCTGGGCACCTTGGCCCATCTGATATTAAAATATCGGCTCCGGCTAATTTCAGAAGTTTCTTCTTGTGTTCCAAAACATCAGGGGTAATGATCGCGTGCATATTTTGAATTCCAAAATATTTAGACAAAATTGCCAAAGAAAAAACTGTATTCCCAGAAGAAAACTCAACTAAATTCTTGATGGAACCTCGTTTGTCTTTCGGAATACCCGAGAGCATTTGCCAAGCAGTAAAATATTTAATATTTAAAAGCGGGGAAGAATTGACTAATTTTATAAAAATTCTAACTTTATCTTTTTTAAAATTATTCAAAGAATCAGGAAGCTCAATTATGGGTGTCATATTTAACGCCTCTGGGTTTAAAAAATCAAAAACAGCATGCTCTCCTTCAAAAACTTTATTTAATTTTTGTTGTTTATTTTTCATAAATTATTTTTTGTATAATTTAGAGAACAAATCCACCGTCATACTAAAATCTTTTTCTTTCACAATAAAAATCAACTCTGTCGACGTCGAAATTAGCTCTTCAATATTGATACTTGCTCGGGCGGTGATAGACAAAAGAGAAAAAAAAGTATTGGGAATATCAAAATTTTCCGGACTCAAAGAAACTCCAACAGCAGCGAGATTTTCATTAATAATTTTCGGTTTTTTATTAAAATGTCTCATCACCTTGCTGGATAGATTGGAAGAAACAAATATATCCATTTCATTTATACTGGTTGTCGCCACAAAAAAATCATCCCGAGTGATTAACACTTCTTTATAAAGAGTTCCAATCTCTTCTATAAATTTACTATTATTTTCATATACCAATTCTGTAAGAGGAAGCTTTGTGGTAATGTTCTTTACACTGATATCCCTAATTAATGGCTTTTGTTTTTTTAACTCTTTTTTTATTCTCGATAAGGAAACAACCAAGCTAGTAATTGTGACCTTCTTTTTTGTCAGCACTTCAACTTTTGGCCTAATTTTATGCGCATAACTACTCATATTCATATAATCCTCAGAGAGGGCAATATAGGCCTCAAGTTCTTTTAGAACAATATCTTTAACAATAGGCTGTATTTTTATCATCTTTAGTATTTTAACAGATTTTACAAAAAGTCACAAATCTAAGGTGAATGTTAAAAAACTTAACTTCCCTACCAATGATTGCTATGCTTGAAATAAAGAATTTTCACTTTAAAAACAATCAGGCCATGGAAAAATATATGAATTACTTTATCCATAAAATTGGTGGAGCTGGATTAATGATGCTTTACCAAGAATTATTTGATTGGGTTAATTATACCTTAAAAGATAAAGGACCCGATACCCAAATAGTTATCGTTGTTTCTGCGTTTGTGAAGATAACACGAGTACTCGAGAAGATTTTTGAAAAGAAATTAAATGGAGAAATCGAGAAAGCAATGCAAATTTTTGAAGATGATATAAGAAAGATTCATTTACAAAGATGCACCAGTCTTTCAGTTAAGGATACCTCAATTCTTTACGAATATTTTCATGAGATAGAATATTTCATTCGGAATGGCTCTATCGATGAAAAAAATCCGACTATCTCAAAGGCCCAACTCTTAAGGTTTGGCGAACTGATGAGTTCAGAAATATTTCGTCAATTTCTTTTAGGGATGAATTTATCTGTAAAATTAATCGATGCTCAAGACATGGTCTATGCATCGGGCGATGACTACTGCAATTCAATCCCCTTGCAACCCCAAACATCGGAAAATATTTCAAAAGCAATCGCCCGTGAACATGGAGATAAAATAATTCTAACTCAGGGTTATATTAGTCACAAAAGATTATTGGGCTTGGACGGTAGTGATTTGACCGCAAGCTTGATAACTCTTGGTTTAAGATCATGTAACCCAAATCTTTCTCCGACAAAGACATTTTGGAAGGATGTCGACGGTGTTATGGTAGGTGGGATTGTCCAAGAAAAGATGGAACTTAATGAATACAACTCTTTGGAAACAGTTCCTGTCCGGAAAGACGCTATCAATATCGACCCGAAAACTGAAACCGTAATTCGTTCTTTTTTGAATCTAGAAAATCCTGGCACAACTATTGTCAGGTAATACCACTCGCTGTAATTGATTAACCATATCATTACGGCGAGTTTTTGTTTTTGAGCCATCCCCGAGACTCGAACTCGGCACCTATCCCTTACGAAGGGATTGCTCTACCAGATGAGCTAGGATGGCAAAAATATTTCTGAGCCGTTAGTGAGAATCGGACTCACGGTCTCTGACTTACCAAGTCAGTGCTTTACCACTAAGCTATAACGGCTTGATATTTAATTTGATCTAAGAATACTATAAATCGGGTTGATTTTCAATGATTGCTAAATCTAGACTTTTTTGTTACAATACTGACTTATATGGCGGGGTGGACCTGCCCGCCCTCACGGAGGGAGCAGGTGGAGAAATGGATCTCCAAAAAGACTAATAGCGCGAATAGCCAAGGTTATGAGTCATTAGTAGTTTAAATGATAAAGATTAGTTAAGAATTGTGTTTATATATAGCGGGGTGGAGAAATGGTATCTCATAAGGCTCATAACCTTAAGACGGCCGTTCGATTCGGTCCCCCGCAACCACGTAAAGAAAATTTTAAAAATTTTCCACGTGGCGCAGCCTTTTAAGGCAAGCCATGTGAATGAAAATCACCTTAATAGGTGATTTTCATTTTACGTGAGATATTTACCTTTTAAAACTATTGATACTGTACTGGCGTCATGGTATAATATAACTGTATGTCTAAATTGGATTTAAAAGAAAAGTCTAGATTTTTAAGATCTCAGGGTTTTAGTCTTAATGAGATTGTAAATAAAATTGGGGTATCAAAAAGTACCCTAAGTTTATGGTGCCGAGATATTGTTCTTACTGATTCTCAAATTTCTTCATTAGAAAAGAGAGCCCAAGTTAAAAATTACAAAGGTTCTCTGAAGGGAGCACTAACAAATCATTTAAAGAGTCAAGATGTAATTAACCAAGAAAAACAAAAAGCTTTAGAATTTATTAATAAGATTTCTGATCGTGAAATTTGTCTTATCGGCACAGCTTTATATTGGGCTGAAGGGAACAAAACTGGAACAACATTCGGTGTTGTAAATAGTGATCCGAAAATTATTATAATATGTATGAAATGGCTCTTTTTAGAATTTAATATAAAAATAGATAATTATTTACCTAGAATTTTTATAAATGAAGATCATAGAAAAAGAGAATTGGAAATAAAGAAACACTGGAGCGACGTGACAAAAATACCAGTTTCTAAATTTAGAAATACAATTTTCATAAAGTCTAAACATAAAAAAGTATTCCCCACCCCACATTCATATATGGGTGTTATGCATTTACGGTTAGAAAAAAGTTCGCGAATCCTTTATCGAACATTGGCCCAAGTTCAAGCGATGAAAAACGTCCTTGGTTGAAATTAATTAATATTATGTTATATTTGTATTATGTCGGCGTAGCTCAGGTAGTTAGAGCATCTCACTCATAAAGAGAAGGTCGCAGGTGCAACTCCTGCCGTCGACACCACAAAAGACTCTTTGATTTTATACAAAATTATGTATAATAGTAAATGTTCCTTATTTCTCAAAAGAAAAAAGGATGGATTTGAAAAATATATAAAAATGCAGTCGTAGCTCAACTGGTTAGAGCACCCGCCTGTCACGTGGGAGGTTGAGGGTTCAAGTCCCTTCGACTGCGCAAATAAAATAAAACTCCGAAAGGGGTTTTATTTGCGTAGGAGAGGAGCCAACTGCTTGGCTCCGTAAGGGGCCTTGAAAGATTTTTCGTTGCCAAATTTATGAAGCCGAAAAATACCCGCGACCGTAGGGCGAAAGTCCCTTCGACTGCGCAGTAATAAAAAATAGTGAAGTCCGACTTCACTATATTCACTATATTTATATTATTCTCAATTCTTCAAAAAAGTTTTGGAAGAGTTTTATTACTCGACGTCCTTCTACTTGGGAAAGTGGAAAGTCGAGTCCATCATGAGCAATTTGATTTCGAATTAAGTGAGCATCCCAGGCGTCTTGGATACTGCGGTATCCACTATCTTTTGCGCCTTCTAACAATTCACTGACTGTGTTACCACCAATCCCCTTTTCTTTTAGAATCTCTTCCATCAAAGAATCGGCTTCAATAATCGCCACTCGCCAATCAGATTCATTTGGACTCTCAATCAACGTCTGAATATAATGCCAGCGAGGATTTGCAGTTCTGTCTCTCTCTTTTTGTCTTAGTTGTGCTTGCATTATCTCGTGATTGACTTCATCTCTTTCGTGTAATTGAATTTCTATCATCCTAACAAGTGAAAATATTATAATGGCAATACTAATAATAGATAAAAACATAGATATAACCCCTATCGTGTTCCACGTATCAGGGTTAGCAAAAAAATTAATAAACGGCTGAGCATATTCAACTATTTTTTCAAATACATACTCAACATTTAGATAAGTCGGAGTAAAGAGTGGTTTATCGATGACTGATTGTATGCTTGATTGCTCCATAAAATTATTATATCAATTTTTCAAAATCTTTCCCAATAGTAAAAAGTATATCTTCTCGCAAATGTGGTGCGGTAAATTGAATTCCAAAAGGTAGGTTATCTTTATTTTTTCCGGAAGGTACTGTAATGGCGGGGATATCGGCCAGGTTGGCGGGTGCAGAAAAAATATCACATAGATACATCGCCATCGGATTATCTAATTTCTCTCCTAATTTAAATGGTAAAAATGGAACCGCCGGAGTAATAAAAACATCAATGTCAGAAAATACATTAAAAATTTCATCTTTAATCATCTGCCTGACTTTCAGAGCAGTATTGTAGTAAGCATCATAGTAACCATGAGACAAAATATAAGTCCCAAGTAAAATACGTCGGCGAACTTCTTTGCCAAAACCCTGTCCACGACTTTTTGTATAAACATCAAAAAGTTTATCCGCCCCATCACTTAATCCGTATCGAATACCATCATAACGAGCAAGATTACTAGAAACTTCGGCCGGCATAAGAATATAATAAACGGCCAGAGAATATTTAATTGACGGTAGATCAATATCAACTACTTCGTAGCCGGCACTTTTTAATTTATCGCAACTTTTTTCAAAATTCTCTAGTACTTCCGTATCAATTCCCCCACCTTTTAGAAATTCCCGAGGAACACCAATTTTCTTTTTTAATTTTTTATCTTTAATTTGTCGTAAATCATTGGGGATAGAAGTACTATCTTTTGAATCATAACCAGTGATCGCATTAAAAAGAATTTCGACATCATTTACATTTTTACCCATTGGACCAACTTGATCTAGAGACGAACCCATCGCAATAATTCCAGAACGAGAAACTGCCCCATAAGTTGGTTTGAGTCCGACAAGTCCACAGAAAGAAGCTGGCTGTCTGACGGAGCCACATGTCTCTGTTCCGAGGGCAACTAGAGCCATACCAGATGCGACAGATGCAGCAGAACCCCCCGAGGAACCTCCAGGGACACGACTGGTGTCCAATGGATTTCTAGTAACTCCATAAGCACTTGTCTCAGTCGATGAGCCCATCGCAAACTCATCCATATTTGTTCTACCTAAAAATACGGCGCCTTGTTCTTTTAATTTCTTAACAACAAAAGAATCATAAGTGGCGGTATAATTTTCAAGTATTTTTGAAGAAGCCGAAGCAATGTGACCTTCAAATAAAATGTTATCTTTAAGAGCCATCGGAATACCCGTCATTAACGTCGCTGTGCCATTTTCAAACATCTCTTCGGCTTTTTTTATCTCTTTATCTATATCATTATAAACCTCTAAATAGGCATTGAGTTCAGAATTTTTTTCTTTAATGATTTTCAGATATTCATCCACTAATTCTCGAACAGAAAAGTCTCCATTTTTCAAATGTTCGTGTGCTTTTTCGATTGTTAAATTTTGTAAATCGATCATAGAATTTGTTTAACTTTAAGGAAACCATCTTGCGTATCTGGCATTTCTCCAATAATTTTTTCAGTATTTGACCCACGACTACTTGTCACGACATCTTCTCTTACTACATTATGAAGGAAATAATCGTCAGGCTTTTTCTCCATATGTTCTTTCTCCGCAGAGACTTGTTGAACCTGACCAACATACGCCAAAATAGCCCCAAAATCTTTGGCAATTCCTTCCATTTCATTTTCAGTCATATCAATCCGAGCCAGATTAGCTAACTTTTTAATTTCTTCTATCTGCATATGCTTAGAATAGCATATTTTGCAACCTAAAAAAAGCAGACAAAATACTTTTTACAGAATGCCTCAAACTTGCTTTGCTCGTAAGCTACGACTGAGAGGGAGGATGTTTGAATAAGTATTCTATATGAATAAAATTATATTTTCTTTTTATCTATAAAATTAACTGAATACTCTTCAGCTAATTTATTAAACAATCCCTTAAGTTTTTCATAACCGATTTCGGTATAAGATGATGTTTCTAGAGAATATCCTTCTTGTTTGGCAAATCTAAAAATTTCTTCACCTAATTTTGAAGCATAACCTTTATTTTGATATTTGGGATCAATTGATAAAAATTGTATCCAAAAAGTTTTATCTGAATAGGGACTTTTTTCTAATTCACTTAATCCAACTATCTTATCACCTTCCTTAACCACAGGAAATTTATTATCACGACCAGCGTGCATAAGATTAAAATATCCAAAAACTCCACCTTCCTCTGTTGGTAAAAACCTGTTATCTTGTGGTAAATTATTACCCTTATAAATCAAATCAATCAATTCACTTGCGTTCAGAGTTTGTGTAGTAATAGACAGACTCTCCTTTTTTTCAAAACTCATAATTTAATTATACACTAGGTTCGAACTTCTACTAAGGTAGACAAAACAACCATTGTGGGTTATGGCTTATATTTTGCTCCAAATTTGGAAGGGTGCCTGCTCCGTAGTGGGCTATGCTCTACTATGGGGTTCGAATTTCTTTAGTTGAGGGGAAATAAAAAAAGGAGCTCGATTGCTCGTTCTCCTTTTACTTGTATCATAATATTGTTTATCACTATTTGATTTTAAGTAACTTTCGGGGTATTAACTCGTCCTCGTAAAATTCACCAATGGAGGTGAAAGAAGAATACCGTGACAGAGTATAACGAAGTTTTGTTTTCAACGCCTCATCAGAGTTAAATTCTATCAATCTAACATTTCTGGAATAGCTTTTTTTAGAAAGCCAGATTGTATATCCTTTAATTTCCATGGGAACTATTTCTTGTTTTGTTGAATCCCACCCCGTTTGAAAAGTTATGAGATCATCACTTCTCTTTGTGGCAACGCCACAGTGAAAACTGAGCTCTTTTGAAATCCCCGCTAACATAAAGATTTCTGGCAATTCGATTTCTTTGCTGTACATGCCATGTATAGCATCGGCGACTTCTTTGGAAGTTTTATATTCTTCTGTCTTTTTTTCTTTATACGGAATAGTCAAAGCAATGTTATCCTGCAAGAAATTACTTTGACGCAAAAACCACAGAATAATTTTCTTGGCTCTTACTGTCCCCTTTGGAGCATGAGTTATAAATAACTCCATTATTTCGTACTGATCTTGTGTTACCCTACCTTCCGATAAGGCCTCAATAACTTGTTCCCTTGTTTCCATGATTATAAAGATTAGTTATTACTATTGTTGATTATTCTAAAAACCCATAAAGATTCTTAAAATAACCAACAAATGAATAACCAAAATCCATTGTCAAAAAACTATCCTCGTTTGGATATTACAATATTTATTTGAGTTTGTCTACCCGTCGTAATGGTTCAATAGCTTCGCACCACAGATGAGACAATTAACCCTGTATGATATAATATGTGTTATGGGAGATAATAAGGAAAACAATATAGCTTTTATTGATGGACAAAATCTTCATTTAGGAACAACTCTGAGTGATAAACCTTGGAAAATTGAGTTGTTTAAATTTAAAATATATTTAGAGAAAAAATATAATGCTAAAGAAGCATATTATTTTCTAGGTTATGTACAGGAAGTAAATCAAGAAATATATTCTGAAATTCAAAAAGCTGGATTTATTTTAGTATTCAAGCAACATAATCCTGCAATGCTTGGTAAAAAGAAAGGTAATGTAGATACAGATATTGTTTTTGAAATAATGAAAAAGATATATAGAAAAAATGATTTTGATAAAATTATCTTAATTTCTGGAGATGGAGATTATAAATCATTAGTAGATTTTTTAATTGAAGAAAATAAGTTTAAAAAGATACTTTTCCCAAACAGAAAATATAGATCGTCTTTATATAAAAAATTATCAAACAATTATTTTGCGTATTTGGACGATAGAGACATCAAAGATAAAATTTCTTAGGGTCTATATAAAAAGAAAAGGGTGCCTTAGGTAATTAACCGTTCGGACCCCTTTTCGTATTGATGCGTATATTATATCGCAAGCGATACCAAAAAGTCAATAGTTAAAAGTACATTCAACTCATGAATTCCTCATTAAAATATACTTATAAAATAGGAGTACCCTGACAGGCTCGGGTGAGAAGAGAGGGAGGTCGAACTGTTCTAAATAGATTTGGCTACTTTAGATCATTCTTAGAAATTCCTTTTCGGAAATAATTTTGACTCCAAGTTTTTGTGCATCAGTATATTTACTTCCTGGATTTTCTCCGGCGATAACATAACTAGTTTTAATGGAAACAGAAGAGGAAACACTTCCCCCATTTTCAATAATTTTCTTTTTGGCTTCTTCGCGAGACATAGTAGAAAGTGTCCCGGTGAGGACGAAAGATTTCCCTGTAAACTTTTTACTTTTATTTTCTTCATGATAAACATTGACTCCATTTGCAAAAAGTTTATCCATAAAACCAAGACTGGCACTACTTCTAAAAAATTCAAAAATGCTTTGCGAAACAACCGGCCCAATATTTTCAATACTATTAATTTCACTAATACTTGCCTCTGATAATTTCGTAAGTGAACCAAAGTGATCCGCCAAATCATGAGCTGTTTGCTCACCAACATGGATAATCCCCATCGCATAAATAAATCGCCAAAGAGGAATTTTTTTATGTAACTGGATAGAAGAAATAATATTATCGGCTGATTTTTCTCCGAAACGCTCAAGCCCCGAGAGGTCAGCTTTTTCTAAAGTAAACAAATCTGCTGAATCACTTATTAGACCTTCATCTTTCAATCGATCTAAAATTTTTGGGCCAACTTCATAAATTTCAAAAATGTTGACAAAATGTTGCATCCCCCGCCTATTTTTTGCCGGACAATTCTTATTTGTGCAATAAAAAGCAACCGATTTTGTGTTATTACGGCCAGCAAGCAAAGTCCTATTTGCAATGGTCTGGCCCCTCTCCTCCCTCGTCCGAGGACCTTGCAAAGAGGAGCTTTGCTTGCTGGCCGCTTCTTTCTTTTCCACTTTTGCATTGCAAACAGGGCAAACACTTGGCATTTTAAATTTCTTCTCTTTGCCGGTGCGCATATTAGTAAGAACTTGGACAACTTCAGGAATAACATCTCCGGCTTTTTGAATAACAACTGTATCTCCAATGCGTAAATCAAGGCGATTGATCTGATCAATATTGTGCAGTGTGGCTTTTGAAACAGTCGAACCGGCAACTAATGTTGGATTAAAATGCGCCACAGGAGTCAGCACTCCCGTCCGGCCGACATTCACCGTTATATCTTTCACAATTGTTGTGGCGCGTTCAGCTTGGTATTTGTAGGCCACAATATATCGAGGGGCTTTACCGACAACCCCAAGTCGTTCTTCCAAAGCAAGCTCATCAACAGCCACAACGATACCATCTGTCCCATAAGGTAAATTCGGGCGAATTTTTTCTATCTCTTTTATAAAATCAAAAACTTCATCTAAATTTTTTGCTTTTTTCTCGTATGGTGCTACTTGAAATCCAAGTTTTCTTAACAAATCATGCTTGTCTGAATGATTCTTAATTATTAACCCGCCTTGCGTCGAGGCAGGTTCTTCATTTTTAATTCTTAATTGAATCAAATCCCAGGCAAAAAAATCCAAATTACGTTCTTTTACAATTTGTGGGTCAAGCTGGCGCAAGCTTCCAGCGGCAGCATTACGAGTATTTGCAAATAGTGGTTTGTTTTCTTTTTCTTGTTTTTTATTTAAAGCATTCCAGGCTCGCTTGGCCATGACAACTTCACCCCTGACTTCAAGATACGATGGATAAGGTGATTTAAGTTTAAGTGGAATTGTGCTAATCATTTTTAAGTTCTCTGTCACATCTTCACCAATAAACCCATCCCCCCTTGTCGAACCTTCGACAAAAATCCCGTCTTTATAAATTAAAGAGGCAGAAAGACCATCTAACTTCAATTCACAAAAATAATTATAGGAAGCCGGACCTGCCTTGCCGGCAGGCAGGCTTCCTATAATTTTAGAAATTCTATTTTCCCAATCAGTCACCTCGGGGAATGAAAAAGCATCATTGATCGAAAGCATCCGAACTTCATGTTTTACTTTTTTAAATTTATCAAGTGGTTTGCCCCCGACTCTATTCTCTGGAGCATTTGGGTCGATGAATTCAGGGTATTCTTTGAGAATTAATTTGAGTTCTTGGTTTAAGGAATCATAAATATCATCTGTTACATTGGGATTATCTTCTACGTGATATTGAAATCGCAATCGAGCAATTTCCTCCCGAAGTTTTTTTATACGGTTTTTGGCTTGAGACTTATTCATAAAATAAACTAATAATTAATTTCAATTTCACGTTCAACTACTCTCGGATTATTTATATCGCATATATTATAACCGCGAGCTCTGATCTCGACTCCGGCTGTCTCAGTATCGACTGGAAGAATCTTTCGGACACTTATTCGGAAACAAGGATCGGTGGATTCGGCAAGCTCCGGTTCTAAATCGTAACTCCCCAGTGGATCACCAGTCGGTTTTATAATTAAATCTTTTCCTCCACAAATCCATTTTTCATTCTCTAAAAAAAAATTTGGGTTCATGGCGCCCAGATAAAATTCACCATACAGGGCACAATCTGCGGCTGTATCGGCCTGATAAAATGCGGATTGAGAATTCTTGACGAGTGATGAAAGAACTAACTGCTTGTAAACAGTACTAGCCAAACCAGCCGTTAAGGCTGAAATCGCACTAATGATAATCACCGTGAAAAGAATTGCGTAGCCATTATTTTTATTTGTTTTTGTAAAAATTTTAGACATATTTTATTGCCATCGCAAAAGACTGGCTTCTAATGATTTCGTTTTTACTAAACCACCATTTTTCCAATTCATAATAACGCGTATACTAATTTCATCTTCTGGATTCTTATCACTTCGATCGACAAATATATGTCTTTGGAAACTAGTTATTTCACCTTTGCCCTCGTGATTATAGAAAACATCTTTCCCTTCTGGGTTATCATTATAATATAAATAACAGCTGTCTTCTTCACATCTTTGTGGTTGATCCCCCGCATTCATAATTAAAACATCAAAATAGCAACCATTAGGAGAATTGACAGCGGAACAATTTTCTTCATATCTTTTGACAAAAACTTCCCAGTTTGCTTTTGAATCTCCACTTTTTAAAATCACGCTGGTATCTCGATCATTTCTGATATAGTCAACCACTTCTTGGAGAAGATAGCTGGCAGTAATTTCGTCGCGGGCATACCTGGCCGAAAATAAACTCTGAGCAACAATGCCCATAAAACTCGTAATCGTCAGAGTCAAAATAAATACAGCGAACAACGCTTCGATTAAAGTGAATCCTCTTGTTTTGTTTTGTCGATAATTCTTTTTCATTTTAATTAAAAATTACGCTGTGAAGCCATCGTCTGAATTGCAAACGACGTCGCAACTCCTTTAATAATAACTTGGCCTTTTATAATCACATAAACATTCGCTTGGACTTCATCGGACAAGCTAGACCCTCTGACAAAAAAATTCAATTTATCAATACTAACTTCTGGGGCCACAATCTCTACACAATCACTGCTTTCACAACGCTGTAAAGTATGATTATCGACATCCCATTTATAACTAATTCGTTCTGGATCCTTTGGGTCGGCTTTCTGAGGCACAAATGAAAGTAATGTCCCTGCCTCACAATCTTTTGGATCAAGATATCCGGTGCCGGGGACTTCGCCCCCACCTTCGACACAGACATAATTAGTTCCCATGCGAATAGAACGAGTCATGCTTTCCATTGTAAAATTAATATTATCCATGGCGGTTCTCAACCCTCGAGCTTTCCTAGCTGAATCCATAGTGATAAGTAAGGCCCCCATTGAAGCCAACATAATCGCTGTGAAAATAAAAGTCGCCACCATTAATTCTACTAGCGTGAATCCATTATTTTGCTTTTTATTTTTAATATTCATTTTAGGTAACACTAATTTGCCCATTATTCCAAATAGTTATAATTTTTAATACATTCGGATCACTGATATTTGAGATTTCTATTTTGATATAATAAATAACATCTTTTTGGTCACATCCTGGTGGAATTGGAGGGAGATCATCGGGTAGAGCAGTAGTATCGTTAGCGGATGATGTATTTTTTTTATAACAAAAAATTGGCTCCGGATTGGGACGATTAAAAAATATTTCAACCAGATCATTCTTATCAATCGCCTTTTCATTATCTTTACTATAACCTAGATAAATATTTGATATTACGTCGGCACTGGTGATCTTGAGAGCTTCTAGGCATTCATTCTCGGCTGTCGGCTTTCCGCATTCATTCGACTTGTCGTAATCATAAGTCATATTATTATTAATGTTGGCAAAAATAAGAAATAATTTATTTGAGCCAAAATAATTTTTTGTTACCGAATTTAAGCTGAAATGTACACCATAACCAAAATCAAACGCACTACTTGAGCCACGAACTCCGATCGCATAACTTTGAGCTTTACGGACAGACAAAGCGATATCGTCCGCTAGATTTTGAATAGAAGTGGCTGAACGAAATTGTCCGTAATTAAAAAGCACAATCAAAGACATGACTAAAAATATGGAGATGACAACAATGAGCTCGATTAGAGTCACCCCGCCTTCGTTTCCTTGAGACTTCGGTGAGGCAAGCCCAGAATTAGATTTATTTTTGTAAAAATTTTTTAACATTTTTTAATATTATTTAATATTAAATATATTCACTAAAGAAAAAAGATTTAAGTTGAATAAAAAAGTAATGAGAGCACTGATGGCCAAAAATGGACCAAAAGGGATCTCTGTTTTCATATTAATTTTACGCTTAGAGGCTCCCATCAATAACAAACTCACAATCGTGCCTATCCAAAACGATAAGATAACCGCGCAAAGACCAGCAATTAACCCCAACATCCAGCCAATACCGAGAATTAACTTGCCGTCACCAAGCCCCATCAAACGCCCCTTAGAAAAAAACCAGAGAAGGACAAAAGGTAAAGAAAGAAGTGGCCCCGCTAATAAATTAGACAAAGTTGGTAAAGTGAAAAATGAACCTACTGGAGAGAAATTTATAAAAATGGACAAAAAGGATAGGACGATAAAAATAATGACTAATTTATCGGGAATAATTTTATGCCGAATATCGTAAACTGAAATGACAATCAGTAATGAGAAAATAAAAACAAAAAACACAACAAAAAAGATATAGGACCAATAAGACATATAAAGAATAGGTAGGAACTTATAAGCAATAAGCGCAAAAATCAAACCAGTCCCGAATTCGACAAGTGGATATTGATGAGAGATGTGGCTAGCACAACGACGACATTTGCCTGATTGAATCAGAAAACTAAGAACGGGAATAAGCTCATACCATCTCAAATTGTTATTACAAGTCATACAAATAGACCTTCCTCTGGTAATCTTCCGCCCTGTATTAAATCGAAAAATGACAACATTCAAAAAACTTCCAATAATAGTTCCTAATAAAAAAATGAAGACAAATATAAGTAAACTCATGTTTTTATTATAACATCCACCCCAACAAAAAACCACCTAATCCTAGGTGGTTTTTTAACTACAAAATACTCTTGCTCATTTACATAACCCCTGTAAAATTTTTACTAGTCACAATCATACTCAGATGCACTTATTGGAACACTAGTGATGATTGCCTTACCTGTACTGTCAACACAAAACATTTTAGGGATTGCTGAAGTACTATCAGATAATGGTGCTTCAACAGCATAGGCTGTGGTTGTACCACCAACAGCATGACATGTTACTTTATTATAAGTGCCTGCGGTTATATTCGAAGTA
The DNA here is from genome assembly GCA_041663185.1 of Minisyncoccota bacterium. GTDB lineage: Bacteria > Patescibacteriota > Minisyncoccia > Phycocordibacterales > UBA9973 > UBA8515. The sequence goes on from JBAZQY010000001.1 coordinate 119,482, forward strand.
ACAGGAGCACCTGCACCACCATCAACCCCTGAGGCATCAGCTATTGACTTGAGTAATCCAGGACCAGTGGCTCCCCCTAATCCTTTATTAACAACTGTGGCTGTACATAACCCTGAATATATATTAGTCGGACTTTGTGAATAATAATATAATTCAGATTGTTTTTTTATTTGATCCATTTGACCTTTTACAGCTCCATCCTTTCCTTTATTACGAGCATCTCCTAATGAACTTAAAACGATAGCTGCTAAAATACCAATGATTGCGATAACGACCAACAATTCGATTAACGTAAAACCTTTATTTTTTTGCATAATATTTTCCGCTTTATGCGGGTCCGCACTTGGCGGAAATTTTAATAATTTTTTAATAAAAACGACCTTAGCGAATAATATTTGGAAATTTGGAAATTGATTCTTATCTCTCTCCATCAAAATTATAACATATAACAAAATATAATCTAACAAGTTATAAACAGAAAAACCACCCAATGGGTGGTTTTTCTGTTTATAAAAAGCAATTTTATAAATTTTTTTAAATAAATTAGGCGTTATCACAAACAACATCAGTGGTTGCAGTAATTTCCGTTCCGGGAGCAACAGTAGAAGTCCCAGCAAATCCAGTACTATCAACACAGAAATTACCTCCTACTGGCAATGTAATAGCCCATCCCCAAGCTGTTGGAGCAGTAAGTGCAGCTGTATTCTGCGCACAAGTCGATACAGTTCCACCACCATTAGTTGCAGCTGTAACTAAAGTACCTAAACCTCCATCAGCAGTACTAGTGCAAAGACCATCAAGATAAGTTCCTGCAGTAGTCATACCAAGTTCAGCTTGAACTCTTGCAGAACTAACAGTAGATTGAACAGCTGCTGCCTTACCCTTATTTCTTGCAGTATTCAAACTTGCCAAAACGACTGATGCCAAAATACCAATGATTGCGATAACGACCAACAATTCAATTAACGTAAAACCTTTATTTTTTTGCATAATATTTTCCGCTTTATGCGGGTCCGCACATGGCGGAAATTTTATTAATAATTTTTTAATAAGAAACACGACCTTATTTTTAATAATACCATTATATCATAAAACTAACTTAAAAATACAATGCGATGCGACCTGTGGATAAGTTTGAATCAGTAGCAAGTAGTAAGGAGGATTTAGAGATTTATACTCCACCGGCGATATTGTAAATCGGCATTAAGATTGATGATAATAAGATACCAACTCCAAGCCCCAAAATAACAATCATAACTGGTTCAATTAATCCGACAAGAGTATCGACGGCTTCGTTAACTTCCCGAGCATAAAAACGCCCGAGAGTTTTTAGAATATTCCCCAGGGACCCCGTCTCCTCCCCCACTCTTATCATCCCTGGCATAATTGGAGGAACTTCTTTGTGTTTAGAAAAAGCATCCGACAAAGAACTACCGCCTTTGACGGCTTCAGAAACATCTTTTAATATTCCTTCAAAAACCCGATTGCCAACCACCGCACTCGTCAACTCAATCGATCGAACAATCGGGATACCCGATGAAAGCATAGTGTCCATATTGTCCGAAATTCTTGAAAGATAAAGTTTGGTGTAAATACTTTTGAAAACTGGGGTGTTAATTTTTAATCGGTCAAAATATAATCGTCCAGCTGGAGATTTGGAATAGTGAATAATATAAACAACAAAGATAACTACTGCAATTAAAATGAAAACTCCGTAACGGACAAAAAGGTCACTCAACGACATAATAAGTCGAGTGAAAAATGGTATTTCAGCACTTGATTCTCGAATAATAAGCGCTAGTTTTGGAATAATAAAGACAAACATCATACACATCACGAGGATGAAAACACCGACAACAAAGGCTGGGTAGATCAGAGCATTTTTAGTTTTCGAAGTAAGTTGATATTGACGATCGAGATAATCGGCCAAATAAGAAAATGTTTGGGTAAGTTTACCCGTCTCTTCTCCAGCCCGAATCATATTGACATAAAAATCAGAGAAAACTACTTTGTGCTTCGCTAAAGCTCCGGAAATCGAAACTCCTGATCGAATATCTTCTGCAACTTCATTCAAAACTGCCACCAAAGCTTGATTTTCACTATTCTCAGCGAGCAGAGTGAAAGCTTTCAGGGCTGAAACTTGTGATTCAAAGAGCGTCGACATTTGTCGTGACATGATGACGATGTCTTTCATTTTTATTTTTGATTGCCCAAAGAAGGAAATATTAAACATCCCCTTTTTGGCTTTTTCTTCATCAATCGATGAGATGAAAAATCCGCGACGCTGAAGAGCAACAATCGCCAAGTCTTTCGAACTTGCATCAATTGTCCCAACTTTATTCTCACCAGTACTGGTGATGGCTTTGTAATTGAATAACATAATTAAAACATTTGCTCTAATGATTTAGGATTAATAGAAAATTCATAAGCACTCTCGAGACTTATTTCTCCCCTCTGCACAAGATCAATCAGACATCGGTTCATATCAACCATCCCTTCATGGGACGAAGTTTCAATGACGACATCGATCTCATGGGTTCTTTTTTCACGAATTAAATTGGCAATCGCTTTGTTATTGATCAAAAGTTCATAAGCGGGAATACGCCCACCGGCAATCCGCGGAATTAAACGTTGCGAGAATATTCCAAGCAAACTTGAAGCGAGCTGTAAACGAATCTGGCCTTGTTGTTCGGCGGGGAATGAGTCGATAATACGATCAATAGTTTGTGAAGCATTGTTGGTATGCAGAGTTGAAAGGACCAAGTGCCCCGTCTCAGCAGCTGTCACCGCAGCGGCGATGGTTGATGGATCACGCATTTCTCCAATTAAAATAACATTGGCATCTTCACGGAAAGTTGACTTCAGAGCTTTCAAAAAATCATCCGTATCAATACCAATTTCACGTTGATTGATGATTGATTTGTCGGGCTGATAGATGAATTCAATAGGATCTTCGATCGTCATAATGTGTGCTGCGGTTTGTGTATTGATCATATTAATCATCGTAGAGAGGGTTGTTGATTTACCTTGTCCGACTGGCCCAACAACAAGAAAGAATCCTTGTTTTTTCATAGTGAAATCTTTAAGGATCATCGGTAAATTTAATTCTTCAAATGATTTAGCTTTAGGAATTAGCCGGATAGCGATGCAGACGAGCCCACGCTGAAAGAAAGCATTGCCTCGGAGTTGAACTTGACCATCTTTCAAATTACTCGAGAAATCAACATCCTTGTTTTCGATAAATTTCTTGACTCTTTCGCTGCCAATCAATTCCTCTAAAAGACCAAGCACATCATCTTCAGTCATAACTTTATGGTTAACCAAAGAGATAAGTTGGCCATTTACTCGGATGTATGGTTTGCGCCCGATACCAAGATGCAAATCTGAGCCATCTTCATTGATCAGGTTTTCAATTAATTCATTGAGTAATTTTTTATATTCCATATTAGTTTTTGTGTGCGTCACTTATTATTTTAACAACTTTCTCGACTACTTCACTCGGCGTACTCGAAGCTTTGACAATATAGCCGGAGGCACCCATCGCTTCGGCGCGAGTAATATCTGTTTGTTGTCCACGATTAGAAAGAAAGACAATAATGGAATTCGGAGCAATTTTTTCTTTTCTAATTTTCTCAAGTAATTCAAACCCATCCATAACGGGCATCATAATATCTAAAATAATGAGATCCGGAGAAAGTCCTTGCTGAAGTTTCTCGAGAGCTAACTCCGGGCCTAAAGCAGTCGAAACATTAAAATTTGATTTACTAAATTTCAATGCATACATATCAAGAAGAAAGCTATCATCGTCGACAATCAGAATCTTTTTAAGTTCTTTATCCATACATTTATATTATAATATAATTGTCAATATTTTAAAAGTTATAAACTTCTTGAAGTGGTATATCTCCTCGAATACTTTTGACGATTGCATCTTCACGAATTGTCAGCATTCCACGTGAGCGAGCGAGCTTATAGATATCTTGCTCAACTGGATGTTTGAGGATTATCGCTTGCATCTCCTTATCAATTTTAAACATTTCAAATAGTGATATACGGCCTTTTAGTCCGGAGGCGCATTCGGCCGACGGCACCGCTTCATAAATAGTGTTGCCGATATTTAATTTCGATTTAAATTCTTCTGGCAAATCAGCAAATTGTTTATCAAACATTAATTTGGTCGCTTCATCAATCGGAATTTCGTGTTTAGAATTTGGATGAATTCTGCGAGCTAGACGTTGAGCCATACAGAGAATCAAAGTTGGAGCAATTAGATATGGGTCTATTCCCATATCAATCAAACGTGGAATTGCCCCGACAGAATTATTGGTGTGAAGTGTTGAAAGAACCAAGTGCCCGGTCAGGGCTGCTTGAATAGCAAGCTCGGCAGTTTCTTTATCACGAATTTCTCCGACTAATATAATATTGGGGTCTTGACGTAGAATTGACCTGAGTCCTGAAGCAAAAGTGTATCCAATCTCGGGCATAATCTGAGATTGATTAACTCCATCAATTTTATATTCAACTGGATCTTCTAGGGAAACAATATTCTTATCTTCCTTATCGAGTTCATTCAACATTGAGTAGAGAGTAGTTGTTTTACCACTTCCAGTTGGACCAGTAATAAGAAGTAATCCATATGGGCGAGACAATGAATCTCGAATAAGGACTAAATTCTCTTTTGACAATCCCAGGTCGTCGAGTTTCTGAATCCCTCTTTGAGAATCCAAAATACGCATCACAATCTTTTCTCCATAATAAGCCGGCATAGTCGAGACACGGAAATCAATTTTTCGGCCTTCAATTTTGGCTGAGAAGCCACCATCTTGTGGTTTACGTTTTTCATCGAGTCGTAATCGCGCCAAAATTTTAATACGCGCAACGACGCCATTATAGACAGAAAGTGGTAAAGTCAAAGAAGTATGTAAAATACCATCAACACGAAAACGCACTTTGACTCTATCCCCTGTATTTTCTATATGGATATCCGAAGCTAAACCTTCGGTGGCATTACGGAGAATAACGGCGACAATCTTGACTATCGGCGCTTCTTCAACTATTTTCTCATCACCTGCTTTCTGAGTATCTGGTGATTTAATATTTGTTTCAATAATAACTCCACTGTCATTATAATCTGCAAACTCAGAATCAAGCTCACTGAGAGCTTGGTCAACTTCGGTACCACTTGTCCCTTCATACATTTCTATTAATTTATTGTAGACAGAAGTTGCAATCAAAAATAATTTAAATGGTTTATTTAATTTGGAGGTAATGAAAGTCAGCGCATCTATGGCTTGAATATTCTCTGGATCAACAATCCCAACTTCTAGAAAATTATCTGTTAAATTAATTGGAATAAAATGATAGATTTTAGCTGCATCAACTGGAATTAATCTTAGGATGGTCGGATCAACACTTCTCGGGTCAACTTTTTTAATTGGCACACCAAAAATATCTCCTTTGACTTCAAGAATTTTTTCTTCATCTAAATCGAAAACAACAAGTGCCTGGTCAATACTGCCCTCATATTTTTCATTAGCAATTTTGACGATTTCAGGTATTTGGTCTTCTTTTATAATTTCACGTTTTACAAGTTCTTCTAAAAGTATCATGAATTATTTAGTCGTAAAAGAAACTATTTCTCCACAAAGCTCAGCATTATTAACTTTGGCGCAGGCTTTAAAGAAATAAGTTGTCCTAGGATTTAGTCCTAAAACATTTTTAATAAATGTCCCAACAAGCGATTGTTCTACTTTAGTTGTTACGAGACCCAAATTCTCTGTCGTCCCGTATTTAAAATAAGTATCGGTCACCCCATTTGTAATATTCATTGTTCCATTTAAAACAGCAGTTTTATCAGTAATCTGAGTCGCTGATTCAGTAATAATACTAGAACCTTGAGGTATACTATTACCATTACTATCGACTGGAGCAAAAGGATTCGGACGGCCAGGAACAACTGGCTCTATTTTGACAGTATTGTCTATAAGTAAATTAAAAGATTTATTTGAAAATAAAGTTGTATCAATACTGATAGTTTTCAAAGCAACTAAAGTTGAAAGAAAAGAAATATCGGAAGTAATATCACTTCCAAGTGGTGAAGTCGCAGATTCCCCTTCTGTCGAAGATGCCAACGAACTACCAAAAGCAACCGGAATTAGACTTTCTGATTTTAAATCTCGTGAAGAATATAAATAAAAACCACCAATAAGTAGAAAGAGTGTTGAGACGATTAAAAATTTGTTGTACTTTGTTTTCATATTATTTAAGCCAATAGGTATTGACTTCTAATTTATAACTATAGATATTTGGATTTGTTGTATCGGTTGGGTTAGCACTTGGTACTGGAACAGTGAAAGAAACTGACTTAATATCGACTAAACGAAGATTATGTTCCAAATCATTCAAAAAAACCAGGAAGGAGTCGTATTTGCCCTCAATAACAAAATTCATAGTAAAGACTCCATATGGAAGATAATCGGATGGGTCTTCTTCGGCGGCGACGACCATTTCTTCACTAGCTGCTGAACTCTCACTCTTCTTCTCTGTATTCTTAGTATCGAATGAAATATTTTTTATTGGCAAACCATGTAAATTAGCAATTTTTTCAATTTCGAGAATTAATTCAATATTATTAATAGTACTAGGCAAGAAATGACTTAAGCGATCACGATCTTCTTTTTTGATATTTTTATATATTTCAACCAGTGAATCGCGAGTCTGTTGTAATTCAGTAGAATTACTGAGCGCTGTATTATAAGTCGCCACATCAGTTCTCAACACCTTTACATCACTATAAATCGGATTAACCGCCACGAAAAACAGAGCTACGGCCACAACAATAAATGTAATTGAAAGAATTAATCTCATCATAAAATTATGGAGTGTTATTTTCTAAACTAGGTGATAATGGCATCGAGACAGGATCGGGAATTACTGGATTTTGTATTTTTTCAATTAAACTATTTTTCTCATAAGAAAGCAGAGTTGGGTCGACACTGAATTCAACCTTGAAACTAATTTTATTACTTTTATCTTTAACAATCTCAGAAAAAATTACATCTTTAAAAACTTGACCCTTTGGTGTATTAAAAGCATCGGCTTGCAGAGCAATTGATCGATAATCCCGAGCTAGCCCGTCAATCCGAACCACAAAACCTTTATCAGTAGTCATATGACTAAAACTTGTATATTGCACTGAGGGAATTGTAATTTCTCCGAGTCGGGTAAAAAGTGGAGTTAAAACAATATGATTATTTAAAATTTGCTTAGCGGTTTCTGTGCGTTTATTAAACAAACTTAATTCATCAACTGTTTCCTTTTCAAAAGTATCTCGGACCACAGCCAAAGATGATGAAAGTGATTCTTTGTGTTTAGTTAAATAATTTTTATAAACAAATAACCCAAGCGACCCGAGAGCAGAGACAACTAATAAGAAAATAGCAATAATCAATAAAAGACTTCTCGGTGCCTTATCTGACACAGCTGAGGTGATAGGCTTCTTGGGGATAAAAGATGTTTGAAATGAATTTTCCATGTTATATATTTATGACAATTGACGAAGGGCCAATCCTACCGCAACCGTAAACTCAGGGCCACTCGTTTCTAAAATTGGTTCTAGGAAGGCAGGAGCTTCTGTTTTTGCAAAAGGATTACCGTAAACAACTTCTGTATGAAAATTTTCCTTTGCCCGATCTAGTAAACCTTTTAATAAAGAACCTCCTCCAACTAAAACAACTTTACTTATATTCTTATTATACTTCTTCTCATAAGCAAGCACAACACTATTCACATCAGAAAAAATATAGTCGATTGATAAACGAGCAATATTCTCGACTCGTGCATCAATTTTGGCATCCAGCCCAACGGCGCGTTTTAATTTCTCAGCTTCTTCAAAAGTAACACTCAATGATTGAGAGATGTTTCGACTGATATCTTGTGAACCTCGATTAATAACGTGGAAAACTCGGACAACTCCAGCTTCAACGATTGAAGCTTTGGTTTTCGAAGCTCCAAAATCAAGGAGTAGGACTGGAGCCAAATCGCGATTAAATGATGAACGAATATTGCTGAAAATTTCCATTTCAAAAGAATCGGACTGTAATCCGGTCTTTTTTAAAATATCTTGATACTTTGATAATGTATCATTATGAATTGCAACGACCAAAATTTCTATCTTGGTTTGAACATTATTCTGATTAGTTTCATCGCTTTCAACTGATTCGACTTCTTGAGGAATTAAGAACCAATCGAGAGTAACTTCAGAAATTGGCACAGGAATATATTTACGCGCCTCAATCGGTACAATTTTTGATAATTGACTTTCTTCAACTTTACTAGGAAGCGAGATAGTAAAAATTAAACTCGAAAGTGATGGAATCGAGATGACTGCTTGCTTGGTGGTAACATTGGCTTCTTTGATGACATCAAGTAAAGCTTTAGAGATATCTTCGGTTGGTAAATTTGTGACTGTCCCTACATCAGTTTTCCCATAAGGACCCAAGGAAAGAATGCCATACGTCTCAAGCACCGCTTTACCGTTTTTCTTTTTTAGTTGCACAACTTTTATGGCTGAGGATCCAATGTCTATACCAAGTATTTCTTTGTTGGATTTATCAGAATTAAAAACATTCGATAAACTAGCAAACCCTTCAGAAATTATTTTTTTTAGTGAATTATCCATATTAAATCCTTTTAATCAGTATTCATTATAACATATATATTGTAAAATAAAGAAATGAAATCATTCCCATACCTCAAATCAATTAAAAAATTTCTATTGGATATTTTATTTCCAGCAAAATGTACAGGTTGCCGGACAAAAAATGAAATTCTGTGTGATAATTGCATATTAAAAATACGCCCAGCCGAGAGAGAAACAGAAAGAGATATCATCGCTGTCTTTGATTATAGAGACCCAGTGATCAAAAAGGCTATCTGGGAATTAAAATACTATCATAAGCGTTATTTGGGAGAAAAAATGGGGCAATTATTGTATGAATCTTTAATTGAAGAGATTGCCGATTTAAAAACTGAAGTCGCGGGCCGATCTATCTATGTTGTCCCTGTACCTATTTCAAAAAAGAAAACACATGCTCGAGGATATAATCAAGCCCTTATCATTGCCCGGGGATTTTGTCATTTCGGAGAACCTGGAGTTTTAGAATTAAAAAATAATCTGGTTATTAAAAAAATCGAAACCACCCCGCAAGCAAAAATTACAAATAGGAAAAGACGCTTGCAGAATGTTCGAGGAGTTTTTGAAACGATAAATCCTGATTTAATTCGTGGCCGAACTATCATCATTATTGATGATGTCACAACCACCGGAGGAACAATATCTGAGATTATAAAAATTCTTAAAAAGGCTGGAGCCAAAAAAGTTATCGGCTTCACTGTGGCGCATTAGGGTCAGGGCATGAAAATTTTTAATTAAAAATTTTCATGCTATTATACATATATGAAAAAAAATAAAAACTATTGTCCAGATTGCGGGGGAGCTCAAACTATTCATTTTGTCGCTTATGTCTCTGTGTTGCTAGGTGCATTATTCGAACCTTGGACAAATTGGATAGGTAAAGTTATTCCTGAATCATCTTTCGATTGGTTGGGACCAACTTTGACAAAAATTTTAACTTTTTTAAAACTCGGTAAAATAACTTATGAACCAAAAGAAGATGATAGTGGCCGAACTCGAGTTCTTTGGGAAGAAGCCATTAAAAGAGGTATCAAAATGTATGAGTTTCGTTTATTTGGAATTGGCCACGATATTTTTGTTTCAGAATACAAAGGACATAAAAGATTTTTTGATGTTTTACCCCGTCCAGATAAATACAATCCCAAGGGTTTGGAATGGATGGATGATAAAGGTAAGATGAAAAAACATTTCAAAAAAGCAGGAATTAAAGTTGCAAATGGTAGAGTTGTCCACTCTGTCCGAAAGGCTTTAAAAGTTTTTAACTCTCTAGAAAAACCAGTCATTACTAAGCCAAATTTGGGTTCAAGGAGTCGCCATACTACAACTCACATAAGTGATAAAAAAGAATTTATTATTGCTTTCAAGAAAGCTCGCCAACTTTCCCCTTGGGTGATGATTGAAGAGGAACTTTCTGGGTATGTTTTCAGGGGGACATTAATTGGTGGGAAATTAATCGCCGTTCTGCGTCGTGAGCCAGCTTATGTGATCGGTGATGGAATTCATAATGTAAAAGAATTAATTGAAATTGAAAATAAAAATCCCCTACGCACTGGTCCAATTTTCCATCAATTAAAATTAGACAGTGAAGCAATCAAAGAATTAACTCACTTTGGTCACACGGAAAATACAATCCCTAAAAAAGATGAAATCATAACTCTCGGACAAAAGACCAGCCGATCTGTCGGCGGAGGAATTACTGACATGACCGATATCGTCCACCCCGATAATAAAATATTATTGGAAAAAGTCGCAAAAGTTCTCGATGACCCACTGATCGGTGTAGATTTTATCATGGATGATGTCGCTATCTCTTGGCGTGACCAACCAAAATGTGGAGTTATCGAATGCAACAGCGCTCCGTTCATTGACCTACACAGCTTCCCTCTTGTCGGCCGTCCTCACAACGTCGCAAGCGCCCTTTGGGATATTGTTTACCCAGATTCAAAAACGTAAAAATAACCAGCATATATAAAAATTTATGAGTAGGTGTGGGCGCGCCGGAGCCCGAAGGGCGTAGAGGGATAAGCGAATAAATTTTTATATATACTGGCTATTTTTTGATTACCAAGAATTATTTTTATTTATTTTTTACTCTGGTCAATAGTAATTTCCGAATCGGGAGCGATGTTCACGTCTGGTCTCAAATGTGAAATATGTTTACGTTGGACGATATAATCACCTAAAAATTTCTTAAAATCATCTATCCGAGCCTGTTCATCCATTTCAGTAAAATGAGCAAGCGGTTTACTCTCAGGAGTATATTCATAATGCCCCCTTATTTCTCCATCTCGAAAAACTCGAATGTGGTATTGGTAATCAAAATTTTCTAATTTACGCCAAGAGAGAACTTGTGATTTATCTGTCCAAGCCACGAAGTGGTTTCCAAAATTCCATTCATTATGTAAATGCTTTTCTAAATCTTTTAAATTTTTTCCAGGAGCAAGCCAGCCAATATGATAAGGCTGACGGCCCTTTTCATGCCAAGCTAAGTGCCATTTTAAAAAATGTTTTTGCAACCATGGAAACACTGGGTAAATATGCCGCCAGATACTTTTCTTAATTCTTTGGTTGAGTGTTAGTTTGATTATTTTATTCATAATAAATACTTTTTTCAATAATACTTTTCGCTACGTAGCTTTCTAATTTATTCGACATTACCGTAAAAATTAATATATTGACGACAATACATACTGCGACAAACATCCAATATTTATTAAAAGTAAACTTCATGCTCTATATAATAACATTAAAAAAGAAAATTATTAAATAAAAAAATGTCGCCTCCTGGTGGGCGACATTAAATCTTAAAATCTTATTAACATCCAGTTTCACTTCTGGTTAAGCTTGGCTTCAACGCTAAGCGTGGCATGCGGTACACTCTTCAGCCTTTCCTTGCAGATCAGCTTCCCGGTTACCCTGCAAATGCCATAGGTTTTATTCTCTATGCGCAATAAAGCGTTCCCGAGATTGTTGATGAACTTCTGCTGGCGTCCAGCCAGACGGCTGTTCTCTTCTTTGGACATGACCTGGTATCCCTCTTCAAGGATCTTGAATGTTGGCGAAGTGTCATTGGTTCCATGCTCTCCGCCGGGATCTTGGTATGCCTCCATCAGCAATTTCAGATCTTCATTGGCTGTTTCAAGTTTGCTCATAATAAGCTCCTTGAATTCCTCGAGTTCCTCGTCTGAGTACCTTGTTTTTGTTCTTGGCTCCTCTGCTGTGGCCACGCTGTGACCATTTAATTTTCCCATTCTGTCTTGTGTTTTAAAGGTTAGTTATTTCAGTTCGTTTCTGGGGGGAAATTAAAAAAAAATATAATTAATAATGAACTTTGGGCTTTTACTTTTGTGGTTATTATACACAAGAGATGATAATTGTCAATGCGGAGGCACTTGTGTTAGGACTTATCACCGACAAGCCCTGTGATGTTTTTTTTAATAATTCCATATTATCATAACGACGTATCTCGTGCGAATTTCAAAATTGTAAGAAAACAAAAAATATGTATAATTCAAGTATGATAATATTGTCCTATATATTTTATTTTCTTGTAGCAACAATCGCTCCAATTCAACGTCGTTGGCTTTCAGTAAAAAATGAAGGTGGAAATAAAATCGATCTTTCTTTTAAGGTTACTCTCGTTTCTTCTTTATTAATTCTAATTCTTCCTTTATTTTCTCCTTTCGAATTACATGGTTCATGGTTAAAAATAACATTACTTTTAATTGCTTCCAGCGTTGGTGGAATGGGTTACTATATAAGCTATTTTACAGCACAAAGACACGTTGAAGCTGGAGTAACTTCTGTTCTTGGTAATACTTATGTCCCTATTACTATTTTATTAAGTACTGTGTTTCTTGGAGAAGGACTTAAGGGATTGCAAATAATTGGGGTATTGCTTCTAATTACTGCAATGGTTATTGTTTCAAAAAAACACAAGATAGGAAAAATGAAATATGATAAATATTTTTGGTTAATGATATTTAGCGGAATTTCACTATCAATACTTTTGGTCGCCAGTCGTGAATTAATGAAAATTACAGGATTTACAGCATCTCTTATACTAAGTTGGTGGGCTATATGTATAGGGCTTGGAATTCTTGCTTTCTTTTCAAAAGGAAAAACTACTTATACTAAAAAAGATCTGGTTATTACTGGATTTTTAAAATTTATTCAAGATCTTTCTTGGGGGATGCTTACTTTTTTCGTAGCCAATTTAAGTTTAGTCTCATCAATAACAACATTTAAAGTAGTTATCATGTTTATAGTTGCTGCAATTTTCTTAAAAGAGAAAGATGGAATTTGGAGAAAAATTTTTGGAAGTTTAATAGCCGTAATTGGTTTACTTTTGATGAGATAATTTAAATTTTTATTAATTGCGGATGGGGTGAGATTCGAACTCACGGAACCGGTTAGGGTTCGGCGGTTTAGTAAACCGCTGCCTTAAGCCTCTCGGCCACCCATCCCTAACTAGCTCATGTTACTTTAAATTTTAAATTTTTCCAAGTGTTTTGGGTTATTTGTTCCAACAATACTTAAATATCTTTTTACCTGCGTTTTAGAATTTATTCTAACATCCACCCCCTTAGTCAAAACACATTTTATATTAAGATCTTTTAAAGTATCCAAAACAAATTGCAGGAGAGGTATTGATCTATTGGTAAACGCAATTTTTTTATAAAAATATTTTTTTTTATTTACAGAATAAATATTTTTATAAAAACAACCATCTGTATCAATGAGTCCTCTTAAACAGGCAATTCTATATTTCTTATTATTGAGAATCCATTGTGGCACTTCAATTTGATTTTTAACTTTATTTCCAACTATCAAGCCGAGAGCCTTTAAATAATCAACTAGTTCTACCCTAGATACTTGGATTACTGCAACTGATTTTCTTATTGGGTCATTCAAATATGTATAAATTGATGGTTTAATTTTAAATAATTGACATATTAAATCTGAAACAAATTTAATATATTTTTTATCTGTATTTCTATTTAAAGTTATTTTAACCATATACTTTGACAATCCACCATCTCCAAGCATTATTCCGATGAATTCCGCAAGATTCTTCGATTTCTTTATTTTGTATATAGACTTTCGAACATTTATAATTGGATGACTACCAAAACGCCCTTTTGAATTCCACCACTTCTCCCAAGCAATTTTCCTTTTTTCTAAATTACCTCCTACAGTAGAGTTTTTTAAGACATTATTTCTTCCACCCTTACTACTAATAATTTTTAAATGTTCATTAAAAGATACAATTTTTTCTATTTCGGGAATTCTAACTTTGTATTGATGACTCAATCCCTTAACTGTTTCAAAGGGTAATCGTGTTACTCCGCTTCTCCAATCACGCAAAGTTCTAGATGAAACACTTAATAATTTTGCAAAATCATCAAATTCTTTTTTAGATTTATATATTAAATTTTGAACAAATTCAGTCTGTTCTTTTTTATTTTTAAAAACTATTCTTTTATATATAAACCTCTTATCCATTCTTCCATTATATACTTATGCTAGAAAAATCTCAATAATAATGATAGATTACAGATATAGGGAGCCGTGTCAGAGTGGTCTAACGTACCTCTTTGCTAAAGAGGCAGGGTGTAAAAGCCCTCACAGGTTCGAATCCTGTCGGCTCCGCAATTGTTTATGCTATAATACACTACATGGATGAAATAGAAAAATTAAAAAAGGAAGTTGAGCGAGTAAAAAAAATCAGTGAAACAAAATCGGATATTATATCTATTACTGCTCATCAACTCCGCACATCACTATCGGCTCTTAAATGGATTTTAAAAATGTTTATCGATGAAGATGTCGGTAAACTCAATAATGAACAAAATGAATTAATAAAAAAAGCATATAACAGTAACGAAAGAATGCTTCTGCTTGTGAATGATTTACTAACTCTCAATCATAGTGAAGATGCTTCCATTCCTTATAAATTTAAAAAGATAGATATCATTTATCTTATAGAGCAAACTCTATTTGAATTCTCCGGTGAAACAAATAAGAAAGAAATTGAATTAATCTTTCTTAAGCCAGATATGCAAATACCACTCATTAACTGTGATGAGCAAATGATTCGTGTTGTTTTCCAAAATTTAATTGAAAATGCTATTAAGTATAGTAATAAAGATGGGAAAATTTTCATCTCCGTCGGGCAAAAGGACAACAATGTTCAAATTTCTGTTCATGACACAGGTATTGGAATTAAAAATGAAGATAAGGAAAATATTTTCAAAAAATTCTTTAGATCACCAAATGCTATTGAGAAAGATGCAATCGGTTCAGGATTGGGATTATTCACAACCAAAAATATTATTGAGAAGCATAATGGTAAAATCTGGTTTGAAAACGGCGAAGGAGGAGGAACAACATTTTTTGTTGTATTGCCTATTACTTAACTAATATAGTATAATATCCTCGTATGAAAAAAGTACTTATAATCGAAGACGACAGTTTCCTGCAAGGACTTGAGGCTGGCAAATTAAAAAAGGAAGGCTATGAGATAGTGACAGCTTCGACCGGTGAAGAAGCCATGAAGAAAATTACCGACCCTGAGATAAATATAATTCTCTTGGATTTAATTCTTCCGGGAATTGATGGCTTTGAAGTCCTTCAGAAAATCAGATCGACTGAGGCGTCAAAAAATATTCCAGTCATTGTCTTTTCAAACTTGTCTGAAGAAAAAGATATCAAAAAATCCAAAGAACTCGGAGCAACTGATTTTATGGTCAAATCAAATTTCACTCTAGATGAGCTCGTCGAACACGTCAAAAAAACTCTAAAATAAAATCCGCCTGATGGCGGTTTTTTATTATATGTTATAATTTAAGAGTATGAAAAAAGAACTCAGCAAAAAACATGCGATAATTCTTCTTATTATTTTTATTGCTATTGGTGGACTTATTTTATACAAAGAAGATCCCAGTCATAATAATTTTTCTCCCTTAGATTATGTATTTAAACGATAATATCGAATCTCATTTTCGAATTGATATAAATCAAAAAAAAGCCCTCGCCAGACTTAGAATAATTACAATCCGCGATTTATTATATTATTTCCCTTCTCGTTATACAGATATTAGTGAATTTCGTCATATCAATACACTCAAGGATGGTGAACTGGCCACAGTCATTGGACAAATTTCAAATTTAAAAACAAAAAAAGGATTCAAAAGCAAAATCCCAATGGGCCAAGCAGTGATAACTGATCTAACAGGAAAAATAAATATTATTTGGTTCCATCAGCCATACCTGGCAAAAATGTTACGTGAAGGGACAACTGTCCGAGTAACTGGTAAAATATCTGAGAGTAAAAATTATGGATTAACTTTAACTAATCCAGAAATCAGCAAAGAAGATATCTTGCCGATTGATTTACACGATTCTCTTTTTCAAAAAAAGGAATCCGGGGAACAATATGGGTTTCCTGTTTATCCTGAGTCAAAAGGAATTACTTCTAAGTGGATGTATCACGCAATTGGGAAAATATTAAAAAATGATTGCGTTAAAAATATTCCCGATTACCTTGATAAGAAAACTTTAGAAAAATATAAATTGCCTAGCTTACACACTGCCCTTGTTTGGATACATACACCACAGAAAAAAGAGCACGCCGAGATTGCCAGAAAAAGATTTGCTTTTGAAGAAGTATTTTTTATTCAACTGGCCCGCCAACAAGAGCGAAAAAGATACGAAGAATTATTTTCATATAAAATGGTGGTTCATGATAAAGATATAAAAGATTTTATTTCCAGATTTCCGTTTAAACCAACTCATTCACAAGAAAATGCAATCAAAATTATTTTAGATGATTTAAAGAAAGATAAACCGATGTCGCGACTCATCGAAGGTGATGTCGGTAGTGGGAAAACATTCGTCGCCGCAACCGTCGCTTATGCAGTTATAAAAAATAGACCGGTTGGGGTTGATTTTGGAAATTTACAGGTTGCATACATGGCTCCAACGGAAGTACTGGCCGTCCAACTTTTTGAGAATTTTATCAAATATTTTGAACACACTGGTATCTCTATTGCTCTTATGACCTCTTCTGGATGTCGTAAATTCCCTAGTAAATCGGCTAGTTGGGAAAATGGTAAGCAAATAAAAACTTGGACATCTATTGCTAGGAATCAACTTCTTAAATGGATTAAAAATGGTGAAATCCCGATAGTTATCGGAACCCATTCCCTAATCTCGACAAAAGTTGAGTTTGAGGACTTAGGTCTTGTGATTATTGACGAACAACATCGTTTTGGAACAAACCAGAGAATGAAGTTAGCCAAAAAAGAAGGTCACTCGCCTCATTATCTTTCAATGACCGCGACACCTATACCTCGAACTTTAGCACTGACAATATACGGCGATTTGGATCTTTCAATAATTGATGAAATGCCAGCCGGACGCAAGCAAGTAATAACCGAAATTGTGACTGAAAATAAAAGAGCTGTTGCCTATGAAAAAATTAAAAAAGAATTAGAGAGTGGCAGGCAAGTTTATGTTATTTGTCCAAAGATTGATGAGAGCGACGATGAAGAAAAAATAAAATTAGATGTGAAAAATGTCACGGGCGAAGCCAAGCGACTCAAAAAAGAAATTTTTCAAGATTATCGGATTGAAATAATGCACAGCAAAATGACAAAAATCAAAAAAGAGAAAGTTATGAGTGATTTTTCTAAACACTTGATTGATATTCTTGTTTCAACTTCAGTGATCGAGGTTGGAGTTAATATCCCAAATGCAACTGTCATTGTCATTGAGGGAGCTGAACGTTTTGGCCTGGCTCAACTCCACCAACTTCGCGGACGAGTTATTCGTTCAACATATCAATCTTATTGCTATCTTTTTGCTGACGCTAAAACAGAAAAAACAATAGAAAGGTTAAAGGCTCTAACAAAAGCCTCAAACGGCTTTGAGCTAGCTGAACTTGATTTGTCCCTCCGAGGCGCCGGACTTTTATCGGGAGATAAGCAATGGGGTATTACTGACCTTGGAATGGAGGCTATGAAAAATATTAAAATGGTGGAAGCCGCCAGAACCGAAGCAATTAGTTTGATTGAAAAAGATATCGATTTGAAATCCTATCCCCTCCTTGCTGAAACTCTAAAACAAAAAAACATTAAATTGCATTTTGAATAAAAAAACACCTTAATGTAAGGTGTTTTTTTATTATTTCAAAACAATTAAGCCGTTTGCGTTTTTTGTCCCATTAATTTTTTTACTTTTTTAACTTCATTTATTCCTTCTCTCACTAGATGAATAGTACCAGCTATCCCTACTGCAACTACCCCCTCAAGAACAATTTTACAGATAGCATCTAGTTGTTGAACTTTAGCAGGTATTTCTTCTACATGTGTTATAGGGGCCAAAGCTTCTAGAGCTGTTAGATTACTATTTTGCATAATATTACGAAGATTATCAGCATAATTCAAATCGTGAAGCGTGACACCCTCAAAAAGATAGCGACTAGCAAGAGCAGAAAGAAAAGCTACAGTTAATAATACACCTCCAGCTATTAGGTTTTCTTTTCGAGTTTTTTTAGCTTCCTCCTGCATCTTATCTAATTCATATTGAGACATTCCCCTAACAGCAGTTTGTATTCCTTTTTCTTGTCCAACCTCATTATATAATTTTTCAACTTCATTAAGTTTATTTTCAATTCCTTCAATCCTTATCTCTGGAGATTTTGATTTTAATTCTTGGGATTCTGGAATATTTTGTTTTATATTTTTTTGTTTTTCCATATTAAAATACTAGACTTTTAATTTTGTTTCGACTGTTTTTCTTTTACGGCTTCTAATAGAATTTTCATAGCATCTAAGGAAGCATCGAGGGCTATAAGCAAAGAATTTTTTTCTTCTTCTGTCGCTTCGCCTCTTTTTATTTTATCCAAAAGCTCTTTATATTCATCCATAATTTTAATGAATTAGTTTTATAATATCCATATTCTACACCCCCAACGGGGATTGTCAAACTTTGATTGAAAATCCTAACATAGAAATTGACACCAAAAATAAATTCCTGTCATTGCTCAAAATTTTAGTGGTCCTGTCTTTTTTATCAAAAAACTTCAAACCGTATTTTGAATAAAAAATTAAATTTCCTTATATATTTCAAGTTTTTGTTTTATTGATTTTATAACTTGATTAAGAAACTCCCACCGCTTAGGATCAACATCTTCTCCTGGTGCATTCTTTAATTCATATCCTAAAATTTTTGCCATGTATTCCGCAGCTTCGTTTACATTTATTATAAATTGTTTATTCGAAGGTAATTGCTTAACTTGTTCATTTGTTCCAACCTGTGATTTCCATATATCATCATTAAATAATTTCTGTTGTTCTTCATTAAGCAAATTGTCATAAAGATATTCCGGTAATACTTGATTCAGATATTCCATCATTTTTTTTATTTCAGGAATATCATAACCCCTTTTGGAATCTTCCGTCTTTCCTTTTATTAACCAAGATCCTCTGTTACCAAAAAATGGGTACCATTCTCCCCCAACCTTACCACTTGTTCCTCTACTACTTTGATAAAAAGGCACTTTTATACTATTTATATCTGCAATAACAGCTATTCTTGTGCCGGGTTGAACAATATATCTCTTTCCTTCTGCGTTTTCATATAAAACTTTGTTTTTAAATAATTCATCTATCCTTTCCTTAAAAGGTAATCTCTTTTCTATTTGCGATAAATCGAGTTTCTTTTCTTTGTCAAAAAAATCGTCTTCAATTTTAGGTTGGTTAAAATTCATATTGTCCGCCTGCTACGATTCGAACGTAGGACCCTCGAGGTATAAGCTCGATGCTCTAACCAACTGAGCTACAGGCGGATTGGTTATAGAAATATATTACAGAAAAAACACTATATTTGCAAACTGCCCCGCCGAAGGCGGGGCAGTTTTAGAAAACCGAGAATATTGAAAAATAAATGAGTGGGTGTGGGCGCGCGCCGAGCGAAGCGAGGTAGGGATAAGCGAGTTTATTTTTTAATATTCTCGGTTTTCTTTATATTGTGTCTTTAACTTTCGGAACTATCCCATTTGCAATGATAAGATCGTTGTATTCTTTTTGCTCCAGAGTTTCTACTTCAATTAATTTCTTTGCAATTACATCGAGAATATTTTTCTTCTCTAAGAGAATTCTTTTTGCTTCGGCAAGTGAATTATTCATTATTTTTGCAACTTCAGCATCAATGACTGAACTCATCTTCTCAGAATACTCTTTGTCGTCTACTCCTTGACCAAACATAACTCGTCCACCATCCCCTTCAAGAGCAATCGGGCCAATTTCATCACTCATTCCCCAGCGAGTAACCATTGCACGAGCAAGATTTGTCGCCACCTGTAAATCATTCGATGGGCCTGTTGTAATATCTCCGAAAATCATCTCTTCGGCCACGTATCCGCCGAGCGACATGGTAATGTCATCAATAAATTCTTTTTTACTTTGTAATCGTCGCTCTTCAAGTGGAAGTTTGAGGGTATACCCGCCAGCCCTTCCGCGAGAAACAATTGAGACCTTGTGTACTGGATCTGCATATGGAAGCATCGAGGCAAGCAATGCATGCCCTGCTTCATGATAAGCTGTAATTTCTTTTTCTTTTTTGGAAAGTAAATGACTTTTTCGCTCTGGGCCCATCATCACTTTTTCAATCGAACGAATAAGGTCAAATTGAGCAACTTTTTTTCTATCTTCACGAGCGGCAAGTATTGCTCCTTCATTCATCAGTGAATACAAATCCGCACCCGAAAATCCTGGTGTGCGCTCAGCGATAACTTTCAAATCCACATCCTCAGCAAACGGCTTTTTTCTAGAATGAATTCCGAGTATCTCTTCGCGATCTTTTCTATCTGGTAATTCAAGGACTACCCGGCGATCAAATCGTCCCGGGCGAAGAAGTGCTGGGTCAAGAACGTCTGACCTATTTGTTGCCGCCATAACAATAACTTTCTCATTCGGTTCAAAACCATCCATTTCAACTAGAATTTGGTTTAATGTTTGTTCACGCTCATCATTACCTCCTCCGACTCCAGTTCCTCGCACTCGACCGACAGCATCTATCTCATCAATAAAGACGATAGACGGCGCGGCTTTTTTAGCCATTTTGAATAAATCGCGGACGCGTGATGCCCCAACTCCGACAAACATTTCGACGAATTCACTTCCGGACAAATGGAAAAATGGCACACTGGCTTCCCCAGCAACAGCCCTGGCTAGTAATGTCTTCCCTGTCCCTGGCGCGCCAGTGAGTAACACTCCTTTGGGAATTCGTGCTCCGATATCCAAAAACTTTTTAGGGTTACGAAGGAAATCTACAATTTCTTTTAATTCTTCTTTGGCTTCTTTACTTCCGGCTACATCTTTGAAAGTAACTTTGTTATTTTTATCGTTAGGGTCAGTAATACGTGCTTTTGATTGACCAAAAGTAAATGCTTGCATGCCCTGACCTTTGACTTGGCGAGTTAGCATCCAGATAAAGAAAACAATTAACAAGACGGGAATTAGAAATGGCAAAATATTTAGTAACCAATATCCAAAACCAGATTCCGTTTTGATTTCAATCGGAGTTGCTGAGAGTTCCTCGGGGGTTACTCCATAATTAAAAAGTGTTTCCGAAAGAGAACTCTCTACTTCCTTCTTGGCTTTACCTTTTGTCTCATCTTTGAAAATTACATTAACATCACTACCAGAGACTTCTATGCTTGTAAGCGTCTCAGTTTTGATAGCATTGGCAACATCAGAAATAGTTATACTTTTGATATCTTCTGGTGATTTAGTTAGGAAGGTGTACAGCAAAGTAATCCCCATAAAGATAAATATCGCGATAGTGATCTGATTTATAATGTTTGGCTTCTTGGGCATTTGGGGTAAGCCTGATTTATTTTTCATTTTTGGATTTATTTGGTTCATTGGATTTTTCATAGTGCATTAGATTATACACGTAAAATGGATAAAAATAAAGGTCGTATTTTTGATATTATTGCTATTTGCTGATAACATATAAGGATGGCCGTATATATAGACAACAGAAAAGCTCACTTTAATTACAGCATCGAGGATACTTACGAGGCTGGTATTGAATTACTCGGGCATGAAGTCAAATCAATCAAGAGTGGAAGCGGGAATATTAACTCGGCTTTTTGTATCGTCCGTGGTGGTGAAGCGTATATCATAAATATGAAAATTCCTCCTTACCAACCACACAATATGGATCTTGGATACGACCCTGAAAGGACCCGTCGCTTATTATTATCAAAAAAAGAAATAAAGAAGTTAGCGGATCAAGATGATAAAAAAGGATTGACTCTCATCCCTATTTCATTATATAGTAAGGGTCCTTATATAAAAGTCTCTATCGCTGTGGCTCGCGGGAAAAAAGAATTCGACAAAAGAGAAACAATCAAAAAACGCGAAACAGATAGAGAGATAAGGAGAACTTTGAAAACAGGGTAGGAAGTAGCAAGTAGTATGTAGTAAGGAATTAATTTCCCTTTCTACTTTCTACTTACTACCTACTACTTAATACTGGGGATGATCGGCTTCGACAAAATGAATCCTCTTATATATGCATGTAAAGTACCCAGGAATCTTTTAAAACTTCTTGGAAAAGACTAAGTGCAAACAAAGTCGCTTCAGTTCTTTCACCTTACTCTTTTGGGTTAGGTCAAAGAGCTCTTGCTTACGCCTAAACGGCTCCGGCAAGTGTTCATTCTTTTGACATCCGATATAAAGAGTGGGCATAATTTATCGGGTTACGATTTTACAAATGTCCGATGTAGAATTCGACAATTTAGGACTCGGTGTTTATCTTTCCTGTATGTCCTCTAGGATAAACATTTAAACCCAAGTGGACATAACAAACATGTAGAATTATCTAAGAGTTCCTTTTGCACGCGGGTTCGATTCCCGCCATCTCCACAATTAAAAAACGTCCAGCAATGGGCGTTTTTTAATTGTGGAGATGAGAAAGCCAACTGCTTGGCTTTCGGCGGGAAGCGAAAGACTTTTCGTTATTTGCGAAGCAAATCGAAAAGTACCTGGCGATGTAATCGCCGATAAGTGTACTCACGGTCCCGCTATTTCTTGCGTGGAAATCAAAAGGTATACTGTCCTCGTAGAGGAAGATACTCAGACATCTCCACAACATTTTAAACCTTATTTTGTAAGGGTTATTTTACTTGACTTTTTTGTCAATCTATGCTATCATTCTACTGGGTCAGTTCTTTGATATTTGGTTTTAAATTAAATTTGTTGGATTGTCTTTGCTCCCCTTTCTATGGAATAAAGACAATTCAATAAATTTTTAAACACAAAAAACCAGAAAAAATGAAAAAAATAATATTAACTTCAGAAACGGGATTAGAAATAATCAATGCCCTAAATAAAATTACTCAAAATCATTATTTCACGATTGAGAAATGGTATTCAAATGAAAATCTTCCTTTATCTGATGATGATGTTAGTAATATTAAATGGGGGGAACAAAAAGATACTCTCAAAAATATCACCGTGAAAGCAGGATACACATCCGGAAAAGGTTACAATAGTGATTATGGTTGTATCGTTATGTCGCTATCACCCCTAGCTTTTGCGACACATTTCGAAACAGGTTCTATTTTTTATATTTTTGATGATGAAATAGTTGTTGGAATATTAAATGGAAAAAATCAATTCCTATACAGGCGATATTCCATTGAAAAAGATAGCCCCGAAACTAAGAATCGCGAATACTGCAATCAGTCCGAAGCTGACAACTACAGGATGCATTTGGGTGAAAAGTGGGAAAATGACAACATGTTTGGAGTATCGGAAGAAGAGGATTAGGCAATCCGCTTTTGCAGAAAAGGAAAATCCCTTTTCATTATGCAGAGCGGATTTTTCTTTTTATTCAATTCTCGTTGTAATACTAATAAGAAATTAACAAGAAATCACCTTTTTTGCTCTATTTTAGGAGTTTATTTAGATTAATGGTAAAATTACAAAAAATACTAAAACTATGAAAATACTAAAATATCTTTATTATTTTTGTGAACTTGGAAAAGATCCGTCGATATTGCGCACCAAATGACTGTCCTCATTTATTATGTCGAAAACGAAAAAATATTCATAAAAATGAAGAATGGTAAATACTTATAAAAAAGGGAGTTGGCATTAGTCAATCTCCCTTTTAAATTTTCTCATAAATTATTTATATCTTTAACTTTTTCGTTTTTATATGCTACTCTTAAAGAAACTTAAAAAAATGGGAACACTGGAACCACTTAGTAGACGCACTCGCCTACTCTGGATGTATAATACTCTTATTCATCCACACCGTATCAAAATAATAATCGTATGTTTTGATTCTCGTGATAAAGCACTATATCCCTGTCATTTATCTCGTGACCAGGATGTTGAGAAAAAAATAAACAATATTTCAATCGAAACTCCAAATGTAATCATCATTGAGGTTATTGATTTGGATAAAGAACCGTTTGATGTATTCGATATGTTCGAGCTTGAAAATTTTTACTAGTAAAAATTTTCAAGCTCTTTTTTTATTACCAAAATTAAAAATTCCCACACCGAGTGTAGGAATTTTTAATTAAATAAATCTTTGTATTAAACAATTACATAGGATTACTTGTTGGGGCACTTGTAGGCATTGCTTTAGCTTCACAGTGCTTACAATCTTTGCAGTGAGTAGCAACCAAAAAGATTGCGGACAAACCAACTAGAATGTAAATGATTTTAGAGATTAGAGCATCTTGTCCTCCAAAAATCATTCCTACATCCC
The DNA here is from genome assembly GCA_041663185.1 of Minisyncoccota bacterium. Taxonomy (GTDB): domain Bacteria; phylum Patescibacteriota; class Minisyncoccia; order Phycocordibacterales; family UBA9973; genus UBA8515. Next base: position 143,975 of record JBAZQY010000001.1, read on the forward strand.
AACCAAAGAGACCCACAAGAAGCCAATTAAGACCTCCGATGATAACTAGAACAAATGCGATACCATGTATAACTTTCATTTTTTTATTGTTAATTAAAAATTAATAATTCGACTCTTAGAACTTATATGCAGATATTATACCAAATATAAAAATCTTGGATAGCAATTTTTATGCTAAAATGGCATTATGACACCACAACCAAAACTTACAGTTTCAGGATATCGCGGGATTTGGGGAGAGAGTTTAACTCCTTTGATTATAGAGAATTATGTTTCTGCTTTTATTCAATTTGTGAAAGAAGATATAAATGATAAGCCGACAATTCTTCTCGGGCGTGATGGTCGCGAAAGTGGCCCAGATATTAAAAAAATAGTGACAAGAACACTCCAGAAACTCGGTGTGAATTTCATTGATGGGGATATTCTCCCAACTCCGACCGTTCTTTTCGCCGTCCGAAAACACAAATACGATAGCGCAATAATCATTACCGCTAGTCACAATCCGAGAGAATATAATGGACTAAAATTTGTAACCAACAAAGCACTTTTCACGGACGAAAAAGAAGTGGCAAAAATAAAAGAAAATTATGAAAAAATCACCAATAAAAATAAACTCCAACAGAATATTCTTTCTGAAAGCACACATAAAACCCTACTGGGTTTTTGCTCTGCTCGGCCCGTCGGCCTGCGCAAGTCTTTCATAAAGAACATTCTGTCTTCGTTTATTAAAAAAATCAATTTCCCCAAAGAACACGCGGACCAAATTTTAAAACATATCAACGTAGAAAAAATTCGAGCTCATAAATTCAAAGTGGCTGTCGATATGATAAACGCTTCGGCTTGTGTCCTTGATCCATATTTATTTGAGCAACTTGGAGTCGAACTTATTCCTCTTAATAATATTCCTGATGGTAAATTTGCCCATAAGCCAGAACCACTCCGAGAGAATTTAGGAGATATCGCGCAACTTGTAAAAGAAAAAAATTGCAACCTTGGCTTTGCTCACGACCCCGATGCTGACCGTCTGATTGTTATAAATGAAAAAGGTGAGGCCATTTCAGAAGAATATACTCTTGCCCTCGGGGTTGAAGCAATTCTTTCTAAAAACCATAACAATATCGCTGTTGTAAATATGTCCACCTCTCAAATGAATAGAGATATTGCCGAAAAATATGGTGGCAAATGTATCCGGACAAAAGTCGGTGAAGCAAACGTCGTTGCTGGTATTTTAGAGAACAATGCAATAATTGGTGGTGAAGGTGGTGGAGGAATTATTTACCCCACTATTAATATGGCTCGCGATAGTTTTGTTAGTTTGGCTTTAATTTTGGAATTATTGGCAGAAAGAGATCAAACTGTCACCGAATGTTTAGAAACACTTCCAAAATATGAAATGTGCAAAGACAAAGTGTCTGTTGTGGGTAGTTTAGAAGAAATGTATCTGAAGATGAAAAATCATTTCAAAAACGGAACTATAAATGAGCTTGATGGCCTTCGCCTCGACTTCCCTGATAACTCTTGGATTCACTTACGACCCTCAAATACTGAGCCAATAGTTCGTCTTTATGGCGAAGCCCAGACAAAAGAAAGAATTACCGAATTATTCAAAGAAGCCCATGCTGTACTTGCCTAAAGATAGTCTTTATGCTAATATTCCCATTAGGTAGGTAATCTATTTTTCTATCGGACAATAAAATTGAGAGAAAGAATAAACAATCAAATACGAGCTTCTGAGGTTCGAGTAATCTCAAACGAAGGAGTTAATCTTGGTGTTTTAAGTATAAAAGAGGCCCAAGCACAAGCTGATTCGCAAGGACTTGATTTGATTGAAATTTCTCCCAATACTAATCCACCGATAGTCAAAATAGCAAATTTTGGTAAGTATCAATACGAACAAAATAAGAAACAGAAAAAAGCTAAAGCTGGAGCAAAAACAACCGAAACCAAAGCTGTTCAAATAAAAATCGGCACCGGCGACAATGACCTGGCTCTCAAGGCTAGAAAAGCATCAGAATGGCTCAAAGAAGGACATCGTATAAAAGTGGAATTATTTTTGTCAGGACGTTCCAAATATATGCCAGATGCATTCTTAAAAGAGCGGTTAGATCGTATTCTTCATCTTATTACCGAAAATTATAAAATTGCCGAAAATTATAAAAAAGGTCCAAAAGGTCCAACAATTACAATTGAGAAGCAGTAGAAAATAGCAAGCAGTAAGTAGAAAGGAAATTAAAAAAATAAATACCTTACTACATACTACCTACTACATACTACTTATTATATATGTCTATTAAAACAAATAAATCTTTAACAAAGCGTTTAAAAATTACTAAAAATGGTAAGATATTGTCTCGTGCACCAGGATTCAATCATTTTAATGCGAAACAATCTAGAAAAAAACAATTAGGCGGTAAAAAAACAGCAAATTTTGCTATTTCAAATAGAAACCGACGTACATATCTGGCTACGTCAAAAATATAAAAATTAATAATTTAATAATTAATCAACATGACAAGAGTTAAAAGAGGAACAATGAAAAATAAGCGCCGAAAGAATATCCTTGCCCAAACAAAAGGATTCCGTTTCGGACGCAGTACAAAAAAGATACAAGCTAAAGATGCATTATTACACGCAGGGAATTATTCTTTTGCCCATCGCAAAGACAAAAAAGCAGATGCGAGAAGTTTGTGGACTACTAGAATTAACGCCGCAATCAGACCATTTGGAATGTCATACAGTAAATTCATTGATGGTTTAAAAAAGAAAAATATTATGGTTGACCGTAAAATTTTATCTGATATTGCTCAAAATAACCCAGAAGTGTTCGAAAGAATTGTAAAAAATATCGCATAAAAAAACCCTCCTCTCGGAGGGTTTTTTTATTTTAGCATTTTAGGATAACTGTCTCATTGTTTGTTGGGGTATAAGCATCAACCCCAAGATTATCTTTCAACTTCTGAGCCAGAAACATTGCCGATTTCGGTTCTCCCATTACAACAAAAACTTTTTTTAAGGTATGAGCTGTATTTTCTACAAATTCAACTAAATGATCAGAGTCTTTGTGCCCCGAGTAGCCACTAATCATCTCTACGTGGGCGCGAACGATAGTCTCTTCACCAAAAATGTGGACTTTTTTAGCTCCATCATAAATAAGTCGCCCGAGTGTCCCAATCGACTGATAACCAATCAATAGGATAGTATTATTCTTATCAGGTAGATAATTCTTTTCATGGTGCATTATACGACCACCTTTTGACATACCACTACCAGCAATAATTATTTTAGGTGGGGGTACTTTTAAAATTGCTTTCGATTCTTCTGTCTCCATTGTTTCTATTAAGCCTGGAAAATCAAAAAGTTTATCACCTGTTGCAATTATATCGCGGGCTGTTTTATTAAAATACTTATCATATTTCAAATAAATATCTGTGAGTTTTATTGAAAGTGGTGAATCAAGAAATATCGGCAATTTAGACATTTCATCATTCTCATTAATAAAAGAATTCATTTCATAAAGTAATTCTTGTGTTCGCTCAAGGGAAAAAGTCGGTATCATAAGTACTCCCTTGCGAGTGTAATTTTCTCTTATTATTTCTTCAAGCTTCTTTTTACGCAAATCACGATGTTCGTGATTGCGGTCTCCATAACATGATTCCATTATTAAATAATCCACGTTCTCAATTGGTTCATTATCCGGTAATAATGGCGATGGAGAATTACCAAGGTCCCCTGTGAAAACTATTTTCTTACCATTATAAATTATTTCCAGCATTCCAGAGCCAAGAATATGCCCAGAATTTTTGAAAGAAAATTGGAAGCCGTGGTCAATATTTATCTTCTGCCCATACTCAAATGTCTCCCATAGGTCCATAGCTTTCTTAATATTCTCTGGTGAATAAATTTTTGCCAAATCATATTCTGTATCTTTCGATAAAATGTGGGCCGTGTCGGCCAACATCACTTCCGTAATTTCTTTTGTTGGAACAACTGAAATTATTCGCCCATTAAAACCTTCACTGATAAGCTTTGGAATACGCCCAATATGATCGACATGTCCATGGGTTATAAAAAGAATATCAATAGTCGAAGCATCATATGGAAACTTGTCCCAGTTTAGGTCGTCGGCGATTTTTTCTCCCTGAATTAATCCACAATCAATCAAAAATTTCTTGTCATTTCCCTCCAATAAAAAATTTGCTCCGGTAACAGTCCCTGCTCCAGAACAAAAAGTCACTTTTAGATTTGTCTCATTTGTCATCAAATCAATTATACCTTATATAGTTGAAAAATGGAATTTAAATAGCTCTTCTCGAAATACGCACATAAAATTCTGCTGAATTTTTGCTATGCTCGGGCCGTCGCCCTGCGCAATGTATTTCTCAAAGACTATTTTAATTCCATTTTTCAATAATCTTATAAAAAGATAAACAAAATAGTCTTATCAGAGGGGCTTTTGAGCGCGACGGCGTGAAAACTGATCAAATTTCTAGTAAGAAATTTGATGTACCCTCTGGGAAGAGCTATTTTGTTTATCTTTTTTGTTTTCCTAATAAAAAATCCTCCCAAAAATGGAAGAATTTCTTATTAGGACTATCGAAGTTGTATTACCGTAGCACTAAGACTAGGTGGGATTACGGATAATAGGGATTTGTTAACGTAAAATTGTTTACAGTTCCTTATTAAAACTCTATATCCCCTAAAAAATTGTTCTAGGTAACACATTTCAAATAATCCTATCTTGAGTATACCCTCCGAAAATAATTACACAAGCGTTTTTACAAAAATAACACACTTTTGACAGCCCTTCAAATTGAGTTTTGAATAAAGATATCGAAAAAACCCAATATAAAAATTTTATGAGTAGGTGTGGGCGCGCGCCGAGCGAAGCGAGGTAGGGATAAGCGAATAAAATTTTTATATTGGGCTTTTTTATAAGAAAAACTATCTAAAAATCTTCCATTCCGTATTTTTCAAAAAGCATAATGTCATATTTACTACCAGCCAGATGATCCTCTTTTGAAACTCCTAAATCCGAGAGGAAATTAAGCAATTCTTCTTGAATTTTTTGTCTAGATTCTGCATTTTCTTCAGAAACAATCCTTTCAACTTCAATAAATTCACCCAAATTCTCAACAACATCAATAACTATTTCCATCCCCTGTAGTTTTGTCTTAATTCTTTTCTTGTTTACAACTGGAACTTTTTTATAGTTAATAAGATGCATAATTTCTAGCATTTTTTCTCCATCTGATATCTCGAGTTCGTGCTCAATGCAGTCCTGTCTATTGGATTGGGAAATTTTCATAGTGAAAATATTTTTATCGTTTTGCTTCCTGACTCTTAAAACAGGAACATTATAGGGTGGAGGAAAAACCATCTCTTTTGGAATAAAAATGTGGTCAATCTGGTGTAATTCTTCACCAAAAGAACAGCCCATATCCTCGAGTTTTTTAATTATTTCATCTTTATTTTTTAACCTTGCTTTTACTTCAACTTCGTACATATTTGTATCATATCACAAAATCCCCTTACGGGGATTTTGTGATTTATTATTTCTTTTTTGCTTGTGTAAACTTTTCATGAACTGTTTCATAAGAGAACAGCTCTGCTTCAGAAAACCAGTGCGCTATCTCCTGCTCTGCATCAGAAGCATCGCCTGAGGCATGTATTATATTTGGAATACCTAAATCATTAGCATCGGCATGTCCAAAACTCATGTGTGAATAATCCCCTCTAATAGTTCCAGGAAGAGCTGCTTTGGGTTCTGTTGCCCCAACCATTTTACGGATAAGAGATATTGCCTCAACACCCTCCATAACAAAAGCAATAACAGGGCCCTCGTTCATCATAGATAATGTGACATCAAAAGCTTTTTGCCCACGACGAGAAATCATTTTTCCAATATTTTCATAGTGATGAAAATAATGATCATAACCTGGTTGAATCATTTTTGCTCCAACAATTTTTAATCCAATTTTCTCAAAACGGGCCAAAATTTCTCCAACAATTCCACGTTGAACTGCGTCTGGTTTAAAAATAATTAATGAACGTTCTATAGTTACCATAATATAAATTCTATTAATAAATAATAATGTGATTCTAGCACAAAAAAACACTAAATCAAAATCATTTTTATTATTACTCGCGACGATACTTGGCCATTATTTCCTCTTCAATTTCTTCGCGAGGACGACCATACTTAAGATATGATAATTCTTTTATTTTTTCAACTATTTCGGTATTGCCTTTTGGTGTTAAGCTCCAATGTGAAGTCATACTGAAAGGTTTTGTTGGTGTCCCATTCACAAGCATACTGACATAAGAATTAAAGTTATCTAGTTTCATAATATCTGAAGCGGTAAATGTCGGCTTGAATTTCTGCTCAACAAAATTTGCATCTTCGGTACTGATACGATAGACCGCCATAGATCCAACGTTTCCAAAAACTGCATTCTTAATATTTTCTTCAAGTTGTGAGATGTACTGGTGAGCAATAGTCAAAGACAAGCGATATTTGCGGGCTTCTGAAAGAATTGAGGCGATAGAATCGGTTGTGACATTTTGGAATTCATCGATGTAAAGATAAAAATCATTCATTTTCTGGCCATACATATCAACACGAGAAAGGGCGGCCATTTGAATTTTACCAACTAACAACAAACCAATAAGGTTAGCGTTAACTTCTCCAAGTCTTCCTTTTGAAAGATTAACTAGTAAAATCTTTTTATTGTCCATTATTTCACGGAAATTAAATACTGATTTTTCTTGTAGGACAACTGGGCGCATGATATCGTTCGAAATAAAGTTATCGAACTTGGAAGTAATATAGGGGACAAAGTTTGCAATAGATTGATCACCGGTAGTTTTTTCGGCATTTTTCCAAAACTCCACAACGATTGGATTTTTACATTTTGCCATCAGCGCATGACGATATTCATCATTACCCAAAATACGACTAATTTCAAGAAGAGTCGCCGGATGATCAGGATCATCCATCGCAAGGAAAGCACTATTTTTGAAATACTGATCAAACATAGGGCCTCCAGTGGCTTTCATGTCAAAAAGTTTATTGAAAATCGCCATCAGTTCGTTGACCACAAATGTCTTCTGCTCAGGATATTTTGGATCATATTCAAGCATGTTGAGGCCCATTGGGCGTGCAGTATATGCTGGGTCAAAATAAATAACATCATCAATACGTTCTCTTGGAATATAACTTAAAATATCTTGAATATCACTGCCGTGTGGATCAATAAAACAACAACCGTCACCATTTTTAATATCTTGGGCAATCATGTTCTTCAAAATTGTCGTCTTACCAGTTCCTGTCTGTCCGATGACGTACATGTGGCGCAACCTATCTTCACGAGTCATACGAACTTCAGTGTCTTTGCCATGATAACTATTTATACCAAGCAAAATACCCTGGTCTCCCATTTCCATTGGAGCTGGAGCAATACCCGCCTTTGCTTGTTTAAGTTGTGGAGAAACAATCCCATATGGAAAATGGAAAATTGTCGCTAATTCTTTAAGGTTAAGGGGCATTCCATATTCATTTGAGAATGTTCGATAAGAAAAATCATGGACTAGTTGTGTTAACTCCTTTCCTTCGGGATGTCTAAAATTAAATCCATTGCGATCTGCTTCTGTGAATTGGTTAAATGTCGATTCGACGTCTGCAAGAATTTGTTTTGCCCGCGACTCACTTTCAGCTGAAGCAACGATACGGATATTTACCGCCATGATAGTGCTTTTCATCTTTTCGGTAATATTTTCTACCGCCTTATCATTCACCTTTTTTTCTTCTTTCTTTTTTGATGAACCTAAAAATAAATCTCCAGCCAATGATTTAAATTCTTTGGTTATCTGGCGAGTTAAACTTCCAGCTGTTCGAACCGACATTCCTTCTTTGACATCAGCTAGCATAATATGAAACTTCTTCATTATTTCATCATCTTCAGGGCAAATTGTAAACTGAATAGATGCTCCTTCTCCACTTTTTTTAAGTTTGGTAAAAAGATTTAAAATAATATTTAGTGGATCATGATCAATCGCATCGTATAATTTTATTGGGTAAACATCATGGTGGGCAAGCTTGGCATATGAACCAACAACAGATGCATTTTCAGAAAAAATATTATAATCATCTGGAATCTCAACAATTTTAGCATTAGAATGAACTCCAAATAACTGTTTTTCAAATAAATCTGCTTTGTTACTTGGGACAGAAGCATAAAAAACAAAATTATCACTACCTTCAGCAAGAGCAATCTCTAAAGTAAAATGATTTCGACTATAATTCTGCCGTCCCTCGCCGACTGAGTGCATACCTGCGTAAAATTGCTCCATTGCACTCAATAATTCTTTCAATCCTTTTTTATTACCTGTCTCATCATCAATATCAGGAAGAGTTATTTCAAAAAGTCGCATATCAAGTGATTTGAAAAGTGGCGTTCCTTCTTTCAGTCCTGGAACTTTGTGGGTACTGTATAAATATTGAACAAGAAAACGGTGGAAGTCATCATCAATGTGTGGATTATTCATTTTTTCGACAACAGAAAGTGCATTTGAAATCCCCTTATCAAGTAAAATGCCGAGTAATTCTTCCATTTTGTTATCGTGAGTTTCTGGTTTTAATCTTAAAACTAATTCTTCGATAACATTCTGTTTGACAACAGCACTTTTGTGCATGACTTCTTCCGGCTCATATTTTTTATATTCATTTATCACATTGTGAGCAAGTTGCTCTTTGTTCACTTCTTGACCTTGTCCACTAATGGCTTTCTCTCGTTCAGCAATATGTGCCCGCAAAAATTCCAATTCTTCTTGTGGAGTTTTGAATTTGGGTGCGTTGTTTAAGTTTAATCCTTCCAACATATGAGATTATTATAGCACAATCGATACACAATGAGGATAATTTTAGTCGATTTTTGTCTTTGACTTATCTTAGAAAGTTTAATATAATACCAAAAGTCGGTAATTATATTAAATTTAATCAAAAAAAGAAAAATATATGTACGGAAAAGAAAAGCCATTATTAGTGAACAAATATGAAGAAAAGCCATCATCCACTACAGTAGAAAAAAAAGAAGGTGTATCTCAGCAAAGTCAAGATTTTGCAAACAAAACTGCACAACAAATCGAAGGTGAAATGGGCACAATCCCTGACGCTTCTGTAGAATTAGCTCGAGAAGGTGCAAAAGTAGGAGATACACTAGGAACCAAAGAAGACGCCTTCAGTAAAAATGAGATGTTGCAACAACAGATGTTAGATTTTATTGATAAACAAGAAAAACATGCCAAAGAATTAATGAGTGTTCGACAAAAAATAGCAGATTCTTTGGGACAAGTTTTTTTGGGGAAATCTTCTGTGGGAAATTTTTTCGCAACAGCCAAAGAAAAGATCCCCGTTTGGGCAATAAAGCCAGATTTTGAAGTTACTATGAAGGATTTGGAAAATATTATGGCTGAAGCTTCAAAAGATAATTATCTGGGTTCGTTATCTGGGAAAAAAGATGAAAAGGGAATGTACCACGCATTTTATCAACCAGAAAAAAATACCAATTGGAATGTTGAAAAAACTGGGCTTACAAACTAAATTGCAACATAATAAAAAATCCCCCGCTCGGGGGATTTTTTGTTTTAAAGTTGAGTTAAAATTTCCGCCTCTCCTTCAGTTATTAAAATTGTATGTTCAAAGTGTGCTGATCGCGAACCGTCAGCTGTTTTTATTGTATATCCATCAGAACCATTTACAATATTATCCTTGCCGATATTTAGCATTGGTTCAATCGCGACAACCATCCCTGGAATTAATTTTTGCCCCTTTCCTGCCTTTCCATAATTCGGAATATAAGGATCCTCGTGGACTGCTTTCCCGACTCCATGCCCTGCAAGCTCTCTTACTATCCCATAACGCCCATGGACGAATGATTCTATTGCATGCCCTATATCACCCACGGTCGCTCCACCACGAGCCGCCCAGATACCGATTTCAAGCGCCTTTTTTGTGTCATCGATAAGAGCTTGGTCTTTTTTTGAAATTTTCCCAACAGGCACCGTGACAGCATGGTCAGTGAAAAGACCTTTGTGATTTATCCCAAGGTCTAAAGAAACAATATCTCCCTCTTTTAAGATTTTATTTTTACCCGGAACACAATGAACTATCTCATTGTTGACTGAAGTGCAAAGAGTTGCCGGATAGCCACTTACTGCTCCCTCTGGTTTATAATCCAAAAAAGCTGGAACATCTCCTCCGTCTTTTATAAGTTTATAAGCAAATTGATCAAGCTCGTAAGTAGAAATACCAGGCTTAACTTGTTTAACAGTTTCTGCCAAAACAAAAGCCAACCTCTTCCCTCCTTCACGAATTATCTCTATTTCTTCTAGTGTTTTGATAATGACTGACATATAAATTCTATACTAGATGAATTTTGCTAAATAAGCAATTAAAAATATTCCTTTTTATAACATTCTTTACAGTAAATAATAGGGGCTTCTTTTTGATGATAATTAGTTTTAAAAACATTTCTACATTTATTACATTTTCTTTCTATTAAAGACATCTGTTGCGCCCATCTTTTTATCTTATTTTCAATTCTACAAAAAGGACAACGACGTGGAAGTGGAAGATTGTGTTGTCTTAAAAATTGAAGTTCTTGATTTGTTATTTTGTATCCTCGAGGACAAGTTGCACATTTAATTGATTCATTTAATATATCATCTTTTATGTCTCTGATATTATCAGGTAAATCAATAAAATTCATTGTTATTAAATGTTCGCTGATAGGAATGTCTGCCCAAGATAGTTCTTTTAATATAACTTCTTTTTTGGATAAAGGATTAAATAAATAGGCAAAGGTATCGTTATAATCATGTGGAGAAAACTCCATTGGAAAAAATCACCGTATTTATATATTATCCCATTTTTATTTTCATATGGATTTCTTTCCATATCGAATATAATTTTTTTTCTAAGCTCATCAAAAGTTTTTGGGTCGTATTTTTTATTTAAAATATAATATTCTTTATTTCGTATCCCTGAACAACCAAATAGAAACGCTCCCCCCATACAACTTTTTGAATATTCTATATGGTGACCATTGTGTATATCCTGACTAAATCGTACATCAGAAACTTTGTTTCCAACTGTAATACATTCATATATTCTTTCTGCCCCTTCTCCCCAATCAATATAATCATAACTATCTTTAACACTCGGTGTTTTAATAAGCATCATATATTTACAATCTTCACAATACCCTGAGTCGTAACATTCTTTACAATTTTTAGAATAAAACACATAGTTGCCAGTACAATCTTTATTAAACATATAGTCATAACATGGATTTGGAATCGAGTTCTTCCAAATTTCTTCTGCTTTAATTTTTATTTCTTGATATGTTTTGTAAGAGCCAAGGTCTATACTTTTTATTTGTTCTTTATAATTTTCTTTGGTAAGTTGTTCATTAAAGAAAACATATTTCTTATTATATAAATTAGAAGATCCAAAACAATATTGTGAATTTTTTGCATCACGAATAAAAAAACAATCAAGTGATGTATGGACATTGCCCCTAGATCCGTGGACTCTGTTATTTCGAAATCCATTTAATCCATCATAGCATTGCTCACATTCCCAATAGACACTACAATCAAGAACTGATTTGTCTCGAGTTAGATAAAAACCGTGTTGACAATCTTCATCATAATCGGAATAGAAAATTAAGTAACAATTCTTAGAATGATCACAATGATTAGTATATGGCGATAATTCTGATGTACTTTTAGTAACAGCAATTCCCCTAATAGGGACACGATGTAGATGCTCATTTAATTGTTCAAAAAATGAACGAGAGGGATTATAATCCATGGCATATTTTTCAGGATTCCATTTATCACTCCACCAACAATCAGAACAATAAATCGTATAAGGTGAATCGGGTGGATACATTGATATTTTTTCTTCTCCACACAAATCACATTTTCTCTTATATAAACGAAATCCTTTTAACCAAATTAAACGTCTCTGTTTCCTACACTCCGGACAAAAAGTCGGCGGAGGAACTTTAATTTTCTCATAAAAAGAAAAATCATCAGGCTCGATTATAAAGTCATTTTTGCAGTTCTGACAAACCCTAGTTTCTTCTTTCATAATCTTAATTATACTAAATAATACTAAAATATATAATATCCTTTATAACCTGTTGTGACGATCGTCTGAATAGGTTATAATAAGCAGATTATGAATATGATAAAAGAAACATTACACGCAATAAGCAATTACCCTGGTGGATATGGGGCAATATATGATTTAATCTATCCAAATGAAAGCAACCCAAAAGATAACAGCCAGGTGCTTAGGAACAGATTATCAAAATTGAAGAAAGGGGGGTTACTCTCTAACGAAAAAGGAATTTGGAAAATTACCCCAGAAGGAAAAATATTTTTGAAAAAAGAAAAATCAACATTAATTAAATTTACTAGTTTTAAAAATATAAAACTAAATCCACAAAAAACAATGCTGGTAATTTTTGATATCCCGGAGAAAAAAAGATTATATAGAAATTGGCTTCGTAATGAACTCGTTGGTTTTGGGTTTACTCTTATTCAGAAAAGCGTCTGGTTCGGTCCAACTCTTCCTAAGGAATTTATAACATATTTATCAGACCGTAAAATTCTTGAATATATAAAATTTTTCAAAGCCACTGAAAAAGATTTAATATAATTCTTAAAAAACATTATAACCTATTTAGACGATCGTCTAGTTTGGTTATAATGTATTTTATATTTAAATATTAATTATTTAATTACTGTCCCAATAAAAGATTCTCCGTCGAGATAGGCCCTTAGATTGTCTATTTTTTTACCATTTAGGATTATAACTTCATAACCAAGTTTTTCGGCTTCATAGGCGGCAATTGGATCAAATGGGGCATTAATTCCTGGTTTCCAATCTTTTGGAAAAAGTAATCGGAAATCTACCCATGATATTTTATCGATTGATTTAGCATCGGGATTAAATTTGGGGTCTTTGTCATAAACGAAATCAATATTGGAAAGATTTATAATTTTTGTTGCTCCGACACTTGTCGCCGAGCGAACTGCAGCCAAGTCACTACTATTCCCTGGTCTCCACCCCCCTCCAACAATAATTGGTTTGTCAGTTGTAGGAATATTTTCTGGATCGAGTACAACTTTTTCGTAAGCTAAATCTTCAAAACAAATTCTAACAAGTTCAGCATTAACTCTTGTGATCGAGATCCCAAGCCAATCAAGATCCTCAATTGAAGGGTCTGTGATTTTTTTTAATGAATCATTATATTTACGACAAAGTTTTCCGCCTCCGGTGATAATTAAAAAGGTAAACCCACGAGAAACGTATTCTTTAATTGTTGTTACAAATAATTTCAAAAAGTCTGCATCAACTTCATCTTGAACGATAAGCGAACCACCAAGAGAAATTATAATTTGTTTCTTTTTATCCATATATTTTATAATCCAAGGGAATTAATAATTTCTTTATGAACATCTTCCTTGCTTTGATCGCCATTTATGGTGTAAATTGTATAATTTTCTTTTCCTTTAAAATAATTCATCGATGGAATCACATTATTAACATATTCGTCGAAACGCTTGCTAATCCCATCATCCGTATCATCTGCTCTTCCTCGCAGTTTCATTCTTTTCACCGCTTCTTCTTTGCTTAATTCAATATACACAATTTTTATATCTTCACGATTATAAAATTCCATCATATGAGCAAAAGATTCCGATTGCTCAATTGTACGAGGAAAACCATCCGCGATAAGACACGTTTCTTCTTTCATGTTCGTCGTTAAAATATTTGTGAATAAACTGATTGTTAAAAAATCAGGCTGAAGAAAACCTTTTTCTAAACTTGTTTTTACTTTTGATCCCGTATAACTTCCACTTTCAATTAATTTTCTATATTCTACTCCTGTCGAAGTGTATAAAATATCATTAGCAATATTTTTTTCTTTTAAGTATTGTTGTAAAAATTCTACTTGAGTCCCTTTCCCTGACCCAACTATTCCAAAAAACATAAATGTACACGGTTTTTTTTGCATATTCATGTATTATACTAAAAACTTGACCATTAAAAAAGACCCATGATTGTGGGTCTTTTTTAATATTCTCTCATTGATAATTGCGCCTCTGTTTTCTTAATTAAATCAAGAACAACTGAAACAACAATCAAGAGAGCTGTTCCGCCAATAGCAAAAGCACTTATGCCAGTGACTGCTCGAATAATAAGTGGAAGCACAGCAATGACACCAAGAAAGACTGCTCCCATTGTGGTTGTGCGAATTAGAATTTTAGAAATATATTCTTTGGTAGCTTGACCTGGACGAATACCTGGAACAAAAGCTCCATTCTTCTGCAGGTTTGTAGATAATTGTTCTGGATCAAAAGTAACAGCTGTATAAAAGTAGGTAAATAGGAAAACAAATATGAAATAGAAAATGGCATACAACCAAGTATTCTGCACAAACCAAAGCATTGCTCGAGAAATTGCCAAAAGTGTTGGGCTTTCCATTCCCGCAAAGAAATTTCCTATCAACTGAGGGAAAAGCAAAATAGACAGAGCAAAAATTATTGGAATAACTCCCGCTTGATTGATACGAATTGGTAGATATGTCTGTGTTCCTCCGGCCACATGATCACCCCTGACTTGTTTAGCATAAGTCACTGGCACTGGACGCTCAGCTTCTGAAACAACCACAACTCCTGCCACGATTAATAAGCCAACAGCTAAGAATAGGATGTAAACTGGCAAATTGGACATATCAAAAGTAAAGAAAAATCTGGAAATCTCGGTCGGAATACTGGCGACAATCCCAGCAAAAATTATGAGTGAGACACCATTACCAATTCCAAACTCAGAAACAAGTTCACCAATCCACATAATGAGCATTGAGCCCGCCACGATAACTGAAAGGTTAGTGAATGTTCCAAATAGTGATGCATCAATCATGATTCCTTGTTTGCGTAGTAAAACTAATAACGCCAAACCTTGAACAATCGCAAGTGGAATAGTAAGCATTCTACTAAATTGAGTAAATTTCTTGCGTCCAATCTCACCATCTTCTTGATACATAGCCTTCAAACGAGGAGACATGATAGTCAAAAGTTGCATGATAATCGAAGATGTAATGTATGGACCAACACCAAGCATGATAATTGATAAAGTCGAAAGTCCACCACCAGAGAAAATATTTAAAACCCCAACAAATTGATTATTGGTTATAAAATTTTGAAGTTTGATAGCATCAACTCCTGGAATTGGAATAGCGGAAAGAAGTCGGAAAACAACAAGAGCTCCGAGCACAAATAAAACACGATTTCTCAATGTTTTATCTGTAAATATTGCTTTTATTTTATTGAAAACAATTTCCATAATTATTTTATAGTTCCTCCAGCTTTTTCAATCTTGAGGCGAGCACTAGTTGAAACTTTGCAACCTGTAATTGTGAGTTTCTTACTAATTTCTCCCGTTCCAAGAATTTTAACATTTGGAAGTGACCCCCTGACACGACGAACAAGATTTTTGGTAAATAGTATTTCTGGATTAATGACTGTCTCCGCGTCAAAAACATTCAAAGCTCCAACATTGACTGGTGAAAACTTAACGGCAAAAGATTTAAAGCGATACCCTCTTTGTTTAGGTAACTTTTTAATTATATCACGCATTTGTGGACGACGCTTATTTCCGGCACGAGCAGTCTGCCCCTTTCCTCCACGACCAGATGTTTTACCTCGAGTTCCTCCACGACCAACTTGTCTGGATTTTTTATTTGGATGTTCTCTTTTTAGTGTGTGTAATTGCATAAAATTTATTTAACTTCTTCTTTAACTTGTTCATCAATAAAAGCAGGGGCTACTTTAGCAACTCCTCCAGTTTTATCGCGAAGTTGATAAAGTGTCTTATAAGCAACTCGAGCATTGTTCAATTTATTTTTACTTCCAGAATGTAATTTGGCAGTAACATTTTTAATACCAGCTAAAGTGAGCATATCGCGAACAGTACTTCCTGAAACTAACCCTTTCCCTCGGTTTGGCATTATAGTTAATTTGGAGCTTGCAAACTTTCCTGAAACTTCATGAGGAATAGACATTTCTTTGGTTGTTTTAATCTTAAACATATTTTTCTTTGCCTGACGAAGAGCTTTGGCAATCGCCACAGCTGTATCTCCCCCCTTACCAGTTCCTAGACCTACTGAGCCTTTTTTATCGCCAATCGCTATAGCCACAGCAAATGTCATTCGGCGACCACCAGCAACCACACGAGTAACTCGACGAATCGAAACCATTTTTTGATCAAATTCTGGCTTTGGTCTCTCAAAAGATGGTCGTGAACGACGATTATCTCCTTCTCCTTTCTTATTTGAAAAGACTGGTTTATTTGAACCGCGGTTATTGTTTGTATTTTGTTTTGGCTTTGTTGTATCCATATGTTTATTATATCAATTATGAAAAATTAAAACTTGAGACCTCCAGTTCGAGCTCCATCAGCTAGAGCTTTTATTCGGCCAGTATATTTAAATCCATTGCGATCAAAAACACATGTCTTAATTCCTTTTTCAATCGCTTTTTTGGCAACTTCTTCTCCAATATTTTTTGCTCGTTCAGTCTTTGTTCCTTTTTTTAAATTCATATCCGAAGAAGCAATAAGTGTATTGTGATTCAAGTCATCAATGACTTGCGCGTAAATATAATTATTGGAACGAAAAACAGAAAGACGTGGACATTTTGTTGTACCAAAAATTTTAGTCCTTATTTTCTTCTTCAATCTTATTCTTTTTTCTATTTTCTTGTTTTTCATTGCATTTTTTTGAATTTATAATTCGTATTTTAATTCTTAATTCGTAATTATTAATTCTTAATTATCTACGCTGCTTTCTTACCTTGCTTACGACGAATAACTTCATCAGAATAACGGAATCCTTTCCCTTTATAAGGTTCTGGTTTTTTCATGGCACGAACCGAGGCCGTAAATAAACCAACTAACTCTTTATCAATACCCGAAACAGTAATATTATTCTTTTCAGCAGTTACAGTAATGCCAGCGGGAATTGTAACTTTAACTGGATGAGAAAAACCTAAAGCTAGATTAAGAGTTTGCCCGGCAACTTCAGATTTGAAACCAACTCCTTCTAAAATAAGTTTCTTGGTGTAACCTTCATTGACTCCATCTACCATATTCTTAACATGCGAAGCATATGCACCCCATAGAGCATTAATACTTCGATCTCCTTCTTTATTAGGAGTAAAAGTTATTTCATTACCATTGATATGGATAGTTACTTCGCCAGGGAAATCACGAACAAGAGTCCCTTTTGGGCCCTTCACAGAAAAAGTAGTTCCAGAGAGTTTAACTTCTGTACCGGCGGGAACTATAACTGTTTGTTTTCCGATTCTACTCATAAATTTTAATATCTCGTTTAATTCTTAATTCGTAATTATTAATTCTTAATTAATAATGATTACCATAGTCTAAATAATACTTCTCCTCCGACCATTTCTTTTCTAGCTTCTTTATCAGTCAAAATACCCTTGGGGGTAGAAAGAACTGTTAATCCATGACTTCTCTTTATATCTTTTACTCCTTTATAAACACGACAAGATGATTTGGAAATGCGATCAACGTCGGTTACTCTTGGGGCTCCATCTTCTACATAAGCCAATTCCAATTCGATAGTCGGAAACCCTTTTTTAGTTTTCTTGGTAACTCCCTTCAAATAACCTTCTTTAACTAGGCATTCAGCAATAGAAAATTTGAGTTTTGAATGAGGAACAACAACAAACTCGTGGTGAGCTCGCCCTGCATTTTTTATCATATTCATCATGTTTGCTATTTGATCCATAATTTTAATTTTGAGTGTTAGGTTTTGCCTTTATTGAGCCCAAGGCAATTCCTAGCGCACTTTATTTATATTACCAACTTGATTTTCTTACTCCTGGAAGCATGCCTTCGTTAGCAAGTTCACGGAAACAAATACGGCATAGTCCGAAATCTCTCATATAAGCATGTCCACGGCCACAACGAAAACAACGATTTGTTTCTCGTGTGCTAAATTTTGATTTCTTTATGTGTCTTGCAATAACTGATTTTTTTGCCATCCCAGTACTAAAATTTTAATATTAATATATATTTTATTTAACCTTTAACCCTTGTACTATGTTTTTTGACGATATCAAATAATCAAAAATTTAGTACGGGACAAGTAAAAAAATATTTCGGGCACTACCCCTCATAAGTGTGATATCTCGTTTATTTTCTTAATGGTATTGATTTCTCAAGGCCATCAAGGAGACAAACGGATCCAAAACCTATGTGCTCCTATACTAGCAAATAGAGGAGAGAGTGTCAAATAAAAAAAACCCCGCGATTGTGCGGGGTCTTTAAGTATTGGCAAGACAAGAAGGGTTACTCTTTGTATTTATAACCCTCTTCATAATCCTTGAAACCAAGATTCATATTTCTCCAGTTAAACGCTGGATAGTAGTCGAGGAGGTTAGGATCTTCCGTACTGGCCAGGTTTTCAAGTCGGTAATCAATCAACCGGCCGGCTTTTTCAGTAAAATCATCAGCATTCCGGAATTCACGGTACTTGGGAAGATGTGCGCCGGAGGCCCCTTCATAATCAGCAAATACAAACTGGTGCATTATTATCTTAGTTGAATCATTGCTAAGATAGAAAAAAATGTTTTGGGTTAATTCACCATCGGAATAATAATCATTATCTACATCATACTCATAAGCGAGTCCACTTGTTGTTTGATGACCTCCAAGTTCAAGCTCGAGTAAATTCCATTCAGTGAATCGGCGATGGATATCGCGAACGTTTATTACTTCTGTCGAGTCCGCAACATAATAATTACTATCATAAAGGACCTGTGCCCTGGAGATGATTTCTTCCATGGCATTAGCCAACTCTTTTTTACTGGATTGTGGGTTGTTTCCGAACATAATCCACCAGAACAATAATCCGGCTACAATACAGGCTACAATACAAGCAATTAATCCTACAAATGTTGTTGTTTTCATAGTGTTTTGTTTTTTAAAATGAGTGAATAGTGAATTACCTTAAGCTACTAAATGTCTAATAATTCAAGGCAATTCACTATTTCTCCTCAAAACAAAAATTATGAAAATTTTCAAAGAACTAAACACTCCTTATAGTATAGCATAATTGGGTAAAAAAGTCAAGAGATTTAACCTGACAAAATAAGGACTTTTTGCAATAAAAAAGACCTGCCAGAAATTCTGACAGGCCTTGAAGTTTGGGATTATTTGCAATATTATTTATCCCACCATGGCAAATATTCGAAAAAAATCGTTTGATATCCTCTTCTTCCTTCGACTTTTACGATAATGTCACCAACCGACCATTGATTATTTTTAAAACAAATATACGGTGTTGTTTTTTCGCCAGAGTCATAGTCGATACCCAAAAATTGGTCATAATTATAACCGATAATCCGGTTGTAATCGAGGAAAAGCGACCTATGTTTCATGGCTATAAGTGATTTCAGATCGCTTTTCTTGGGCAAGGTGTAGTTCATATACTCAGCAAATTTTAATACCAACCTTTGGCTGGTATGCTTTTTGAATGAGTATATTATACAGGTCCTGAACGTTCCACCTTGACCAATATTTGGTGTAATCTCCGATATACTATCTCCGGAAAGGAAAACGGGTTTTTCCCAGTAAAAATGTCGGTTGAATTTACGTTCAATCCGTGTCTGCTGAGCGCTGGCTGATGATGTGGCAACAATCATCATGATGATGATTGCAAAGAATGAGAATAATCTAACATTTTTCATAATAATATTTGTTTTTAAATTGTGAGTGAATAGTGAATTACCTTGAGCTATTAAATGTCTAATAATCCAGGGCAATTCACTATTCTTTAAAACAAATATTATGAAAATTTTCAAAGAACTACATACTACTTATAGTATAGCATGATTAGGTGTAAAAGTCAATAGATAAAACCCTTTAATTGCAAGCTTATTAATGAAATAGCCCCGCCGACAGCTGTCGGCGGGGCTATTTCATTTTTATTTTTTAAATGGAACACCTATCATTTGGAAAAAATCAGTCGCTTCGTCTTTTGTTTTGGCAGTTGTAACAATTGTCACCGCAAGACCAAAGACATCTTTCAGTTCTTCATCTCCTGTTTCAGGGAAAATTGTGTGCTCTTTAATACTCATTGTTAAGTTTCCGATATTATCAACAATTTTTTTATCAATTCCACGAAAATCTTTCGTACGAGGAATAGCAACATTGATTAGTTTATCTAAAAATCCATACATCCGAGCTCCACGAAGAGTAACCATTACTCCAACCGGGTCTCCAAGACGAATCTTAAAACTAGCAATCGATTTCTTGGCACTCTTGGTTGCGGGCTTTTGTCCAGTAATCTTTGTAAGGCGATCAATAACAAGATTATTATAATCTTTATTGCGCTTAATTCCCGAACCTGTTCCACTCGAAATCACCACCTTCACAAGTCGAGGTGAAGCCATAACATTTTTGTATCCATATTTGGCTTTAAGCGAACTATATGATTTTTTTTCTTTTTGTCTAATTGTTTCCATAAATAATTTTAATCAACTTTTTTAACATTTGATACGTGAATAGGCATCGCTATCTCAAGAATCTGACTTGGGTCACCTTTCTTTTTTGAACGATGAGCCTTTTTTCGAACATTGACTCCTTCAACAACAACTTTATTCATAGTCGGAATTGATTTTAAAACCTTTCCCTTCTTTCCCTTGTTGCTTCCAGATATAACTATTACATTGTCTCCTTTCTTAATCTTCATTGTATTTAAATTCGTAATTGTTAATTATTAATTCTTAATTATTTATATAACTTCTTGGGCTAATGAAATAATCTTTTGGTAACCGCGCTCAGCTAATTCTCTTGGAATTGGTCCGAAGACACGTCCACCCTTTGGATCAAGTTTATCCTTTTCTAAAATCACGACAGCATTGTCATCAAAGCTAATATAAGAACCGTCTTTTCTTCTGAAGGTTTTTACTGTTCGAACAACAACGGCTTGGCAGACATCTTTTTTCTTGATTATTTTTCTTGGTTCAGCAATTTTTACTGAAATAATTACCTTGTCACCAATCGAAGCATAGCGACGCTTCGAAGAACCAAGTATTTTGAAAACCTTGCCAACCTTACCGCCGGCATTGTCTGTGATATTTACTATTGTTCCGTCTTGAATCATATATTTAAATTACTTTAAAATGCTTATCTTTCGATATTGGCTTTGTTTCTTCTATTTCGACGACATCTCCAATTTTTTTAATATTACCTTCATCATGAGCCTTGTATTTCTTTGTCTTTTTTATGCGTTTACCATATTTCTTGTGCTCAACAAAGCGGGAAACTTTAACAACCACAGTTTTATCCATTTTGTCTGAGACAACTACTCCTTTTAGAACTTTATTTGTTTTTTTGTTTTGTTTTTCCATAATTTTATCGAGCAACCACCCGAGTAGTAACTGGTAATTTTGTTCCGGCTTTTCTTAGTGCTTCTTTGGCTGTTACTTCTGGAACTCCATCGACTTCAAATATTATCCTCCCTGGTCGAATATCTAAACAATATCCTTGTGGGTCTCCTTTACCTTTTCCCATTCCAACCTCAGCTGGTTTTGCAGTAAAAGGTCTATCAGGGAAAATTCGAATCCACATCCTGCCAGTCTTACCAAGAGTTCGGGAAGTAACTTTACGGGCTGATTCTATCTGATTTGAACGAATTCGTCCACCAGAAGTTGCTTTCAATCCAAATGCCCCAAATGAAATTGTTGTTCCACGTGTATCAGGAGTCACCTTTGTCATATCGGTGCGTCCTGTTTGCCATTTTCTAAATTTTACTTTTTTGGGTACTAACATAAAAATTATTTATTAAACTTTTCATTTCTGCCCGAAGCAGATCCGACTTGATCAGAAAAAATTTCTCCACGATATATCCAAACTTTAATTCCAATATCTCCATAACTCATGTGAGCTTTCTCACGAGCAAAATCAACATCAGCACGGAATGTTTGAAGTGGAATTGAGCCACGCTTTATCTGCTCACTGCGGGCAATCTCAGCCCCAGCCAAACGTCCACCCAAATATATACGAGCTCCTTTGACTCCACGAGCTGACATTACTTTCTCTATTGCTTGCTTCATAACTCGGCGAAATGGAAGACGCTTCTCTAGTCCTTCAGCAATAGAACAAGCAACGATTGTGGCATCAGCATCTGGATTTGTAACTTCGACAATATCAAGCTTGAAATCTTCAGGAATAGCGACATCTTTTTTATTAAGAGCTTTCACTAATTCACTCTTTAATTTGTTTACCCCATCTCCTCCTCGGCCAATAATCATACCTGGACGTGAAGTGTGAATCATAATTTTTGTAGCTTTGGCATTACGCTCAATCTCAACTCGAGAAATATAAAAACCGCGAAGCTTCCTTGTTAGAAATTCACGAATAACTACATCACTTTTTAAAAGAGTTTTGTATTTTTTATCAGCAAACCAACGTGATTTCCAATCGCGGAGAGTTACTAATCTATGAGCATATGGGTGAACAACTTTTGACATATATAAATATTAATCTTTAGATTCTAATTTTTTAACTGGCTTTGTTTTCTTTCCTCGACCCGCCGTAACCTTGGCGGAGGTAGCCTTCTTGGCTAATACTTTTTCGATCAAAGTTAGCATAACATGACTGGTGCGTTTATTAATACGGGAAGCACTTCCACGAGCTCGTGGCATTGAACGCTTTAGAACAATCCCTTTATTAACTGTAACATTTTCAACAAAAAGGTCATCCTCTTTGATTCCAGCTTGTTTGGCATTTGAAATAGCTGAAGCAAGTAACTTCATAACAGGTAGAGATGCTCTTTTAGGCAAAGTATCCAATATTAAAATTGCCTCAGCAACCCTTTTGCTTTTGATGAGTTCCGCTACAAGGCGAACCTTGCGGGGGGACTGTCTGTAATTTTTTAAAAATGCTTTCATTGTTGTGTATTTAACTATTTTTCTTCTATCTTGCTCGTTGAGACTATAACTAATTTTTTAAAAATGCTTTCATGGCTGATTTTTAAGGAGTGAAGCGACTTTATAAATCGTCACCCCGTGAAATAACATTTGCAAACTATTTTATAATTATTCTACCTTTTTAATATGCTTACCTCCATAATATTCCCTACCCTTGTGCCACCTTTTTGCAAATGTTCTTTTGTAAACAAAAGATTTCACAGGGGTAAGGAAAATCATATTCGCTCTGCTCATTGATTTTCACTTATTTCTTCGATTCGGTAGCAGCTTTGGCTGACTTGGCTGCGGATACTTCGGCTTCTTTTTTCTTCATCTCAAGTTCTTTCTGCATTTTACCTCCGTGTCTGACGAACTTGCGGGTTAGTGAGAATTCTCCCAATCTGTGCCCAACCATATCTTCACTTATTAAAACTTCAACATGGGTTTTACCATTATGAACACCAAAAACAAATCCTACCATTTCTGGAGAAATCTGACATGCTCGTGACCAGGTTTTAATCATCCCTGTTTCTAGGGGCTTTTTCCCAGCTATCTTTTTCAAAAGACGAGCATCGACGTATGGACCTTTTTTGAGTGATCTTGTCATCCCGTTAGAGATAGGAAGTCCTTAGACTTCCGTGTATTGTTAAGTATGGTTGATAATATAAAACTTATATTTGATTATTAACTCCGTGAGAATATAACATGCATATCTCTAACGGGATCATAACAATATAAATAAGCTCAACTGAGCTCGTTCGTCCATACTATCAAATATAAATATAAAGTCAATGTTTATAAAAATCCAATTATTTTGGGTAAAAAAATTATAAGCCCTATAAAAGCAGCTGTAGCGGCAGAAATTAAAACCGCTCCTGACGCAACATCTTTTGTATCGCGAGCATACGGATGATAATTGGGGCTTGTTAGATCAATATCAATTTCAATAGCGGTATTAAGCGCTTCGGTTATTAATACAAGCCCAATAGCTAAAATGAGAAAAAGCCATTCTATAAGTGACACTTTTAATATAAAACCAAATAAGATAACAAATATGGTAATGATGAGATGGACCCACAAGTTATGAGTACTTTTTACCAATATACCAATTCCACGAAATGCATGATTAAAACTTTTAGCACGAGCCACAATTGAAAATCTTTTTTTCTCTGATAGTTTTTGTTCCATTTTCTTATTATACATCAAAAAATGGTTCCCTGTATATGTGTAACACTTGCAGACGGCCGTCTGCAAGTGTTACACATTAGATTTTATCTATATTAATAAAAAACAAAACCACCCAAATATCGGGTGGTTTTGTTTTTTATTTTGCGTTTTTGTTTTTACCTACTTTTCTACGAGTGACAATCCACATATTTGAATATTTCTTTGGTGTTCGTGTCTTCTGTCCTTTACCAGTTGGTTTACCCCACATACTTTTCGCTCGTCTGATTCCACGGCCTTGTCGTCCTTCACCTCCACCGTGTGGATGATCAACTGGGTTCATGGCAGTTCCACGGACAGTTGGTCTTATTCCCTTCCAGCGACTTCGTCCTGCTTTACCAAAATTTTGAAGTTTATATTCACTATTTGAAACTTCACCAATACAAGCATAACAATTTTCAGAAACTTTTCGTATTTCAGTAGAAGGCATTTTAATGTTTGTATATCCAAGGTCGTTTGCCACTACCTGCCCAAAAACTCCAGCAGAACGTGCGAGCTTGGCCCCATTGCCTGGTTTAATTTCTATATTATAAACAAATGTTCCGATTGGAATGATTTTAAGAGGTAATCTGTTTCCAACTGAAAGTGAAGCTTTATCTCCTATTATAAAACTATCTCCGACTTTCATTGATTTAGGAACTACAACATATCTCTTTTCTCCGTCAGCGTAACAAACCAAACTTATGAACGCATTGCGATTTGGGTCGTATTCAATTGAGGTTATCTTGGCAGGAATATCACGCTTGTTGTACATAAAATCAATCTCGCGATAGAGACGTTTATGTCCACCTCCTTTATGGCGAGTTGTGATGCGTCCTTGATTATTTCTTCCAACCGAACGTTTGAAGCCACGAGTTAAAGATTTTTCAGGGCTTCCCTTGGTTAACACACCACGGTATGAAACTGTAGTGTGGTGACGTTTTGATGGAGTTGTAGGTCTATATGTTTTCATAACTATGTAAATATTATTTTATCTCCCTTTTTCAAATGAACGACCGCTTTTTTCCCTCCTTGTTTTACACTTACAATTCCACGGCGAGTAACCGTCTTTTTTGCAATCTGAGTCATTGAAACTCTTACTGGCATCACGTTGTAAACTAATTTAATAGCTTTTTTAATTTCATTTTTATTAGCATTCGAAGAGACATTGAAAGTATAAACGCCGCGCTCAGCTAGAATTGCTGACTTTTCTGTTACTCGAGCTCCTTTTAGAAGTGGGTGAGTTTTCTCTTTTTTATTATCCACGACTTCGTCTTTTTTATTCTTTTTTGTTTTTTTTGTGTCCATATTTTTTTCTTACTACTTACTACTTACTACTTTTTCAATCTTCCCACCCAAAAAAGCAATGCTTTCCTTGGGTTGTGAAATTATAATGTATCGGAATGCGAGTAAATCAACAGGATTAATATTGCGAATTTCATCTATCTCAACTGTTTTTATATTTGCAAAACTTTTCTTAATAGTATCTGTTTTTGCAGGAATTGTGATGTAGGTATTTGGATTTTTCCCTCCAACCATCCTCTCAAAACCCTTGATGGTACTCAATTCCTTGATAACATTTACAGCATCTTTTGTTTTGATATTTTTCAAAGTTAGTTCTTCTAAGAAAAGAACTTGCCCTTTTCGAAACTTTTCTGACAAAACACTAAAGAGCGCTCCGACTTTCATTTTTTTGTTTATTTTTTGTTCATAGCTCTTCTCATTTCGTGGACCATGAGTTACACCTCCACCTTTCCAGATAGGAGAACGTGTCGACCCATGACGAGCACGTCCAGTTCCTTTTTGACGCCATGGTTTTTTACCTCCCCCACGAACCTCTCCGCGTGTTCTTGTGTGTGCAACTGGAGTTCGAGCATTTGCTTGCATCGCAGTCACAACTTGGTGAACCAAGTCACCATTCCATTTAAGTCCAAAAATTGATTCAGGAAGAGAAAGCTTCCCGACAGATTTTCCTTTTTGGTTGTAAACTTCTGTCTCTATCCCGGCAGGAATTGCTTTTGGGGCTTTTTCTTTGGGTGTTGCTGTGGTCTTTTTTGTCGCCGTCACTGTAGTTTTATTCTTTTTTTGTGTGTTATCTTTTTCCATAAAATTTAGCCCTATACGTAGTCGGGCGATCAATATATTGATTTAGCCGATAATTTCTACAAGCGTTCCGCGACGACCTGGAATCGCACCTTTAATAATTAATTCATTATTTTCTGTATCAACACCAATAACTTCTAAATTTTTGATTGTAATACGATCACCACCCATACGGCCGGCCATGCGCATTCCCTTTGGAACTTTATTACGAAGACCTCCTCCAATCGAACCTGGTTCACGTTCAGAATGTTTTTGGCCGTGACTTCGTGGCCCTCCATGGAATCCGTGACGTTTAACAACACCCTGAAAACCTTTACTTTTTGAAATACCTGAAACGGTTATCACATCTCCTGTATTGAAAACTGAAACTGTTATTTTGTCTCCCTCTTTTATATCTTCAATATCACGGAATTCACGAAGATGTTTATAAGCTCCCCCCTCCTTTTCAGTTTGTGATGCTAAAACGTGGCCAAGGTGTGCCTTTGTTGCTCGGTTTGTTTTTTGTTCATCATACGCAACTTGAACTGCTGTATATCCATCTACGTCAGGACTTTTTACTTGTGTCACAACAAGAGGACCAGCGGAAATTACTGTTGCGGGAACTGCGGTACCATCTTCTAGAAAGCACTGCATCATATGCTGTTTTTTACCAAGAATGAATTTCATAAATTTACATCATTTTCACATCAATATCGACACCGGATGGCAGAGATAGATTTGTGAGTGCTTCGATAGTTTTTGGATTTGGATTCAAAATATCGATAACACGTTTATGGATTCTTATTTCAAATTGTTCTCGAGCATTTTTAAACACAAACGATGCTCGGTTTACTGTATACTTTTTTATTTCTGTTGGAAGTGGAATTGGCCCAACGATTTTTGCATCATAGCGAAGAGCGGTATCAATAATCTGCTTGACGGATGCGTCAAGAATCTTATTCTCGTAAGCTCTTACTCGAATACGAAGTTGGACAACGACATCCTCCTTTCCTTTTTTTGATTTAACCACTTTCTTTGTTGTCATAGTTTGTAATTAAAAGAACGGAATAAATTTACCTTACTTGATGATTTTTGTTACAACTCCTGCACCGACGGTCTTTCCTCCTTCACGGATTGCAAAGTGCATTTGATCTTCAAGAGCAACTGGAGTAACAAGTTTAACAGTAAGTTTGACTGTGTCTCCTGGCATAACCATTTCTACTCCAGCAGGTAGTGCAGCTTCTCCGGTCACATCTGTCGTACGAATGTAGAATTGAGGTTTGTATCCAGTAAAGAATGGAGTATGACGTCCACCTTCTTCTTTTTTCAAAATGTAAACTTCACACTCAAACTCTGAGTGAGGAGTCACAGTTCCTGGCTTTACAAGAACTTGTCCACGAGTGACATCTTCTTTCTTAATACCACGGATAAGGATTCCAGCGTTGTCGCCGGCCATACCTTCTTTCAAGTTTTTATTAAACATTTCAATGCCAGTGACTGTTGTTTTTGCTGTGTCCTTAATACCAACAATTTCTACGTCTTCACCAACTTTCACAATTCCACGTTCGATCTTACCAGTCACGACTGTTCCACGACCTTCAATAGAGAAGATGTCTTCAATCGGCATTAAGAATGGCTTTGTAATATCGCGTTCTGGAACTGGAATATAAGTATCAAGAGCATTCACTAGGTCAAGAATTCCTTTTGCATATGGGTCATCATTACTTGTAGATTCAAGTGCCTTGAGAGCTGATCCACGAATAACTGGAGCATTTGCACCATCGAAACCTTGCTTAGTAAGAAGTTCACGAACTTCTTCTTCCACCAAATCAAGCATGTCGGCATCATCTACCATGTCACACTTGTTTAGGAAAACAATAATTTTAGGAACGTTCACTTGCTTTGCAAGCAAGATGTGCTCACGTGTTTGTGGCATCACTCCATCTGTCGCTGCAACAACGATAACTGCACCGTCCATTTGGGCAGCACCAGTAATCATGTTCTTAATATAGTCAGCGTGTCCTGGAGCATCGATGTGCGCATAGTGACGTGTTGGTGTCCAGTATTCATTGTGAGAAAGAGCGATCGTGATACCACGAGCTTTTTCTTCTGGAGCTGAGTCGATTTGATCAACTCCCTTAATCTTAGCTCCATATTCACCTCCTTGACGAGCCAAAATACTTAAAATAGCCGCGGTCAATGTAGTTTTCCCGTGGTCAACGTGACCAATAGTTCCCACATTTACGTGTGGCTTGTCTCTGTTAAATTCTTCTGCCATATATTTTTTTATTGGTTGATAAAAAGAATAAAATATACGAGAACCTTACTTTATTCAAACTATCAACATAAATTATTAATAATATTTACCTCGCCTCAAAGCGAGGTTACCGCCTCTAGGCGATAATTGATGACTCTCATACTAGCAAATCTAAAAATAAAGTCAACACTGCAAAAATTTAGATTGACAATGGGCACAAAAAATCCCCTCGCGAGGGGATTTTTTGTGCTACTTATTTTAGTTCTCAATTATTATTGGATTAATAACTGTGATTTTTTGAGTATCCTGAGCCTGAGCTAATGATCCTCCATCTGTACAAGTAATCGTATAAGTCGTCGTTGTTAATGGGAAAACTGTCGTACTTCCAGAAGTTGCTCCACCGGTTTCAAATACATCACCAGTACAAGATGTTGCTCCGGTTGAAGTCCAGACAAGATCTGATGATTTACCTTTGAAGATAATTGGCTTAGTTGCCGAAAGATCGACAGTCACCGCTCCTCCACCACCAGAACATGCTTGTGTATTACATATTTGAGTCATTTCAGCTGGAGGAGGACAATCTGCTCCTCCATTTTGAGGTACTGGATTTGTACATGTTCTTATACATGTTTGAGTGCCTCCACCACAAGGAACACTACAAGCACTCCAATCTCCTGCACCACAAATACTCCAACCACCATCAATTGGTATCACTGCACATTTTGCTCCATCCCAATCTGTCCCCAAAACACACGCTGTAGTTACATTCGTTTGTGCTAATAGAATCTCACTATTATAAAGGAAGAAATTAACACCCAAATCATTATGAGGTACAGTAAATGATTGAGAACCATTATTTCCATTGACTGGACTTGGAATACCTGTAGGACTAGTAACGGCAGATGTCCCAATAGGGTTTATCGTTGTCCAGGTTAGAGTTTGAGTACAGCTAGTACCATTCAAAGGAATAAAACAAGTAGGGTTAAAAGGCAGAAGTGTTCCAGACATATCATTACTTACTGTTATTGTCGTCCACTCACCACTACAATTGTTTAATTCATTTGATTCTGGAATATCTCCAGTATCTATTTGTGAACTCTTGTCAGCACACACTCGCATATAATATGTCCCCACATTAAATGTAAATGCTCGCGAAGTAGTAGCTGATGCTCCTTGAGCAAGAGCATTCATTTCGGGAATAACTGGATAATCTGTCACTATTCCATTGCCATTAGGTAATGTTGATAATTGAAATAGATTAGTAAATTTATTCACAGTTGAAGCATTACCTTGATTAGTAATAGTTGAAGAAAATAATGTAGATACCCCAGGAGATACTGTTGTAGGAGTAGGAGAAGAGGCGATCAGGTCTGGTCCTGACATAGTTCCAGGGACTGTAATCATTGTCCATTCTCCACAGTTATTACTTTCGCTTGATTCCCCTACAACCCCATAATTAGATGCTGAGTCTTTATCGGCACATACACGCATATAATATATTCCTGCTTGAGTGAATTTATAATTTTTAGTCAAGACACGTGTCTCTCCACTTGCAAGTGCAATTGTCGCAATTACCCCTACGTCATCAGGGGCATTAAATCCACTTGGACTATTAGTCATTTGAACTAAGTTTTTAAAACCTATAACTGTTCCTGCTGTTCCAATATTTGATATCGTCACACTAAATGGAGTGTCAACTCCAACTAGCGCTGTTGTTGGTGTAATAGACGAAGTAATAAGATCAGGTAATGAACCCCCTACCGTGATAGATGTCCAGCCACTACAATTATTTCCTTCATTTGATTCAATTGTAATAGTTCCAGGATTATTAGGAGGCATGTCTGCACAAGCCTGGATGTCATAGGTTCCTGCTAGAGAGAAAGTAATAGCACGTGATGTAACAGCTGTTGCTCCTGGACCAAGAGGTGACATTGGAGCACCTAAAACTGGGTAATCAACTACTACTCCAATACTATTTCTTGTCTGAAATTTATTTGCAAAACTTCCTCCAGTTGAAGCAATACCCCGATTTGTAATAGTTGAATAAAACGTTGTGGAAACTCCTGTTTGGGCGACAGTTGGAATAGGCGTAGAGGCAATAAGATCTGGTTGTCCTCCAAATAACGCAACGGTAATGGCAGTCCAAGGACTACAATTATTATTTTCATTATATTCGTTAGTAATAGTTCCAGGATTATCTGGTGGAAGGTCAGCACATACTCGCATATAATATGTACCAGCAGTATTAAATGTAATTGATTTTGAAGTAGGAGTTGAAGATCCCGGACCAAGAGCAGACATTAGGGGACTTACATTCACCGGATAATTAATCAAACCAAGAGGATTATTGTCACCATCAAATCCCGTTGCTGTCTGGAACAAATTACTAAATCCCGAACCAGTAGATCCACCACCTTGATTAGTAATAGTTGATGAATAAGTTTTTGCTATATTAGGAAGCGCCATTGTTGGAGAGGGAGCAGAAGCAACAAGATCTGGAGGACCAACTGGAGAAGTTACTGTGATCATTATCCATGGACTACTACAATTATTTCCTTCATTTGATTCTGGCTCTGAGCCATTCATTGACATATTTTTATCAGCACAAACACGCATATAATATGCCCCGGCTGAAAAGTTAATAGATCTTTGGGTAGTTGTTGATGCTCCTGAAGCAAGAATTGATGTTGAAGAAGTCACATAATTTACTACTCCTTCAGGACCATTATCACCAATACTTGTAGCTGTTTGAAATACATTTGTAAAAGTTGACAAAGTAGAAGCATTCCCTTGATTAGTGATGGTTGAATAAAACGTCGTGGTTCCTGGGCTTGCAGTTGTAGGAGTGGGAGTTGAAGCAATCAAATCTGGTAATGAACCAGATGCGACTGTGATTGTTGTCCAACTACTACAATTATTTCCTTCGTCTGATTCATTATCAATAGTTCCAGGACTAACAGGAGGGAGATCGGCACAGACTCGCATACCATATTCTCCTGCTGTATTAAATTTTATTGATTTTGAGGTTGCATTCGATTCTCCTCCAAGCAAGATATCCATATTAGGAGAAACGGCATAATCTGTTATAGTTCCTTCTCCGTTTGGTAATGTTGAAGTCTGGAATTTATTTGCAAATGATCTCTCAGTTGAGCCTTGTCCCTGGTTAGTAATCACAGCTGAGAAAGTTTTATACACTCCCGGAACAGCCGTTGTTGGATTTGGGGCAGAAGCGATAAGATCAGCGACGGTTGCAGTACATTTTGCTCCATCCCAACTACTCCCCGTAGCACAATTCAAAGTAATCGTCTGACTTGCAAGATCATTCGAGGCATAAGTTGGATTGTTTAGTGTATTATTTTGTCCATCAACTCTATTTTTAGAAATTAAAGTTCCTGTTCCGCTAGTTGCTCCTAGTGGAATTACACCAATTCCAGAAAGAGTTACGAGACTAGAGTTTCCTGAGGTTCCAACAGTACTATTATTACCGTTCCAAACAAAAGTATTGTAATTATCTTTCGGACTAGTTGTTGTCCAATTCATAGAAATCTGACAACTATTGCCATTAGCTGGAATTATACAAGAAGATGATCCAGCCGGAACCAGAGTTCCAGATTGTCCTTGAACATTTTCTGTGGAACTTGAAAAAATAGGATTTGATATATCAGGACCACATTTTAATTGGAAAAGGTTTGTATCGTTCTGGTTTAGAACATCTATATTTTG
This sequence comes from Minisyncoccota bacterium, assembly GCA_041663185.1. Classification (GTDB taxonomy): domain Bacteria; phylum Patescibacteriota; class Minisyncoccia; order Phycocordibacterales; family UBA9973; genus UBA8515. Next base: position 176,316 of record JBAZQY010000001.1, read on the forward strand.
ATTAAAAACAAAAGACGAAAAAGGAAGAAGGGCTTCCGTTGCACCTGAAGGAAGCACTTTAAATGCTGTAGTTCCACTATTTTTCAATACACAACTATCTCCTGTAGGGAAATCCCATGCAGTAACAGTCAAATATGCTGTCCCTATACCAGAGGTGTTAGAATCATTCTTCTTTACTATATTTTTAATTCGAGTTTGATCTTTTGAAAGAGAAACTGCTGCTACCAAAACCGTAGCTTCTCCAGAAATTGAGCCGTTGGAGCCAGTACAAACTATAGGGTAAGAAGTGTGTTCTGTAGGGCTCACAGAAATACTTCCTCCTGTCGCAGTAGAACCGAGTACTCCCGTATCACAACTATCAGCACCAACTGATGACCAAGTAATAGTTGAATTTTGTCCAGGATATATATATGCCGGGTTTGCAGTAACATTAATATCCATTCCTTCACCCCCGCCACCATTATTATCACCTATCCATTGGCACCATGTTGCTTTGTTTAAATGGTAATATGGGTCTTGGTCACATTCAATGTCTGTATGGCGATTTGTGCAATGTTCATTTTCCTGATGAAATGGTTCCGTGTCTGGAACAGTATAATCAACAGTACAATATCCTTCTGCATTAACAATCGAACTTGAACTCAAAAAAATAGTAAAAATAAAGACAAACAATAAAAGAGAATATTTAAATAGTTTCATACTTATCTAGCCATAGCTATTTGCGTAGGCGAATTAATTTAATAATGATGTCAAAAACTAAATTTATTTAGTTATGTAAATTATACCATAAAATGTAATACAAAAATATAAAGAGTAGTTATCCACAAATAAAAAAGAGGCTACTTTATAAAAGCAGCCTCAAAGTTACTAACAAAAATCTATCTAATTATGGATACGTATAAATGTTTCCCTTGTCATCAGTTGAGCCCCCAGCGGATGATATTGCCAGACCAAAGTATCTGAAGAAAGAGAAACAATTTCACGAGTATCAATGTTACCATTGTTACTAAGAATCAATGTGTTTCCTTCTAAAGACCAATTGAATTCGGCCATTGTGGGTTCAGTACCACATTTAATTTCTCCAAAATTCGCTATCATTCTTGAATCCGGACAATATGTAGTTGTGTCATCAGAAAAACAAAGTCTCGGTTCTCCAGGCACCCATTCGTTCCCAGGAGGAACCTCGAAATATATTGCCGATATTCCTCCCCATGAGCCCATTTTGGAAGAGATAGTATCAGCTCTTGTTGGAGCATTAACTGTGATGGAAACACTACATCTCCCTTCTTCAACACCATTATTATAACCAATGGCATCATAGGTTTTGGAAGCATCCAAAAGTGGTGTCTCAATGGTATCACTGGAAGAACTGTTCCAGTTCCAACCCTCTATGTTGGTCCAAATGGAGTCACAACCATAACTTTCGATTGTGATTGAAGTAGCTGTCCGCCAGGGAATCTGAGTACTTGAAGCACTCATCTTAAGTGGCAGGTGGCCAAACACGTAGCATATTTTTTCTACACTTATCGGGATACGTTCGTCCCAATAAAATGTAATCGTGACGGAGCTCATACCCTCTTCTGCCATAATGACAGTGGTGGTATCTTGTAACGGGTCTTTGTCGAATATTGTATCTCCGGTGGGGAATACAACGCTCACCCTGTCAGCACCGTTTGATGAGAATGGGATACTAATCACTTTTCCTACCATTCCATGCACCTGGCTGGGAACGTTAGTGATTTTATATTTTTGTGTATCTTCATTCGGAGGACTTTCTTTCTCGCATCCTGTTAAAAACCACAGGGAAAGAGAAAAGACGATTATCAGAAAAGTCTTGGTCTTCATATTGTTCAGTTTTTTGTTTTTTTGTGAATAGGTTAATTTATATTTATCCCGACAAACCCTTATTTCTCAAGATAAATATAAATTAACCCGAACAAAGTACTTACCCATATTATCCTACTTTACTAGAGGTTTTGTCAAGGAGTTATCCCCATTTTATCCCCACCCACAATATAGCGAAGTCCGACTTCACTATATCTATTCCATATCTAAAATAACCTCTTGTGGTAAATTTTCATTATTTTTTAAATTAAATGATTCAATCCAATTTAAAATTTCCTTTTTCTGTTTTTCTTCACCCCCTAATCTATGTAATAAAAAATCTTTTTTAATTATCGATGGAAAATTTTTTTGACCAACATAGTCCAAATAACTGCTCCATCTGTATTTATTCAAAAAATCAATAGCTTTTTCGAGATCATTAATTTTTCCCTCTCTCCACTCTTTAAATTTATAATCAAGCGGATTTAAGTGGATATATATCGGTAAATACATCAAATGTGAATCTTTTTTTAGATTGACTGATTTAAATTTCCCCTGAAAAAGTGCCCCAGTTCTTTCATATTTTTTATTAAAATAATTTGTATATCCAGTTCCTAATTTCCGCATGAATTCTGTAATTCCATTTTCTGTCTTTTGTCTAACCATCAAATGAAAATGATTATCCATCAAACAATAAGCCAAAATCTCCACCAATACTTCCCTAGGTTTTCTCGTAATATTAGGAAGTCCGACTTCCTTAAGTTTATTATTTTTTGACTTGAGGTATAAAGCTAAGTTAATTGTTGGGTTCTTATCATTAAACTCAAATAAATCGTGAACGAAGCGAAATCTATCATCGTCATCCATGAAAATATTGCGTTTATCTACACCTCTATTATAAATATGATAGATTTCTCCAAAAACTAAATGTGTTTTTCTTAATGACATAATTGTATTATATCACCAAAAACAAACTATAGGAAGTCGGACTTCCTATAGTTTTAAATTTGACCGCGAAGACACTTTATAGTAGTATTTATTTTGTAAGTCCGTTCTCGAACCGGACTTTTATTTTTATCAGCCCTCGCACAGAGCCACGGCTAGATGAAAGGAAAATTATAATTTAATAAAAAGGTATTCGGATTTTAGCTAGCACCTAGAAACTGGAACCTAGAAACTAATCTATGTTAGATTTAAAAACAATGAAGTCGGCCCTCGAGCAACTCGAGCAGGAAAGAAAAATTCCTCGCGAAAAAATAATCGACGCTATCGAACAAGCTCTGGCTGCCGCCTATAAAAAAGATTACGGGAAAAAAGGTCAAATCATTCGCGCCAAGATAGATATTGAAACTGGCGTGATGGAATTTTATCAAATCAAAATTGTTGTCGACGATACACTAGTTCGGATGACTGAAGAAGACGAGGAAGAAGAAATCGCTGAAGACGATGAGAGAGTTCGTTTCAACGAGGAACATCATATCCTGATCGAAGATGCAAAAAAAATAAAAAAGAATGTTGTACCTGGAGAAGAATTAGTCTTCCCTCTTGAAAATAAAGATGATTACGGCCGTATCGCTGCTCAAACCGCCAAACAAGTTATTATTCAAAAAATTCGCGAAGCAGAACGTGGAGCGATTATTGATGAATATGGAAATAAAGAAGGAGAAATAATAAATGGCTTCGTTTCAAAAGTAGAAAGGGGAATTGTTTATATTGATTTCAATCGGGCAACAGGAATTATTTTACCTGAAGAACAAATCCCTGGCGAATTCTATCGCCGTGGCGATAGAATTCGCGCCTATTTATATTCCGTCGAAGAAACTCCCCGTGGCGTAAATCTTAAACTTTCACGAACTCATCCTGAACTTATTGATGGATTATTCGCCATGGAAGCCCCAGAAATTGCTTCGGGTGTTGTCGAAATAAAATCAATCGCCCGTGAAGCTGGAAGTCGTTCAAAGATCGCAGTTTTCTCAAATGATGAGCATGTTGACCCTGTCGGTTCATGTGTCGGACAAAAAGGTGTTCGCGTCACAACTGTCATGAGTGAATTAAATGGTGAAAAAATAGATATTATTCCTTGGTCCGCCGACCCAGAAAGTTATATTGCAAGTGCTATTTCTCCAGCCAATGTTCTTTCTATTGATGTAAATGAAAATGAACACAAGGCCGTAATTGAAGTTGCAAATGATCAACTCTCTCTTGCCATCGGAAAGGGTGGACAAAATGTCCGCCTAGCTGCCAAACTTACTGGTTGGAGAATAGATATAAAAAGTACAGAAGGAAAAATTGAAACCTCTGGAGAAATTGCCGATAGTGATGTTATACTAGATGATGGTATTGTTGATGATGGTACTGATGATAAGTAATTAGTAGTAGGTAGAAAGTAGCAGGTAGTAAGAAAAAGAATTTGGAATTTCCCTTACTACTTACTACATATTACTTGCTACATTATTAAAAAGGTCAAATTATTATAAATAAAAAATTCTAGTAGCTAATATTTAGTTACTAAAAGCTAATCAGATGAATCCTTTCATTATATTCGCATTAGTTTCCTCAGTTATCGCAATTGTTTACGGTTTGTTTTTAATTAGAGTCGTCATGAAAAAGGGCACAGGTGATGCCAAAATGCAAAGTATTGCTCTTGCAATTCAGCAAGGAGCCAAAGCATATTTGAATCGCCAATACAAAACAATCGGCATCATTGCTGTTGTTTTATTCTTAATTATCGGTTTCGTCCCAATGCTTGGCTGGATGATGGCCATTAGCTTCTTGGTTGGAGCAATACTCTCTGCACTGGCTGGATACATCGGTATGAATGTTTCCGTCCGTGCAAATGTTCGTACAACTGAAGAAGCAAAGAAGGGATTAAAAGAAGCTCTTGGTCTTGCCTTCAAAGGTGGAACTGTCACTGGACTTCTCGTTGTTGGACTTGCACTTCTCGGAGTTACTTTATTTTATATAATCGCTGACAAATTTGTCGGAGCTGGAGCTGTCCGCTCTCTTATCGGACTTTCATTCGGTGCCAGTTTGATTTCGGTTTTCGCTCGACTTGGTGGAGGAATATTTACCAAGGCCGCTGATGTCGGAGCTGACCTTGTCGGAAAAGTTGAAGCTGGAATTCCTGAAGATGATCCTCGTAATCCTGCTGTCATTGCTGATAATGTCGGAGACAATGTCGGTGACTGTGCAGGAATGGCTGCTGACTTATTTGAGACATACGCTGTCACATCTGTGGCAACAATGTTACTCGGTTCTCTAGTTTTCTCTGGATTTAGTAATGCTATCATCTATCCTCTTGCTATCGGTGGCGTTGCAATTATCTCAACAATTATCGGAACTTGGTTTGTTCGTCTTGGAAAAAAGAAAAATATCATGGGCGCCCTTTACAAGGGACTTGTTGTTGCTGGAGTACTTTCCGCAATCGGTTTCTATCCAATTACAAAATGGTTAATGGCTGGTCAAACAACTTACACAGTTGGTGCACTATATATGAGTGCTCTTGTTGGAATAATCGTTACTGCTCTTATTATTATCATTACTGAATATTACACTTCGACAAAATACAATCCGGTTAAATCAATCGCCCTTGCATCAGTCTCGGGTCATGGGACAAATGTTATTCAAGGTTTAGCAGTTTCTATGAAATCGACTGCTCTTCCACTTCTTTCAATCGTCGCTGGAATTTTAGCAGCATATCATTTCGGAGAACTCTACGGTGTAGCCGTCGCAGCGATGTCGATGCTTTCACTCACTGGGATAATTGTCGCCATCGATTCATTTGGACCAATCACAGACAATGCTGGCGGTATTGCTGAAATGGCCAATCTTCCTGAGAGTGTTCGCAGTGTAACTGACCCACTTGATGCTGTCGGAAATACAACTAAAGCGGTGACAAAAGGTTACGCAATCGGTTCAGCCGGACTCGCTGCGCTCGTCCTCTTCTCTTCTTACACTCAAGAGTTCGCTGACCTTGGACACAAATTAAATTTTGATTTAGGGAATCCTCTCGTTATCGTTGGATTATTAATCGGTGGATTACTTCCATATTATTTCGGAGCACTTTGTATGGAAGCAGTTGGAAAAGCCGCAGGGAAAGTTGTTGAAGAAGTTCGCCGACAATTCCGCACAATCAAAGGAATTATGGATGGCTCTGGTAAGCCCGACTATGCAACTTGCGTAGATATCGTCACCACAGGTGCGATCAAACAAATGATTCTCCCGGCACTTATTCCAGTTCTTGCACCTATCCTTGTCGGATTTATTCTTGGGCCTGAAGCGCTCGGTGGAGTTCTTGTCGGTTCGATTGTTACAGGAATCTTCCTAGCCATATCAATGACCTCCGGTGGTGGAGCTTGGGATAATGCTAAAAAATATATTGAACTTGGAAATCATGGAGGCAAAGGTAGTGATGCCCACAAGGCCGCTGTTACTGGTGACACTGTCGGAGACCCATACAAAGATACCGCTGGACCTGCCATTAACCCAATGATTAAAATATTAAATATAATTGCATTAATTATCGTTCCTATTCTTGTAGCAATTTGGTTTTAAGAAATTATTACTTTCTGAAAAAAATCCTAATAAAATTAGGATTTTTTTCTTTTTTGTGATATAATGTAGGCTGTTAAAATTTTTATGTTTTTAAGAAAATCATTCATTGATAAAGTTTCTGTGTTAATGCTGGTATTGACTTTAATACTTAGTGGAGCTAAAATCGCTGTAGCGATTTTAGCTCCACTAACATAATAATGATATAATAGCTTTTTTGTACCCTTTTCTCCTTGTGGATATCTATTGACTATACATGTATATAATTATATACTCTAAGAGTCTAATGGTTTTATCCATAAACTGTTAGGGTATTACATCCAAGGGTAGCCCTCCGCAAGGAGGGCTACTTTTATTTTTGATCCCTGTGTTTTAGGTCTCGCCCCCAAATATCATCTTTTATTTTTAGAACATCAATATAACCATCGCCACCAGTCCTTAATTCATTGGAGATATTATTATCAGAAGAATAAATATAAACTTTTTTATTGTTATTTTTTAAATAATTTATCAAAGCAAGAAAATCTGAATCTCCTGTGAATAGAATAGCTTGAGTATATTCATTTTTAAAATGGATAGCATCTATTGTCATTTCAACATCCATGTTCCCTTTTTCTTTTATTACATCTCCCAATTCATTATGAATTGCTATTCTTTTCAACTCTTTTTTACAAACAATAAAACCTAATCCCTTATTCAAATAAGTAAAGAACTTGTGTTTATTATCTAAGTTGTAATCTCGTGTACCATTTGCTGGATATGCTGTATAATAAAATATTTTTATTTCAGAAGCACCATGGGCTCCTTTTAGAAAAAATTTTAGTTTTTCATAATCAAAAAACTTACCCTTGGATTTTTGAGCTGCCCAAAGATTAGAAGCATCCACAAACACATATGTTATTATTTTATTTAGCTCATTTTCCATCCTTTTATTTTATCATAAAATTAACAAAGAAAAACCTAATGCTGTTTTGACAAAATACCTTCATCCATATAAGATAAGAACATTATGGTAAAAACAACAATAAAGAAATTAGAAAAAAGTGAGTTGGAAATTATTGGCTCATTAGAAGTGGCTGAGTTTGAAAAATACGAGGAGAAAGCGCTAGAAAGGATTGGTGAGCGACTTGAACTTCAAGGTTTTCGAAAAGGGAAAGCGCCAGTTGCTGTTGTCAAAGAAAATGTTGCAGAAATGGAATTACTTGAAGAAATGGCTGAACTTGCACTACAAGATAATTATATTAAAATTCTCGAAGAAAATAAAATCGATGCTATTGGCCGTCCACAAATAGCGATTACAAAAATCGGCAAGGGTTCGGATTTAGAATTTAAAATTGTCACTGCAATACTCCCTGAAATAAAACTTCCTGATTATAAAAAAATATCTAAAGATGCAATTAAAAATAATCCCCAACCTGAAATAATTGTCGAAGAAAAAGATGTCGAAAAAGTTATTCTTGATCTTCGCAAAATGCGTGCCGAGCAAGCTCGTGGTGGTGATCATGCTGGCCATGAAAATATGACAGAGGAAGAACACACAAAAGCCCACGCGGAAACTCCTAAAGAAATTTCTGAAAGCGAATATCCTACTTTCGACGACGAATTTGCAAAAACTTTTGGTGATTTCAAAACAGCCAACGAACTCAAAGAAAAAATCAAAAGCAATATGAAGATTGAAAAAGAAACGGAGCAGAAAGATAAATTACGCTTATTGATTGTTGAAGAATTAGTGAAACTAACCGAAGGAGAGATCCCCGAAATCCTTATTCAAGGTGAAACTGATAAAATTATGTATCGTCTGCAAGCCGATATTACAAATGCTGGACTCAAATTTGAAGATTATTTAAAACAAATTAATAAAACCGAAGAGGATTTGCGAAAAGAGTGGAGAGCCGATGCCGAGAAACGAGCAAAACTTCAAATGATCATCCACAGTATCTCTGAAAAAGAAAATTTGAAACCTACCGCTGAAGAAATTGAGAAAGATGTCGTACAAATCACTACAATGTACAAAGACGCAGACCCAGTCCGTGCTCAAGCCTATGTTGAACAAATGCTAGAAAACGAAAAAGTTTTCAAATTCCTTGAAACACAAAACTAATTCGGTGAAGCAGGATTGTTGAAATTATTTCTCGTGTAGTTTCCCTTATCATCCCTTCACTTTCGCTCATAAAGATGATTCTGTCCCAGACCAGATGAAACATAAAGAAGTTTATGTTCCATCCCCTCTGGGGTAAAGCGAAAATAATTTCAACAATCCTGTGCAACTATTATATGTTATAATTAAAATGTTATCAGTTAACTTCTCTAGTCACTAGAAACTAGCTACTAGAACCTAATCATTATGTTAATTCCTACAGTAATTGAAAAATCACAATTTGGCGAAAGAGCTTATGATATATACTCTCGCCTTTTAAATGAACGAATTATTTTCCTTGGTGGTCCGATTGATGACCACACAGCAAATTTAGTTATCGCTCAGCTTCTCTACCTTGACCACACTGATCCAAAGAAAGACATTCATCTTTATATCAACTCCCCTGGTGGTTCTGTCACCGCTGGACTTGCAATCATAGATACGATGAATTTTATTAAAAGTGATGTTTCAACAATTTGTGTTGGCATCGCCGCTTCAATGGGCGCACTTATCCTTTCGTCAGGTGCAAAGGGGAAAAGATTCTCACTGGTAAATTCAGAAGTAATGATTCATCAAGTCATGGGTGGAACTGAAGGACAAGCAAGTGATATCGCCATCAATGCTAAACATATTTTGCGAACAAAAGATACCCTTAATAAAATTCTTGCCCAAACGACCAACAAAAAAATCGACCAAGTCGAAAAAGATTCCGACCGCGACTACTGGATGACAAGTGATGAAGCAAAAAAATACGGCATTGTCGATGAAATAATTTCAAAACCAAAAGCAGTAAAATAACACAAAAGCCCCGCGACATATTGTCGCGGGGCTTTTGTTATTACCACCATAATTCTGCCGATTAATTATTAATTAATCGCAACCCCTTCATTTTAATAAAATGTTGGGGAGAGGAGAGAGATTTCGTATATTGATTACAGAATAATTAATATACTACGATGTCCTCAAAAATTAACCGACAAAATTATGATGGTAATTTATAATCATAATTAGTTAATTCTCTCTCCAATTTTCCAATGAACCCACAAATGCAATTGCAAACATTTATGAATTCAATAAGAATGCCGAATTTCCTTTCAGAAATTCGGCAAACAACTTTTTAACCTTAACCCATTATTTGAGACAGCTTTTCACTAAGCTTCTGTTTCTGTCTCGTGTCCCCTTGTAGCTCAGGGGAATTATTTTATTTACGGAACTGGATACCCCGCAAAAATCCTGAATTCCACATCCCATTTTATGGACATAATTTCATCCGGAATTTCACTCCAACTAGAGTATTCACTAACTAAATTATAAACAAAAGGCATCCTGTTTTGCAGAAATGCTTTTGTCCCTACTAGGCAAAATCCTGCTGTACCATTTCGGTCATTTCTGACCTCATTAAGGCATAATGGGCGTGGCTCACCACGCCGACTGCGATTCTCCCACATATTAATTGCCTCTTTAAAAGAAGTACTCTCTATGTGATTTTGAAACCCAATAAGTGGATTCCAAACAAACCACACCCCCATGACTTTTGCCACAGATAAATCAGTCCGAATCTTGCGACCCAGAACTGTTTTACAACTTTCGTTGTCATAATTCTCAGAGTGAATCAGGGTCTCCCCATCTCCACAATCGAACACATGCCCAATAGATGTCCTGCTGTGTTGTAGGTTATACCCATTAAGGTATTTTTTATTTTGTCTCACGGCCACCGCCATAAGGCGGGGTGGAACTTTTTCCAACCATCCCACTGGTCGAGTTGGCTCCTTCTCATGTTGACGTCGTTCCATTTCATTTTTTGATGGCCTTTTTGCAAGCCACCTTTGAAATATTGAATTTGATATGTCGGAATATGAGGTAGCACTTTCTCCATTATAATCAAAAACATATATTCCATTGAAGGAATTATAACTCGTGCCAGACCCAACGCGAGTTGAGTTTTTTATTATATATCCAAAGAACTGTCCTCCGGACATCCACCCCAATCTCATGGTGGATTTACCTGGAATAGCGCAGGCACTTTGGGACACAGTCTGTCGTTCAATACCTCGCACGCATGCGTGGAATTCAGATCTTTTTTGAGGTACAACACCCTCATTGTAAACTTCTACGACATGGTAGAAGTCGTAATCTGCTCTACCTAGTAGAGCTAGCATTTTCCCTGCGAACTCAGCAGGAATGCCGAACGTTTCCAACTCGATTCCCCTTGCGGGAGTTATGCCCCAGCTTCCACAGGAATCAAAAGACCCTCCTGAGAGGACAAAACTTCTTGTCCACCTTGGTGAAGGAAGTTGCATCCCTCTTTTTAAATATCGGTCGACGCTCTCTGATACTCCGTCAGAGTTTTTGCGATCGACAATTTCTGAATACATTCCGTATTCAGAATAATTCCCTAAATCCTCGCGTGATTTCGCCTCACGCATAGCGGTTGAATGACTTTTCATTTTTTAAAATTTAAAATTTGCCTACTCTGTTTAAGATTTTCGGCTACCTCTTTTATACCAACTTAAATAATTAGCATAAAAGAGGTACCGAAACGACAAATATAAAAATTCAAAATGGAAACTATTCCCTCCACAAATTTCTTTCTGAAGCTTATTTGCACTCAAAAATAATGAGCCCTAGGAATTACCTAGTTCTTCATTTCATTACAACCTAAGAAAAACCTAGGGCGCTTTTAAATGCAAAATATTTTATTTTCAAAGAATTTGTCTATTACCATAGATCTAGCCTCTCTCCTCTCTATGCTCTCATTATTAACTCTATCTTTAATAATGAATTCCTTCGTAAAGACATTTCAGATCACAATGGTGGGTTAAGCTTTTATGGTCTGCCTATGTCTCCACCATCTTTCGATGATGAATGCACGGTTGTGAATGTGTGTTTGATAGCTTCGGTTTGCGGCTTCCACTATTTAACTATTCACATTGCAAACAGATATGTATTGAAAATTGTTCTAGAACACTCTCTCTTATTTCCTAACTTACAGGCTTAGGTGCCATCCCATTCTTACATTAGTAATGCTTGAACGGTTCAGAGGTGAACATCAATCTTCTATATCTCCTTAAAAGTACTCTCTCCTTTTACCTCGCCAGAGCTCTGTGAGCGAAGGCGGGTCTTTGTGAGGTGGAGCTCTTCTTTTGAATACTCCTCCTCAACTCTCTTGTGGATAGTATAGCATATCGTGTACAAAGTGTCAATACTATGTGTCAATTATACCCATATAAATATAGCTACGATGTGACAAAATATAAAGATATAATGTAAAATATGGATTATTGTGTCAAAAATTATTGACAAATAATACAGGAAGCATATACTTGCTGTATGGAAACAAACATTTTGGTTGAATTAGGTTTGACCGAGGACGAAGCAAAAATATACAATGTTCTTCTTGAAGGTGGTTTTATGCCAGCTCGAACTGTAGCAATAAGAGCGAGTCTTGGCCGTCCCCTTTCCTATAAAATTCTCGATGACCTGATAAAGAAAAACGTAGTTGAAAAAAAAGAAACCGGTGGAAAGATTGCTCTTTTTGCACCAGTTCACCCAAGAGAACTAGAAAAGCTTCTGGATAAGAAAAAAGAAGAAATAGAAAACACAAAAAAGACCCTGGATGAGTCTCTGGGTCAAATGATTTCTAAATATAATTTATTTATCGGCAAACCAAATGTACAATTTTTTGAGGGGAAAGAGGGGGCCCTCAAGGTTGCTATGGATTCACTTTCTTCAACAACAGATATTTGTTCATTTATTGATACAGATGTATTGCTTGAAGTTTATCCTGAATTAAATAAAGAATATGTCAGCAAAAGATTAAAAAATAACGTTAAGAAAAAAATTATTTCAACTGACTCAAAAATCGTTCGAGAAATTGCCAAAACTGATGACAAAAATTTGACTGAGCAAAGAATTGTCAAACAAAAAATCCATTTTGCTACGATTGTAATGATTTATGATAATAAAGTGAGCTTTATCACCTTGGACCCCAAAAGAAATATCGGAATCATCGTAGAAGACCCCGATATTTACAAAACAAACCAAGCTATTTTTGATTATATATGGGAAACTGCCGAGAAGCTCTAGGCTACTTTTTTCACCTCCTTTCTTTTTTCTAAAGTTAGTTCTTTTGTCCTCTCAATTTCATAATAGAGTTCACCAGCGTTTTCTTCTCGAGGTAATTCTTTAACAATTTTAAAGCCAAATCTTTTTTGATACATTGCAAGTATTGGATTTTTACTATCAACCAAAGCCTTAATATTATAATTTTTAAATTTTTCTGACATACAGTTCATTGATGCTTCTGCGATAATTGGATTTCTAACTTCATCGATAAAAGTAAATCCGCTTAAATAAATATTATCTTTATCTTTTTTATCAACTATTGCAAAAATTATAACATCTCCATTAAAACGAACATTAAATACTGAAACATTTTCAGTATTTAATTCTTCTTCAAATTCTTTCTTCAACAGTTCTAAGTGTTCTTTATTTTCGTAGGTTACTTTTGGGCGACCATTTATATAAACCTTCATAAGCTCTTGTTTTTGTTCTTTGGTAAGATTCCCCACTGAAATTTCTTCAGTTTCTGTGACATCTTCAATCGGAACAGAAATTCCTTCTTTATAGAGCTTAACGTAAGAAGTTCCAAGTAAAATTGTTTCAGCTTTTATTTCATCTAATTCTTTCAATATGTCTATTGAATTAACTACAAAATTAGGACTAAGGGCCCTATCTCCCAAATCAGAAAGCAATTTCACTCCTCTTTTTAATAATGTTTCTTTTACGGAAATAAGTACTCGCACTTGAATGTCTTTTTCTCCAAATATTTTTCTAATTTCTCCTTCACAATTATCAACTGTATTAATTATTTCTCCATATTTAGCGAAAACCTTTTGAGCAACATTTTCAGGCAATTTCTCTCCTAGATTTAAAATTTTATCTCCCATTTCTTTACCTCCTTGCTCAATGGAAAGGAAGGTACGGAAAGCATTAACCCCAAATTTTTTCAAAAAACGAAAAAATTCATCTGATTCTTTGTTTGTAATTTCTTTTGTATATTCAAAATAATTATACTGCTCTGGTAATGTTGTTTCCTCAAGAGTAAAGCCAGATTTTTCTTCAAATCTTTTTCTAATACTTTGGTTTTGAAAAAAATTATGGTCAAAAAAATTATCATTTTCATTCCCTTTTTTCATATGAGGTCGAAAAGATGACTCTCCTAAGGGAATGCAAAATAATTTATTAAGACATTCTTCAGTTCGAAGTCTTAGGGCTTTTAACTTTTCGTCTATGGTATTTCCAAATTTATCTTCTTGCTCTTTCCCCTGAGATTTAATTTTATCCAAAGTATCAATTAGTTCTTGAACTTTTTTAAAATCTTCTGGTTTTGTTGTAAACGGGCGATGTGTTCCTTTCAAAGTACCCCTTTCTTCTATTACAAATTTTTCAGTAAAAAAAGTGTTCGGGGACATCTGCTCATAAGTTCTACTTTTTTCTCCATTTTTTAAAGCATCTAAATAAGAAAAAATATAGTAATTCCCCGATGGTCCGCTTTCTTCATTTATTGTTTCAATAAAAAATGATGATACTTTTTGTTTAGCATATGAAATATTATTAAATATACCAAAAATATAAAAAATTTCTAAAAAACTTAGAATTTTTATTTTTTTTGAAAAAGTTGAATGTTTGTAAATAGAAAAAATTTCATTCAAATATGAGCCACTTAGTTTTTCTAATTCTTTAAGTATTTTATCGTCAGATTCTTCGTCAGAATATTCTTCAAAAATTTCCATTTCATCAATTGAAAAACTAAGAAGGGAATTCATTCTATCTCCATATCTATAAAATAGATTGTTGTCTGAAAGCATTTCCTCAAAGACTTTTTTAAAATTTTCAGGTGTTATATAACTTTCCTTTTCCCATTTTAAAAATTTATTTCTAAAAATTTTCTCTTTTTCCCCTAAATCTTTTTCTTCAATAACAAAATCTTCGGATGGCTCTTCAAGTTCAAAAGTTTTAATTTCTCCTGTTGAGATATCAATATATTCTTTTTTAGTTGTTTTCGTAGATGATTCTTGTTCAAATTTCATACCCCCATTCTAGCAAAAATTCACACTCTAGACAAAATTGAGGTTTTGGAGTATATTATAAGTATCGAAATTTAAAAGTTTTTATTTACATGTTCGCTTTGGAAATACAGTCACGACATCGATTTTTTTATGAATTTATTTAACCTTCAGTTCTGTCCTAAATCAATCATATATACTCGAATAAACTGCCCATTTATGGGTGGAGTAATCTCTGTGTTTTAAAAGCGACAAAAAGTCGCTATGAATATAATAACAATAATAATGATTGGAGCTCTAGCTCTCGCTGTAGGTGTCGGAGTAGGATATTATTTGCGTCTGGTTATTTCGCTTGGGAAAAAGGGTTCGATGGAACTTGAAATCAAGCAAGTAATGTTAGGGGCCAAAGAAGATGCCCAAAAAATTATTGATGAAGCCAAAAAGAAAGCTGAGCAACATTTAGAAGAATCAAACAAAGAAACTAAGAAGAAAGAAGAGGAGTGGAAGCAAACCGAGAATCGTCTTATTAAAAAGGAAGAGATGCTTGATAACCGTCAGGTAGAAATGGATAAAGAAGTTGAAAGAGTAAAGATAAAAATTGAAGAAGTAAAGAAAGTGAAAGAAAGAGTCGACAATATGGAAGCTGAGAAAGATAAGGAGCTTGAGAAAATTGCTGGGTTGTCGAGAGATGATGCAAAAGAAATATTGTTTAAGGGAATTGAAGAAAAATATGAGGAAGATTTACTAGTTCGTATGCAAAAAATGGAAAGCCTAAATACCGAGAAACTTGATCGCAGGGCTAAAGACATCATCGCAGCAAGTATCAATCGCCTAGCTTCATCAACGGCCAGTGAGATGATGACAACATCAGTCAACATTCCAAACGATGAAATCAAAGGAAAAATTATCGGAAAAGAAGGAAGAAATATTCGTGCATTTGAAAGAAGTGCTGGTGTAGAACTTATTATTGATGAGACCCCAGGTGCAATTGTCATTTCATCTTTTGATCCTGTCCGCCGACAAGTCGCCCGCCTTGCTCTTGAGAACTTAATTTTAGATGGACGAATCCAACCAGCAAAAATTGAAGAAGTTGTTCAAAAGGCCCAAGAAGATATCAATAAAATAATTAAAGAAAAAGGTGATCAGGCTGTTTTTGAATGTGGAATATTTAATCTCGATCCACGCATTAGTGCTATCGTCGGTCGTTTATATTTCCGTACTTCCTATGGCCAAAATGTCCTTCAACACTCGATCGAAATGGCCCACATCGCCGGAATGCTTGCCGAGGAACTTGGAGCGGATGTTCAGATTGCCAAAGCTGGAGCCCTAGTCCACGATATCGGCAAGGCTCTCGACCACGAAGTTCAAGGAACACATATTGATATCGGAATTCGTATTTTACAGAAGTTTGGAGCTGATCCAAGAATCATCACTGCCATGAAAAGTCACCACGATGACACTCCTCATGAATCTCTTGAATCAGTCATCGTCCAAACAGCCGACATGATCTCAGGTGGCCGACCAGGTGCTCGACGTGATAGTGTTGAGAACTATTTGAAGCGCTTACAAGAACTTGAAGCATTAACAAAAAACTTTGAAGGTGTAGAAAAATCATATGCCTTATCAGCCGGACGAGAAATACGCATATTTGTCACGCCAGAAAAGGTTAACGACCTCGAAGCCAAAGAAATGGCCCGCGATATCGCCAAGAAAATCGAACAAGAGCTCACCTATCCTGGTGAAATCCGCGTGACAATGATAAGAGAGAATAGAATTATCGAATACGCCCGGTAGTGAGATAAAAGGATAAAAATTAAACAAAAAAACAGCGCAAATTCTTCATACGAAGAATTTGCGCTGTTTTTCATAAAACAAATACCAAAATTGTCAAACACGGAAAACCCTTGTATTAAAACTGGCTTGGTATATAATACTATTATACCTATTTATTAGGGATCGTTTGCAAACGGTCGAATATTATTCAGATAGAATTTTATATTTTTGAAAGAAAGTATAAAAACTAAAATAATGAATAAACAAGGATTAGTAGAACTCGTTCATGAAAAGCTCGGCGGTACAAAAGTACAAGCTGAAGAGATTGTGAACGGAATATTTGATGCTATCGTTGCTACTTTAAAAAAGGGTGGCGAAGTATCAATTGCAGGTATTGGGATTTTCTCTGTTAAGGCACGTGCAGCCCGCATGGCTCGCAACCCAAAGACAGGAGAAGCCGTAAAAGTAGCTGCAACAAAAGTTCCTAAATTTAGAGCCGCAAAAGCTCTTAAAGAAGCTGTAAAATAATTTGATTGTCATTATAAAGCAATTAAATTAAAGAGGTAACCACTCTATTCTATCTACGAGTGGTTTTTCTTTTGTGGGTAATTACTTAAAACTTTCCCCACATCAGTTTAAAAACTTCTCTTAAATTATGAGCCATAACTCTGTCATGAATTTCAATCATATAAAATGGCTTTTCACTGGTCATAACAAGCATGACATAATCACCTAGCACTACCTGCGTAGCTGTGAATTCGTGCGACTCTTTTTCTAAATATTTCATCATTCGTCGTTCATCAGAAATTTTCCTATCGGCATCTTTTTCTACTTTTTTTGAATTTGTAAACAAATGAGTAGAAATATCTTTTGAAGCAACTTGATAATAATCAATTACCCATTCTGGGAAATTTTCTATCATACTCACATCTTGGAAACCCCACCAACTTGGCTCTTTAGTATTTATTGCACTCTCTACCCAAACTTGCAGTCGTGTATGTAATGCGTCACGCATTTCTTTTTCATCATAAAATTTTACTTTCGGCACAGAATAATGTTTTGACCTTGGAACGTTTTCTAACTGTTTAATTACATCTTTTACTAAAGATTTTTTCTCTTGAAGTTTTCTTTCTTCTCTCAAAATCAAACTATTTAATATTTCAGAAGATTCAATAACCAGAAAAGCAGGTTCATTTGTGGTATCTATTCGCAGAATGCCACGCTCGGCCAAAACTTTTGCAATACTGTAAACAGTGGAACGATTTATGCCAGTTATTTTCGCGACTATTGCTGGGGCAACCCTGCCTCGCTCAAGTACTGCTATAAATACCGCAATTTCTTTTTCATCAAAACCTAATTTTTTTAATGCTTCTTGATACATATATACTTCATATTATAGCCTGTTGTTGAAGTGAAATCAACAGTATTATGTGTATAAATACCAAGCATTCTTTGCATAATTAAGGGTATTTTATCGAAATTATATTGACAAGCTCTTTACAAAATGCTATACTATGGTCAGATAAATGAAGTTACTTACAATTAAATATAAAAGTTATGAAAAAGATTAAGGTTCTCATTATTGATGACAAGCCCGAAAACATAGAGGCTGCGAAATATCAGTTTGCTAAAGTAAAAGGAGTAGAAATAACAACAATTCTAGGGTTTCAGGAATTTGACGAAATTTTTCATGAATTTTGTCGGAAGGTGTGGATGAATATGGCTCTTGATAGTGAAAATCCAATTTCCAAATATGATGTTGTCTTAACCGATCTTATGATGCCACCGGGCTCAACAGAAAACTACTCCGACCAAGAGTTTTACCACAATATGGAATTTCCCTTTGGTATTTCAATTGCTGCTTTTGCAAAAAAAGCTGGGGTTAAACATGTTGGGATTGTTTCTCTTTTAGATCACCATAAGGGACCATTTGAATGGTCTTTGGATTTTGTATCATGTTTGGGAATTTATATCAGTAAGGGAAAGGTCCAAACATATGGCAAATTAAATCCATTGATTCCATTATTTGATTCTCGAATAGATGGCGAAAAAAGTGATGGACATGGAATTACTTGGACAGGTGGGGCATTCCAATGGAAGGGATGGGTTCTCGTTTACAACTATTTGCTCGGTTTATAACCAGCAAATAACAATATTAAGCCGGCTAGAAATAGCTGGCTTTTTTATTTTTATTCAAGTAAGGTTAAAGCAATCATTGAGAAGACACCGAGTATTATTATTGCCAGTTGAATAATTGAATATTTTATTTTTTTTGTTTTATGAAGTTCAGGAATAAGGTCTGCTACCGCAATATAAATAAAGCCTCCGGCAGCAATGGGAATAAACCATAGGGCAACATTTTCAATTAAATTACCAAAAACAAAAACAATTATTAATCCAAGAATTGAAGCGAGCGCGGAAATAAAATTAAGCCATAGGGCTCTTTTTTTTGTATAGCCAGCGTGAATTAAAACAGCAAAGTCCCCTATCTCTTGTGGTATCTCGTGTAAAATAACAGCGATGGTTGTCGCAATTCCCACTGGCACACTAACCAGAAAACTTGCCCCGATTATTGCGCCATCAATAAAATTGTGAAAACCATCGGTGAAAAGTACTAACTTCCCTACTGGATGAATTTGCTTTTCTTCTTTGTCTTCTCCGTGGTGATGCCAGTGAATAAATTTTTCAATTACAAAAAATAAAATAATTCCTGCAATAACTAAAATACTAGATAAATTTGCCCCCAATCTACCTTCAAATGCTTCAGGAATAATATGAATAAAAGCATCTCCAAGTAATGCCCCAATAGCCAAACTTATAAAAAAATTAATATATTTTTTTAAAACTTCTTCTTTCAAAGATAATGAAAAAACTCCAGCAAGAGAAATCAGGCTTACTCCAAGTACACCAATAAATGCAAATAAATAATTTGTTACCATGCAATTGATTATACCAGAAATAAATAAATTGTAATTATTGAAAAATATGATAAGATAAGAAAATTGCATCGGGGTGTGGTGTAACGGCTAACATTCCTGTTTTGGGAACAGGCGACTCTGGGTTCGAATCCCAGCACCCCGACAAGAAAAATCTGCCACTTTTTGTGTGACAGATTTTGTTACCCATTAAATATGGAAAATTTAGAAAATAAATTCCTTACTATAGATCATTTCAAGCGCTCTGCGGTATGCGGGCCCATCGCAAAGCATTTTCATCTTTTCTTGATGTTCCCACGGAAAGATATTTAACTCAACTGGAAGTGGATCAGACACACAAATAATTCTCCCATTATCAAGTTCTTCTTCGACCACATGGATAGTTGAGGCGGTGTATTTTTCGCCGGCGTTAATTGCAAGGGTCACTGCATCATCACCAACATACTTCGTTTTACCCATAGCATCTTTTATGCGCATATCGGCAGGATGAACATTAATAATGGGGCAATACCCCAAAAGTGGAAATACAATCTCGAGCATAAATCCGGAAAGCAAAATAATATCTGGAGCAAAGGGTGATATTAAATTTAATAACTCAAAATAATAATCTTCTCTTAATTCCTTTGGCATCTTGCGAAGTTTTCCCAGATATTTCCTCTCGACACAAAACTTTTTTGTATTAAATTCTATAAAAGGAATGTCTTTTTCAATACAAAATTTTTCACCTTTTGTTTCTCTTTTGTTTGATATTCCACAAACAAATTCGTAGTGATGACCACAGTTTGGGTCATTCTCATACAAATATTTCAAAGAACTAGCTCCACCGGAAAACAGAGCAACAATTTTAAGCTTTTTCATCTCTATAATATTTAGTATTTATTATCTCAAAGTAACAGTTTGGTCATTTACAAAATATCACTTATGTAAGTGTGCGTCAAGGTTATTGATAAAAATTTGTAAAATATTCATTTTTCGATTATAATCAATCGTATTAAATGCGGGATTAGTTTATCGGTAAAATAACAGTTTTCCAAACTGTGGTGAAGGGTTCGACTCCCTTATCCCGCACATACTAAAAATAACCCAGGGGGTGTTTTTTAGTATGTGCGGGATAGTTCCATCCCTTCGGATGGAATGTAAGGGAGGCGAAGACCTTTTCCATGTGAGTGTACTCATGAACGGAAAAGATGTACTGCTCCTGTAAGGAGAGACTTTCTTAAAACCACTTAATAAAAACTTCTTTTTTTATAATATTATATTCTCCACTCTTTTGACTTTGGCTTTTCTTTGATTAACATCCAGATAAACAACCAAAAGGTCAAATTGCCAAGGGATATTCCCCATTCTTTTATGAATTAAATATGTCTGGATAGTTCGAGATAGGCGTTTCAACTTCCATGGATGCATATTGTCTTCCGGCCGACTAGTTTGAAAAATTGTTTGATTAAGTTCTTCAATATTTGGAACACTTTTAGATTTCACTTCAATAAAATATAAGTGTTCCCCTTTTTGAGCGATAATATCAATTTCTCCCCATTTCTTTGTATAATTCCTTTCCAATATAGAATAGCCGTGTTTCATGAGAAACTTACAAGCAACATCTTCCCCTAATTTACCTATAATTTGTGAATCGGAGGTAAAATTTTTCATAAAACATTAAATTGTTACATGTGTAACATATAAATTCGTTTCACATGAAACACTTAACTTATAACGGACACATAACGTAATATTATTTTTGACTTATATAAAAATATCCTTATAAAATAACGTATATTTATAAAAATCCGCATTCAAAGTCTTTAGAAAAGCAATTTCAAAATATGTCTTTTATAAACAATGCGCACATACTTATCCACAAAAATCTTAATTTTTAAGGATTTTAGGCGTGGATAAAGGACTAATAAAGGTCAAGCCGTAAATTAATCATTTGGAAATATTTTTCTCTTTTGTGCGGGATAGGGGAATCGGACCCCTGTCAAATGATTGGCAACCATTTGTTCTACCACTGAACCAATCCCGCAAATTCAAAATAATTTATAAATTATAACCATTTTATACTAAAAATGCAATTACAATTTTATCCTTACTTTTAAAGCTTATTTACTAAAATATCAAATTAGTATATAATTAATTTTGTTTCTAAATAAAAAAATAATTATAAAATAATTAATGCGCCCGTAGCTCAACGGATAGAGTACTTGTCTTCGGAACAAGTGATATGGGTTCGATTCCTGTCGGGCGCACCAAAAGTTTCCCATGAAACAACAAGAACAAAAACTCATAAACAGCGTTCAAATCCCCGAATATGTTACACATGTAACACAGACGCTCGAAAAGGCCGGTTTTGAGGCTTTTCTTGTTGGCGGTTGTGTCCGTGATCTCATTATGGGAAGAGAACCAAAAGATTGGGATATTACAACAAACGCCAAGCCAGAAGAAATATTGCCTTTATTTGAAAAGACTATATATGAAAACAATTTTGGAACAGTTGGGGTCTGCACCCCCAGCCCTGAACCCGGTTCAGGGCTGGGGGTTACACATGAAACAAAATACCATATTGTTGAGGTTACCCCATATAGAATTGAAGCAAAATATAGCGATTTCAGACATCCTGATGCAGTAAAATTCAGTAATAATATAGAAGATGATTTAAAAAGACGTGATTTTACAATGAATGCTTTGGCATTTAGCCCTGATGGAATTATAAAGGACAACTTTGATGGTCTAAAGGACATAAAGGACAAAGTCATAAGGACAGTGGGTAAGCCAGCAGATAGATTCAATGAAGACGCTTTACGTATGCTTCGAGCTGTCAGATTTTCTGTCCAGCTTGATTTTACCATTTCACATGAAACAATGGAGGCGATATTAAAAAATAGTCATTTATTGAAAGAAATATCTTTTGAGAGAACCCGAGATGAATTTACAAAAATAATAGAAAGCTCGAATTCAGCACGAGGAATTGGCCTTCTTCAGAAACTTGGTTTATTAAAATACATAATTCCTGAATTGGAGGAGGGAATTGGGTGTGAGCAAGGAGGAGCCCACATATATGATGTATTTGAGCATTTACTTGGGGCTCTGGGCCATGCTACTGATAAAGGATGGTCTTTGGAGGTTAGACTGTCGGCATTATTCCACGACATTGGAAAACCACGTTCTCGTCGTCCCGGAATTAAAAAAGCTTACACTTTCTATGGGCATGAAGTAATAGGAGCTCGGATGGCTAAGCAGATAATGGAACGATTGAAATTCCCCCAAAAAACAACCGATTTGGTAATTAAACTGGTTCGAGGGCATATGTTTTTCTCCGATACTGAAACAATTACTCTTTCGGCTGTCCGCCGAGTGGTCGTCAATGTCGGAAAAGAACATATCTGGGATTTAATGAACGTTCGCGAATGCGACAGAGTTGGAATGAAAAAGAAAGAAGCTCCATATCGCTTACGTAAATACCACGCTATGATAGAAGAAGTCCTTCATGACCCTATTTCGGTTGGACAGCTTGCTATAAATGGAGAGATGCTTATAAATGAGTTACACATGAAACCCGGACCAAGAATGGGATGGATTTTGAGTGCTTTACTTGAAGAGGTTCTTGATGATCCAACTAAAAATAAAAAAGAACACCTAATAGAACTAGTGAAATCGCTAGATATGCTTGGTGATGATGAATTAAAAACACTAGGGGAAAGAGGCAAAGTAAAAAAAGAAGAACTTGAAAAAGAAGAAGTGGAAAAGTTGCACAAAAAACATGGGGTGTAGAACTATAGGAAGTCCGACTTCCTATATTATTACAAGAATAGGCCTATAAATTAAGGATAGAATAAAAACAAGAGGATATCTTTTTACAGATTATCCTCTTGAAATAGATTTATATTTCCTTTCTTTTTAAACGTTAACAGTTGAAATGTTTCAGGTGATATTCTGCATGGCATTAATCATGCTCATCGGGGCGCCAGCAAAATTTGTAGAGGAAACAGCAGGCCAGACTTTTTGCATATTTTGATTGCAGATCAGCATCTCCAGGTCGATAGCGGTAAGTTTCATTGACATTGAGCCGGTAGCAGTCATTTCTTCCTTGGAAGTTACTGGTTTGATACGTAGCACCGTGCTGGCTCCAATAAGGATCGATGGCCGGATAGGGTTCATCATCATACCTGATAAGTTAGAATTCCGCCACTGTGCAGTTTCGAGGACCTGCATCTGGGTGGTCTGGTTCTGGTTCATCATCCCGGTGGTCCGCCACTGTGATCTATACATCATCTCCTGGGCGTCACGGGTCATCATGTTCATCAAACAACTTTGCGGGCTTATATCTTTCGCACCTTGTTCGATATCGCTTACCTTGGCATTGTAGTCCTGGCTGTTAATCATCGATATAGTACCGGTCCAGCTTTGGTCCACCATGGTACCATCGATTATTACACTAACGCTCACATGCGTGAGCCCAGGCTCATCAAAAAATAACTGTTCCTTCTGAGACGTGCTACCTTTGTTTCCGTTTGCCGTCATTGTGGTACCAACGTTCAACATACCCAATACAGCGATAACCATAATTAAGAAAAATAACTTTTTCATGATTGAAAATTTTAAAATTATACAAAAAATGAAAAAAATCGGTCCTTTACTTAAACACAGAAGAAGACCACTGTGGCTCAAGCCTAAACTAAAGGCGAGACTCAAAAAATTTTAAGTTTTTTTGATTTCCTCTTTTTGGGTTTTTAAAGATTTAATTTCATTTTTAGCATAACAATAGATAAATATAAAGTCAACGATTTATGTGGATTATTCACAAAAGAAACAAAAATTGTATAATGGAGAAGTTATGAACTTT
This sequence comes from Minisyncoccota bacterium, assembly GCA_041663185.1. Taxonomy (GTDB): domain Bacteria; phylum Patescibacteriota; class Minisyncoccia; order Phycocordibacterales; family UBA9973; genus UBA8515. The sequence goes on from JBAZQY010000001.1 coordinate 200,445, forward strand.
AATCAAGAAAAACCATCCATTACTGAAACAACACCAGAAAAAATAACTCCTGAACTGGAAATATCTACTGCTTTGGGAAAACAGGCTGATCTTTTCTTGGGTAATGAAAAGGATATTATAAAGCCCGCTATCTTTTTGAAAATTTTAGATGAAGTAAAAGAAAAAGTTCCAAAAATCAATGAGAGTATTAAAAGTGGAGAAAATAAAAGACAAGCTGTTTATGATAAAAGTAAAAAGTCATTCCAAACTGAAAATGAAAATGATATTACAGCTGGAAAAATAATCGCTGCACGACGATGGGGGATTGATGTCGGAATTCCAGAAACACCGGATCAGACAGATGAAGAAAGTCGAACACGCACGATACTTCTTGAGAAGTTAGTTAGCGATGAATTAAATGGAAAACTCAACAAAGAAATAGCCACCCGACTTGCAGAATCAATAAAAAAATTTAGACCTGAAGTATCCGAAGCTTACAGTAAAATCGCAGAGCGGTCAGGCGAGCGTAGCAAACAATTTGGAATTATTGCCGAGCAAATAGTTCTCGGAGTCCTTGAAGAGATAGCTATTGATAGAAATGATTTAGGCTTAACAGTAATGGAAGCAAATGCATTCCAAGATGTATATAATAAAATTGATTTTATAATCACGACTCATCAGGCAAGACGTGGGGTAGGGGTTAACAGAGATCAAAATGAAATTGAAGAGAAATCAATTGGTATTCAATTTACTACAAATAAATTAATGGCCGAACATAAAATGGACCAAATAAACAAGGTCAAGGAAAGGGGAACGGAAGTTGATGATATTGTCTATGTTGATATTAATAATAAGTTATTAAAGGGGGCTGTGAATAAATGGAAAAAATTGGGTAGACCAATCGCCGGCCCGTGGAATTTTTTGCCGCCTGAAATCCGCAAGAAAACTCTTACTCGTCTTTTCAATGGGTTACTAACTCCGGAACAAGAAAAAAGTTTGATTAAGGATATAAAATAAAAACCTGGACGGACTCCAGGTTTTTTTAAATTTCATTTTTTAGAATCAGAATCAAAGCAATCCTGACATTCTTTCATTTCCTTCGCTTAAGATTTTATAGCGGTCTCTTTCTTGTTTAATAATTGTGGCAATTATTAAACCAATAAAAAGGCCAAAAAGAAAAGCAACCGCCGCAAAAAAATAAATCTTTCCACTGGGAAAATAAAAACAAAGGAAAGCAAAAATAAGCATAAGAATAGGCAAAATAATAAACGCTTTTTTCATAACGGTAATTTATTAGTGAGACAATTTTCTTTTACCTTACCATACAAGAAAATGCGCGTCTAGTATGATTTGCAATTAAAATTCAATCATAATCGGGCAATGGTCGGAGCCGTAATAGTCCGACATTGTTTTAAAACTTTTTATTTTTTTAACAAAAGATTGATTGACGAAGAAATAATCTATCCTCCAGCCGACATTTCTGTCACGGGCCCGAGTTTTCATATCCCAGTAAGTATAGACATCTTTTTTGTTTGGATAAAAATTGCGGAAAACATCTACCCAGCCATTATTTACAACTTCGTCCATCCATGCACGTTCGATTGGCAAGAAGCCGGTGTTATCCTCGTTTTCTTTTGGCCGAGCCAGATCAATTTCTTCGTGAGCGGTATTCACATCACCACAAAAAATTACATTCTTGCCGGATGATTTTAATTTATTTATAAATTCTAAAAAAGCATCATAAAATTCGAGTTTGTAATTAAGTCGTTCTTCTCCACCTCCACCGTTAGGGAAGTAGCAATTTATCAAAACGAAATCGGAATAATAGGCAACCAATGTTCGCCCTTCATCATCAAATCTTTTTTCACCAATTCCATATTCTATTTTTTCCGGTTCAATTTTTGAGTAAATTGCGACACCACTGTAACCTTTTTTATTTTTCGAGTGTGAAAAATATGAGTAATAACCCTTTAGATTTCTTGTTTTTTCATCAAGTTGCTCTGGCTCACATTTTGTTTCCTGTAAGCAAACAATGTCAGAATTATTAAAAGAAAACAAAGGCATAAAATATCCTTGCTTCACCGTCGCCCGTAATCCGTTTGTGTTCCAAGAAATTATTTTCATATATTATTTGCTATGAAATTTTTTATGTATATCTTTTAATTGCTTGTCAGTGATATGCGTATAAATTTGGGTGGTTGCAATATTTGCATGGCCGAGCATCATCTGCACTGAGCGAATGTCGGCTCCATTTGAAAGTAAGTCGGTGGCAAAACAATGTCTTAATGTATGTGGGCTGACTTTTTTAGAAATACCGGCTTTGATCGCATAATATTTCACAATTCTTTCAATAGATCGGCGAGCAAGTCCCTCTTTTTTATTTTTTCTTTTTTCATCGTCAATTTTTACAAATAGAGCATCATCCATATCTTTTCTTTTTTTTAAATACTCTTTTATGGCAGTCTGGGCTTCATCAGAGACAAAAACAACTCGGACCTTGCTTCCTTTTCCACGAATTGAAAATTCACCTGATGAAAAATTAACATCACGAGTTAGGGAGCACAGTTCAGAAACACGAAGTCCGGTTGAAAAAAGTAATTGCAATATGGCTCGATCGCGAAGAGTTTTTACATCATCACCTAGGGGTGCTTTTAATAATCTTTCCAATTCAACAGAAGTGATGAGGTCAAGAGAGCGCTCTGGGATTTTGGCTAATTCAATTCGTTCAGCCGGCAAACTTTCTATTTTATGTCTTGCTAGGTATTTTAGGAATGTCCGAAGTCCGATAAGATAGTAATTCTGGGTTTTCTTTTTTAATGTTTCTCCAGTGGCTCTGTTATTGCCGGTCGATTGACGATTTAAATACAACCGAAATTCACGAACGTTGGCATCAGTGATTTCACTTGGCTCTTTTATTTTGGTAAAATTAAAAAATCGAATCAAATATCGATCATAATTCTCAATCGTTTTTAAACTAGAACCCTTTTCAATCTCTAGGTGTTCTAAAAATTCCCGCTTAAGTTGTTCTAATCGCGTAACCATCCTAATATTCTAACATTTTATCACCCCAATGTCGCACAATATTATTACGGGAAATATTAAGGAAGTCCGACTTCCTATAATTCCCATAATATACTCCTCAAAACTCTCCACTTTAGTTTAGTAAAGTGGATACAAAAAATCCTCCGGGCTATGGCGCGGAGGATGATTAAAATTAACTACCCATGATCTTGAATTCCTGCAAAAAACCTCATGGCAATAGTGAGATTAATTCTGCAATTCTTACATTCAATATCCATTAGTCGGATATTGAATTGTTTAAATGGCTGCCTAATAATCCAATCATGACTATTCGATTTCGTACAAAGAATTATGTTTTCAAATTCTTTTGGAAATTTTTTTTCAACATCAAAAATAATTTTTTTTATTTTTTTCATATAATTGAATTTTTTAAAGAACAATTTTCAAGATTTGTCGTTTTTCAGGTATACAAACCAAAACCCCTTTCTGTGGGGAAGGGGTTTGCTTCGAAAATATAAAATTTATTAATGCAAAGACAACCCTTTCCCAACAGAATTTTGAGAATGGATATGTCCTAATTGATTTAAAACTAAACGATAGCCACCAAGTGGCCCTTTGAGCCATTTTGAAATACGCGCAATTGTTGTTGAAGAGAGGCCGGTTTTTTCTATTATTTCAGAATACTGAACATTTTTTGCAAGGAGGCGAGCCGCTTCAAGTCGACGAGCAAACTCTTCAATTTCTACTTCAGTCATAAGATCACGCAAAAATCGCCTGACTTCTCCATCATTTTTCATTAATAAAAAAGCATCAATAAGTTGTTTATTTTCTTTTTTACTCCAATTTATATCTTTCTTTGTATTATTTTCTTCCATAAATCTACTTTATCAAACTAAAGTACTTTAGTCAACTAAAGTTGTTAATGAGAGTGTGGATAACTTTTTTAAAGTTTTACAGATTTTTTAAAAAAATCGAGGATATAGTCAAAATAATGTTAGAACTTGCATTTTTTAACAATTTATGCTAATATGTATGGGTAATGTTAACAACAAAGAAAAAACAAAATATTATCAAGAAAAACAGGCTTCACGACAAAGATACTGGAAGTCCGGAAGTTCAGATTGCGCTTTTAAGCAAAAGAATCGATGAGCTTGCTGGACACCTAAAGGAACACAAAAAAGACAATAGTTCACGACGTGGATTGATAAAGATGGTGGCTGACCGACGTAACCACTTGAAACATCTTGAGAAAACTGACAGGGAAAGGTATATGTCTGAAACTAAAAAAATAAAAGCATAACAAAATCCCGACAAAAGTCGGGATTTTGTTATATAATGAAGTAGTTGCTAGCTAAGTAATGGTCGATGATGAATTTTTAATATTAAAAAAATAATTTATATATGAGTATAATCAAACATAAAGAACAAAGAGTGGGAGTTTTTATAGACACTGCAAATTTATATCATAGTGCAAAAAATTTATATAAGAGAAAAGTGAACTTCGGAGCAGTCATAAAAGATGCTGTTGCAGGACGACGACTTGTCCGCGCAATCGCTTATGTTATCACAAGTGAGGGAGGTGAAGAAAAAAACTTTTTTGAGGCTTTAACAAAACTTGGAATCGAAACGCGTACCAAAGAATTACAAATTTTCTCCGGTGGGGCCAAGAAAGGCGACTGGGATGTCGGACTCGCCGTTGACGCAATGAAGATGGCACCGAAACTTGATGCGGTAGTACTAGTAGCTGGAGATGGAGATTTTGTTCCGCTTGTCGAATATTTACAAAGCACCTCTGGTGTTCAAGTTGAAGTCGTATCCTTTGGGAAAAGTGCTTCAATGAAATTGAAAGAACAAGCTGATGATTTTTTGGATTTATCAAACAATTATCGCAAATATCTGATCTATTAAGTAACAAAAATCACTCTTTATTAAAAGAGTGATTTTTGTTATAGTGATGTTATTAATAGTTATTAATTGTTAATCTCCGGACAGTTAGAGTTGAAACATACGTTTCAAAACTAGAGTCTGGAGACTAACTCAAAAATATATGCATAGTAAAGAATACGAAGTAGAAATCGGTGGTAAGAAAATTATCGCCATGTTTAGTGATTTGGCTGATCAAGCCAATGGTTCAGTAATTCTAAAATGTGAAGGGACTGTTGTGATGGCGACAGCCGTAATATCTAAGGATGGGAAAAATAATCCAGGATATTTTAATCTAACAGTTGAGTATTTAGAAAAGTTTTACGCCGCTGGTAAAATTCTCGGTGGACAATTCAATAAGCGAGAAGGCCGGCCAAGTGACCAAGCGGTTCTTGCTTCTCGAATGATTGACCGCACAATCCGCCCACTTTTCGCTCATTATATAAAAAATGCAGTTCAAGTTATTATCACTGTCATCGCTGTTGGAACAATGGATCCGAAAACTCTCGGCATCAATGCTGCTTCAATTGCGCTCCACATTTCAGATATTCCTTGGAGTGGTCCAGTCGGAGCAGTCCACATAAGTAAGACAGCGAACGACGAAGGTATAAAAATAAATCATTACATTCCAAATAGTGATGAAGCAGTATATGGACTTGATTTACTTGTTTGCGGAAAAGATAAAACAATCAATATGATTGAAGCAATGGCCTTCGAATTAACCGAAGAAGAAATGGGTAAATGTTTTGATCTAGCTATAGTTGAAATTACTAAATGGGAAGAATTTCAAAATAAACTAAAAACAGAGTTTGGTAAAACTAAAATTTTATTTAGTGAGCCTGAGACTCCTACAGAAATAGTTTCACTTTTTGAAAAAGAAATTAAACCAACTTTTGATAAAGGATTATTCAGTAGTGAAAGTAAGCAAGTAATCAATGAAGCGGAAACAAATTGGAAAAATATAATTGATGAAAAATATAAAGAAGATGAAGATGATGTGAATAAAAATATAGCTTATGATCATTTACACAACTATCTCGATGAAGAGTTTCACAAAAAAGCTCTTTTAGAAAACGCGCGAGCCGATGGCCGTAAATTAGATGAGATTCGAAAACTTTTTGCCAAAGCAGGAGGTATATCAGAAATACTTCATGGCTCAGGAATTTTTTATCGAGGTGAAACACACGTGCTATCAGTTCTTACTCTCGATGGACCCGAATCAATGTATGCAATTGATGGAGTAGAGGCATCTTATAAGAAACGTTTCATGCATCATTATAATTTCCCTCCATATTCAAGTGGAGAGACCGGCAGACTCGGAGGAATCAATCGTCGAGAAATGGGCCATGGATTTTTAGCAGAGAAAGCTCTCTTGCCAGTCATTCCAGATAAAAATATTTTCCCTTATACAATTCGCGTCGTTTCAGAATCAACCGCATCAAATGGTTCAACTTCCCAAGCCTCAATTTGTGCTTCAACAATTGCACTTATGGATGGTGGAGTTCCAATCAAAAATCCAGTTGCTGGTATTTCAGTTGGTCTAATGATTGATGAAAAAGATAAGAGTAAATATGTTCTTCTTTCTGATATTCAAGGACCAGAAGATCATTATGGTGATATGGATTTCAAGGTTGCCGGGACAACAAACGGAATTACGGCAATTCAACTTGATGTGAAAGTTGATGGAGTTCCAGTAAACATTTTAAAAGATGCACTTACTCGAGCCAAAACTGCTCGCTTGAAAATTATAGAAACGATTCTTGTAGAGATACCAAAAGCAAGAGAAAATATTTCACCTAATGCTCCAAAAATTTTAACTATCAAAATCAAAAAAGATCAGATTGGTTTGATTATTGGACCCGGTGGTAAAAATGTAAATGCTATTCGCGAAAAAACTGGAACAGAAATCACTATTGAAGAAGATGGAACCGTCTTTGTGACTGGAAAGGGTGATGGAGCAGACCGAGCTATTGCAATTATTGAAGGCATGACTCATGAATACAAAATTGGGGACAAAGCAGAAGGAGAAGTAGTAAAGATTATGGACTTTGGTGCTTTCGTTAGTATTGGTTACGATACAGAAGGATTAGTCCACATCTCAGAAATTGCCCCATTTCGCGTAGAGAAAGTTTCTGATATCCTTAAGGAAGGAGACAAGGTCCCGGTCAAGGTCATCAAGGTTGATGAACGAGGGCGATTAAATTTATCAATTAAAGAAGCTGATAGTAATTTCTTTAAAAAATAAATTAATTAAAAAATGGAAGCAGAAAATAAAACACCAACAAATGATAAGAATATAAAAGTTCTTCGAACTTATTCTTCTGATATGGCTGACGCTATCCGAACGAATGAAGTTTCTGTTATTAAAATTGCTTTAGCCGAAAAAGAAAAGAAAGAGAGGGAAGAAATGAATCAAAAAGCCGAAGGAACAAATACTTCGAAAACCCTCTTAGTAATCGGCGGAATTATTTTGATTGCGGTGGCAATTATTGGATCGTATTTTCTTCTACAAAAGAAAAAAGAAAAAGAAATTCCGGAACCAATAATAAGTAACATCGATACTTTTATTTCTTATGATTCAAATCTATATATTGATGTCACAAATGTAATAAATAGTAGTGAATTATCAGAAATCTTAAAAAAGGAGCAGACAGCAAATTCTGGATTAATCAAAGCCCTATTCCTGACAAAAAAAATAACTGACAAATCAGAATTATTAACTTCAAGAAATTTTCTTTCTTTAATCGGAGCTACTGCTCCTGGAGCACTGGTCAGATCACTTTCGGATAAATATTTACTTGGAAAATACGCTGACAAAAATATACCGGGACTCAGCAATGAAACGGCATTATTTTTGATTTTCCAAACGACTGATTACAATCAAGCTTACGCTTCAATGCTTGAGTGGGAAAAAACAATGTTAAAAGATTTGTTTATTCTTTTTGATATCAAAATAACCGATACGAGTGAAGCTGTCTTTGATAAACCATGGCAAGATATCATTATTAATAATCGCGATGCGCGTGTTCTATATGGAGAAAACGATAGTGCCTTATTATATTATGTATTTGTGAATAAAAATAACTTCATTATTACGAATAATATAAGGGCGGTAAAAGAGATTATAGCTAGATTAATTATTAAAAATACTAAGCCATTGTAATAGTTGTTATTTAATAAGCAAATTGCTAATATATGATCATGGAAAATATTTATAAAACAAAATTAGAAGAAGAAAAAAGGTTGTTGGAAGACGAGTTGGGTACAATGGGTCAGGTTGATAAAACTGGTGATTGGAAAGCTAAGCCAGAAAACGAAATGCTTGAGCAAGAAGTCCCTGATGAAGGGGATTTAGCGGATCGCTCAGAAGATTTTGAGGAGCGATCAAGCAAACTCAACTTATTAGAACTTCGACTGACTGATATAAAAACTGCTCTAGAAAAAATCACTAACGGCACTTATGGTATCTGTGAAATCTGTGGAAGAAAAATCGAAGAAGATAGACTAGAAGTAAATCCCGCAGCTAAAACTTGCAAAGAATGTATCAGTAAAGTTGTTTAATTTTATTAAAAACCCAAAATAATCATTTTGGGTTTTTAAATACATATGTCATTCTCAAGAATTTATTCAGCTCAAACACATTTACTAAAAGGTAAAATAGTTACCATTGAAGTTGATATTACAAAAAATACTTTACATTCTTTCACCCTAGTTGGACTACCCGATAAAGCCGTCGATGAATCAAAAGATCGAATGAGCTCAGCTTTGAAAAATTCTGGATTTAATTCTCCCAAAAATCAAAATCAAAAAATAGTCATTTCTCTTTCACCAGCTGATCTTAAAAAAGAGGGGCCCTATTTTGATTTGGCTATTGCTCTTTCTTATTTACTTTCCGCCGAAGAAATTAATTTTGACCCCGATGGAAGAATTTTCTTGGGAGAACTTTCACTTAATGGTGAACTTCGCCCGATAAAAGGAGCTTTGCCATTAGTCCAAGAAGCGAAAAAACTTGGATATAAAGAAATATTTTTACCAATAGAAAATGCTCCGGAAGCCGCACTTGTCGATGAAATTATAATTTACGGAGCCAAAAATTTAAAAGAAGTCATCGATCATATTTATATTCCCAAGAAAGATAAAAAGGGGAATATTTTGGAAAAGGAAAGATCAAAATTATCAGCATTTCCAAAAACCAAAATTATTCAAAAAGAAAAAACCGGTAATATAGATTTTTCAGATATCAAGGGCCAAGAGGGCGCCAAACGCGGACTTGAAATTGCCGCCGCTGGTGGACACAACATTGCCATGTCCGGACCTCCAGGAACTGGTAAGACAATGTTGGCTCGAGTTTTCTCGCAAATTCTTCCTGACTTAAATAAAGATGATTGTTTAGAAATTACAGGAATTCATTCTATCGTTGGATTATTAGAAGACGCACTTATTACCGAACCACCATTTCGTGCTCCACATCATACTGCAAGCTACGTCTCAATGATTGGCGGCGGAGCAAATCCAAAACCAGGTGAAGTAACTTTAGCTCATAAGGGAGTCTTATTTTTAGATGAATTTCCAGAATTTGAAAAAAGGGTTTTGGAATCACTTCGTCAACCACTTGAAGATAATATTGTTTCAATTTCTCGAGCCAAAGGTTCAGCAATTTTTCCTTCAAATTTTATTCTTGTCGCCGCTATGAATCCTTGCCCTTGTGGGAATAAGGGAAATAAACAAAAAGAATGTATCTGCAAACCTGGTGACCTCGATAGATATAAAAGAAAATTATCAGGGCCAATCATGGACCGAATTGATATCTGGGTGACAGTTGGAAATGTTGATTACGAAAAACTTTCTGATGGAATTCAAGAAGGAGAAAAAACCCAGACGATCAGAGAGCGAGTAAAGAGTGCCCGCGAAATTCAAAATAAAAGATTCAAAAGTTCTCCGAGAAAAATTAATACCAATAGTGAAATAAATGTCAAAGAGTTGAGCATCTACGCACCACTTAATGATGAGACCAAAAAATTATTAAACCAAAGCGCCGAACGACTCCAACTCTCGGCTCGCGCCTATCACCGCACCATCAAACTCGCCCGAACCATAGCTGACCTTGAAGGAAGTGATAATATTACATCGAGCCACATATTAGAAGCACTTCAGTATAGACCAAGGGAGAATTAAAACTCCAATTGACAAACACTCTAGTAAAAAGTAATGTAAAATAAAACCTATCAATATGAGCACACTTAAATATGCCAAAATTGCTCCAGACATCTGGAAGGCACTCGATGCAATTCCACGAACAGGTTGGGTCAAAAGAGGAGTCTCTAATCCCGAATCGGTCCAAAAACATATCATCCTATGTCGTGAATTAGTCACGAAATTGGTGATTGATCTCCCCGAATTTTCAGTGGCTGAAATAAGTGAAATACAAGATATCCTTGAAGTTCATGATTATCCTGAATATATCAACGGGGATCAAGTTATCGTTACAGAAGATCAGGAGGAAAAGAAAAAACTCAAGTTGGAGAAATTTCAGCGCGAGTATGATGCAATGATTGAAATTACCAAAGACCTTGGTGATATTGGTGCGGAAATGTTCAATCTCTGGCTTCGTTTTGAAAAGGAAAACGATCGAATATCGATCTTCGCCAAGCAAATTGATAAATTCCAATCAATCGAAAAGGCATTCGAATATGAGAAAAGAGGTGAGAATGTTTTTGTTCAAGACTTCATTGATGGATACCGAGATGAAATCATTCACCCTGTACTTGTAAAAAGAATGCTCCGGATTGAGCAACTTTGTAAAAAGAGGAGCTAGGAAGTTAATTTTTAGACCAGAGAAAGAATGATAAAAAATTCTTTCTCTGTTTTATAAAGTTAATTCATTTAAATTCATAAAATGAAATGTAACACTTGCAGACGGCCGTCTCAATCTGTTACAATAAACAAACAATGAAAAATGATAGAAAAATACAATTTAAAAAAGAGGACTTAAAAAAAGGAGCTCAAACTCTGGGAAATATCCTTCTAGCAAGTATTGCAATTACTGGAATAATTGGTGTTGCACTTGTGGCTCCAAATGCTGTGCAAATATTAAAATATGTAATTCCAGAAGATGATATAAAACGACATTATAAATACAGAGCAAACCACAGTTTAAAAAAATTAATAACGGATGGTTATGTTCAAGAAAAAATGATAAACAATAGAAAAATATTTTCATTAACCAACAAAGGAAAACTGCGATATGAATCACTTAAAGAAAAGAAACAAAAAAGATGGGATGGTAAGTGGCGTCTTGTATCTTTTGATGTTTATGAAAAGAACAGAAATAAAAGAAATTTACTTAGAAAAGAATTGCAATCATACGGTTTTCAAATGATTCATCAAAGCACTTGGGCATACCCCTATCCTTGCGATGAATACATTGCATTATTAAAATCAGATTTATCTTTTGGAAAAAATGTTCAGTATATGCTTGTGGAGTATTTGGATATGCACAGAGAATTAAAAGAAATGTTTAATTTATAAAAACTAAAGTAACTTATTTATAATTACAACTTGTAACACTTTGTGACGGCCGTCTTCAAGTGTTACAAGTGTACAAATAAAAGAAACATAAGAAAGAAGGATATTTAAATTTCTTTATCTAATCGTTTGGCTTCGGCCCAAGAGAGCTCATAAATCTTTTTCATCGCGTCGGCTATTTCAGCTGATTCAATAATAATTCTTTAGTATTGGATGTGTATGACATATATCTATTATATTATGTTAATCCGTCCAAGGTATTGAACCATTACGAAATATTTGACAAATATCTATAATATGATATGATACTAGACATATAATAGCTCTTTGAAATTGGGATTTTAGATTTACATTAGTTGAAATATTTTTGGTTCTAAATTTTTGGAGGTGGAAATATTTCAATTTATTGTTAAACCTTTTAATTCTCTAAATTATGAAAAAGTTCTATTTTTTAGCTTTGATTATTGTGATCTTGGCTGCTTGTACTGGCGGGGAATCTGCCAAAGATTATCTGGTGAGTTCTACGGATACCAATTTTATATTCGTAAAGGAATTTAAGATGGAAATCCCAAAAGATTTCAATCCTTCAAATGTGATGAAAGAACTTCGACAAAAGTTAAATTACCATCAAATTTCTTTCGAAAAGGAAAAAGACAAAAATCTTTTTATTTCTACTGACACACTAGTGCCCGGTAAAAGATACATTGTAATGGTTTTTAAGATTAAAAATTGTTATGATCACGGCAGTGAATTGCCCTACGACACGTGCCTGTCATTTATGCAGAAACACAATTTTTTAAAAGTTGGGAATCAGGGTGTGATAGCAGTTGCTAAACTGAAAGAAAAAAAATTATTTTCCCGGGCAATGTTTGTCTCTATAGACAAAAAAGAAAATCTTTTCGTCAAGGACGCCTATGATTTTGTGGAATATGACCTGGTAAAAAATTCTTTCTCCTCAACTCCATGCGATGATTACGAAATACTATCGCTTTATTACGGGATAGATCATAAATATGATTTTAGTTTAGATGACTTTTCCCCTGGCTTGGATTGCGGTTATCATCTGCTATGTTTCAGGGAAATATAATTTCTATTAACAAAAGAGTGCTTAAAATCCCTTTTTACTTATGTAGAAAGGGATTTTTCTTTTGCAATATAATGAATAGTGTAATGGAGGTAAATTATTCACTCAAAAACCCATTTGAACATCCTCCCAAGTTTGGAGTAAAATCAAAACTCATACTTTAGTATGAGTTTTGATTTAATTTCTAATTGATTTAATACATTGATGGTCGCATTTTGGACCCGTTAGCGTTTTCTATTTCAAAGTGAAGGTGTGGACCAGTTGAACGGCCAGTACTCCCGACTGCTCCAATCTTTTGACCTTGGGTGACAGTTTGGCCATAGCTGACATTCGTCTTACTTAAGTGAGCGTAGAAAGTACTTGTTCCATTTTCGTGAGAGATGACAATATAATTTCCATAACGGCCACCACAATTCTTTTTACCTTCAACACAACCATTTACCACTTTAACAACAACACCAGAGGCAGCTGCAACAACGGGAGTTCCTCTTTTATTTCCAATATCTATTCCGTAATGAAACCCTCCTCGTCTTGATCCATAAGGAGAAGTAATTATCCCAGAAACTGGTCTTAAGTAGTATCCCGATGGAGCTTTGGTGTTTGAAGAAGTAATTTTACTAGAGCCAGAAGAAACTTTTGCTTTTACAACAGAGGCTTTAATAATTCCGTTTGGCACGAAAATGATATCTCCCTTTTTTAGAACTGTATCTTTTGAAAAATCATTGAAAACTAAAATATCTTCTGATTCTGCTTCATATTTGGTAGCAATTTTACTGATAGTGTCGCCACTTTTTACAATATGCTTCACTCCGGTCACTGGAAGGATATTGAGTTTCTGCCCAATAGCAACAGTACTACCCGATAAATTGTTTTCCCAACGAATAGTATTCATGGAAACATCAAACAATTCAGCTATTTCAGATAAAGTATCACCCTCTTCTACTGTATAGACAATAATCTTGTCAGAAATAGTGCTTTTTTCAAAATTTAGATTTTCTTCGCCCAGAAAACCATTACTATATATAAAAGAATCATCTTGAACAATTATAATATCTTCAGGATCATTGGTATTTTTAAGGTCTGGGTTAATTGAAGACTCAAGCAGGGGAATATTTTGAGAGTTAAGAATGAGTCCACCGTCATTGGGAACAATTTCTTCATTGGCTGTCGCTTCGGTCCCTAGCCAATCAGAAAAAAAGCTGGCATTTGCCCCCATCGGGATACCAGCAACAAGAGAAAACATTATAAAAAAAGAATAGGCCTTTATGATAGAAGGCTTGAAAAATAACGATATTTTAACTCTTTTATCAATACTTTGATTATATTGACCTAAAGAATCGTCTAGAGTTTGGTTTGATTGCATAATTATTTGGGAATTCGGCAAAGCTTCTATAAAAGCTATTCTTTCAACCAGGATTATAGGGGTAAAAAATCAATAGTAACCCTATGCATTTAAGGGTAGTCTATCTGAAAGGGATAGTCAACTAAGTAATCCACAGGGTGGGGAAATCACAATTTATAATATTAGAGAAAAAATATCAATGAAACTTTAAACAAACTTAAAAAAGCCCAAAAATCATTGATTATAAGTAAAAATAATAATATAATGAAAACGCATTAATCTATAATTTGTTAAAAAATATTGACTTTGGTAATTAAATATAGTATAATATGAAGATATAATTCTCATGGAACAAAAATCTCAACCAATCACAAGAGGGCCGGGTATCCCCAAAAACAAAACCGAACTAAAAGGTCTGATTGATAATTTAGAAAATAAAACCACTTCCGAGCTTTTTGAGATTATTCAAACTGCTCAAAAAGAATTAGAGGAAATACGTATAGAAAAAGAAAAATTACAGGGACCAAAGAATAATGAGCCCACAACTTTTGATACTCCAACAGAAATAGAGATCCCGGAACAAGAACAATTGTCCAAAGAAATCGTTCCTGAAATAGAAGTTAGCCAACCAGAATCAGAAGAAGATGCTCCAATATCTTTAAACGAAAAAGACTACAGTATTCTAACAAACCTGGAAGGAGAAGTAGAAAGAACCAAAAATTATATTAACAGCCTTACTTTGTGGAAAAATCACTCAGAAAAGAAGAATCAGGAAAATAAATTAGGAAATTTAAAAGAAAAACTTTTTGAAACTCGAGAGATATTTATTGAGAAAAACAAAAGGCCTTTTATATATTACACTTTTGAAAAATCAGTGCGTCCATTTATCCTGGAAAGATACATAAATAAAAATACTAACTTACTAGATTTGCGAAACTTAAAATCGGAAGAAATAAATCCCGTGCTTCCTCAGAAAAATAGAGACCGGGAAGGAGAAGTATTATTTACATTTAACATTTTTGGAATGATTTTAACAGTAAATGGTATTAATAAGTTCATGACTAAAGAGTTTTCAAGAAACACTGAATTAAATTCCGAGGTCTTGGGAGATGATAATAAACAGTGGAAAGTAATTGGTCCTGATGGTAAAACAATAAAAGATAATATTAATTGGGATGAAGCAAGAGAGATTTATAGTGCAAATACAGAAAATTCTAAAAATAAATTGATAACCGAATTCGAAACAGAAAAATTAGAATTATTAAAAACAAAAGAAGAGAAAATAAAATTCTTAAATAAAATGAGAAAAGAGTTGCTTAGTTATTCAAAAACAATCACCACAACAAACGAAATTAATAAAAAATATGACGAAAAGATAGCGAAATTAGAAGCATAAATTATTTTTAAAATAAACATTATGAGCCAAGAAAAACTTCCAAAAACAATAGAGGAACTCAGCGCCAGAGAAGAGGAGCTGAATGATATTATCGATAAAGCTCGAATTGCTGTTGAGAATTTGTCTGAAAAAAAGATGTCCGCTATTGAAAGTCGTATTGAAGAAGATGAGTATTTTAATCTAGATACAACAAAGAAAATCAATTCTATCCGTAGAAAAATACAAAGAGAATCCAATCAGGAGAAAAAGACTGAGACATCTATCCAACAACAAAAACGAATCTTAAATGAAACAATTCAAAAATTAACAAGGCAAGAAATAGATATAATTAATCATTTAAATGAGCAAGTAAAAACAGATATGATAGAAGAAACAGATGATTTACTAGCTCGTCTTGATGAGCTTGAGGGAATGGAAGAAAAAGGAGAAGAAAATAAAAAAAAGAAACGAGAACTAACCAAAAAAGTAAGTAATCTAGTTAAAAGAGTAGGGGATGTTTTAAATAATAAAAATGAAGCTAAGCAAGATAGAATAGAGGTGGACAAAAAACCAGCCCCACAGAATGAAGAGAACGATACTTCTTCACAAGAAGAAAAAATGGAAGGAGGATTGACTACGGAGGAAGAAAGCATACTGGCTGAAGCGGAAGAAAACATAAAAGATGCGGACAAAAAAATCGCCGAGGCGAGAGAAAAATTAGAAAAATTATATGCTGAGTTAAAATTAGCTCAATTTAGAGAAAAAAAAGAAGTTAAGACATTAGCTCAAGAAAAAGCTAAAAATAAAAAACTTAAAACTACTAATAGTCAAAAGAAAATCAAGCAAAAAGACAATATTCAAACTGATGCTGAAGGACAAGCAGTATTAGCTGAAAAAGAAGAAACGCCTGAATCAATAAGTGAATATGAATCTAAAAAAGCGGAGATTGAAAGAAGAAGGCAAGAAGGATTATCTCTCACTATTGTGGATGAATCTGAGGTTCAGAAAATGGTAGACCGAATGCTTGGAAATGACGAAAAAACTGAGTATGAAAAGAAAAATCAAATCAGATATACTTTTGAAGATAGTTTAGTTAATGGACTTGGAAATGCAGGGATCACACAAGTTATAAAAGAAACTGGAAAAAGAGATTCACTAACGTTATCAATGTATTGGCTTACAAAAATGATTATCAATTCAAGGGCGATAGAAAAAGGGCGGGAACTTGGATTGATAGATAACGATAAATATAATTCATTAATTAGTAAGGTTCAAAAAGCCAAAAGTGTTGTTGAAAAAGAAGTAAATGATTATATTAATGAAATAAATACTAAGTACGATGCCGAATTGGCTAAATTAGAAAATGGAGCAAACAAAGAGTCGGGAAATTCAACAGAGAAAGAAAATGAAACAAAAAAAGAAATTCCGGAAATAAAGACAGTTATGGAAAAAAATGACAAGGTGGAAAATTTTTCGCCTGACTTCATAAAAGGAGAAATTATTTCTTTACTAAAAAAAGGAAAGCAAATAGACAATGTGAAAGAAATAGAATTTGTTGGAAAGGATGATAAAATTACAATAAAAACAGAGATACGAGCTCAAAAAGGGAAGACTTCAGCAGTTTTTGAAATAACATTCACAAATAAAAATGGAAAAATTGTTGTTGGAAATTCTAATGTTGAGGCCAAAAATAATATAGAGACTGCTTTTATTAAGGGAGTTATAAATCCATACTTGAAAAATATTTTGAAGTCACTCAAAGATGGTATTGAGCAAAAAATAAACAAAAAAGTCGAAAAGATTTGGATTGAAAATGGTGAATTAAAAGCATTATAATTAAGAATTAAATCTTATGAAAACAAAAGACACAGCTCCAATAAGAACCAGCACCAAAATCCAAGAAAAGATAGATGCTGAATTGAAAATTATTGAGGAGCAAAATGAACGCAAAGACGTAAATGAAAAAATTGCCAAACCTTTGCGCGAGAAAAAAGCAAAAGTTCAAGGAAGTGAAAAGAAAAAGCTTGTTAAAAAGACAGCGATGAATAAAGATACTTCTCCTGTTGTTGGTGTTGGTGATTTAAATAAAGATGGAACAAAAAAGTTAGATGATACGGGGGCTAAAGATGCTAATAAAAAAATCGATAAACAAGCAGAAGTGGCGCGATTGAAAGAAGAGTTGGAAAAAGCTGTGCAAGAAGCAAAGTATGCAAAAGGAAGCGAGCAGAAAGTAATAGATATTCAAAATAGAATCAGGGAACTTGAAATAGAAATACAGAAAGAGAAGGAGAAAAACCAAGTTGATGATGTTAAAAAAGATTTAAATAAAACATTCCAAACGCAAGAAGAGGAAAAACAAAATAAAATAATTCTTGAAAAATTAAAAACGATCGGGCTTACAGAAAATGATTTCGCAGGAAGTAAAGAATGGCAAACATTTTCAACTGGAGAAAAGTTGCTCATTGTAGAACAACTCGCCCAAGAAACTCTTTCGCATGTAAAAGAAATTGGAGAGAAAAGATTCCAACAAAAAAATAAAATAAATTTTTCTTGGAACCCTACAAAATGGGCACCACTTTCTGTTCTTAATAAAATTAAAAATAATGTCATTAAGGCGTACTGGATAAGTAAGGCAGAAAAGCAGGTTATTGAGGAAGCTCGACTTGGAAAAATAAAACCAAGTGAACAATCAATCAAGATGATGATGGAGCGAACAGCCGATATGCATTTGAATGTTGTTGAAAAAGATGGCAGAGCAATAATTGAATTTGTCCCAATAGATAAAAACCTTCCAGAAGAACAACAAAAAATAATACAAGAATATAACAAGGTAGCAAATGAATTTGCCCGCATGCCTGACTCCTGGAGGAATGAAAAGGCTGCAAATAGTAAAGATACTGGTTTCCACAAGAAAAATTATGAGAACTTTATGAGAGTTAAAGCCTCGTATGAAAAAGCAAAGGCCTCTTTATTGAAAATTAGTGAAGGGAAATATTTACAATCTGGAATTACAGAGAAAGAAGCATCAGGAAAGGCAATGCTTGAAATAAAAAATTATGATGGCTACATTGCTATTATTCAACGTGTTAATACAAATCCAGATGTTATTGGGGAGTTAGATAGAATTAGAAATGAAAGTTCAGTAAAACGACTCTTTAATAATGAAAATCTTTGGAGAGCAGGTTATATGGCCGTTGGATTTGGAGCAAGAAGTTTAACTGTCTCAACTCTTGGTTTATTAGCTGCTCCAATTGTCGGTGGTGCTATCGGTGGAGCACGTGCTAGAAGAAAAGCAAACGAAAAAATAAATCTCGCGTTTAGTAAAGGACTGGAAGCTGAGACATTCAGAGAACGTCGAGAAACTGGAAAAAAGGGTTTATTTGATGATAAAGATAAAAATCGTAATTTACTATCTAAAACACTAGGTGGTTATAATGTAGACTCAAAAGAAGTCGGGGCTTTCGTCGATGCTGATAGTCAGATACAAAGATTAGACAATATTATAAGTAAAATTGATCAAGCTAAAAATGGTGCAGATAAATTATCTTTGAAAGATCAACTTTATGCAAGAATAAAATATGTTGAGGATAAGCATGAGTTTGGATTAATAAATTATGGAACTCAAAATGTCGTCGGATCAAACTATGAATTATTTAAAAAGCTAAGTGAGGCTCGAGCCCAATTAGCTGTATTTGATTTTATTGATACTCAAAAAAAACTAGGTGCACACGATAAAAGAACCGAACTTCTATATAAAATTATGAAAGATAACGAGGTTCGATTAGATAAAACTCAAGCTAATTTCAAGAATCAGGAAACGTTGCGCGGGGCAATGGTTGCTGGAGGATTTGCTCTCCTTGGATGGCAGATTAGAGACTGGATGAGTGGTGGAGAAGAAGAAATAGCCAATAATTTAGACAGTGAGTTTAGTGATCCTCTTGGGCGTACTTTGCCAGGGCAAGATGAAATAACCCCAATTGATAAAGTGGTAGAGCATGCAAGTGTTGAGGCGACAGCTGATCATGGACAAGGGGCGATTTCAACTATTCGGGAATTACAAGATAATTTAAAAGTGGAATATGGTAGTGATCTAGATAATGCTCCGGCAAGTGTACAACAAATTATCAATACTGATGCCGATAAACTTGCACAAGAGTACGGAATGTATAAACCAGGGCAAGATGCTGAGAGCGCCCTTGATCTTAAATCAATAAAAGTAGATGGAGAAACTGGTGATATTACATATCAAACAATGAGGAGTGAAGCTGACATAAAAGTAAGTAGCAACTATGAAGGCAAGATGATCGATACTGATAACTCTGGAGTGAAAATTGAAAGCACTGACACTGAAGATATCATTGCCGAAAGAGAACCTGTTAATATTTCTCGTATGGAAAGCATTGATGATGCTCAAGTATCAACTGAAGTGATAGAGAGAGGAACGCCTGAGATAGTTGATATAGATAATCCTGATCAAGATGCTGGGCCGGGAGAAATAAAAGGAGATGATGTTGTAGAAGCTTCAGGTTTGTCTACAGAGGAATTAGCTGAGGTAAGCCAAACATATAAACAAAATATTAATCATCTTTTTTCAACAAAAGAACAACAACCAGGAGGTGTTTGGGATAAAATTCAAGGCAAAACATCAGCTGAAAAATTAATGGAAATGGGTGCAGAGAACAAGATAAGCCCAGAATACAAACCATTAACTGACTACATGAAAAAATTAGAAGAAACTTCTGAACTTAAACCACGTGGAATAACGCCCCTTAATCCTGAACCAGAAACAATTCCTGAATATATGAATCGTGCATTACAAAAAATTCAACAAGACGGAAGACTTGATGAGATTAAATTATCTGGTAATGAAATAATAGATCAACAAACACCGGAAGGGGCAAATTCACCATTACCAGAAACAGAGAAGACAATAATTTCAGAATCAGAATTAGCCGCTTGGGGTATCCGCGAAGTAAATATTGATAGTTTAAAAGATTTAAAAGAATTAACAGAAGGGTATGAAGGATTTCCAACTCAGCCACCACTCTCCATGATTATGGAAAATATTGAAGGAAAAGGATTACATGCTTACGTTACGGAAAGCGTAGGAGAGACTAAGGCAGGGGCTCAGTTTGCTTCATCAACCAAAATGTATTCCGCATTTTATGGACGTGGAATACAAAGTGGTGGTGAGTATGAATTCTTTAAAACATTACCGAATGGAAACGTAAAATCACTTATTATTAGATTTTATAAATAGTTCATAATTATTAATTAATAAGAAAATATATGTTCAATCAAATAAATAAAAATATAGTTTTAACTCTCGGTATCAATGCTTTGCCTGTCGAAAAACAAAAAGAGGCAATGGAACGCCTTGGAGCAATTGTTTACCAAGAAGTTATGCTTCGCGTTCTTGATATATTAACTGAAGAAGAAAAAGATGAGTTTGAAAAGCAAATCGAAAAAGACTCAAACCCTGAAGCCATGTTTGAATTTCTATCAGGAAAAATACCAAATCTTGAAGAAATAGTAAAAGGGGAGGCAGAAAAATTGAGAGAAGAAAGTGCGGAAATCATCAGTGAGATTGGTAAATAAGATGTGCTACAATAGGAGTCATGCAATATCTTGATTCTTTAAATGAAAAACAAAAAGAGGCGGTCCTTTATACGGATGGGCCTCTTTTGATAGTAGCTGGAGCGGGAGCTGGAAAAACTAAAACACTGACCCATCGAATAATTCACCTTATCCACAAGGGGGTAAACCCTGGATCAATATTGGCTGTGACTTTTACAAATAAAGCTGCCAAGGAAATGCGCGACCGGGTGATGAATCTGCTAGAAGAAAGGGAACATGGTGTAAGTGCGCCCGAGCGAAGCTCGGGCGCACCATTCGTCTCCACCTTTCACTCCCTTGGCGTCCACATTATAAAAGAAAATGCTCACCTAATCGGATTAAATAAATATTTTACTATCATCGACGAGAGCGATGCCCTTTCTATTATAAAAAGCATCATGAAAGACCGTGACATTGACCCCAAACAACACGAGCCAAGAAAAATAAAATCTGTTATTTCAAAATCAAAGGGTGATTTCATTACAGTCGATACTTTTAGTGAAGAAGTAAAAAGTTCTCTTCAAAGTATCATCGCTATGGTCTGGCGTGAATACGAAACCCAATTAAAAAAAGAGAAAGCATTGGATTTTGATGACCTTCTCCTTGAATCAGTTTTAATCTTGAAAAAATTTTCAGAAGTAAAACAACACTACCAGGAAAAATGGAAGTATATTCATATTGATGAATACCAGGACACAAATGAAGTTCAATATGAAATGACAAAATTACTAGTTGGAAAAGATGAAAATATTTGCGTCGTCGGAGACACCGACCAGAATATTTATAGTTGGCGAGGAGCCAATATAAAAAATATGCTTCATTTTGAAAAAGATTTTCCAAAGGCAAAAATTGTCATGCTTGAGCAAAATTATCGTTCAACAAAAAACATAATTGAAGCAGCAAATAATGTCATAGAAAAAAATCAATACCGTGTTCCTAAAATTTTGTTTACTGAAAATGTGAGCGGTGAAGAAATTAGTGTTTGCGAAGCATACGATGAACAAAGCGAAGCGATGTATGTTGCTGAAAAAATTGATGATCTGTTGAGAGAAAATGATCCCGAAGACATTGCTATCCTTTACCGAGCAAATTTCCAATCAAGAGTCTTGGAAGAGGCATTGCTTAATAAACAAATTCCATATCAAGTGCTAGGAGTAAAATTTTTTGAGCGAAAAGAAATTAAAGACTTATTATCATATGTCCGCACAGCTTACAATAAAGAAAGTTTATCTGATATAAAAAGAATCATAAATATTCCGGCACGCGGAATAGGTAAAACAACAATCGCAAAACTTTTTGCAAATCAGTTTACAAATTTACCAATATCTATGCAGGAGAAAATAAATAAATTTTATTTATTATTAGAAGATATTCATCATTACATAGATACCCACAAACCATCAGAATCAATAAAATACATAATCGAAAAAACAGGGTTAGAAGAGATCCTTCGGCATGGTTCAAGCGATGAACAAGAAGATTTAGAAAATATGAAAGAATTAGTTTCATTGGCTGTTAAATACGATAACTTGGAATATGGAATGGAAAAACTATTAGAAGATGCTGCTCTTGCAAGCGACCAAGATACATTGATGCACCCCATTAGAACTAATGCGGGATCTAAAGGACTCTCTACTTCTAACGGGGCAAGCAAGAGTAAGGGGGTAAAATTAATGACTGTTCATGCTTCAAAAGGGCTTGAATTTAAATATGTTTTTATCACTGGGCTTGAACAGGATCTTTTCCCACACACAAAAGACAATACGAAAACAAAGGAAGATAAGGAAGAGGAAAGGAGACTATTTTACGTTGCCATTACTCGTGCAAGAGAAAAATTATTTTTATCATATGCATCGCTCCGTACAATTTTCGGAATGAAACAAGTAAATAGTCCAAGTGAGTTTATCTACGACATCCCGACGCACTTAACAACTTTTGAACAAGCCCACTCATCGAGTGGAGAAAAAATAGTTTACTTATAAATTAAAAACTGAAATAGCTCTTCCTGAAGGGTACTCAAATTTCTTGCTAGAAATTTGCTCCGTTTTCCCGCCGTCGCGCTCAAAAGCCCCTTCAGTAAGACTATTTCCATTTTTAATTTATAAAATCCCGCAGAGATCTTTTTATGTTAAGATGTTTATATGATAAAAGCAAAAAAATCTTTAGGGCAAAATTTTTTGAAATCTCAACCGGCACTAAATAAAATGTGTGAAGCTGGGGAAGTGAACGATAAAGATATAATCCTTGAAATTGGACCAGGCAAGGGAGCACTGACTGAAAAACTTTTAGAAAAAGCTGGCGTTGTGATCGCTGTAGAAAAAGACAAATCTCTTGTGGAATTTTTGCGAGAAAAATTTCAAGGTGAAATAAAAAATAAAAAATTAATTTTAGTAGAATGTGATATCCTTGATTTCAATCCTACTACTTACTACTTACTACTTACTACTTACAAATTAATTGCAAACATTCCCTACAACATCACCGGGGCAATAATTAAAAAATTTTTGTCTGGCGATACACGGCCTGAGAAAATGGTTTTGCTTGTTCAAAAAGAAGTTGCTGAGAGAATTGTGGCTCGTGATGGAAAAGAAAGTATTTTATCTCTCAGTGTGAAAGTTTACGGAATTCCCAAATATATAATGAAGGTTAGTAAAAAATATTTTTCACCATCTCCAAAAGTGGACTCGGCAATTATTGCAATAAATAATATTTCAAAAAAGAATTTCAAAAATAATTCAGAGGAAAATAATTTCTTTGAAATTATTAAGGCTGGGTTTGCCCACAAAAGAAAAGTCCTTCGAAAAAACCTAGAAAATCTTTCTCTAACTAAAAAATATCTGGAAGTCCGACTTCCATATATTGATGGGGTTTTTGAGAAATTGGAAATTAATCCAAAAGCTCGGGCAGAGGATATTAATTTTGAGAAATGGCTTTCAATATCTCGGAATTTATCCACAGATATATAGGATATTTGACCGATAAGTTGTATAATTTACACTATTGAGTAGCATGTAGAAAGTAGTAGGTAGCAAGCAAACACTGATTCATGAAGAATTTAAAAAAATATCTCCCAAGTAGAAAATTTATAGCTTTTCTTTTAATAATTGTTATTTTTATAGCATTATTTTTGGGTATTAAAGGAATTATTTCTTTATTTCAAAATAAAAAAACAGCAAAAAATGAGCCGGTTCAGATTACTGTCGGTGGGTTAATTCAAAAAGATAGCAATAATAATGGTATAGCAGACTGGGAGGAGTATCTTTGGGGTCTAAATCCAAATAAAAACGGTCAAGAAAATAAGGAATTTATCATGTCAAAAAAAGAAGTTTTAGCAAATGGTGGAGACTTAGCTCTTTTTGATGATTCTAAAGCAATTACAGAAAACGAGATACTCTCAAGAGAATTATTCGCCACAATTATATCGTTACAGCAAACGGGAGAACTAAATGAAGGCACAATACAATCAATTTCAGAAGCTATTGGTCAAAAAATAGAAGCTGCCCCCATACCAGATATTTATACACAGGATATGTTGATACTAAAACAAGATTCTCAGGATGAAAACGCAAATTATTTCACGGCTTTTACAGTATTAGCAATTAAATATCAAGACGAGGACATCGGAAGTGAATTAACCCTTATTTCTCAAGGTTTAGGCAACAATGACCCTCAGGCACTTTATGCCGCCAGAACCGTGGCTTCTGCTTATAGAGCTTTTGGGCAAGAATTAATAAAAACACCAGTTCCATATGGAGCTTCTTCAATTAATCTAAGCTTGGCAAATAATTATGAAAAAGTTGCTCAGTCTATAGAAGGATTAAGCCAGATACTCTCCGATCCGATTATGGGAATGAGAGCAATTGTAAACTATAAAAAATATACCGATGCTATTGTTGCTGATATAGACAGACTATCGGTGGTTTTAAAATAAATATAAAAATGATATACTTTAAATAATATTATGGAAAAACTAATGGTGAAAAAATTAATTCTTGGAGCAATTATCTTCACTTTTGCAATATTTTTCTTACAAATAATTTCTCCACTGCAAACTTCTGCAGCAAATCAAACTCTCAACTGGGAAAATCCAAATGATGGAAAAAATCCATATAAATTTACAGCTAGGTCTGTTTTGAATTCAGATATGATCATGCAAGTTGTCGGATGTACTAATGTCGTAGATAAAGTTTCAGAAAAAATAGATAATTTTATAAAGGACAAAATATCAATAAATGCTTTAAAAAATAAGCTCCGTGAAAATGAAAAAGTCATTGCAGCGTGTAAGGCGGCAGAAAATGTGGGAGGAACCGCTGTAGGATCTACACCTCAAGTAACCCTTTCTCCGGTTTTGTTAAACTGGATAGATTGTAAAGAAATACAAAATACAAAAGATTCAACTGTTGCAAAAACATTAGAGGATACGGCAAAAGCCGATGAGGCGGCAAGAAAAAGAGAGGCTTGTTTTAATGGAATTGCGAAAAGACTCGCGAAAGATCAACTTACCGCACTGACTCGTAATACTGTGAATTGGATTAACTCCGGTTTTAATGGTGACCCAATGTATGTAAGAAATATCACTTCTTTTACAAATAGTCTCGAGAGAAATGTTCTAGAAAGGGAAATTAATAAATTTACCGACCCTGATCGAGCTTATCCATACGGAACTGATTTTTCTAGATCTGTAATAAATAGTTACAAAACTGGAGCAAGTTTTAGAATTGGTTTTGATAATTTTACTGATGGGCTTGTTTCTGATTTATCAGCTTTTCTAAATATTACTCCAACTTATGATAATGTAGGAGATTATGGTAACACTGGAACTTATGGATCAGGAGGAAGTTACGGATTGGAAACAACAAAAACTGCCCAGCAAAGGGCTCAAGAAGCAAATGATGCTTTTGCAAATGATTTTACGGTGGGAGGATGGAATGGTTGGCTTGCTTTAACTCAAAGAGATCAGAATAACCCACTTGGTTTTACAATGCTAGCTAGTCAATCTTTGTCAGACCAAGAATCGGAAAAAATTGAAAACACAAAAGAAGAATTGAGTAATAATGAGGGATTCTTAAGTCAGAAAAAATGTGTTAAGTGGCAACTATATACCGAAGATGGAAAACCCTTAAAACAAGATATGTGTGATCCGGGTGATGAAGAGTGTGTAGAGGACATGGTAATTTATGTTTATGGACCAGACAAAAAAACCGAGCATGACAAGTGTGTAAAAGAAGAAACTGTTACTCCAGGAAGCTTAATCCAAGATAAAGCATCTACTACACTTGGCACTCCTGAACGCCAACTGGAACTTACGAAGGATATAAATGATGTATTAAACTCTGTATTTTCTATGTTACTTGATAAATTATATTCTCAGGGATTCTCTAGTATTTCATCAGAACAATATGCATTCGGGAACGACAATATGGGGATAGGCATAGGTTCCAATGATTTATCAGACGACACTGAGCTTTCAAGTTCAGCTGGATTTACAAATGGTTCATTCGACTTAACTCGTGATTTGGGTAATACATACATATACAATGCCAGGAAATCACTAGGAAGTTGGGATGCTAAAAATAATATCCCGGGATTATATCCAAACACTGCACCTAGTGGTGGTGGGGCAAATGTATCTTATACCGTAACAGTTCCCGGTAGCACGAAACTTATTGATGAAGGATTTAATGGTTGGGCAGTGGGAGATAGAGCATTTTGGAATGGTAAAGAATGGCAAAATTGGAAAAAGGGCGAAGCTAATCCTATAAAGAAGAGGGGTGTAATCCAAATTCAGAAGGATTATGTTGTTGCCGCAAAAGAAATATTAAAAGTATTACCGACTGTTATGCCCAAAATTGGTGAACTTGATTATTGTATTCCTGGACCAAATCCAAACTGGGACGCCAACTCAGGAGAAGTTGACTCTGCTTTTCAACAATATGCGAGTACGTTAAGTTACATGGAAGAAACTGGTGGATTTTTAGAAAGAGATAGTCTGCTTTATTCAATAGCACGACAAGGTGATCCTGAATATGATAATTATAAAAATATTTTTACCTGGACAACACCACTTTGGTGGCAAAGAATAACTAATACTCCTGTTTGGATAGAATTAATAAGACTAGGTAATTTAAAACCTACAAAAAAAGATGAGATTTCAGAATATAACCAAAAACAAATAATATATCAACAAGAAGAGGCCAATAGAAATTTTGAAAACTTCCGTAAGGTGTTTGGAATGCAAATGAGTTATCTGTATGGGAGAAATAGTCCAATGTTGAAACCATTTCTCGAAAGAGAAGACACAAGTATATTAGAAGAAAACACCGCTTATCTTCCTATGGCTGAAGCTGGATTAAATATAACAAAAGATATTTTGTCTTATGATGAAGATATCAGAACTTCTATGCAAGATTACCAAAATTCTATTCTTCAAGCCAACTTAAATGTAAGTAAATTAGATGTGATCAGAAAAAGAGTTAACGGTATAATAAAAGATGCTCAAGATCGTCGTGATGCAAAACTCTTAGAAATAATTAGAAAAGAAAAATGCGATGAACAATATAATAAATGTATAAGTGAAATTGCATTAGAGGCAACACCCGTAAAAAACTTTAGTCTAATATCAACAGCAAGTGCCGCAAACTATTCAACAACTTGTGATGCGCAATATACTGCCTGTATGGAAACTCCTATCACAGCAGCCGACAAAGCTGCCTATAAAGAAAAATACAAAGAATGTCTAGCTGAGGAAAATATTACTTACTTTGATGAAAATGACATTATGGGAGGAACTGGCGAGCCAGAACGATGCTTCAACACCTTAGATGACGACTTAGATGGTTTCGTGGACTTAGCTGACACTGATTGTAGTGAATACATCGGAGGTAATGGAGGGGGGGATGTTGGTTATTGTAATAATGATGTGACAACTTCAACCACAAATACGTCAACTACTGCTTCTTGTGGCTCTATAAATACACAAAGCACATGTAATAGTTATATTTACTATCATGGAGGATTTCAAACATCTTGTGTTTGGTCCCTAGATGGAGGTGGAGGTACTGGGGGGACAAGTCTTTATGGTTGCCAAGTTAAGCAAGGTAGTGGTCATCCTCAAATTCACGAAAACAACACTCACTGTGATTTAAGAACAGAAGAAGCTTGTACCTTGACTCCTTATTATTCAAATAATAAAGAATATACATGTGAATATTTAGCGGTATAAAATGTATTAGTAATTAAAAGAAAACCAAATGGAAAATAAATCTAAAAAAAGCAAAGCCATCATAATAACTATTATTGCAATAATAATACTTTTGATAATAGGATATTTTCTATTTAAAAATAAAGAAAACATTTTTGGTTTAGAAACTTCTGGAAATCTTTCAAAAATATTCTCTCCACTTGATTCATCAAGTAATTCAAAAAAAGTTATCGCGCAAGCAGGTGAGGATATAAAAAAGGGAGATAGTTTGTCTGCTTCAGGAACAAATGTAAATAATAATCCAATAGTTATAAAAGCAGGAAACAACAGTGATATATTCGGTTTTGCTAATGAAGATATTTTAAACGGAGAAATGGGAGAGATAATTATAAATACTCCAGGGATTAACAATTTTTGGGAATCGATTTCTGGATTTTTGGAAAATATATTTACCCCACCTGATGTCAGCATTCCTTCTCCTGAAATACCAGTAATCACTCCACCCGAGATAACATTTGGTTACACCCCAACATGTAGTGATGAGAAAGATAATGATGGAGATAATTTAATAGATATAGAGGACCCTAATTGTCATGATGCCAATGGAAATTATTTACCGCTACATTATTCTGAGGCAATTTCACCGATAATAATCCCAATAGGAGAAGGATACACTCCACAGTGTAGTGATACGATTGATAATGATACAGATACGACAATCGATGAGGCTGATACAAATTGTCATAATACTGCTGGAACTTATTTACCTCGACATTATTCTGAGGCAATTTCACCAATTATTCTGCCTGATGGTGGTTACACCCCAGCATGTAGTGATGAGAAAGATAATGATGGAGATAATTTGATAGATATAGAAGACCCAAATTGTCTAAATGCAAATGGTGAATATTTACCCCTACATTATTCTGAAGCAGAAATGATCATAATTATCCCTCCAGATGGCACTTATTATCCACAATGTAGTGATACTAAAGATAATGATACTGATACTTTTATAGATGAAGCAGATCCTAATTGTCATGTTGGAGGTGACCTAGAAAATGGAGCCTATGTACCACGACATTGGTCTGAATCAAATTCACCATTTTCAATCCCCGACGGTGAAGAAGGAGCTCCAGATTTAATTGCTGGAGGAATAAATCCAATGAGCGCTATTGTGAATACTCCAACACGACTATCTTCAATAATTACAAATATCGGTGATGGTAAAACTGGAAGTAATTTCCCTGCATATTTTGCAATAACTAAAACAAGTGACTCTGGCGATACAACTGGCACTGGTGGTGGTGATAGTGTCTCTAAATCAGGATTTAAAAATATAATTGCCAAAATTTTCAATAAAATAATCCCAACAGAAAAGGTTAATGCCGCGGTCACCACAACTAGTGATACAAATACACCAGGGTCAAATACAAGCATTGAACTTAATGTGACCGTTGGTTCACTTCCAGCAGGAATTAGTAGCGTCGTATATGTTATCCATTCTTTTGATGGAGTAGGAACTTACTCCATCCGAGCTTGTGCTGATAAAAGTTCTTCAACTGATTCCGGAACAATTATCGAATTAAATGAAGAAAATAATTGCGGACCTTGGACAACCTTCACTGTCACAAAATCACTTCCAACAGGAGGAGATTCTCCTGAGTGTAGTGATACGATTGATAATGACGGTGATAGTAGAATAGATTTCGTTGATCCAAATTGCCATATTAGTGGTGATATAAGCGGTGAATATGTTTCTAGCCATGACGATGAGGCAAGTTCTCCAACAGGAGGAAAGTCTTCTGGATATCAGTGTAGTGATGGTACAGATAATGATAAAGATACAAAGATAGACGAAGCCGACCCAAACTGTCATTTAGATGGCGACTTAGCAAAGGAATATATTAAAACACACGACGATGAGAGAAATTCTCCAATCACTCCTGTGGTCAATGAGTGTCTACTTATACAAAATAATCCATTAACATTTACTGATGCTGAAAAAGCCGAACTGGCTCAACTTCTCCGTAAGTTCTATTTGATTGCTCCAACCCTAAAGACAGACGAGGATATTAGTTTGGTTTATTCGGAGATTACTCAATATGAGAACTTTACCGAACAGCTTGAGGGACTAACAGATGAATGTTATGCACAACAAGGATTAGATGAGAATTGTACTGTTTATGGTAATTGCCCTGTCTTCACATTATCTCCAGCAAAGAGATATGGTAATCCCTGGTTTAAACCAGAATTAAGAGGACCTGATCCAATCACAGGAATGGATAGAATTTATACTGACTATAATCAATTTTTGGAGACTAAAGAAGCTGTAATAGATTGCAAGCTTGTATCTGGTTATTATACTGGAACAACAAGTAAGTATGAAAGTGAAGGATTTCCGATACCTTCAGTAGCAGGAGGGCAAGATTGTTCAAAATGGAATCCTGTTCCAAGTTGTTCAAACCAATCTGATGTAAGAAAAGATTTTATTGATCCTACTTTTGATGCTCCTACTGATTTAAATGATCCATTAAATATTGCCTTATTAAAAGCTGGTTGTAAATGGAATCCTGGAACAAACTTTGATAAAGTTGAGTATTTATTGAACATTTGGTAAGAAATATGTAGTAAGTAAAAAGTAGTAGGTAGTAGGGGAAAGATAATTACTAATTACCAATTACTGATTAGTAATTAAAACAGGGAAGAAACACGATGCGTAAAATTTTACCATACATTCTAATAGTTCTCATTGTTGTGCAATTACTTGCGCCTTTTACTCTTGGCCGTGATACAAAGAATGACTTAGTAGTACAAAATAATAAAGCTGAGGCCGCTGATTGTGAATTTATAAGTGCTGAATATAATCCTTTTACAACAATTGAGCAAAATAGAGTAGATGAAACTATTCTCACAGTGACAACAAAGAATTGTGTTGATAAATTTTTAAAGGGGGGTATTGGTAAAAAAATGCTTACAGGCGGAGCAGGAGAAACTATGCTTGATTTTGGTACCCAGAGTATTGAAAATGATGTATTATCTTTTAGAATACAAGTTGGTGAAAGACTTTGCAATTACAAAGATTGTCAAACAGTTTTATATTTATATATATATGAAACAAGTACAGGTGAACAAGAATTGGACAGTTACCACTCTACTAGAGAAATAGCAAAAAAAGATTATCTGGATTTTAAATGTACTGTTAATGCTGATGGTACTTGTGTAGACGCTCGACCTTGGCTGGTATTATCTTCGCAAGGATCCTCAACTTGGACTATTACTCCTTCTGTCACTAGTGATTCTTTAACAGTCTCCGGAACTGGTCCAACACAAGGTGGGTCTTCTGATTTTACAGAAACTGACACATTAACGGTCAGCTTATCAAAAGTTGATGGAACGCTAATAAAAGAAGAAGTTTATGTAATCAAACAAGACCTTCTAAAGGATGGTGTTATAACATACTCAACTACATTCACTGGATTACAACCTCAGACTGGTTATAATGTGAAATTAACCACCAAGTTTGGAGAAGTTTTAAATAATGGTATCTACACACTAACAGCTGGTGGCCAAACTTATATCCCATTACCACAAGACCAAAAAGGTCAAAAGACCTTGGGGAATAATAGTGATCTACCTGAATGTGTCACAGGTTTTTTGGATATTAGTATTGGTGGTTGTTTTGCTCAACTTTTATACTACGCCTTATTCAAGCCAACATCATTTCTCTTTGGACTAACTGGTAAAATTTTAGATTTTGCTCTTTTCTATTCTATTAGTGATGCATCTTATCGTTCATCTTTTGTGGTTGAGGGTTGGGGAATAGTCAGGGATTTTTGTAATATGTTCTTTATCTTTGTTCTCCTCTATATTGCCTTTGGGACAATTCTCAATCTCCATAGTGTAAAAACCAAAGAAGCGATTATCAATGTGGTTATTATCGGACTCCTGATAAACTTCAGTTTATTTGCGACTCACGTAATTATTGATGCTTCAAATATTCTCACAAGAGTATTCTATAATCAAAAAACAATCGCTATCACAGAAAAAGATAGTGATGGAAATCTAGTAAATAAAACTGGGGAATTTAAAGAACTTAGGTTATCGGAAGCAATTGTTTCAAAAGTAGATCCACAAAAACTTATTATACAAGCAAAGAAGGTTAGTGATATACCCATCTCGTCGGGGGTAGATGAAGAAAAAGAGGAAACGACAAAAGATGGGATTACGACTGGTGCTTTCATTATAGTTGTTCTCTTGGCAACCATTGTCAATGTTGTAGGAATGATTGCATTTATTTCTTGCGCAATTATATTTATCGCCAGAGTTTTGGGTCTGTGGCTTGCAATGATACTGGCTCCTATCGCTTTCTTTAGTTACACTGTCCCAGCTCTGAAAGATATGAAAATGATTGGGTGGACAAAATGGTGGCCAGAAACTCTAAAATTAGCTTTCTTGGCTCCTATATTTGCCTTCTTTATGTATTTAATTGTCGGATTCATGGATAAAGGACTTGGAATAATGGATGCAGATAGTAAAACTGGAATGGCTTTTGTTGTAGCGTTAGTAGTTCCATTTGTATTCATTATGCTTCTCTTAATGCAAGCCAAAAAGATCGCTTCAAATATGTCCGGCGAAATTGGCCAGTCAATTACAAAAGGCATCGCCGCAGTCGGAGGAATAGCCCTAGGTGGCGCAGCATTAGGTGCAGCAGCTCTTGGAAGGGGAACGGTTGGAGGATTTTTAAAAGGTTCTGCTACTGGAGATACTGCAGCCCAGAGATATGCTAGGGGTGAATCAAAAAATAGATGGGATAGTATTAAGGGAAGAATTGGAAGTAGTTTGGGTGGAGTTCAAATACAACAAGGAGTTGGGCGTATTTTAAATAGAGGAACAAATAGAATGGAAGAGTCAGCACATGGTAGACATCGTTTAGATGAAGTTTCTGGACAAATATATCGTGGAAGAAAGTGGTTAGATTTAAATGGAACAGAAAGAGATGCTGTACGAGAAAGAATTAATCAAAATGAAGCAATACGTTTAATGGGACCACGATTTGGAACTAGAACATGGGCACAGCTTAGCGCAGCTGAAAGGGGTGATGTAAATGATTACATAACAGATCACGGAGTAAATGAAGCTCAAAATTTAGTTAGAAACGCACAAAGAAAAGATAATCCTGTTAATAAAGTACTACAGTCTTCGGCATTTGGTAGTTATGATATAAGAAATCTTGCTGAACTTATTGCGAATGAACATGATAGTGGTTTGAGTAAGTTTGGTGTTGGTTTAATTTCAACAATAAGCAAAGGAATGCGTGGTGGGCTACAACAAGCAGGAATAAATTTTGGTAAAGGACAAGGAGAATTTATGAAAGATCTTGGACATACTATCACGGAAGCACTCAAAGAAACTTCTGTTAAAGTTGATCTAACAAATCTAGGAAAAGAAGAAAAGGGCGAAGCTAAAAAAGGAAGTGGCCATCATTAAATAAGTAATAAATAAAAAATGGATCAATTACAATTACAGCAAAAAATAGCAGAATATTTTGAAAAACTTCCTAAAGAGGTTCAGGGGATTTTTTCATCTATGACCTGGATGGAAACATTAAAAAATATTAGTACTAAATATAACCTAAATGAAAAACAGGTAGAAATTATCGGAACCGAAACAACATTGGTTTTATTAGGTATAATTCACCTGGAGGAATATGTGAATATCTTGCATAAAGAATTAAGTTTAAATGAAGAAGTTTTTAACACAATGATTGATGAAATTGATAATAATATTTTTAAAACAATCAAAAATCAACTTGTTGATACATATGAGGCAAATGTTTCATCTTTAGATAAAGAAAATGATAATGAAGAAAAATTAGATGAACGTTTTATAGGTTTACCTGAAGAAGTTAGGGAGGCAATAATTAAATCTAACTGGAAGAAAAAACTTTATGAAATTGCGTCAAAATATAAGCTCAATATCGAACAAATGGGGATTTTAGAAGATATGACAGTGAAAGTAATGACAAACGCAATCCACCCTGATAAATACGAAGGGGAATTAACTTCAAAAATAACAATTTCCAAAGAAGACATTTCGAATCTTATAAAAGATGTAAACGAGAACATTTTAAGAAAGATCAGAAACATAATGGAAATAAAAACTGAAACAAAAATTCCAGAAGTAAAAGATGAGGTTCCTCTGCCACCATATGCAATAAGTAGTAAGCAGGAAGTAGCAAGGAAGAAGGAAGAAGGGGATTCAATTCCTGTTACTCCAAAAATTGAGGCTCCAGTTGATAATTCTAAAAATATAATGAGTATTGTTGAGGAAAAATTAAAAAGTGCCACAATGAGTGATCATACAATTTCTGATTATTCAGCTCCTAAAGTAAATAATACTCCTTCAAATAACCCAAACCCTTCAATTAAATCATCAGACCCTTATAGGGAAGCGTTTTAGATTAGTAGAAAGTAGTATGTAGTAAGTAGTAAGGAAAATAAGTAACAGGTAGAAAGTAGTAAGTAGTATGGAAGAAAATAAAACTAAAATTAGTTCTTTTACTTCCCTGTTGGCATGGCAGGAAGCGCACAAACTTACTCTTTTAATATATAAAAGATTACCAGAGTTTCCTGTTTATGAAAGATTTGGATTATGTGACCAATTACGTAGAGCTGTATCTTCAATATCCGCTAATATTGCCGAAGGTTTCGGAAGACACACATTAAAAGACAAGGTTCATTTTTATTATATTGCAAATGGTTCTCTTACTGAAACGCAGAATCATCTTTTAGTTGCAAGAGATTTAAAATATTTAAATGATGAAAATTTTAAAAAAATAGCTGAACAAACGATTATCACTAGTAAACTTATCAATGGTTTGATAAAATCAATTAATAGCAAGACGTAATTTTTCGTCCCTTACTACTTGCTACCTACTACCTACTACATTTACATGCAATTCAAAGTCCCACAATTTATTGATATCCAAGATAAACTATTTGGCCCTTTCACTTTTCATCAATTCGCATATCTTGTCGGCGGAGCTGGGATAATCTTCGTCATTTATAAACTACTCCCATTGTGGATTGGTATTTTTTTAATGATTCCAATTGCTATTTTGTCCGCTTTACTTGTCTTTTATAAAATAAATGGCAAACCATTTATTTTCTACCTCCAAGCGGGTATTAGCTACCTTATTTCTAGTAAATTATATATTTGGAAACAAAGATTAGTAAAACCGGGCGATAAAACTAAAGAAGAAGAGGCTCCTACTCCTTCTTTGGTTTCGGTTCTTCCAATGACCTCCGAGAATAAGCTCAAAGACCTCGCTTGGAGCTTGGATGTACAAGATAAAGATGAAAGTAGCAAGTAGAATGTAGTAAGCAAAAAGAGGAAATAAAAAAATATGTTAATAGAATAAAAAATGGTAAAATATAACAAGTAGTAAACAGAAAGTGGTAAGCAAAAAGTATAAAATTAAATTCCCTTACTACCTACTACCTACTACATACTACACATATGGCAATTAGTGCAAAAAGTTCTCAAGAATTTGTCCCAATTAAAGAAGTTCGAAATGGAATCATTATTCTTAAAGATGGTGGTCTTCGGGCGATACTACTTGCTTCATCATTAAACCTTTCTCTTAAATCGGCCGACGAACAAACTGCCATAATAAATGAATTTCAAAATTTTTTAAATGGTTTAGATTTTCCTATTCAAATTGCTATGCAATCTCGCCGACTAGATATCCGACCATATCTTTTGTCTCTAGAAGCCAGATTAAAAGACCAAGTTGAACCACTTCTTAAAATACAAACCAGAGAATACATAGACTTCATCCGATCATTCACCGAAGAAGTAAATATTATGACTAAGACTTTTTTTATTGTCGTTCCTTATAGTCCAACTGTTATAAAATCGGGAAATAAGATAGTCGAAGGTCTGCTTGGAGGAGGCACTCCTAAAAAGCAAGTGGAGGATACAAAGAAAGCCATTGACCTCGCCTCATTTGAAGAAAAGAGAACTCAACTTGATCAACGTGTCGGGGTTATTGCCGGAGGATTGGGGAGAATTGGTATTCGAACATCTGAACTTAAAACAGATCAGGTAGTTGAACTTTTTTATAAAACATTCAATCCAGGAGATATTAGTCAGGGAATTAAATTACAATAATATGGGAATATTTTCATCACTATTTGGAAAAAAGGGAGATAGCGCTAAAAATAAAAGCGTCGTTATGCCGATTTTACCAAGTGAAATATATAAGGCGGCAACACTTGAACTTCAAGATATTATCGCTCCTTCTGCTCTCCAAATAACTCCTAAGTCATTAAATTTGGGTGATAAAATTGCTAGAACATTCTTCGTTATTTCATATCCAAGGTACCTCAGTGATAATTGGTTCTCACCAATCATCAACTTGGATAAGGTTTTTGATGTCTCTATTTTTGTTCATCCAATCGAGACTGCTGAAATACTCCGAACTTTTCAGAAAAAAGTTGCAGAAGTTCAGAGTCAGATTTCTATTCGTGAATCAAAAGGCCTTGTTCGTGATCCAATGCTAGACACCGCCTACAAAGATTTGGAAGATTTACGAGATAATTTGATGCAAGCTCAAGACAAAATGTTTGACGTTGGTATTTATATTACTGTCTATGCTGATAATGAAAATGATTTATTTAAAATTGAAAATGAAATCAAATCTCTTCTTGATTCAAAATTAGTTTACTTAAAACCAGCCTTATTCCAACAAAATGAAGGATTCAAAAGTGTTATTCCACTTGGTACGGACATTCTTGGTATTCATCAAAAGCTCAATACAGAGCCAATTTCAAGCGTCTTTCCATTCGTTTCTTTTGATTTGACGGAAGATAAGGGAATACTCTATGGAGTTAATCGTCATAATTCTAGTTTAATTCTTTTTGATAGATTTTCTTTACCAAATTATAATTCGATTACATTCGCAACTGCTGGAGCTGGTAAATCATATGCGACAAAACTTGAAATTATTCGTACTTTGATGTTTGATACTGAAGTTATCGTCATCGATCCTGAACGTGAATACGAATACTTGGCTGAAGCTATTGGTGGACGATATTTTAATATTGCTCTTTCCTCAGAGCACCATATTAATCCTTTCGATCTGCCGATTCCAACCGGCGAAGAGACAGGAGCGGATGTCCTACGAGCTAATACTATAAACCTAGTCGGATTATTCCGCATAATGCTTGGAGGTTTAACCCCAGAAGAAGATTCAATTATCGATAGTGCTATTACTGAAACATACGCTCTAAAAGATATCACCGCCAATTCAAATTTTATGAATATCGAGCCACCAATGTTATCTGATTTTGAAGTGGTTTTGTCGGGCATGCAGGGGAGTGAATCACTAATGCAACGTTTGATTAAATATACCCATGGATCTTGGGCTTCATTCTTAAATCAACCATCAAATGTAGATATTAATCGCAAGTTTATTGTCTTTTCTGTTCGAGATATGGAAGATGAACTCAAACCAGTCGCAATGTATATTGTTACTCACTATATCTGGAATGCTGTTCGAAAAAATATAAAGAAAAGATTACTAGTAGTAGATGAGGCCTGGTGGATGATGAAATCAGAAGATACCGCTTCTTTCCTCTACTCAATTGCCAAGCGTGGAAGAAAATATTGGTTGGGACTTGCCACTATTACTCAAGATGTGGGAGATTTCATGAAAAGTGCTTATGGCATCCCAATCGTGACTAACTCGTCTATCCAATTACTTCTTAAACAATCTCCAGCAACCATAGATGTTTTACAGAAAACATTCAACCTAACAGATGAGGAGAAATACTTATTACTCGAAGCCAATGTTGGAGAGGGAATATTCTTTGCCGGTTTAAAACACGTAGCCATCAAAACAATTGCTTCATATACAGAGGATCAAATTATTACTTCCGACCCTTCACAAATCTTAGCCATCAAAAAAGCCAAGGAAGAGTTATTATCTTCAAATAGCAGTAATTAGGGGGCACTTATGAGCGGTTGTTGGGTGAGTAAAGTTATTATATAATGTATAGAGTGAAATTAATGAAAATAAAAATCTTCCTCGTTGGACTTTTTATCTTAGGAATAGTCAATATTCCATCTATTTCTTTTGCTGAAACACAAATTGAAATTCAGGAAGGAGAAGTGAACGTCGAAATAATTCCAAATAACCCAGAACCATATCAAGATATTAAAATCAACATCTCAAGTTATGCTACTGATTTAAACAAGGCCATTATCACTTGGGAAACATCAAAAGGGGTAGTTCTTTCTGGTATTGGTAAAACAAGTTATTCTTTTAAAACAGGAGGGATTGGATCATCTACTGTTTTTGATATTAATATCACTCCTGTGGGTTCTATGAGTACAATTAATAAAATAATTGTAATTACTCCGTCTGAAGTTGAGATTATGTGGGAATCTGCTGATGGTTATACTCCTCCATTTTATAAAGGAAAGTCCTTACCAATTAGTGGTAGTACTGTCCGAGCTGTCGCCATTCCAAATACAAATACTATAAAATCGGGTAGCGGGAGTATAACTTATACTTGGAAGAGTGGAGATGAAACACAGTTAGGAGCTTCGGGTTATAATAAAAATTATTATGAATTTAAAAATAGTATGTTTGAAGATGTTAGTGAAGTAACAGTTATGGCTTCATCAGTCAGTGGAAATTATGGAGCCGAAAAGACTATTTCTATTCCTATGTATAAACCTAAAATAGTTTTTTATAAAAAATCCCCAACCGAAGGAATTCTTTATAGTAAAGCTCTTGATAAAGAAATAGTAATGCCAGAAGACGAAATGACAATTGTCGCTGAACCATATTTCGTCTCTTTAAAAGGCAATGAGAATGATTTCTCTTACAGATGGCAAATAAATGGACAGGGAATAGAAACCCCTTCTCGTAAAACAGAACTAACTATTCGGCCAACTTCACGTGGTGGATATGCAACAATAAATATGATAATTGAAAATGCCAATGAATTATTCCAACAAGTTAGTAATTCATTAAAACTAATTTTATAATATGAAAAAATTCTCATTATACACATTAATATCCGTAATAATTATTAACTTTTTCTTACCGTTTGGTATTAGTTTGAGTAATAATTTAGTCGAGAGAAAAATAGCAGAAGCGGCAAATGATTGTGTAATTTCTTCAGCTTTTTGGGACCCATCGGGGGAGCAAGCTGATAAATTCTATAGAGAAGGAGCGACAACAGCAAATATCAAAGTAAAATCAAAAAATTGTGTCGGGGTAACAGGAATAAATTTAACTATTTACGAATCCGATGGTTGGGGTACCTTTAAGGATGATGTTTGGGATGATTCTGGATTGGATGATAGAGAAATATCTATTCCATCTGATAATTTCGCAGTAAGATTATTATTGGGTGAAGAGGATTGCGAAACTAAGCTTACGGGTGGTTTTAAGTTTGATTGCGATTTGTATTTTAAATTTAAAAGTGGAACGGATGTTATTTATAGTTCTGTTAATATTGGTTCAAATGGTGATACTGCAGGTAGTAGCGACCCGGGTTGGCTTTGGTATGGTTGTGATTACACAACCGGAGAACTTTGTGACCAAGATGGGCAATTTTTAGAAGTAATTGCCCTGGGAAACAATGATGACTCAGTAAATTTTGATGCATTAGATCCCATTAATTTAGATAATTCATATAATTTATTGGCCCCTATTGGTGATTTTACAAAAGCACCTGATAATATGGGGGATTATTTCCAATTAATATTTGAACTAGCGATTGCTCTCTGTGCAGTTCTTGCTGTTGTAATGATTGTTATTGGTGGAATTCAATATATGGGGAATGAGTCCATTTTTGGAAAGACTGAAGCTAAAAGTAAAATAAAATATGCTATTGGTGGTCTATTAATTGCTCTTGGGGCTTATGCATTACTAAACACAATTAATCCAGATTTACTCGGTGGTAAGGGTGTAACAATAGATCAGGTTAGTGCTGAAATAGTTCGTGATCGTGCTTCAGATCCTGCTTTTATGCAAAATATTGATAGTTTTGACACTTCTAATATAACAATAACTCCTTCAGATTATAGTGATCCAACCTTTCTTGGATATATGGGGCACCAACAGGGTAGCGCAGGAGCTTCAGCAATCCTTTGGTCAGCTCATAAAGGATATACAAGTGTTCCAGCTGATAATCCATTCACAAAAAGTGATATCAATAGAAATATGAAAGGAAACTTTAATACAACAAGTGCTCAAAAAACAATAGGTACATCAGTACTTACCCCCGACAACTTTTTGAAATATTGGGCAACTAAAGTTGCGGCAGTTAAAAATGAAACTACCCCAGTAATTCCATCAATGATAGAAAGCGAACTCGGAAAAGTCGCTAGTGAAACTGGAGTTGATATAGCAACACTAAAAACAATCTGCCGAATTGAATCAGCCGGAGGATGCACCAATGATTCATCTATTACTACAGTTAATAACCTAGGATATGCTGGATTATTCCAATTAAGTAATAAGGTTTATCAAAAAAACACTGGTGTCTGGGAAGCATACAAAAAAAGTGATGGGGTTCTCCTTGATGCTTACCACAATGCTTTTGTTGCGGCCAAATATTTCAGCGTAAACTTAAGTGGAATAAAGAAGAATTGGTCAAAAATAAATAATTAAAATCATGCCTAAAAAAACAATTATCATTTTCATAACAGTATTTGTAATCATCGGATTAATCGTCTTGGGAATTTATTTATTTTCAAAAAAAGACAAGGATGGCACTGATAATGGAACAACTCCTTGGTATCAAAATTTTAATCCTTTCGGAACAGGGACCGAAATACCAAGTGGTAATGAAAATAATGGAATAGGAAATAATAATCAGGGTCAAACAGGAAGCCTGACAGACACAGGTTCTTCTAGATTTTACCAAGTAACCGATTTTGCAGTTGCTGGAGCTACTTTCTTAGAAGATACAAGGCCAGTAATAGTTCCCGAGGGGCAAGAGAATCAGCCAAAAGAAATCAAGACCTTAATTTCAGTCGATACGAAAGAGGGGCGAAAAGAAATTCAAAATATTTTAAATGAAACATTATTACCCAAAACTCCACTTGTTGCCGATGGAAACTTTGGGAAATTAACAACCAAAGCCATTGAAGATTTTCAAAAATTAAAAAATTTACCAATCACCGGTAAAATTGACGCGGAAACAGCTCCATATTTTACAAAGACAATAACTGATTTAACGAATGCTCCAAAATACGAACAGGCTCCATCTTTAAGATATGTAGAAAGAAAGAACGGACACATGTATAAAATGTTTCTCGATACTAAAGAGAAAACCAAAATTTCTAATTCAACAATCCCTGGTATTTATGAAGCATTTTTTGACACAACAGCCCAAACAGTTATTTATCGATATTTATCTGAAGATAAAAAGATTAATAGTTTCATGGCAACCCTAGGTGCACCAAAAGGGGAATTTTTGCCTCAGAATATTTCTGATTTGAGTGTTTCGCACGATAAAACAAAATTTTTCTATCTCGTAGAAAATGGTGGAGGAGTTACTGGAACGACTGGATTGTTTGGTAATACAAAAAGGGAAGTAGCATTCAATTCTCCTTTTACAGAATGGCTAAGTCAATGGACTTCTGGGCAAAAAGTATTTTTGACAACAAAAGCCTCATATGGAGTTAGTGGTAGTATTTTTATGCTAGATACTACAAAAAAAACACTCTCAAAAGTATTTGGCGGGGTTATGGGTCTTACTACACTAGTAAACCCTAACGGGTCTCTTATTTTGTACAGTTATTTTTCAAAAACAGGTCCACAACTAGGAATT
Source organism: Minisyncoccota bacterium (assembly GCA_041663185.1). Taxonomy (GTDB): domain Bacteria; phylum Patescibacteriota; class Minisyncoccia; order Phycocordibacterales; family UBA9973; genus UBA8515. Next base: position 242,370 of record JBAZQY010000001.1, read on the forward strand.
TTTGATATCGCTCAACACTCCACCAGAAATTTGGATATTTATAGTTTGCCTGAAAAATGTGTCTGGGCTAATGATAATGTAAGTATTTATTGTGCTGTGCCTAATGTTATTGTCGGGAATCAATATCCAGATTATTGGTATCAAGGATTAATTTCTTTTGATGATTATTTTATAAAAATAAATACCGAGACCGGAAATAAAACAACAATTGCAAACTCCATAAATGAAACAGCTATAGATGGAACGCATTTGTTCTTGGATCGCACAGAAGAAAATTTGTTTTTAATAAACAAAAAAGATTCAACCTTGTGGAGCCTAAATATTAAATAAGAATAAAAAAATCCAGGTCTAGCCTGGATTTTTTTATTCTATATAGAATTATCAACATATTTTATAACAACCCGACGATTCGGACCATAACCCTCTGATTCCGTTTTTATATCTTTTGCTCCTTCCAAGAACATATGGATGATTCTTCTTTCGTAGGCAGGCATTGGATCAACTTCAATGTTGCTTTTAAAATATCTAGCCCGTTCGGCCATCATATGGGCGATATTTTTTAAATTCTCAAAACGCTTTTTTTGATAACCATTAACATCAATAAATATATTGGGGCCTTTTTCTTCTTCTTTTAATCCTTTTTCTATAATTTTTTGAACAAGATGATTCAAAGAGCGAAGAGTCTCGCCATCTCTTCCAATAATAAACCCCGAATCCGGAGTTTCGATCATACACCAAGTCATACCTCCCTCATCGGAGAATTCACACCGAGAAATAGCACATGAGGTGTGTTTAAAAATCTGTTCTATTGTCTCTTTTATCTTATCTTTATACATAAAAATTAATTTGGGGTGTGTGTCAATTTACGACGGATATACCATTCTTGAACGATAGTAAATATATTACTCACAATCCAATATAATGCAACTGCGGCTGATATTTTCCAAGCAATAAAAGCAATAAAAACCGGTAAAATATATTTAACATTCATTTGCATGCTTTCAGAGAGTTGTTCTTGAAACGTCTTTGGGGCTGGGACTTCTGTTGTTCCTTTTACAATTTCAACCTTTGGTTTAACTGGTGATGATAAATAACCTTGAATAAACTGAGTCACCCCAGCAAAAATACCGAGGAAAAGGCTCTTACTTCCCATTTCTATTAAACCAAGGAAATTGGTGTGCAAACTATCTGGTGTTTGGATAAATGAGTATATCAGACTTGGATCAACCGCAAATGGTTTATAAAAAACATAATACAACGCAAAAATAACCGGGAGTTGAAGAATAACGACCAAACAACCAGAAAATGGATTTGTCCCATATTTTTTATATAATTCAAAGGTTTTTTTAGCTTGTTCTTCTTTATTGGGGAAATCTTTTTTAATCTGCTTAAGCTCGGGTTCCATTTTTTTCATTAATATTTGGCTTTTAATGGACTTGCGGGTAAGGGGAGCAAGTATTAATTTTACGATTATTGTCACTAAAATAATAGCAAAACCAACATCACCAAAAGTGATATTGTCTATTATAAATATAAGAATATTGTATATGGGTTGGTAAAAGACACTATTCCACAGAGCTTGCATTTCCCTATTGTAGCACAAGGAAGCAAAAAGTAGAAAGTAGTATGTAGAAAGATTGGTTTGAAATATTTTATATTATGTTTTTGTTTTTTCCCTTACTACCTACTACTTACTACCTATTACTTAATTGGGTCGTAATGATTTTTTTGCCAAGGATGACAACGAGAGATCCGAACAACACCCCGCCAAAGGCCAGTCCAGACTCCATATTTTAAAATGGCTTGTTTAGTATATTCTGAGCAGGTTGGCAAAAAGACACAAGATGAGTGAGATCGAAGTGGTATTTTTTGATAAATATTTATTAACCAAAGTAATATTTTTTTCACTTAATTATAAAAATTTATTATTTAATAAAGTGAGTTTTTTCTAAAATAAAAACTATATCTTCTTTAATTTCTTTAGCGCCAACAAAAAGAGCTTGTTTTTTATAAAAAAATATTCCACTTCCACCTAAAATAGGAATGGAGCGTAAGACATTGTAACCAATTCTTCTGAATTTATTTCTCTTAACAGCGTTTTTAAAAATACCCTTAGGGGTCACAAAAGCAAAACTCGGTCCACCGCTGTTTTTAAAAGAAAAAGAAAAAAGGCTAGTTGAAAAAGTTTTTCCCTCTTTTAATAATAGTTGGAAATCTTTTTTTGTCAGCCTCTTTTTTTTTGAAAGCATATTTATTTTTTTATTGACACATTGACTCTACCTTTTCGGCGACGAGCAGTATTTACCCTTCTACCATTTTGTGTTTTGTTGCGAACAAGAAAGCCGTGAGTCTTGGCTCTTTTTCTTCTATTTGGTTGATATGTTTGAGACATAAGGGCAATATATACTATTTAAGCTAATATTGCAATCTCTATCATAAAACATATCCACACGATATCAACATATTAATTAAGGTATTTTATTGTTGGAGAATTAAAAAACAATGTATAATACGCACTATGAATAACACAAGAGAGCTTTGGAACCGATGTTTAGGAGAAATTGAACTAAGTATTTCAAAGGCTAATTTTACTACTTGGTTTAAAAATACTTCAATCATTAAAGAAGATGCTGGGGTAATATATGTCGGTGTCCCAAATGAATTCGTTAAAGATTGGCTGTATAACAAATTTCATAAACTTATCCTCAAAACCCTGATTAGTAATGAGGAAAACATCAGAAATGTTGAATATATAATACACAAACAGGAACAAAAATATGAACAAGCTATTAAAAACAGTGACATTGTTAATATAAAATCTCCAATAAGCAATAACAAAGAACTTCCGTTGAATGATTTATATATTAATAAAGAAGACAACTTAAATCCAAAATATAATTTTAATTCTTTTATTGTTGGTCCTTTTAATGAGTTGGCTTACGCTGTAGCACAAGCCATAATTGCAAACCCTGGACAAAACTACAACCCATTTTTTGTTTATGGTGGAACTGGTTTGGGTAAAACCCATATGATTGAAGCAATAGGGAACACAATAAAAATCAAACATCCAGGTAAAAAAGTTTATTATGTTAGTTTGGAAAAATTTGCAATTGATTATATTAATTCAATTCAAAACAAAAACCCAAACTCCTTTAAAGAAAAGTATCGTAAATATGATGTTATTATTATGGATGATATTCAATTTATTTCCGGTAAAGACAAAACCCAAGAAGAATTATTCCATCTTTTTAATACCTTATATGAAAACAATAAACAAATAATCTTCTCTTCTGATAAGCACCCAAACTTTATCCAGGGATTAGAAGAAAGACTCCAGTCGCGCTTTGCTTCTGGAATGACTGTTCAGATAGTTGAACCAGATTATGAATCTCGTGTCGCAATTATAAAAGCAAAATTCGAATCGAGTAGTTGTATTATGGAACCAGAAGCTATTTCCTATTTAGCTGAAGCTTTAAATGGAAATATCCGTGAGCTAGAAGGAAGTTTAAATACCATCATCTGTCAATCACAACTAAAAAATAAGTCTTTAACCCTACTAGAAATCAAAACCCTTATTAAAAACAATATCCGACCCAAAAAGACTGTGGCGATTAAAGACATTGTCCAAATTGTCGCTGATCAATATGGAATTCCCGAGGAGGTCATCTATGAGAAAACAAGAAGAAAAGAAATTGTCCGAGCTCGTCAGGTTGCAATGTATTTATTACGAGAAGATTTTAATGTTTCCTATCCACTTATAGGTAAAAAGTTGGGGGACAGAGATCATACAACTGTTATTCACTCACACCTAAAAATAAAAAGTGATTTAAAAACTGACCCATCATTATTACAAGAGATTGAAAAAATAAGAATTATGTTTAAGTAGTGGTAATAAGTCTGTTGAAAACTTGGGTTTATAAAAAAATAATTTGTGGAAAAAAAATCATTTATAAAAAAATAAAAAGTAATTAACAAATTAAATTAAAAACAAAAAAAATAAAACAAAAAATATCTTTATATTAAAAGACAAAAAAGAAATCCACATATTAACACCCATAATAATAGTAGTAAGTATTAATAAGATAATTTATAACATATTATGAAAATAGAATGCTCCATAGATAAAATAAAAAATGCCCTAATCTCTGTTGAAAGAATAACCGGAAAAAACTTAACCCTCCCGGTTCTTGGATCAGTACTTTGGGTCGCAACCAACAAAACACTAAAACTTCGAGCCACGAACCTAAATATTGGAATAGAAGTTGAAATCCCAGCCCGGGTTGAAAAAGAGGGTGTTGTTGCGGTTCGAGGAGATGTTCTTTCTTCTTTATTTTCTATTTTACAGGGTGATTTAATTGTTAAATTTGAATTAATAAATGGTAATTTACTTGTTAAAACAAAAACTAGTACAATTTTACTAAAAAGTATTTCACATGAAGATTTTCCCACAATTCCAATTGTTGAAGGGGAGAAACTTTTGGTTCCGAGTAAAAAGTTTATTGAAGGAATAAAATCTGTTTATTATAGTGCCTCTGTTTCCGAAGTAAAACCAGAAATTGGAAGCGTCTATATTTATCCAGAGGAGGACATGCTGGTCTTTGTTTCCACAGACTCGTTTCGTTTGGCAGAGAAAAAAATAAAAATAAAACAAAAATTATCTTTTGGTGGAATATTAATTCCATTTAAAAATGTTGTCGAAATTATTAAGGTTTTTGATGGAATGAATGATGACATAACTATAACTCTTCAGAAAAATCAAATTTCTTTTAAAACAGAAAATATATATTTAACCTCACGCGTTGTTGATGGAAGCTTTCCTGATTATAAACAAATCATTCCCAAAAACCCCACCACCAAATCAGTTGTTTTAAAACAAGATTTTATTTCCTCACTTAAAATTTCTAATATTTTTTCCGATAAATTCAATCAAATTGTTTTAACCATTAGACCAGAAGAAAAAATTTTTGAAGTTGAATCTAAAAATACTGATATTGGAGAAAACACCACCCTTCTGGCTGGAGCTCTATCTGGAGAAGATGTATCGGCCAATTTTAATTATAAATATGTCCTAGATTGTTTTCAATCAATTGCTGGAGATAGTTTAAGTATTGAATTGAGTGGTAATAGTAAACCAATGATTATTAGAGGTGTCGGCGACCCATCATTTATGTATTTGGTCATGCCGATGAATCGATAAAATACTATGGACTACAACCACATAACAAGTTTTTTAGATAAGTTTAAAAAACTACTTTTTCAAAAAGAGGAAATTAAAAAAATTGTAACCCAAACAATAAGAGAAGAAATTAATCATCAAGTAGATGATAATTTAATAAAAATAAAAGATGGTTACATTTTTATACAAGTATCCCCGGTTCTTCGTAGTGAAATTATGATTCATAAACAAAGAATTTTAATAAAACTAAAATCACTCGTGCCTGACATCAACTTTTTAGATATTAAATAGTTGATAATATTTTCAATAAATAAGATTACATATTTACCCCAAAAGATAGAGTCTTTTCTCCAACATTCCCCATATTATCGACACCAACAATTCGGAGGGTATTGATGCTTGAGATGTTTGCTATATTGTTCGGAGTAAATGATGTTATAAATGGATATGTTTTTAGTGAGGTTAGATAAGTATTATTAACAAAAACATCAATTTTTTTCATCGGATATTTACTAATTGCATTAATTGAAACAACCACGTTTTCGTCTTTTAAATATGTTTTATTTTCAATTCCTAAAATATTAAGAATTGGTCTGGATTCGAGGGTGTGGACAGTATCATAAGTTGTTGGCCGGTTTGATTCTGTCACTATTTTATATTTATATTTATTTGCTTGCCACCAATTTTGCACCCCATATTCCCAGTTTTGATATTGAGAATCATTTTGTTGTCCAGATGTTTTTGTAAGTGGATTCTTTTTATCCATCCAATATAAAATTGAATGAACATTAGTAATTGATATTTCTTTTCTTGTTTCTATTGGAGTATATTCTGTAGCTAAATTACCAGAAACAGAATCTATAATAAAAGTATCTCCCCCTTGCCAAAAACCACGAAGAATAGGAGGAATTGATTGATCAATCTCATTTGGTTTTTTAAAGAATTCTTCCGGTGTAGTTTTTAAGGCTTCAGTCATCACAGCATTCCAGATTGGTCCAGCTAAGGCCGCCCCTCCTTTTTTCATTGGTTTATTGTCGTTATTACCCACCCAGACACCAACAGCGACCGAAGGGGTATATCCAATGGTCCAGGCGTCTTTATTGTCGTTTGTCGTACCAGTTTTTACTGCAACCTCTCTTCCGGGTATTTTTAAAACAGAGTTTGCTCCAAAAGTAGGAGCTCTGGCTACGTCATCTGAGAGAATATTTGAAAGAGTGTATGTTGTATTTGGTTTAATTATTTCTTGTGGTTTACTCTCATATTCCTCTAAGATAGTTCCACTACTATCGGACACAGAAAGAATTCCCACTGCTTTATTTCTAATTCCTTCATTAGCAAAAACACTATAAACTGAAGTCATATCAAGAAGAGTAGTTTCACCACCTCCAATAACAAGAGATAGTCCATATATGTTTGGGTCATTTTTTAGGGTGGTAATGCCTAGATCATGAGCTATCTTGATTGAGTCAGACACACCAACAAGATATAAAAGCTTAACAGCGATAAGGTTGATAGATTGAGCCAGCCCATCACGAAGAGTCATTGGTCCACGGAATCCACCATCATAATTTTCTGGAGTATAACAATTTATTGAAGTTTCTAATCCATTAGGATTACAAGAAGAATTAAATTCTGTTCTGACATCAAATAAAGTTGTTTTTTCGGTGTAGCCTTTTTCAAAAGCCAAAGCATAGACAATTGGTTTAAAAGAAGACCCCGGCTGTCTAGCGGCGGTTGCAACATTGAAATTACCATCAATATTTTTATCAAAATAATCACGAGAACCAACCATCGCCAGGATTTGTCCGGTTTTTGGATCAATCACTACAATTGCTGTATTGTTTCCATTCCAATTCTTTTCATTTTCTTTGGCTTTAGCTATAGCCACTTCTTCTGCTTTTTTTTGTAAATTATAATCAAGGGTTGTTATTATTTTTAAACCTCCAACATTCAGTGTATTTGACCCATATCTTTTCTCTAAATAATCTTTAATAAAAAATACAAAGTGTGGAGCTGCAATGTGTGTGGGTTGTTCTGGTAAAAAGGTTACAACTTCGGCTTTGGCTTTATTGTAATCTTCATCAGAAATAAATTTCAAATCAAACATTCTTTTTAATACAAGATTTTTGCGATCATCAAGTTTGTTTTTATTTTTACCATATGGTGAATAATAAGAAGGACCATTAGGTAGTGCCGCCAGATAGGCTGCCTCGGCCAAAGTTAAGTCCCTGGGCTGTTTACCAAAGAATAATTTAGTCGCTTCTTCAATACCATAAACATTTCCTCCATAAGGGGCTTCGTTTAGGTACAGAGCTAAAATATCATCTTTACTCAAAACTCTTTCTATTTTGACAGACAGAATCCATTCTTTTATCTTACGAGAAATTGTCACTTCTGGAGTTAAAAGAGTGTTTTTAATTAATTGTTGGGTTATTGTTGATCCTCCTTGAATTTTTCGGCCTGTTAATTTAGCCCAAACGGTAGCTCGAAAAATAGACGAGAGACGAATTCCATGGTGTTGATAAAACAGAGAATCTTCAATCGCGACAGTAGCATTTAAAATATTAGTCCCCATATCTTCATAGGGGATTATCGTTCTTTTTATCCCTTGATTTACATCATAAAGTAGAATTGTGCCGGTTCGGTCATATATTTTAGTTGAACTTTGGATTTTTCGCTCAGTAAATGTCTTAAAATCTGGGAGTTTTAGGGTACTTACCCAAATTGTTAAAAAACCAGCAATTAATAATCCAATTCCGACAATAATAAAGGCCCAATTTTTAAAAGAATGTTTTTTGGTTCTATTTTTATGCATTTATCTATCATAACACCCTAAAGTAAATTTTCCCACAAGAAAATTACTATGGGGCGGGTACTATATTCTATAAATACTACAAATATGTTAAAGTATAAATATGAAGATAATCACTGATGAGAAAAAAATCGACGAGATATTAACCCGCGGGGTTGAAGATATCTTTATAAAAGAAGACTTAAAACAAAAACTTCGTTCAGGTAAACAACTAAGAATTAAGTTAGGGTTTGATCCAACCGGGTCAAAAATTCATATTGGTAGAGCAATTATTTTACGAAAATTGAGGGCTTTTCAAGAATTAGGCCACCAGATTATTTTTATTGTTGGAGATTTCACCGCTCAGGTAGGGGATCCCTCTGATAAGCTAGAAAAAAGACCAATGTTGCAAAAAGAGACAATTAAGCAAAATCTAAAAACTTATAAAAAACAAGTTGGTAAAATTATTGATTTATCTAAAGCAAAATTTTATTACAACAGCACCTGGCTTAAAAAATTAGGCTTTCAAGAAATTTCAGAGTTAGCTGAAAGTTTTTCCATTCAACAAATGTCTGCCCGAAGAAATTTCAAAGATAGATTTGAAAAAGGGGAGGAGGTTTCTCTTCGAGAGTTTATGTATCCTCTGATGCAAGGTTATGATTCAGTAAAAGTTAAAGCCGATGTTGAAATTGGTGGTTTTGATCAACTTTTTAATTTGAAAGCTGGCCGAATTATTCAAAAACATTATGGATTACCAGAACAAAATATTTTAACTTGTCAGATGCTTGAAGGGACCGACGGACGAAAAATGTCCACCTCCTGGGGAAACATCATTACTATTGTCGATGAACCAAACGATATGTTTGGAAAAATAATGTCCTTAAAAGATGAACTCATCACTAAATATTTTTTATTAACAACCAACATGGATATTGGCGAGATAGAAAAAATGAAAAACTCTTTGAAAAACAACGAAAACCCAATGGTTTTTAAGAAAATGCTCGGAAAAGAAATTGTCACCCTATATCATGGAAAAGAAAAAGCAGAAAAAGCGCAAGTAAATTGGGAAAATGTTTTTTCTAAAAAAGAAATACCTGAAGACGTTTTAGAAGTGGAGAAGGGAGATAAATTTGTAAATGTTTTTTTAAACAATAAAATTATTTCTTCTAAAACAGAGTTTCGCCGACTGGTTGATGAAGGGGCGATAACAAATTTAGAAACAGAGGAAAAAATAAAAGATTATGATTCTAATGCCACATCTGGAACTTATCGCATTGGTAAAAAAAGATTTATAAGAATTAAATAATATAAAAACCCCTGGGGTCTTGCCTCAGGGGTTTTTATATTTAGTATTCAGCAGATCCATCTAGCCCAGCAAATTCATCATCAAGTAAATCATCATCTGCTAGGACATCGTCGTCTATTGGCTCACCTAAATCGTCGTCAAGATCTGTGTCTTCTTCTAGATCTCCAATTTTTATTTCCTCATCATCATTGTAACTCATATTAAATAATCTGAATTATTATAATGCATTATTTGTATCAAAATCTTATTTCCTTTGCAAGACCTTCCTGGCTGTGGAAAACTTCTCACAAGCCAGACAAGTAAGGCCCACAGCAATAGCGTCTAATTCATCATCAGAATTTATTTTAACCTTGATATCTATGAGTTTGGGCACCATCGACATTACCATTTCCTTACTGGCTTTACCATACCCAGTTACCGCTACTTTTATCTGGGGAGGAGTATATTCATAAATTTCCAAGTTATTTTTAGAAGCAATATAGATAATAGTTCCACGGGCTTCAGAAACCCCCATAACTGTTTTTTGGTTGGTTGTGAAATACAATTTTTCAATTGCTAAAATTACCGGCCTATATTTTTTTATAATTTTTTCTACTTCCGCCCCGATATTTTTTAATCGTTCAGGAAAAGGTATTTTGGCTGATGTCTTGAAACATTCTGAATAAATTAAAATGTCTTTCTGAAGATAAGTTTTTTCAATTATCGCAATTCCAACTCTTTCAAACCCAGGATCAATTGATAATATTTTCATAATCTTATTTATTTTTTATTTTTTTATAAATTATTTTAAACAAAAATGGAAAATATTTTTGAATAAAAACAACCAATTTTCCATAACTCGTTATGACAACCTCAAATTTTTTATTTTTTATCGCTGACAAGATTAATCGAGCTGCTTTTTCGGGTTTCATTTTTGACAGTCCTAATTTTTTTATAAGATCGTTGGTGTGATTAAAATTAGTATCCATCGGACCGGGCATAATGTGAGTAACAGAGATGTTATATTTAGAAAGTTCTAACCATAGTGGTCTGGCAAGTCCGCGTATAGCAAATTTACTCATTACATAAGCTGATGACCCAGGGGCAAACGAAACATATCCTCCAACGCTACCAATAATACAAATTGAACCTTTTGTTTTTTTAATTTCAGGAAGCCCAGCATAAATTGTTCGCAAAACCCCAAAGACATTTGTTTCGAATTGTTTTTTATAATCTTCTAATTTTAAATTTTCAAAATCTCCCGGTACTCCGAATCCTGCATTAGCTACAATAATATCTATTTTCCCGAAATTTTTAACCCCCTCTAAAACAGCATTCTCTAAGTCTCCATCTTTTGTGACATCTCCCGAAATAGCCAGACACTTATTGAAATTTTTTGTTAGTTCATTCGCTATTTGAGAACTTAATTCGAATTCTTTATCAAATAAAATAACATTTGCTCCATTTCGAGCAAATTCATAAGCTAGTGCTTTTCCAAGACCTGAAGATGTTCCAGTAATCAAAATAACCTCATCTTTGAATAATTTAGACTTCATTATAAAAGATTATTTTGTAAATTATCTGGTAAATCAAAACCTAGATGCTCATATCCTTTTTTTGTTACAACCCTTCCACGAGTTGTTCGGTCTAGTAGTCCCAGTTGAATTAAGTATGGTTCAATGACTTCCTCAATTGTTGCTTCTTCTTCACTAGTAGCGGCAGCGATCGTTTTTAGGCCAACTGGTCCGCCATTAAATTTTGAAATAATAATTTCTAAAATTCGTCGATCAGAAGCCGATAGTCCCAGTTCATCAATTTCAAGAAGGGCCAAGGCTTTTTTGACGGTTTCTTTCGAGAGTGGGGCTTTATGAACTTGAGCATAATCGCGACAACGTTTGAGGAAATAATTTGCGGTCCGAGGTGTGAAGCGAGCTCGCTTTGAGATTTCGTCCAAGGCTTCATCACTTAACTCTACCCCAAGAATCTTTGCCGAGCGAGAAATTATTTTTTTAATTTCATCATGAGTATAAAATTCGAGACGAAAGACTCCACCCGAGAATCTTGATCGAAGAGGGGATGAAAGTAGGGCGATGCGTGTAGTTGCTGCTATTAGAGTAAAAGGTGGAAGTTCAAGTTGAATTGTGCGAGCAGATGGACCCTTACCGATAATAATATCAAGCACTCCAGATTCCATTGCCGGATAGAGAATCTCCTCAACCATTTTATTTAGTCGGTGAATTTCATCAATGAAGACAATATCTCCGGGAGAAAGGTTCGTTAGGATTGAAGCCAGATCTCCAACTTTCTCAATCGCCGGGCCTGAAGTTATTTTTATTTGTCTGCGAGTCTCTTTAGCAATCAAATGTGCCAAGGTTGTTTTACCAAGACCAGGTGGCCCATAAAAAAGTATGTGTTCGGCTGGGTGAGAACGCTCTTCGGCGGCCGTTAATAGTATTTTTAGGTTAGCTTTTATGTTTTCTTGGCCAATGTATTCTGCCCAGGTGTCAGGACGTAATGTTTGATCCAAAAAGACCTCGTCTTTATTTGTTTTATTTATGCTTGACATTTTATTTTATATATGATATACTCCCCCTAGTAATAAAGGTTCATCTGATATATAATATTGTTATTATAGCATTTTAATTAAGAGGATATAAATCTCTAAGCAATCGGCCACGTGCTCTATGTATGTGCGTAGGACGGCTTGGTTATTTTTTAATTTTCTGGGCCCATCCTGTAATCATATATTACTTTGTAAGTGTATGCTTAGAAAGGATTGTTTAGAGATTTATGTTTTCTTAATACAAAAACCCCAAGACCTTAGGTCTTGGGGTTTTTGTTTTGATTTGCAATTTATTCTTCTAACAGATCAACAGCACTACCGACTTCTTCGAGCGAGGTGATACCTTTTAAGACTTTGACGATACCATCTTCTTTCATATTCAATGTTCCCTGATTGGCTGCAATTTTTTTGATTTCGCGTTCGCTAGGATTTTGAGGGATGATTGCTTCAATTTCTGCATCATTATAAATCGCTTCAAATATTCCCATTTGCCCATGGTAACCTGTTTTATTACATTTATCACAACCAACTGCTTCGTATAATTTGATTGGAGCATTTACATCAATTCCGTAAGTAGAAAAGTTTTTATTATTTTTCTGACCCTCAGCTAATATATTTTTTATTATATTTATTTCTTTCTCGATATTAGTTTTTTCTTTTTTACAATCATTACACAATTTCCTGATCAGACGTTGAGCAATAGAAAGAGAAAGAGCTGAAACTAAAGTTTTTGGATTTACTTCAAGGTCGATCAAACGTGGAATAACTCCGGCCGCATTATTGGTGTGTAAAGTAGAGAAGACCAAATGCCCAGTCAGAGCTGACTCGACGGCTGTTTTGGCTGTCTCGGCATCACGTATTTCTCCAACCATGATTACATCTGGGTCTTGGCGGAGAGCGGACCGCAATCCTTCCAAGAATGTATAACCCTTTTCATCATCAGTTTGTGTTTGAGATATTCCAGGTAAATGATATTCGATTGGGTCTTCAATTGTAATAATTTTTATTTCCTCTGAGTAGATTCTTTGTAGGAAAGAGTAAAGAGTTGTCGTCTTACCACTTCCAGTTGGTCCTGTTAGGAGAATAAGTCCGTTTGGTTTTTTAATTTCATTCATAAAAATCTCAAACAATTTTGGCTCAATACCCATGTCTTCTAGTTTAACCCGGATTGATTTAGGGTTTAAGATTCTCATGACGATTGATTCGCCGTAAGCTCCGGGCATAATAGAGACACGAAGGCTGATTTCATTTTGGTCTAAGAAAATACTAAAGCGACCATCTTGAGCAATCGCTGAAGTGGTAATTTTTAAGCCAGAAATTAATTTAATTCTAGAATTTATAAATTTGTGAACAAAAGGGGGAAGTTCCATTACTTCATGTAAGACTCCATCAAGACGCAATCTTAAGCGGACAGTTTTTTCTTCTGGCTCAAAGTGAACATCAGAAGCATTTATAGCGATGGCTCCAGCCAGAACAATTTCAAGAATGTGAGAAGTAGTGTGAGTGTTATCTTTTTCTGCACCGGCGATAGCATTCTTGATGTCATCCATGTTTTTAATATCTACCATTATATTTTTCAAAGATTCACCAGAAATAGTAACAACCCCGAGCTTTGATTCAGAAGCATAAGATATTTCTTTATATCTCTCCCAAGCTTTTTGTAAACTCGCTAGAGAGGCCATATAAAAATGTGGCGTATATCCATGATCAGTAAAGAAAGTATTTAAACTTTCTAGTTTGTCTGGTTGGGGAGAGCGCACAGCTACGTGAATATTTCGGCCGACTAATTTAAAGGGAGCAATTTCCAAAGAGATTGCATCTTTTTCGGGGATAGAACGGAGGGCATTATTATCAATTATGACCCCAGCCAGGTTGACCGAGGGTATTCCATATTTAGATTCTGCTAAGGCTTGCACCAATTCTTCCTCTTCCTGTCTTCTTAGGTCAGCTAGATTTTTTTTCTGCTTATCATCATCAAATGTAATAGTCATATTGCCTTATTATATCGTATTAAGAGGGCAAAGTAGATACTTGACATTTATTGCCCAACGTGATACCATGCAGTTAAATGTCCGATTTCTAGTATTGTTATATTTTTCCCTCATTATTGAGAGATTTTTAGGGGACGAATATAACAATACTAAAAATCTATGAAATGAAAACAAAAATGATTATTTGGTCTGTGATCTTATTATTAGGATTGCAGGCGTTTCGTCCGCCTGAAACTGAAAGTTCCCAAAAGACTGAAAGTTATCAGAGGTGGGTGTATTTTTACAAAAATGATACAACCACCGAGTACCTGAGTTCATATGTTATGAGCTTACAAGAATTAGCCGATATTGTTAATTCACTCGAAAGTTTTGATGGATCAACTAAGTATCAGTTAAATTCCGGAATCTACTTCGTGATTCCTAATCCCAAGTTATACTATACTTATCTTCGCTTATGCATTATTAAAGCTGATCCCTCTGTCTCAACGACAGATGATATGGTCAATGCTATTTTGGGGGGAGAGAAAGTACGATGGGGGAATGATATTCCATATAAGGTTAAGAACTATTGGTTCTCGACTTCAAAGAATGAGGTAACTTTCTATGGGAATTTTTCAGGAGCAGAGAAGGGTATTTGGATACTCCTAATCAATGGATTTCCCACCGTCAAATTAGATTGCGGGAACCCACTTGAAGTATATGGAGATGGTTATGTCCCAACCTATACTGACGCCGTTAAATTCCCAGACTCGGTAATTACCACCACTGTCAATGGGGAAACAACAACTAAGACCATATTTGTAGTAATATGTCTTGAAAAAGGTGAATGTATTCCACCCCAGCAAGTGGTTTACTGCGAAAGGCTGTGCTATAACTGCCCTCCGACGTATTCATATGATTGGTGTTTCAATCCGATTCCTTTTTTGCTGCCGTTTTTTATTCCAATGGGTGGATACGGCAATAATACCCGCTTTTGTAATAGCGGTGGGAATGTTATTGATAATAGTAATTATACTTACATTGACAATAGTTATACTGACAATAGTTATTATAATTATGAAGATAATGATGTAGTCATCAATAATCCTCCAGTAAAACCCCCTGATCCTCCTGATGATGGATCAGGGATTGATCCACAGGATGGTGCAGGAATTGATCCACAAGGAGATGAAGGAAAAAAGGCAGGAGTAGGAGGCCAAAGTAAAAGCTTGAATGAAAATCAAGCAACAGCCAAGACAACAACTCAACCGAAACAACCCACAAATGAAGTTACCACAAAAAAGATGGCTCCACAAACAACTACAGGAGGAGACCTTGCTAGGGTGGACCAAACAGCAAAAACTAAAACTGTCGTTCCCTCGACGAAATCAAATTCAAACGGAGGAAGCCTTGCAAGAGTGGAAGAGACAGTAAAGACCAAAACTGTTGTCCCCTCAGCAAAGTCAAATTCGAATGGAGGAAGTTCTACTAAAGTACCGGAAACGAAAACAAACGGATCTGCTACACGCCAGGAAATAGTACCCTCACAAAAACAAGTTAAGCCTGGCAGTGAGCTTACTAGGGTAGAATCAGCAACAGGTGGATCTGCTCGTAAAGGTGAAACTACGGTATCACCTACTACACGGCAAGTTCCTGTGACGAAACCAATCGTAAAAAATCCATCTTCCAAGGTGGCCGAATCGGTTGCAAGCGCAAGGCCGACGAGTGAAGGAGGTAGTGCAACACGTAAAGTTTATACACAACCATCACCAAATCCATCGACCCAGGCAAGTCAGCGGAGTAGTAATCAAAATTATTCTCAGCCGTCTAATAGTAGGGAGAGTTATTCTTCCCCAAACAGGAAGCCCTCTCAGAGTTACACTGGTGGTAGCGCAAATCATTCGGGTAGTACAAGTTATTCTGCCCCCAGTAAGAAGCCCTCTCAGAGTTACACTGGCGGAAAACAGACAAATCCATCAACCAGTCCAAGCAGGAGTTACTCTAAGCCCCCAAGCCGAAGTTATACTTCAGGATCATCTGGTGGTGGAAAATCTCGCTATAATAGCGGAACCCCTAATGGTGGGTACTCTGGAGGTGGAGCACAGCGCTCAGGCGGAGCTCCGTCTATGAGTGGAAGAAGTTCTGGTGGATCAAGACCCCATTAAAGCTAAAAATTGTTCTTTATAAACTCAAGGAGGGATGAAAAACTATCATAAAGATAGCCATCCCTTACTTTCTTAAGTCTTTAACATAAAAATGTTGAAGGTTTAAGATTGTAAATTTAATATTTTTTAAGTCGAGTGCAATTATAATTTATCCGCCTTTGCAATTAGCTATGGCGAGACAAAGAATGAAAAATAATATGAAAAAATTAATAGTTGGTTTATTTGCTTTTGTTCTACTTTTAGTAGGTCAGAGTGTTTTTGCGGCACCATTGTCGTATGTCACTTGGAATACGAGCCCTGATGATTGTCCAGATATAAATATAAAAAACGGTAATGTTGGTGGTGGCAATCCATGTTGGACGGGAGTAAATATAACTGCTGTTCCTGGGAATAATATTGATGTTAAGGTTTACTACCACAACACTGGAGACATGACAGCTACAAATACTCGCATTAAAGTTATTCCTTCTCCGAGCGTTGGTCAATCAGACACAGTCCACTCTTTCATTGGGAAAATACTTTCTAATCAAGCAAACCACACATCAAATGGTGATGTGACGGTTACAATATCTTCATCACAGTCATTATCTTTTGTTTCAACAACTTGGTGGACAAAACCCGACCCAGATGAAAATTATCTTGAAGCAACTCCATTACTTTCTGGTCAAGATGGTTCTGAAGTTCTCGAATCAAATGGTTTATATATTGGTGATATCGCCCCAGGTTGGGGAACTCAAGGAGCCGTCACTGTTCGCTTTCATGTGAACAATGTTGCACCACCAACTTGCGAGATAAATAATTTTGAAGCCAATCCTGATACTGTACCTCCCGGACAGCTTTCAGAGCTTTCTTGGAATACAACCAACTGTGCTTACTCGAAAATTTTTGTTAATGGAAATCAAATCGGAGGCACTCACTACGGCTCATCCGGTAGTTATAATGTTTGGCCAAATGATACAACCGAGTACACTCTCAAGGCCTATAAATCAAATGGTACAGTTGGAGATACACAAACAACGACTGTCACTGTAAATGCTCCACCCGAGAATTGTTCAATTGATTATTTCAAAGCCAATCCAACTCATATAGTTCTTGGTGGATCTTCAACGTTGTCATGGGATACAACTAATTGTGAGACAACCAAACTTTCTGTGGGAACTGGACTCAAATCTCTCGGTGTTTATGGTTCATCTGGATCAAAAACAGTTTCCCCAATAATGACAACTACTTATACTCTCAAAGCTTATAGTGCCAACGGGACTCTCGGTGAGACTAAAACTGCAAAGGTTACAATCACTACAACTACACCTGAATGTTCAATCATAGATTTCGATGCAACCCCGAATCATATTGATGAAGGAGATTCTTCTACGCTCGACTGGACTGTCAGTAATTGTGCCTACACAAAATTATTTAAAAATAATTCCCCAATTGGCGGTCCTTATTATGGAACAACTGGTTCTAAGAGTGTCTCACCAGAGGATACGACAACCTACACACTAAAAGCATATAAACAAAACGGAACTGTTGGAGCTATGGCAACGGCGATTGTTAATGTGAATACTACAATTACCCCAACTTGTTCTATTACTGACTTTACAGCTAGCCCGACAACAATTGATCCGGGTGAGTCTTCTATCCTTGAGTGGGATACAACGGGTTGTCAGACAACCAAACTTTTCATCGGTTATACCCAGATTGGACAATATGGTGCATCTGGTTCGAAAACAGTTTCACCAGAACATCAAACTACGTACACACTCAAAGCTTATATCGGGCAAGTTGAAAAAGCGTCAAGTTCTGTGACGGTTAGTATCAGTACACAAGATTGTCAAATAGCATTTTTCTACGCTGTTCCAACAACTATCACAAATGGAGAATCTTCGGTTTTAAATTGGAATACAAGTGATTGTTACAACACCAAACTTTTCATCGGCTATACCCAGATTGGAACTTTTGAACCATCTGACGCTTTGACTGTTTGGCCCGATCACTTAACTACATATACACTCAAAGCCTACAATTTAAATGGAACTGTGGGAGACACAGCCCAAGCAACTATTGAAGTAGAAGCTCTACCAGCTTGTTCTATAAGTAATTTTACAGCTAGTCCGACATCAATTGACGAAGGGGATTCCTCAATGCTTACGTGGAATACCAGTGGTTGTGAAAGTGTAGTCATATCAAATCTTGATTACGGTGTTCCTGTTTCAGGGTCACAAACTGTTTGGCCAGAAGACACGACAACGTATGTATTAACAGCGACCGGACAAGGTGGTGATGTCCACACTAGATCGGTAACTGTCTATGTTGATACCAATAATTCTAATTGTTCCATCTCGTCTTTCTACGCAGTTCCTTCATCTATCGAAGAAGGAGAATCTTCAAAATTATATTGGACGACAAATGGTTGTACAAATGTAAACATTGAAGGAATTGGCCAAGTTTCAACAAATGGTTCCCGAACTGTTTGGCCAACATATACTCGAACATATATTCTAAACGCTGAAGATAACAATGGTAATGGAGTTAGTGGCCAAACAACTATTTATGTAGATGAAGAAAATAATAATAATTGTGAGATTAATAATTTTGACGCAAGTGATACAAGTATAGAAGATGGTGATGAGGTAACTCTCGAATGGAACACCAGTAATTGTGACTATGTAAAAATTACAGATCTTGGAAATGTTCCAGACGATGGAGAAGAAGATGTTTCTCCAGATGAAGATACTACTTATGTCTTAACCGCCTATGATTTTGACGGATCACATCAGACCGAATCGATTAGAATTTATGTTGATGAAGATGGTAATAATAATGGAGATGAATGTACGGTTGATAGTTTCACTGCATCCGATACATATATAGATCGTGGGGATGAAGTAACTCTCAGATGGAGAACAACAGATTGTGATGATGTTAGTATTACTAATGTCGGAGATGTTTCTGATGATGGAAGTGAAGATGTTTCTCCTTATCAAACCACAACTTATATTCTACGAGCTTATGGAGATGGAAGTGATTCTAAATCTATTCGGATTAATGTAAATAATTACAATGATGATCAAAACTATAATACAAATGTAGTAACAACTGTTGCGACAAATATTTCTCAGACGGGAGCTCAATTAAATGGACTTATTACCGGTTCAAATTTTAGTGGGGGAAGTACATACTTCGAATATTGGACAAGTGTCAATATGGGAATGCGAACAATTTCTAGAGCAACAAACGGGAATAATACTTTTAGTGAGTATGTTACCAATCTAAACTCTGGAACTGTTTATTATTTCCGTGCAGTTTCTGAAGGATCATACGGAATTTCTTATGGATCCATCGAAATATTCCAAACTCTTAGATACCAAAATAATAATACTCAAATCATAAGACAGGTAATTCAAGGACCAACAATTGCTGGCTCCGAATCTCCAATAATGCTTCAGATTGAGAATCGTTATCAGACGATTAGTGTTGGAGATACGGTTGAATACACTGTTTTCTATAAAAATATTAGTAGCTCTCGATTAACTAATCCGATGGTTCAAGTCTTTTTCCCAGAAGGAATTGAATTCGTAAGTTCTTCTCGTGGAACATATTCTAATGGAGATAAAACTCTGTCAGTACCGATTGAAGATTTGAGGCCCGATGATGAAGGAACCATCTATATAGAAGCAGTTGTCGAATCCTTAGATCGTAATATGGCTCAGATTGTCACAACCGCTGTGTTGATCTACACCAATCCAAATGGGGCACAAGAAAATGCTATGGCCTATGTTCTAAATAGTCCAAGGGGTAATGTTCTAGGTGCTTCTGCTTTCTTTGGAAAAATATTTGGAATGGGCTTGATTGGTTGGTTGTTACTCATAATTATAATCTTGTTACTAGTTCTTATTGCAAGATCTTATTATGGGCGTCGCAACTTACTTGTCTCACCATTTCATGCTGAGAAAAATCATCTATAATCTAAATTAATCTTACACATACCCCGACAAGTCGGGGTATGTTAGTATATAAGGGATGAAAAAAACAAAATTTAAGAAAAACGAAATATCAAAAATCTCCAAAAAGTTAACCAGTAAAATTTTGAAAATGAAAAATAAAAAGGCTCGGGTTGTCGCTTTCTCTGGAGACCTTGGTGCTGGGAAAACAACTCTTACTCAAGAACTTGCCAGGGAATTTGGGATTAAAGACACAGTTATTTCTCCGACTTTTGTGATTATGAAAGCATATGATATTCATCCGAGCTCTCTATACTACGAGCACTTTAAAAGATTGGTGCACATAGATGCTTATCGTCTCGATTCGCATTTAGAGTTATTCAAAATCGGTTGGACTGAAATTCAAAATGATAAAGATAATCTAATTATCATCGAGTGGCCGGAGAAAGTGAAGAAATGTCTAGAAAATGATGCCCTGTGGGTCAAACTAGACCATATAGACGATGAAACTAGGGGGCTGAAATATTAAAATAACCTTGCAAAACAAGGTTATTTTTCTAAAATAGGGCTAAAACACTTGACTTTTACCTCCTAATATGCTATACTATAAGAGTAAATGGTTCTTTGAAAATTTCATGGGTTTGATTGTTTAGATTTATTTTATTAACTTTTCTTTATACCTTGAAGGGTTTAGGGAAAAGTTAATAATCTAAATTAAGAAACATTTAAAAATCAACAATCATGAAAAAAATTATGTTCATCATTGCCGTAGTTCTTCTGATTTCTTCAACAGCTTATACACAGATTAATCCTGACTTTAGAACCATCCAATATGGTTTTATGGACCGAATTCTTGACAGTTTGGCAATTAATCCGGACTTCGCTGAATTCAAAATAACAACGGAACAAAAAGCAGATTCATCTATTTATGGTGGTTACTTTTTTATCCGAGTTGAAGATCTGGATTCTGAGTTCGGGGTTCCAACAGGAGATCTAATTTGTTATGAGATTAATATTTCGTGGAATGGTAACAACGTTCGCCACTTTTCTATTTCCAGGAATAATTCCTATGTCGCTTATTATCCGGAAGAAAAAAGGTTAGAAATAAGCGAGAATAGCGTTGAAAAAGAAATCATTCCTCGTAAATACATGGCAGTCCTCCAGGATGTTAGCCAAAATAAGTTTACTAAAGTATGGTAATTATATACCTACAAACACATGGGGCCGTCACGAATAATTCGTGGCGGTCTTTTTTATTTCCATCAATTTTTTTATTACAAATAATCTTCGGCGAATTCTGATATAATTAGAAAATGGCTAAGAAAAAGGAGGGGAAACAAAAGATAGTTTTGCTTGATTCACATGCGATTATTCATCGGGCTTATCATGCTCTCCCTGAGTTCATGAATTCTCGTGGTGAGCCAACTGGGGCTATATATGGGCTTGCTACGATGCTTTTCAAGATCATTACTGACCTAAAGCCGGATTATATTGTGGCTTGTTTTGATTTACCCAAGAAGACATTTCGTCACGAAGCTTATGATAATTACAAAGCTGGCCGAGCCAAGGCTGATGAGGCACTAGTTGCTCAACTTATTCGCGCTCGCGATTTTTTTAAAGCATTATCTGTCCCAATGTATGAATGCGAAGGATTTGAAGCTGATGATTTACTCGGGACAATAACCGAACAATTAAAAAACAAAAAAGATAAAGTTGATATCATTATTGCTTCGGGGGATATGGATACACTCCAAATTGTCGAAGGGGACTGGATTCAAGTTTACACTCTTAAAAAAGGAATTAATGACACAATTTTATATAACGAGAAAAAAGTTTTTGAACGTTTTGGATTTAAGCCGAAAAATTTACCGGATTATAAAGGATTGCGGGGTGACCCATCGGATAATATTATTGGTATAAAAGGAATTGGGGAAAAAACTGCTACAACTCTTATTTCAGAGTACGGAACAATTGAAAATATTTATAAGGCGATAAAAAAGAGCGATAGTGAATTAAAGAAAATAGGTATAACCGACCGAATTCTCACCCTTCTCAAAGAAGGTGAAGAAGAAGCGCTGTTTTCGAAAACATTAGCCACGATCCGAATGGACGCGCCGATAAAATTTGAATTACCTAAAAAAATTTGGAAGGAAACAGTTGATAAAAATAATGTTGCAAGTTTTTTCAGAGAACTTGAATTCAAAAGTTTGCAAAATAGATTTTTGAATGTTTTGGGGGAAGAAGGGGCCGAAATCCGAGAAAGCTCCTCTCAGCAAGGTCCTCGGACGAGGGAGGAGAGGGGCCAGACCATTGCCGATAGGACTTTCTCGGATTTCGGCCCAACAACTACTGATAATGAAAAATTCAAAAAAGCGCAAATTGCTTATTGGCTTTTGAATTCGGAGCGGACAGACCCAGATATTGATGAAGTATCCCACTACAAAGGAAGTGAATCACTTGATGAAGCCACCAAACTTCTTGAAGCCGATATTAAAAAAGAAAATTTATCTTACGTTTATGAAAATATTGAAATCCCAATTATACCTATAATTGACAAGATGGAAAAGCAGGGGATTTTAGTTGATATTGCTTATTTAAAAAAAATCTCAAAAGAGTATCACAAAGATTTAGCAGAGATTGAGAAAAATATATGGAAGCAAGCGGGTGTAGAATTTAATATAAACTCTCCAAAGCAAATTAGTGACATTCTTTTTAATAAGTTAGGACTTTCAATGAAAGGAATAAAAAAAAGTGCTGGTGGAGCTATCTCAACCCGGGAGAGCGAGCTCGAAAAACTTCGCGACCTACATCCAATAATTAACGAAATCTTAAAACACCGCGAACTCCAGAAACTTCTTTCAACATATATTGATACTATCCCATCATCAGTCGGGGAAGATGGTCGGCTACACGCCAGTTTCATTCAAGCTGGGACGACAACAGGAAGATTTTCTTCTAATAATCCAAACTTACAAAATATTCCAATAAAAACTGAACGGGGGAAAAACATTCGGAATGCTTTCATCGCCCCCGAGGGTTATGTTTTAGCTTCATTTGACTACTCGCAAATTGAACTTCGGGTGGCAGCGCTCATGTCGCAGGATCCCTACTTTGTAAAAGTTTTTGAGGAAGGACGTGATATTCATAGTGCTGTGGCGATGAAAGTTTTCGGAGTAAAAGAAAATGAAGTAACTCATGAAATGCGTCGTCGGGCTAAAGTTATTAATTTTGGAATTTTATATGGCATGGGTGTAAATGCACTTCGTCAAAACCTTGCTCGTACAGAAATGGGCTCTCTCAAAAAATCTGAAGATATCTCACGTGCCGACGCGCAAATATTTTATGATAATTATTTTGCTCAGTTTCCAACAATTGCTGGCTATCTTGAGAGTATCAAAAATTTTGCAAAGTGTAATGGATACACTGAAACCTTATTTGGTCGCAAAAGATATTTCCCTGGTATCAAGTCGCCGATTCCTTTTATCAGAGCAATGGCCGAGCGAATGGCAACAAATGCTCCGATTCAAGGAACTGCCACAGCCGACATTATAAAAATAGGAATGAAAAAGGCTGAAGATGCTTTGCAAAAAGCTGGTCTTTCGGAAGTCGTGCGACTGGTATTGCAAGTTCACGATGAATTGGTCTATGAGGTAAAAGAAGATAAGGTTAATGAGGCGAGTCAAATTATTGAAAAAGCCATGAAAGAAGTCATTCCGGAAGAGTTTTTGAAAGGCAAAGAGAAGGTTCCTTTACTGGTATCATTCTCGTATGGCCGAACTTGGGGTGATTTAAAATAGCTTTGCCCCGTACTAAATTTTTGATTAATTTATATTAAAATTATAAAATAATAGTACAATTAAAAAATAATTATTCAGTTTTTATCAAACGTAAAATTTTAGTACTGGGGTGGCGTAAATTATTTTCAGGTGATAGGATTAATGTATATATGAATCCAGTAGAATATCAAACAAAAGAGTTTAAAGAATATCGCAAGGGCACAGTGCATTTTATCTTACTGCACTCATACCTTATTTTCTTGTTTGCTGTAATTTTGGGAGTTATTTTTGATACCTATTTAAATCGGAAAATATTTTCAAATGATGTTTATCAAGTGATTGGTTTTTTGATGTTGATAATTTCTTCAATCATTATATATTGGGCCCAAAGTTCGTCGGCTAATTATAAAAAGAAAGTTCACAAAAAAGAAGGTAGATCTCATTTTGAATTTGGTCCATATCGATATTTGCGTAGCCCAACTCATTTCGGTCTTTTTATTTTGACTATTGGCTTCGCTCTTATCATAAACTCATTATTTAGTATTATTTTTACAATCATCGCTTACATAATTACAAAACTTTTCTTTCTCAAAAAAGAAGAGAAAATGTTGGAAGAAAAATATGGTCAAGTTTATCGTGACTACAAGAAGAAAGTTAAAAATTGGATATGATATATATTCTTACGGGGAATGATACGAAAAAGAAAAATGCTTATCTAAAAAAGCTATCTAAAAAAGATCAGCTAGTTTTTATACCACGAGCAGATATAACAAAAGAAAATTTTTTTGAGTATGCGGGGAGCATTTCTTTGTTTGGGGATTCGCCAGTTGTTGTGGCTGACGACATATTAAATGATGAAGATATTAAGTTTTCTGCAAAAGAATTACTTGTTTTAAAAGATTCAAAAACAGTCTTTGTGTTTTTGGAGGAAAAATTACCAGCTTCACAAATTAAGGAATATAAAAAATACGGCATAGTTGAAGATTTTAGCACACAGGCATTAGCCAAGAAGTTAAAAATGAATACTTTCAGCATTGCTGAAGCTTTCTCCCGTCGCGATAAAATTGGAACTTGGATTTTGTATCGAGAAGCAGTGTCGTTGGGTATTGCTCCAGAAGAAATTTCTGGAATTATTTTTTGGAAAATTAAAATGATGTTGTTAAATGGAACAAAAGTTTTTTCGTCTGATGAATTGAAGAGTAGTTCTAGTAATCTCGTTGATATTTATCACAAAGCTCATAGAGGGGAATGTGATTTTATTGTCGGGCTTGAACAGTTTATTCTTTCATCGCTAAATAAATAAGAAACAAAAAAAGGCTTGGAAGTCGAACCTCAAATTTTGAGAACCGACTTCCAAGCCTTTTGAGCTTTTAGAACAAAGAACAACTCACTAATAAAAGTGTGAGTATAAAGTACCAATAATGTATATATAAATCTTTTCTTAAATTTAAATACCTATTCGTAGGTTGAACGTGGAAAAGATTATTACAAAGATATCTTGTATGTATTATATAACAGAAATAGAAGGCAAGCAAGTAAGCTGTGGATAACATTTGTCCCCATGCCAGGCCTAGCCCGTGCTGATTGGCCTAGGGAGATTATTATAACTATCTTCTCTGACAGAGGTTATATGGAGGATTTGTATAACAAGTTGTTATTTATTAAGGTGTTGCAGAGTTAGATTTCTTGATAGAAAAATTATAAATTCCTATACCAAATAATGACAACACAACACCAATAATAAATAAAATTGTTAATTTTTCTGACAGAAAAAGATAAGCTAGTAAAAAAGTTATAAATGGTTGCAAATATAAAATCATAGAATTCATTACGGGTGTTGTCTTTTTTATTAAAACTTGATTTATTAAGTAGCAAATAGCTGTACCGAAAACTGCAATAAATACTATGTATAAATAAGAAGTGGTAGAGACATTTTTTATCCAATAAGAGTTTTTTATTAAATCGAAAAACAAGAACGGTATTAATAGTATTGTTGTTGTTGCAATAAAATAATTATTAATTTTTATTGATGAATATTCTTGTTTTATTTTTTTTGATAAAACCCAGTACAAAGAAATGGAAAGCATTGCAATAGTAATAATAAAATTACCAATTATTGTACCCCCACTATTATTTGAAATTAGTGGCATTAATATTATTGTAATTGTTCCAATAAATCCAATAATGATTCCAATTATTTTATTAAAACCGAATTTCTCTTTTAATATATAAAAAGACAATATTGCAGATATGATGGGGACTGCACTATAAATCATTTGACTCATGTTTGCTGTGGTATGTTTTATACCAAATGAAAATAATATTACATTAAGAGAGGCAAGAAGTGATAATAATATTATTTTCCAATCTTTCTTTTTAAATGTTGGTAGGTGTTTTAATGAAAATGGTATTAAAAATATTGAGGCAATAAAAAATCTTAAGAAGGTAAAACTAAAAGATGGTATTTCCTCTAAAACTATTTTACCCAAAACACCAGTGGTTGCACCAAAAACAGCAGCCAAAAGAATCAAAAAAAGAATAGAATAATTATTTTTTTGCATATGCAGATTATATCAGAAATAAACAAAAGTTCGATTTCTGTCTGGGTTAAACTCGGTAGGACCATGAGTACATTTATCGACCTCGACTAAAACTTTTTCGTCAAAAAGTTTTGTCTGGTCACCAGCTCGTCTATTTTCAAAGCTTTGAAAATATGACTCTGCTGTTCGATTCCTACACGCAAGCAAAGAAGTTTGCTTGCTCTCGCGGACAATAATAAAAACCTTAATTTCTTAAGGTTTTTATTATTGTCCGCTCGGTAGGAATCGAACCTACGACCATCTCCTTAAAAGGGAGCTGCTCTACCAACTGAGCTACGAGCGGATGGATGTTGATATTTATTAACTACACAGTAATACTTTTCGATTGACCCACTACAACTAACTGCGAGTGGGTATTTAACACGATTTATCAAAAGTACCATATTTACTCCTTAAAATCAACACCAGGATTATAAAACTTGACTTTTTAAGGCTAACATGATATACTTGAAGTCGAATACAATAATGTTGTTTAGACAATAATCAGAAACTTCTAAAATTACTTACTATGGCTGAAAAAAATTTAACACACACGAGTCCTTTTTATGTTGGCGAGAATTGTGGTCGCCATAGGGGAGACGAATCTACAGGTAGTTCAGGGGAAGCATCTGTCCAACAATTATCTCAGAACAACGATGGGAAATATGTTCTCTGTGTTTCTGTTGGAGGTAAATGTAATATATGCGGAGGGTCTTTTGTGAATGGAGATAATATCTGCAATATCGGACGCCATGTGGTAGGTTCTACATATCCACGTAAATAAAAACACAACTCCCTTAAAAACACAACTGCTCTTAACCCCACTTCAGTAAAATGAAGTGGGGGTTTTTATTTCCAGGTTGTCTTGTTAAATGATAATTTATTATATAAACTCTATATATGTTTAAAAAAGATGAAATTAATTCAATATTAATTCTTCCAGATATTCGTTCGGCTATCAATATTGGGGCTATTTTTCGCACGGCTGATGCTGTTGGAATTTCAAAAATATATTTGACTGGCTATACCCCACGGCCGACAGACAAATTCGGCCGAATTCAGAAAGACATTGCAAAAAGCGCCCTTGGTGCAGAAACTTGGATTCCTTGGGAATACAAAAAAACATTAATTCCTCTTATAAATACTTTGAAGAAAAATGGTTATAAAATAATCGCGATAGAACAAGACGAAAAATCCATTGATTATCGAAAACTCAAGATAAAAAGTAAGGTTGCCATAATTATGGGTAGAGAAGTAGAAGGGCTCCCTAAAAATATTTTAAACAAATGTGATGTTATCGCTGAAATCCCAATGCATGGTAAAAAAGAATCCTTGAATGTCTCTGTTGCTTGTGGAATTGCCTTGTTTAGAATTTTAAGATCCTAATTATCACTTGAACCATAAGATCCTGAGTTAGAAATTTGCCCAGGTTTTTGGATGAGGAACATACTTTCTTCTTTATCTTTATCTTTTTTGGCACCTCCCATTAATATCCAGATTATAAAAATAGCGACAACAAACAGAAGGACTTCAAGCCCAAAGGACATTCCACCTCCACTATGTTTTTTCTCTTTTGGTTTTTCTGCCATCCCATTAGAAGCAAATCGTGATTATATTTTGTAATAAACCCAATCTGCCATATTAACTTATAATAATTTAATTAATTTTTTGCCACTTATCCCAATAATCACGGCTTCTAACGGGACAAGTATATCCTAAACGAATAATTTTTGATGAACATTACAAAAATGTGTACTACGTCCATTTATAACTTTTCTCATTATAACACCAGAACAAGCATGTTTACCACATTTTGTATTTTTCTTCTGATAAACGTTATGTTTATTTTGAAAATTACCTTTTTCTCCATGGATATTCCGATAATCAGACATCGAATCACCACCGAAATCTATTCCTTTAGTAAGGACCTTTTTCATTTCTTTATACAATTTTAATAATTTTTCCGGAGGTATTTTTATTGAATTTGATTCTGGATGAATACTAGAAGACCAAAGCATTTCATCTGAATAAATGTTTCCGATTCCAGCAATAACTGTCTGGTCCATTAAGATAGTTTTTATCTTTCCGCTTGTTTTTAAAAATAGACGATCTTTAAACTTTTCAAAAGTAAAAATTTTTTCTAATGGCTCGGGACCAATATTTTTCAAGTGCAAAGTATTTTCTAAATCATGAGTTGGTATAATGGTAACCTTCCCGAATTTACGAGAATCACAAAAAGCCAAATGTTTAACACCCGAGAAAGTAAAAACAACATGAATAAATCGATTACATGGATCTGATAGAGATTTCCTTTCATTTTTATCTGGAACCCAGCTTACTACTTTCTGCTTACTACCTACTACTTGTTTGTATTCGCCAAAAAGAAGATGCCCAGTCATTTTTAGATGAATGAGAATTGTATAACCACCAGAAATATGAATTAGAATATTTTTTGCTCGTCTTTCTACTCTTAGAACTTTTTTCCCGATAACTTTTTTCTTAAATTTTTTGAAAAATACATCATTTTTAATTGTGTCTTGAAATTGTTTAACTTTTTGATTTTTTTTCGAAAGATCAGTCCAGATATCAACAAAAACAAGCCCTGGTAGGACTTTTTGCAAACCATTTACTGTTGTGGTGACTTCTGGGAGTTCAGGCATGAAAAAATAATTAGGAATTAATAATTAAGAATTACGAATTGAGAAAATAAATATAAAATTAACGCTTGCCGAGGATTTGCAAAGCTTCTTTTATTCGTGCATTAGTACCGATTGTTGTAGAGGGGACTTGTTTGAGAGCATCTCTAGCTTCATTTTGAGAGTAACCGAGAGATTTAAGAGCTTCAATAATATCACTTTCATCGCGCAATAATCCTGGAGTGTCATCATCATTTCTATATTCTTGTAATTTATCTCGAAGCTCAACAATTATTTTTTCAGCAGTTTTTTTGCCAATGCCGGAAACTTTATTTAAATAACTTGTATCACCGGTAGCGATAGCTTTTTTTAGTGTATCTATTGGGGCGACGGTCAAAATTGATAGAGCTGATCTTGGTCCAATACCCGAAACATCAAGCAGAAGCTCAAAAAAAGACAACTCGTTAATTGTTTTGAATCCATATAAGTCGATAGAATTTTCTCGGACAGCGGTATGCACCCAAAAAGAAGAATGTTCTCCAAGAATAGATGATGCTAATGTTTCGGTTGTAATATATAACTTATATCCAACACCCGAAACATCAACCACCAAAAACTTGTTATCAATATGGGCGATAATTCCTTCTATTTTTGCAATCATGTATAAATAATAGCAAATATTGCTCTTTTGGGCTATTTCTGGTAATATTCTTGTATTAAGTTTTGCTGGTGTCTCGGCAGGATTTGAACCAAATTCTTAATTCGTAATTATTAATTCTTAATTAAATATAATATGCCAATAACAAAATCAGCAAAAAAAGCACTTCGAGGGTCAATGGTCAAAAAAGCGGCCAATGATCGCAATAAGAAGAACATTAAAGAAGCCATAAAGAAAATTGAAAAATTTGTCAAAGAAAAGAAAAAAGATGAAGCCAAAAAGTTACTTCCAGGGGCCTATAGTGTCATCGACAAGGCAGCAAAGAGGGGAGTTATTAAAAAGAATAATGCTTCTCGTAAAAAATCTCGACTTTCAAAAATAACAAAATAAACAAAATAAAAATAGCTAGGTCTTTCCTCAAGTGCTCCCGAGGTAAGTCCTAGCTATTTTTTTCGCTTACTGAGTTACAGTTCCAGTAGAAGGTGCTGGGGTATTTGGTATTTCATCTCCCGTTAAAGGTTTAACGTTTTTATAATTCCAATTCATCATACCTCTCCCGAAACTATAATTCTTTGTATATGATCTCATTTCTCCCCATTGTGTTCCCAAACAGAAAGCAACAATTAGAAGCACGATCACAATTAAGTATTTCATACCATGACACTTTTTCAAATGACAACAACCGTGCATTGAAGAATTATCACAACAACCTTTTTCTTTATTCTCACAACAATTTTTATTTTCTTCCATATATATTTTAATTAATTAAAAACTTCGACTGAGAGATATTATAGCATAAAAATATAGAGTATAATCTACTTGCGATTGATTGCTAGATGGTGTAGATTTATAACGTAATAATATTGGTCCCGTCGTTCAATGGATAGGACGTAACTTTGCGGAAGTTATGATGTAGGTTCGATTCCTACCGGGATCACCCAGTAGTGCTAGTATGAAGAGCTTATAACTCTTTTAAATAATTTTTATTAGCTATATAATACAACCATGAAAAAAGTAATTATATTAGGAGCTAGTGATGGTCTTGGCAAGGCAATTGCTAAATTGTGTCAAAGTGAAAAAATAGAAGTAATTAATATAAGTAGAACAGCTTGCGATATAACAGGTGTCATTAATATTACTTGTGATTTATCAATAGAAAAAGACATTGATAATGCCGTTAATACTATAAAAGAAAAATATGGTGATTTTGATGCAATAATAAATTGTGCTGCTATTGTAGCAATGGAAAAGATAAATGAAATTACATATCCTAAATTCGAAAAAGCATTTAAGGTAAATACTATTGCACCTTTATATTTCTTATCTTCATTGTTTGATAACATTGTAAAAAATGAAGCAGACATATTAAATATAGGCACAACAGCAGATTTAAAGGCTGGGTTTAATGATCAATTAGCATACACTTCGACTAAATATGGATTAAGAGGTGGTTCTTATAATATTGGTTTAGAATTAGCAAAAACAAAAAGTAGAATGATTTATGTTCATTGTGGTGGTATGAATACACAAATGCATGAAAAAGATTACGGAAAGAAAATAGAAGACCCAACAGAATGGATGGATCCAAAAGATGTAGCTAATATAGTTTTGTATTTATTAAAATTACCAAAGCAAGTAGAAATAACAGAAATTACTATCAGTCGTAAAAAAAGGAGATTGGTGTAAAAATATATTAAGACGAATTAGAACCCTAATTTCTCCATGAAGACCATTGAGCGGGATTCGTCGATTTCGGAGCGAGTTGCAACTTTGAGGAGAGTGTCTTTAACTTCATCTGCCATATCTTTAGGAAGGGGGATAGTATAGATTGGAAGAAAATATTTGCTTGTTTCAATTAAAAGTTTCGCATAAACGTCGGCATCATTTTTCTTTATATTAAAACTCTTAATACTTTTCCAGGTATGTAAATCTTTTCCCATTGTTAACCCTTTTGTTTCAATAATATATTTCACATCTTCGGGATGCCTCAAGGTAAACATTATCAGACAACCACCAGAGATTAGAAGAAAAACAGCAAATACATAATTGTGTAACCAAATTGCGATTACACAAGCAATTATTGTAATGAGTCCAATAGCCCAGAACCAGTCATTCCCGCGTTCTTTGTGAGAATATTCTGGAACTGACCACTCTATTGTATTTATTTTAATTTCATCCATAAGTATATTATACCAATATTTGTTTAATATTACTTCTTTTTACTATCCGCATCTTTTTTAATTATCTTCCAGTGTTTCTTTAAATCTTTAACAAGCGCCTCGAGTTCTTTTTTATCAACACTTTTTAGTTTAGCGTATCTTGTTTCTGCTTTATTTACAATATTATGATACATTGGTTCAGTCAAAACTTTTGCCTTTTCAAATTCTTCTATTATCTCACCCTTCATTTTTACTGCCCAACCATGAATAACTTTTCGGTTCTTTTTACCATTTGGTCCAAAAAGCACATAAGCTGCGGCACTGAGCACGGCAACCCCTGCCCCTATTCCTATTATTTTTTTTGCACTTACACCTTTTTTACTTACTGTTTTTTTCTTCATATATTTTTTGCTCGCCATTGGCGAAAACTGATTAATAATTTACACAACTTCTTAGATTGATTTAGTTGAACGTTTATTTTGATCCTTTTTTACTTTTTCTTTTCCAAAGATAAAAGTAAATAGGCGACTTTGTCTGATATGTTCTCCCATTTCCCTAAGCTCAGTATTTGTATCTTCTGCATAGTTTTTTAATATCGTGGATATTTTATAGAAATTTCTTAATATTTTTATAAAATAAAATCCAGT
Organism: Minisyncoccota bacterium; assembly: GCA_041663185.1. Taxonomy (GTDB): domain Bacteria; phylum Patescibacteriota; class Minisyncoccia; order Phycocordibacterales; family UBA9973; genus UBA8515. The sequence continues at coordinate 274,716 of JBAZQY010000001.1, forward strand.
TACTAATAAAACTAAAGTGATAATCACTACTGAAACAGAAGAGATAAAGAAGAATATATCTGACTTTAAAATTGATTCCATATATTCTATTTTAGCACTAATTACAAAAAAAGTAGAATAGATAGGGTATTGACATATACCCCCGGGGGGTATATACTAGAAAAATGACAAATAACAACCAAAAATTAATACATCGGCTTAAGATTATTGAAGGGCAGATTCGAGGTTTGCAAGAGATGATTAATGATAATAAATATTGCATTGATGTTATCACTCAAACATCAGCCGTTAAACAAGCCCTTTCCGGGGTCGAGGATGCTTTAATGGAAAGCCACTTGGGAACTTGCTTGGTACATCAGATTCAAAAAGGACAAACAGAAAAAGCCACCAAGGAAATATTAAAAGTTTATGGGCTCAAGAGAAAATAAAATGATAAATAAAATTTACAAAATCAAAGGAATGCATTGTGCCTCATGCGCCAGTATCATCGAGAGAACTTTCAAAAAGACTGAAGGAGTAGATGTTGCCGAAGCCAATTACGGAAACGAATCAGTTAAGATAAGCTTTGATGATACAAAAACAAATCCGCGAGATCTTTCAAAGAAAATTGAGCCTCTCGGGTATTCATTAATTATTCCTGAAACTGCCGGATCTATGGGAATGTCGGAAGGTGAACATATGGCACATAATGGTATTGGACAACCTGTCTCGCCAAGCCAAGGCGGATCAAAAGGGGAGAAACTTCTTGAACTTTCTGATATGAAAAAGAAATTAATTGTGGCTATTCCACTGGCAATCATCAGTATTTTTATTATGGCTTGGGATATTTTATCTTTATATGAGATTGTTCCAATGATGAGTTACACCACCAAAGAATTTTTTCACCATCTTCTACCCCTTATGGCTACCTATACATTATTTGTTGTCGGCAAGCCATATCTTCTTGGTTTTTATCGTTTTCTTCGCTATGGCAAAGCCAATATGGATACACTTATTGGAATTGGTACAGTTACAGCATATTTATATAGTTTTATAATAACTGCTTTTGAGGATTTACTTAAACCATTCTTAAATGTTGAAAATACCTATTTTGATATAACGATTGTAGTAATTGTCTTTATTGCCCTTGGAAAATATTTAGAAGCAAGATCAAAAATAAAAACAGGAGATGCTATAGAAAAACTTTTAAATCTACAAGCCAAAACCGCTCTCGTCTTTCGGGCCGGAGAAGAAGTTGAAATCCCAATTGATCAAGTAATTCATGGGGATTTAATTATAATAAAACCAGGAGCAAAAATTCCCGTTGATGGAGTAATCACTGAAGGTTTTTCATACATTGATGAATCAATGGTCACAGGTGAGCCGATGCCAGAAAAAAAGAAGATTAATGATAATGTTGTCGCGGGGACAATAAATACAACCGGTTCATTTATTTTCAAAGCGACCAAGGTTGGCTCAGAAACACTACTTGCTCAAATCATAAAAATGGTAGAAGAAGCACAAGGAAGCCGTGCGCCGATTCAAGCTCTGGCTGATAAAATATCAGCGATTTTTGTTCCGATTGTGCTTGTAATTTCGTTTGTTTCGTTTGGAATGTGGTTGATATTTGGTGCTGGTCCCTTGGGTTTTTCTCAAGCACTTTCATACGGACTTATGTCATTTGTTGGAGTGCTTGTTATTGCTTGTCCTTGTGCTCTAGGACTGGCGACACCGACAGCGATTATCGTGGGAGTTGGAAAAGGAGCCAAAGAAGGAATATTAATCAAAGATGCAGCAACTCTTCAAAAACTTCACAAAGTGAACACTATTATTGTTGATAAAACAGGGACGATAACAGTTGGTAAACCAACCCTGACAGATATTCAAAATATTTCTTCTCTGGAGGAGAAAGAACTTATCTCTATACTTGCGACACTTGAAAGTAAATCAGAACATCCGATTGCTCATGCGATTATGAATTATGCAAAAGAAAATAATGTTCCAACTTATTCTGTTTCTGATTTTAATAACATTGAAGGGAAGGGGGTAAGAGGTTTGGTGAATAATGTTGAATATTTTGTTGGTAATGTAAAATTAATCCAAGAGTTGAATTTAAATTTTGATCTATTGAGCATAGAAAAATATACAATGGAGGGGAAAACTCCCGTTGTCATTGCAACAGATAAAGAAGTGCTTGGTTTTGTGACAGTTGCTGATGAAGTAAAAATGGAATCCAAACAAGCTATCATTAATCTTCACAAATTAGGAATCAAGGTGGTTATGGTTACAGGGGACGATGAAAAAGCAGCAAATTATATTGCATCACTTGTTGGTATTGATGAAGTTGTGGCGCATGCCTTACCGAAGGATAAGTTAGAAAAAATAAAAGAACTTCAATCACAAGGTAGAATTGTAGCAATGGCCGGCGATGGTGTAAATGATGCTCCAGCTTTAGCTCAAGCCGATGTCGGTATTGCCATGGGAACGGGGACTGATGTGGCCATCGAATCAGCGGGGATTACATTACTACATGGTGATATTTCGAAACTTGTTAAAACTATTAAACTTTCGAAAATGACTATGCGTGGAATCAAACAAAATCTATTCTGGGCATTTTTCTACAATATTATTGGGATACCACTTGCCGGAGGATTATTCTATCCAATTTTTGGATGGTTACTCAATCCGGTTTTTGCTGGCTTTGCCATGGCTATGTCATCAGTGTCTGTAGTGTCGAACTCATTACGAATTAAAGTAAAAAAGATTTAATTATGAAAACATATACATTCCATGTTTCTGGTACGCATTGTGCCTCGTGCAAAATCTTGATTGAAGATGTTTTAGGTGAACATGATTTTGTAAAAAGCGTTACAGTTAATTTAAAAAAAGAAACTCTTGAATTAGAGACAGATAGTGAGCAAAGTATAGAAGAGATTGCAGTAATGTTAACAAGTAAAATAAAACCAAATGGTTATACTCTTTCAGTTGAGAAAATAATTAAAGAGCAAGGAGATGGGAGTATTATTTGGAAAGCGATACCCATTGGTCTTCTATTTCTTGCTCTATTTTTCATTTTGCAAAAATCTGGAATTCTAAATTTTGGAATTGGCGGGGAGACTACTCCAGTAACAAGTTTTATTATTGGGTTAATTGCTTCGGTATCTAGTTGTTTGGCAATTGTTGGAGGTCTTGTCTTGTCACTTTCAGCGAAAATTACTAAAGACGATAACCAATCCACAAAAAAACCATTTATCCTTTTCCATGCCGGAAGATTGATTGGATTTGCTATCTTGGGTGGGGTTCTTGGTTTAATTGGGGAGGCGATTGGGATAAACTTTCTTTTTTCAGCAATCTTGGGATTAATTGCTTCAGCTGTTATGATTGCTCTAGGGCTTAATCTGCTCGGGATATTTAAGAAAAATAAAATAACTCTGCCGAGTGGAATCTTTTCTTTTTTTAGAAAAGTAGAACATGCGACTTGGGCACCGATTTTAGTTGGTCTGGGAACATTTTTTCTACCATGCGGGTTTACTCAATCAATGCAGATATCAGCACTCTCTAGTGGTTCATTTATGTCTGGATTTCTGATAATGTTTGCCTTTGCCCTTGGAACCTTGCCGGTGCTCGCATTACTTTCTTTTAGTTCTGTTTCTTTTTCAAAATCAAAATATGCCCCACTATTTTTCAAATCAGCTGGAGTAGTCGTAGTCGGGCTTGGAGCATTTGCCCTTCTGTCAGGTCTTGCAGGAGTCGGTATTATTAATCCATTATTTAATCTTTAAAAAGGGTAAGAAGCAAAGCAAATTATATTCTAAAAAAACTGGACGAGGGAGGACGAGGGGCCAGACATTTTTTTATAAAATAATTTGCTTTGCTTCTGAAATATTATGAAACAAAATAAAACAGCATTAATTATTATCATAGTTGGAATTGTTGTCAGCGTCGGCATTGTTTTTATGGGCGGATTAAAAACAAAAAATAATGCAGATAATGTGCAAACCGAACAAGTGAACAATATTGAAATAAAAGATGGGATTCAATACATCACCATAAATGCCAAAGGTGGTTATTCGCCGAGAGTCTCAACAGCTAAAGCTGGAATTCCCACGAAACTAATTATGAAAACAAATGGTACATATGATTGCTCGGCATCTTTGGTTGTGAAGTCTGTTGGTTATCAAAAAATTCTACCGAAAACTGGAGAAGAAATTATTGATCTTGGCATACCCGAAACGGGAGTCCCCACAAGAGGAGTCTGCGGAATGGGGATGTATAGTTTCTTGATTAATTTTGAATAAGAAATAATCTATTTCTTTTGGATCAATGATTTGTTTAGAATTAAACACAACCGCAGTAAATTCTGCCTCATCTTATTATTTGTCAAATATATCCACCATAGCATTCAGAAATTCTTCGGCATATTCAAAATGAATATACGGGAAAGCAGTATGTGGATTTAATTCAAAAACCACGGGACCATTTTTTGTAATTCCAATGTCAACAGTGTAAATCTGTTCTTTAAACAAAGTCTCAACTCTCTCCTTAATTTTTTTATGAAAATCTAAAATATCTGCTGGAAGTTTTGAAATTGATATCTCGGAGTATGGTGAATCAAAAGTACAAACTTCGCCAAGGTTATTTTCGGGTGTTCTTAAGTTCGCAAAAATATGATCACCGATTGTTATGAGTTTAATGTCATGAATACCTGAAACAATTCCATCGATGGTTATGTTTGTATCAGCAAATTCTTGCAGTAAATATTTTTTATTTTTTAAAATCTCTGGGTCTAATTTTGGAGGGTGTGTTTTTTCAAAAACGGTGACATCTTCACCTTTTTGTCCATGATTTGGCTTGAGCACTGCTTTTTTAGTAGAAATTAATTTTAATCCTTCAATAAGATCATTTTCACTAGTAATCAAAAATGTTTTTGTCATAAATTCCCCAAGTAATTGGTATTGTTCCCACTTATCCCCACACCAGTTTCTGAATTCTGGAGAATTAATAATTTTTACTTTATAATCAAAATTTTCATCTGTCATTTTTTTAAATTGATAAATAACATCAGCTTTAAATTCTGGCTCAGCGGGAATAATTCTTCCTTTTTCATAACGAGAAACATTTTTAAAAATACCATTACCAATATACGAATTAGTGTAATCAGCAAAACGAAATTCAAAAACCTCATTACATTTATTAAAAAATGCATGATATTCAGGGTTCCGTGAAAAACCATCAATTACAGGGTCTCCAGCAGGTTTTTTCCAGAAAACAAAATTTTTTTTCATATCAACTCTATTATACATTAACCTCAATAATTTAGGTATTCGAGTTACTTCGATATTTTATTTTTTGCGGAAGCGGTGAGATTCTTATAAAAATTATTAGTTACTAAGCGGAGGCGGTGAGATTCGAACTCACGGTGCCTTTCGACACTTCGGTTTTCAGGACCGATGCACTAAGCCTCTATGCGACGCCTCCGCTTAACAACCAAAATCTAATTTATTTAAATATAGTTTTTACTTCACAACATTACCTTATTTTTACTCTTTTTTCAAGTTTTAGGGAAGCATCAAAAAAGACCCCCACAGGGTCTTTTTTGATGCCGATTAGATTTTTGTTTTAAATAATCGAGTAATGTCTTTTGGATTTTTCTTGGCAATATAGAATATATAAATGATATCCAAGATTGCGAAAGTGTTTAATATAAGTAGAGCGATGAACCATCTCTTATTATTTAATCTTGAAGCGGTCCAAAGCGCATAACCTTTCCATGGAAGAACCCAAACAACCATAATAATGAGTAACCAAATATTATTTTGGAAAAATGCGTTTGTCATAATATATAAATAATAACAGAAATAACTTTTTTTGACAATTATGGTAAAATTAAAGTACTTGTCCCGTTAGAAATTTTTGATTAATCAAAACACACTAAAACAAAGGGCGAGAGAAAAAATAGGTCAATTATAATATAATGTTAAAATTTTTAATGGGATGAGATATTTAGGGATAGATTATGGAACAAAAAGGGTAGGATTAGCACTTTCCGACGAAGATGGGAAAATGGCTTTTCCGTACAAAATAATCAAAAATGACCTTGAATTAGTGGATACTATTCATAATATTTGTGGACAAGAAGAAATTTCGGCCATTGTCCTTGGTGAATCGACCGATTTATCGGGCAACCCAAACAAAATTATGGGGAGTATTGAAGAATTTAAAAGAAATCTCGAGGGAGAACTTGATTTACCAATTTATTTTGAAAAAGAATTTATGACGACAATTGAGGCTCGAGGTAGAGCCGGTAAAGAAGTAAATAATGCTAAAAAAGTAGCCAAGGGGAAACAAGCGGCGGCGGACGCGTCCGCCGCCGCCCTAATCCTCGGGCGGTATTTAGATAGAAAAAATAATAATTAATTTATGGACTACATATCATACGAAGAATTTAAAAAGATGGATATCCGAGTTGGAACAATCAAGGAAGTTGAAATAATTCCAGAGACCGACAAACTTTTACGTTGCCAGGTAGATTTTAATGAAATTAATGAAGAAGGAAATAAAAAGTTAAGACAAATTGTTTCAGGGATAAAAGAATATTATCCCGACCCACAGGTCTTAGTAGGGAAACAGGTACTATATATTGTAAATCTTGAACCAAGAAAAATTAAGGGATATGAAAGTAATGGAATGCTAATGGCGGTGGATGGAATCGATGGCAAGCCAGTTTTTCTTATTCCTGAAGTCGAAGTTAATCCCGGAAGTAGGGTGAGGTAATTAAGAATTAAAAATTAAGAATTAAAAAATGTCGAACCAATTAATTACTAGAACCTAATTCAAATGCTTGACCCAATTGTAATTATTAAAGCGGTTGGAATAATTGGAATAATTCTGATTGTTTTCGCGGAGACGGGATTATTTTTTGGCTTTTTCTTTCCTGGAGATTCGCTTTTATTCACGGCAGGAATATTTGCCTCGCAAGGATATTTGAGTATTGAAATTCTTTTGATTGGTTGTATCGTTGCTGCAATTTTAGGGGATAGTGTCGGTTATTGGTCAGGGAAAAAATACGGACGACAACTTTTTGATCGAGATGCTGGATTTTTCTTTAAGAAAAAGCGTTTATATGATGCTGAAATTTTTTATGAAAAACACGGAAAATCAACGATAATAATTGCGCGATTTGTGCCGATAATTCGAACTTTTGCCCCGATTGTAGCCGGAATTGGTAGAATGAAATATCCTGTTTTTATTTCATATAATATCTTTGGTGGAGTCTTTTGGGTCTCTAGTATGTTACTCTTGGGTTATTTTTTAGGTGGCATAATTCCTAATCCTGATGTTTATATTATTCCAATCGCTTTTGTTATCATTGTGCTTTCTTTTTTACCAATAGTTATAAAAATGATTCGTTTCAAGTTAAATAAATTACCTTAAGCCCTTTTATATACTCTCGGAGTATCGTATAATGATATTGTAATGAAAAGATTGTATAATCATTATTTCCCCACACCATCATACTTGGCTATGAATTCTTTTGCGATTGATATTTCTGATCGATCGATAAAATACGGAGAACTCGTGATGACTACTTCTGGGTTACGACTCGGTAAATATGGAAAAGCCCAAATTCCAGAAGGAACAGTTGTCTCTGGTAAAATTGAAAAAGAGAATGAACTAGTTGGGGTGTTAAAGCAAATTAAAGAGAAAGAAAAAATTCACTTCATTCGAGTGTCTTTATCTGAAGAGCAGATGTACCTATTCACCTTGTCTGTTCCAGCATCGAGTAATGAAAATCTTCGCGATATGATACTTCTGCAAATAGAAGAGTACGTGCCACTGAAGGCTCCTGACGTGGTTTTTGATTTTGATATTATTAAAGAAGATGACAAGAATACTTTAATAGAAGTAGTTGCGATTGCTAATACGACACTCGAAAGTTACTTGTCAGTTTTTGAAAAAGCCGGACTTGTCCCACTCTCTTTTGAAATTGATGCGCAGGCGACAGCCAGAGCCATTATTCCAAATGGAGACGATAGTCCGATTATGATTGTTGATTTTGGAGATTTTCGAACCGGTATTTCTGTTTCAAGTGGGGGGAGAATATTTTTGACCACAACTCTTTCCCTCGGGGGGATAGATTTAACAAATATGATTGCTAAAAATTTCTCTTTATCATTTCCTGAAGCTGAAAAAATGAAACAAGAGTATGGATTGAATAAAGTCTCTAAGGCCGGAGATATTTTCCCTGCAATTTTAAATGGGATTTCAGTCCTGAAAGATGAAATAAATAAACAGTATCAATATTGGGAAACACACTATAGTAACAATAAGGGGCACGAGCCGATCAAACGGATAATTCTTTGTGGGGGAGATGCGAATTTGGCTGGGTTGTCTGAATATTTGGAATTGAGCATGAAAATGAAAATAGAAAATGCGAATGTCTGGGTCAATATTTTGAATACAGAAAATTCAGTGCCGGAAATGTCTTTTGAAGAATCACTTGGTTATGCGACAGTTTTTGGATTAGCCCTAGGAGGTTTCTCAAACATTTCACAGCCAGTTATAAATATTTTGCCCGATAAAGAGAAAAAATCTTTACGTAGAGAATATCGTACAAGATTTTCCACAATGATTTTGCACTTGATTGCTATCACCGGAGTAGTTTCAATTCTTTTGCTTTTCCCATCGTATTTCATCTCAAGATTTGAAGAGAATCTGGTTGAAAAAGAACTTGAAGCTTTCAATATAAAGAATCCCGATCTTTCAAATGGCAGTATGGATAAATTAATCGGGGATATTAATCTGAAATTAGAGTTGTTAAATAAAGCCGGAAGTTCTTATCAGGTTAACGACAAGGTTTTGGAAAATATTTTGGCTAGCCGTACTTCAGGGATAACTTTTTCACAGATACTTTTTAATAAAAAGATTACCGATTCTATTTTAGTCATTCATGGAACAGCAACCAATCGAGATTCTTTACGCAACTTCAAAACAATCCTAGATAGTAACCCAAATTTCTCAAAAGTCGATTTACCAGTTTCGAATTTTCTTGAAAAAAATAATTTACCATTTACTATTTCTATAACCATTAAGTAAATATGAAAAAGAGAAATTCCATTTTAATACTGATTCTTTCTTTAATCACAACCCTATTGGTTCTGGGGGCCCTTGGTTTTTTCTTGAGAATTATTAAAAATAAAAATCAACATATATCTGTTTCCATTGCAACACTCGAAAAAAAATTGAAAGATAAGGAAGAAATAGTAACATTTGCTGAAAAGTTATCAGAAATCGAATCGATCCGAGATACTATTAGTAGTCGTTTTATTGATCCGAATAAGATAGATACATTTGTAAATTATTTAGAAGATCTTGATTCGGATATTGGCTCAGATATTGCAGTGAAGAATATTGAAATATCACCCAAGGTTAAAAATTCAATTGCCTTTAAGATTTTAATTACTGGAACTTTCCAAGAGGTTATGGAGACAATCTCACTACTAGAGAATATTCCTTATGAAGTCGATGTTACTCAGGTTTATTTAAATAAAGATCTAGCCCAAGTAATTGATACTCAAGATGAGAAACAGACTCCTGTAATTAAAGTTTCAACTTGGCAAGCGGATATCGCTTTTAATATTTTGAGCTCCAATTAATTTTTATGAAAATATCTTTTAAAAAAACTGAAAATCAAATAAAAAAATTATTCTCTCCTAAAAAATCAAACCCGCATACTGATTGGCGGATTCTGCTTGATATATTCTTTCTTGTTGTCGTAGTTTTGATTTTATTTAGTTTCTATTTACTATACACCATTAAAAATCAACAAGTATTTCAGATTGAACCTAAATCAGACGAAACACCAACGATGATTAATGAAAAACTTTTAGAAAAAATAAACAATTCATTTGAACAGAAATCAATCAAAGCCAGAGAAATAAAAGATGGATCAAAATCATATAAAGATCCAAGTATAAATTAAATCTTGAAATTAACTTTAAATATGGTAGTATAAACGACAGGTTAATTGCGCGATTAGCTCAGTTGGTAGAGCAACCCGTTTACACCGGGAAGGTCGGGGGTTCGAGTCCCTCATCGCGCACAGCGATAAATACAAAGCAAATTTATTTGCTTTGTATGAGGGCGAGAAAGCCGGAGCGCGTCGGCGTGAGGCAGGGTCGTGCGAATTTTCAGTAGAAAATTACGCCTGACCGAGTCCCTCATCGCGCACAGTTATTTTGCCCTCGTAGTTAAATGGATATAACTGCGGACTTCTAAGCCGCTATTGTAGGTTCGATTCCTGCCGAGGGCACAAAAGAGTGAATTTAAAAAATAATAACTGCTTATTATTTTTTCTCTTTTGTGAGACAGAGCGATGTTTTGCTAGTAGGCAAAACCGCGAGTCGGGGTCGCGACCGAGATGAGTGGCGACGAGCCGAGAGTTGTGGCCAATTAATTTATGAAAATAAAAATTTTATACGAAGATAAAAATATTTTAGTTATCGATAAACCAGCGGGTATTTCAGTGCATGGAGATGGTAAAACCAAAGAAGAAACAATTTCTGATTGGGTGCTTTCAAATTACCCATCAATAAAAAATGTCGGAGAGCCAATTAAATTAAAAATTAAGAATGAGGAATTAAGAATTAATCGGCCGGGAATTGTCCACCGCTTAGATAAAGAAACTTCGGGAATTTTGATTATTGCTAAAAATCAAAAAACTTTTCTTTTTTTGAAGGAGCAATTTATGAACCATAAAGTTAAAAAAGTTTACCGAGCATTTGTTTATGGTTATGTTTCTGATCCCAAGGCTTCACTTCTTACCGGTGGAAGGGGAGTAATAAATGTTCCAATAGGTCGCTCATCAAAAGATATCAGGGCATATACTGCTGGGCGTGGAGCGAGAGCCCCACTTCGTGAGGCTGTGACAGAATATATTATTTTAAATAAGTTTACTGATTCGAGCGATGAAAATGAAAAGAAAAAAATTGAACATCAGTATTCTTATATTGAAGCATATCCAAAAACTGGGCGAACTCATCAGATTAGAGTTCATATGCGTTATATTAATCACCCAGTAGTTTCTGACCCGATTTATCGTGGAATAAAAGAGAAATCTTTAGGCATGAAGCGCCTCGCGCTTCATGCCTATTCGGCAACTTTTACTCTTCCAAATGGAAAAGTGAAAACTGTAGAATCTCCACTTCCGGCTGATTTCAAAAAGGTGTTAAAAACATTTTTGAATTAGGTTCTAGTGGCTAGTTTCTAGGTTCTAGCAAAATGCTAATGAATTCATATACAGGAACAATTTTTTTCATATTGACAAAATAGGGTTGTTTGTGATATAATACAAGAAGGTAAAGAGTCTGCCTTAAAAATGGCTCAAATATTTAATTTTGTACTTTTAAAAAATTTAAAATGAGAACAAAAACTCTCGAGCAGAACACGGCGCAAGATTTCGCTGGACTGCAAATCGACCAGTTGAGCAAATTGCGCAACGGTAACATCACCTTTGAACAGGTGAAATGGTTTAACAACCTTACATTCGAGCAACGCGAAGCGTTGATGGGCAAGCAACCCGAAATGGTGCTTTTCCTGAAACTGCTTTCCGGAGCTGAAACGCTGATGCTTGATGCCCTCGATGGCACAGAGACATTGGCAACCGCTAAGGAAGTTTTTCCATCGGGTATTGATGGCGACTTCAAAAACTGGGGCACCAACAAGTCCAGTATCGCTACCAAAGAACAGGCGGTAGAGGTACACGAACTAGTAAAGGATGGAACCTTTGCACAGATGTTTGGTTCTCTCGGGACCGATCTGGATAAGTGGTGTTTAACACAAGCCCAGATAAAGAACTTTTGTAAAAAATATCCCAACTGGTTACGCAAAGACGGATATGTGACTTTCTTCCTATTTAAGGTTGAAGATCACTTCTTCGTTGCTCGCGTGCGCGTGCGCTCTGGTGGCTTGGGCGTCGACGTCGGCGGGTTCGGGGGCGGCGTCGTGTGGGGTTCTGACGTCCTTCCTCGTGTGGTAGTCCCGCAACAGGTTGCTTAGACACTTAAATAATTTGATTCTTAATCCCTTTGATACTTTGTCAGAGGGATTTTTTTATGTATAATTAAAATACAAGCGTGCGATACTTCATGGTTACGGCTACGAAGTCACTTTTGTGGAAAACCATTATTGAGAATTTTGTTGGTTACGGCTTACAAAAGAGTGGTAATGTTTTTTCAAATTAAAAAATAATTTAGTTGGTGTAGTTTGCTTGTGAATTTTGATATTCCAAATGATATACAGCACGATTCCTAATGGAAACATGTTTGAATCGGCAGTGAAATAGATGGCACACTACACAATTCTTCGTTGCTAACGTGAACGTGAACTCTGATGGCTTGAACGTCAACGTCAACAGGTTCGAGAACGACAACGTGTGGAATTCTGACGTCCTTCCTCGTGTGGTAGTCCCGCAACTAAATATTTCTCCCCTGATTAATTCTTGGGAGTTTTTATTTCAAGTCCCTTTTTCCAACCACCTAACATTCGCCCAATTTCATCAAGTTGTGTTGACAGTGTAATGTATTTTTCGGTTGGTAAACATTTATTTTCCCAAGAAATCTGAAGGAAAAATTTTACTCCATCTAATTTTGAAATTGAGATAGTTAATCGATTGATTTTATTTTCTCCTGAAAGATATTGAGAAACAAAAATATTTTCCAAAAGTTCTAAAAAATATCCTTCAATTTTTTCTCCAATAGTGCGACGATACATCTTAGGGAAGTCAATAAAAATCTTAAACCAGATAGAATAAGCACCTTTTGCTTTTATGAGCACCTGAGGTGCTCGGGGGGGGGGTAATTAATGAATTCATATAATTAAAATAAAATGAAAAAATTTGATAATAAATATAATGATATCATATCTATAGAAAACTTACTTTTAGCTTGGCAGGAATTTCTAAAAGGCAAAAGAAAAAAGAAAGATGTTTGTGAATTTCAATTAAAACTTATGGACAATATTTTTGACTTACATAATGATTTAAAAAACAAAACATACAAACACGGTGAATATATTGCTTTTAAAATTAATGACCCCAAACCAAGAGATATTCATAAAGCAAGTGTCAGAGATAGATTACTTCATCATGCTATATACAGAATACTTTATCCATATTTTGATCAAAAATTCATTTATGACTCGTATTCTTGTAGATTGGGTAAGGGGACTCATAAAGCCATAAACAGATTCAGAGATTTTTCTCGAATTGTCTCAAAAAACAGTACAAGGTCTTGCCTTGTACTAAAATGCGACATCAGAAAGTTCTTTGCTAGTATTAATCACCAAGTATTGAAAAACATTTTAGTAAAATACATGGATGATAAAGATACTCTTTGGCTTATTAACCAAATTGTAGACAGTTTTCAAACCACTTACAACTTTACCAAACTAACGCTATCGCGTTCCTTTGGTAAAGGACTTCCTTTGGGCAACTTAACTAGTCAACTGCTTGTGAATATTTATATGAATGAATTTGACCAATTTGTAAAAAACAAACTAAAGATAAAATACTATATCCGCTACGCGGATGATTTTGTCATTTTGCAAAATGACAAAATGAAACTTCTTGATAATTTAGATCGAATGAAAGAATTTTTAAGTAATGAATTAAAATTAAATATGCATCCAGATAAAATATTTATTAAAACACTTTATTCTGGTATTGATTTCTTGGGATGGGTAAGTTTCCCAAACCATAGAGTTTTAAGAACATCAACCAAAAAGAGGATGTTTAGAAATTTGGAGAAGTGTAATTATAAAAAAGAAAGTGTAAATTCTTATTTGGGGATGTTGTCGCATGGAGATGGGTATAAGCTAGAAAATTTGATAAAAATTTGCTTAAAATAGCTATATATGATAAAGTAAAACCCATGGAAATAACGAAAAAACAATTTACTCCAGTAGCTCAAGAGGATCGTAAAAAGCTTAATTTTAAGGCTGGGGATACGGTGCGTGTTTGGAGTAAGATTTTAGAAAAAGGAAAAACTCGTTTACAGGCTTTCGAAGGGCTTGTTCTTTCTCGTAAACATGGGACAGAGTCAGGAGCAACATTTACAATTAGAAAAGTGGCCTCAGGTGTGGGGGTTGAGCGTATTTTCCCATTATATTCTCCCAACATTGATAAAATTGAAGTTATTAGAAAATCAAAAACTCGCCGAAGTAAGCTCTATTACATCAGAACAAAAGCAGTTAAGGAAGTTAAAAAGAGATTAAAGAGTGTGACTCTTTCAAAAGAAGAACAAGAGGGAGTTGTAAAAACAGAAGAATAAGAAATTATAATAAAAAATCCACCCAAAAGAATAGACTCAGGGTGGATTTTTTTATATTAATCAATTGGTAGACGCTACATCCTTGAGGTGATATAATATAGACATGAGCAAGAGGGGACCACAACCAAAAAGGATTATAAATGAAAAATGGAATGCAAACTTAGCTTATGCAATTGGTCTACTCGCTACTGATGGTTGTCTGGCTAATGATGGGCTGTTAATTGATTTAACCTCAAAAGATAAAGAACAGCTATTAAATTTTTCTAAATGTGTTGGTGTAAATTTTAAGATAGGTAATAAGTGGAACTTAAAAGGAGATGAATGCCTAAGAATTCAATTTAAAAATAGAATTTTCTACGATTTTCTTTTGTCGATTGGGCTAACTTCTAAAAAATCATTAACTATGGGGAAATTAAAAGTGCCAGATAAATATTTTTTTGATTTTTTACGAGGGTGTTTTGATGGAGATGGTTGTTTTTATTCTTATTGGGATCCTAGATGGCGTTCGAGCCATATGTTTTATATTGAATTTGTTTCTGCCAGCAAAGAGCATATTGATTGGTTGCAACAAGAATTAAAAAATAACATTAAAGTAAATGGACATATCACTGTCGCTTTTAAAAAGAATAAATATTATCAACTAAAATATGCAAAAAAGGAAGCGATGGAAATAATAAAGAAAATGTATTATAATCCCAATGTTGTTTGTTTATCTAGAAAAAAGATTAAAATCCAAAAAGCCCTAGAGATAGAGAAGAGACAACAGAAAAAATATTTAACAAAATAATGCGCGGGTGGCGAAATCTGGTCAGACGCACTACCTTGAGGTGGTAGCGGGAGCAATCCTATGGAGGTTCGAATCCTCTCTCGCGCACAAATAAAGTTTGCAATTTGTATAATTAGTGGTAATGTGAAGAAAATACCTCACATATAGTCATAGTCAAAAGTCATTAATTATTTGATGTTTTTTGACTATGACTGCTGTGGTGGTGGTCCTCTAGTACATTTAAATAATTAAATATTTAAAATTATGACAGATGTAAACCGCTTGTTGTTCTGCGATGCTCGTGGACCAATGAACCAGATCAACGATGTTTTAGCTGGAAAAAATGGAAAACTCTGGTTAAAAGGAATTAACTCTTATTTGAGGCAGGGAGCAATAAAAGCTTTTGGTTGGGAAACCTATGGAGCTTTTGATTTAAGGTTCTTTGAATCACCCGATGTTTTAATGGCCGCTATTAAATTTAAATTAAAGCCGCGGGATGTTTTTTGGGGTAATGAGCATGACATTGAAGTGCTCATAAACCAAATTAACTATCCAGTTCTACAAGAATCGGGGGTAGAATTTGTTTCTTTAAAGATAGAGGAGTTGGGCTTTGAAAAAGGAGCTCGCCTATCTGAGATTGAAGATTGTCTTCCAGGACTAGGATTAGAAATATGCCGACAATCTGATGCTCCTGGTTTATTCCTAACCGATAAAGATTCCCTTGATAAAATTAGAAAAATAGAAAGAGGGGTATTTATTAGTAAACCATTTTTTCTACATTTAAGAGGAAAAAATGATCCCGAGAGGCCAATTTTGTTTGAATTGACTTTTAGTAATGTTGTAGAGGTTGGGCTCCATAGTTTTTGGAGTGAAGCCACCGAAGGAGTTGAAGAAAAATATCCATCAGATATATTTTTTACTTCATCGCAAAAGATTGTATTACGTATTAAATAGTGGAAAATAAGGGAGGGTTGTTTAAAAAACATCACTCCCTTTTTTAATTCTTTTTAAATTTCTAAAATAATAATGATTTTTATAGTATAATCATATTATGCTTAATATTTTACTTTATGTGCTTGAGGTTTTTTTGATAGTTGTCTTTTTGGGGATTGTTGTTTTATTTGTATTTTGGTCAATTGGGAATTTTAGAAATAAAGTTCCATTCGTCACAGCGTCAAATGCTGTTTTGAAAGATATTGCAAAAGCACTTATGATTACAGATGACAGTGTAGTATATGATTTAGGGTGTGGAGATGGAAGAGTTTTGGTTTATCTTTCTCGTTTGAATCCAAAAGCAAAATATATTGGAATTGAAAACAATATTTTACCACTTTTATTATCTAGGATTGAGTCATTTTGGTCTAATAAAAAAACGGGGAATAAAATTGAAATCATTAATGGTGATTTTTTTAAGCAAGATTTATCCAAAGCCACTCATATTTTTACCTATCTATATCCAAATATAATGGATGAATTGCTTTCAAAATTTGAAAAGGAACTCAAGCCCGGAACCAAATTAGTCTCACTGTCTTTTAAATTTTCAGGCAAAAATTATAGTAATGAGGTTGACCTTATGAGAAGTAAATATAAACTTGGGCGTAAGTTGTATGTTTATCAATTTTAAAATGAAATGGTATAATTAAACTATATGACAACTTCTGAATTAATTTCTTATATTAAAAAGCAAATCGCCAATCATATATCTAAAGATGTTATTATTGCTAAGCTTTTAGATGCCGGCTGGTACATGAATGATATTAATGAAGGTTTTTTGAAAGTTGAATCAGAACTCCATCCGATAGATATACCAAAACCAGAAGTAAAAGTTGAACAACCCCAAAGAGAAGCACCGCGAGTCTGGGTTCCTCATAATTTACCCATACTAGAAAAGTCGCAGACGATGGTTGTGGAAGAACAAGAATTGGAATTGCCAGCCAAAAAAGAAGAGAAGAAAGAAGAAAAAAGGGAAGAGCTTATTCCTACCCTAATGCCAAAAGTGACGATTAATTCTTTTGGTTCAGTCAATAGAGAAAATTTTGGTAAAAAAGAAGAACCAATTGTTCCTATTGAGCCAACCAAAAATTATTCAATCAAAGATTTACCAAAAGTTGCTATGCTCTCTTCCTATAAGCAAGATTTATTGTCTGTAAATCAGATAAAAGAAGAAAGCCCCAAAAAAGTAAATAGTAAAATGATCAAATGGCTTGTAATTGCTCTAATTGTGATAGGAGTTCTTGGAGGGGCGGTTTGGGCTTTTGAAAAAGGATACATTAATATTAAAGATTTTAATTTTTCTCTTATTAAAAAAGATCCCAAGGTTTTAATCTTGAATAATTCAAAAGTTTTGTCTTCTTTAACTTCATATAAAACAGAAACCAACATCGAAATATCTTTTCCATCTGTCGTCGACATTAGTGCGGGTTTAATTAGTGGCGAGGCAGTTCCTCAAACTGATAATGATTCTATTTCTGTTAATACACTTGGTATTATCGATCAGAGTGACGGCAATTTTTTGTCCGATAATTTCATTACAGTCAAGAGTTCGCTTTTGCAAAATTATATAACGACTGGTGTAAAAAGTAATGGATCTGATTTATTTATTTCAGTTCCTGATCTTAGCCAAATTATTGGTGAAGATGCACCTAAATCTTCAATTGTTAAAATAGATGAACAGCAATTTAATTTAATCCCTCCTCTTTTTTCACAAGACGTTGAATTACAACTGAAGAAGCTGAATCTTTATAAAATTTTATCGACAGGAGTACCATCTTATATTAATGATAAAACTCTTAGCTCTTACGATGAATTGATAAAGAATGTAGAAATCATAGAAAAAGGACAAGAAAAAATAAAAGACATTGATACGTATCATTATTCCATAAATACTGATAAGGATTCAGCCCGCAATCTTTTAATTGAGATTGCTGATAATTTTACTTCTAATCTTTCAGAGGAAGATAAAAATAAATTAACTCAAATTTTTGGATCGGTGATGATTAATTCATTTGATGTTTGGATTGGCAAAGGCGACAATAATGTCTATCAATATCATATAATTCTCGAAGTTCCTCTATCAAAGATTCTTGGTTTTGATGATGAAAGTATTGGTGATAACAAAGTTGCTCTTGATTGGCAGACGACATATTATGATTTCAATATCCCGAATAATATATTTATGCCCGAGGATTCTATTCCAATAGTCGATTTTGTAAATACTGTAAATAAAAATAAACTCAAAAATGATGTTTTGTCTTTCTCTGGATTTGCAAGGAGTCTATTTAATGCGGAAGGTTCATATGGTAAAAAAGCAAACACAAAGGGTAGTTGTATGAGCCCAGTTTCGGGTTCACTTTTTTCACCGACTGGTCACCCTAAAGGAGCGGTTAGCTCGGTCAGTTCTCTTTCGGAGTTATTGAATCAAATATTATCTATCACAGAAGGAGTAGGAACCTGTTATTCTACAACTAAAGCTTGGTCATTTACTATTCCAATTTCTGATAATTATGATATTACTTCTATTCCGACCCCAACTTATGAATCTTTCTTTTGTGTAGATAGTACTGGGGCAACAAAAGATCTTGTCACTCCTCCAACTGGAGTCATTTGTGAGTAAAATTAATTTTTTACGAAGCCCTAGATTTATAGGTATTTTTTTGGTATAAAGATGTAGTCACTCTAAATTTCAATAGAGTAATTATGGTGCCTATAGTGTAATGGTTAGCACTAGAGTTTGTGGAACTCTTCAGAAGGCGTACATTTTACATATAGCAAATTATTTGATAAAATGACAATATGCCAATTGTTTCGTGTAAAATATGTTCAAAGAAGTTTTACGGAAAACCTTTTTTCTTAGAAAGAGGGCATGCAAAATATTGTTCGCAAGAATGTATGAGAATTGGAAGTCGAACTGGTAAAATAGTAAAATGTCATTTGTGTGATAAAGAAGTGTATAAAACAAAGAAAGCTTTACGTGTTTCAAAAAGTAAAACTTATTTTTGTACAAAATCTTGTCAGACAAAATGGCGCAATTCTATTTTTATTGGGTCCAAACACTCAAATTATAAGAACGGTTTATATTCTTATAGAAGTGTACTCTCTAGGCATAAAATTCCAAAGGTTTGTAAACTATGTAAAACCAATGATGTAAGATTGTTAGCTGTACATCACATTGACCATGTTAGAAATAATAATTCTGTTTCCAATTTAGCGTGGTTGTGTCACAATTGTCATTTTCTCGTTCATCACGATAAGGATGTAGAGAAAAAATTTATGGAGGTATTAGTGTAGTAGTAACACAGCTCTCTGTGGAAGAGCTATCATGAGTGCAAATCTCATATACCTCCCAAGATTACCCAAAAAACAAATAAGGATTAAAAAGCGTACTCGCCTTGTAAATATAAAACTAAAAAGACACACCTTGGTGTGTCTTTTTAGTTTTATATTTAGTTTCTCCTACCTTCTGATAATTCTTTCTTAGTATCTTCATCTGGTGTTTCTTTCATTATTCCACCACCATATTCAACAAATTCTGGTGTTTTTGCGTTAGCAACAGATAGGGCCTCATCTCTTATTTCTTTCCACTCTTTTTTTGTTAAACCGTGGTTGTTTCTATTATATAGATATTCTTCTTCTTGGGTGAGTGTGGGTTCGCTGTTTAATTTTTCCATTTTTGATATTTGACTTATTACTTATAATGATGTATTATATACCAGGATGTTATAAAAGTCAATAGATAATGGAAACACAGAACTTTTTCTTTATTGATAGAGATATCGATGAAGGTTTGTTTAATGATTTCAGCGCGTTTTTAATAAAAGCTGAAAATAATTATTCTGTAGTGCATCTTTTATTTAATTCTACAGGAGGTAAAATGCTTTTTGCTGCCAAAATCATAAAATTAATGATTAAAAGCGGTATTGAGTTTCAGGGAATAGCCATTGGAAAAGTTAGTTCGGCCACAATCCCGATATTTTTAGCTACTAGTAATAGGCGTGGTGTTGTTCAATCCTCTGCCTTGATTCATAGAGCTTCAAAAGAAAATGAGGATTTCTCGATTGAAGAAATAGCAATTATGGAGAGGCAATTTCTCGAATATATTGCTCAGAAGCTTGAATTGCTCATAGATGAGGTCTATGAAATGGCAGATGCAAAAACTGTCATTACAATAGATCATCCACTTGGGAAAAAATTCTTTACAGGAAATTAATGGCCTTTATATCTTTATATGAAGGCCATTTTGCATTTCTGTTCTAGTGACCTATAAACTGGTATAATAAAAGTATTGATTATTTAATTATTTATAATTTATAATATATATGTTAAAAGGCTTTAAACAATTTATTTTACGTGGAAATGTTGTCGATTTGGCAGTTGGTGTTGTCATTGGGGCCTCTTTTGGAACAGTGGTTTCTTCACTGGTTAAAGATATTCTCACTCCTTTTATAAGTGTGATTTTTAAGTCACCCGACTTTTCAGGATTAGCTTTTACGATAAAAGAAACAAATTTCATGTATGGGAATTTTTTGAATGCGCTTATCGCTTTTCTTATAGTTTCAGTAGCGGTTTATTTTTTTGTCGTCACTCCGATTAATACTTTAATAGCTAAATCTCGTAAAGAAAAACCTCTAGATGAAACAACAAAAAAATGCACCGAATGTCTAAGTGAAATACCAATTGAAGCCAAACGATGCGCACACTGCACTTCTGTTTTAAAATAGTTTTTTAATATAATTTATGAAAAAGAAAAAAGAAATAAGACCAAAATCTAAAATCCCAAAAGTAGTTATGGTAAGCGGGGGTTTTGACCCGATTCATATCGGACATATTCGTTACATACAAGAAGCTAAAAAACTTGGAGACAAATTAATTGTTGTTTTAAATAATGACAATTGGCTTCAAGCAAAAAAGGGAAAAGAATTTATGCCGGAAGAAGAAAGGAAGGAAATCGTAGAAGCGATCGTCGGAGTGGATGAAGTAATAATTTCTAGTCATCCTAAAAATCCAAAAGATATGAGTGTTGCCAAAGAACTCGCTAGAATTCGGCCTCATATATTTGCAAATGGTGGAGATAGAAATGAAAAAGATTCCAAAAATCCAAAATCTTCTTTATATAAAGAAAGAAAAATACATAAAAAATATGGTATTAAAATGGCTTATAACGTTGGTCGTGGAGGAAAAATTCGAAGCTCGTCTGATTTATTAGAATCTTATGTAAAAAATCTTCGAAAAAAGAAACATGGATAAATATAAATTTACTATTCCTAAATCTATTGTTATTTTAATAATTTTAGTCACGGTGTTGAGTATATTACGCATTGTTCTTTTTAATAAATTTTCTCAGGTTTATCTTTTTTGGAATATATTTTTGGCAATCATTCCTTTTTGTATCAGCTCTATTCTTCTATGGTGGGCCCGGAATCATAAATTAAAAAAATATTTGTTTTTCATTGGCGGTATTCTTTGGTTGCTTTTCATCCCCAATGCTCCATATATAATAACTGACCTAATTCATATTGGCGAAGTTCGAGCTGTTCCGGCACTCTATGATTCTTTTTTGATTTTTAATTCTGCTTGGGTTGGTCTTCTTTTTGGGTTACATTCAATTTATCACATGGAACAAATTCTTCGAGAGAAATATTCAGCGAGAGTTACTTTTGCTATTCTCACCATTACGATGCTTTTTATTAGCTTTGGAATTTATTTGGGACGATTTTTGCGATTTAATAGTTGGGATATTTTTGAAAAACCATTATCTTTTATTAATGGAATTGGGGAAATTTTTTCAAATAAAACTGATTCTATTGAAGCATTTCTATATACAGGGCTGTTTCTCTTTTTTATCATAATGTCTTATAATTCATGGAGAGCGACACAAATCAAATTATGAATTTAACTAAAAAAATTGTAGTTTTTGATCTTGATGGAACATTGGCTGAGAGTAAGCGTCCAATCACCGAAGAGATAGCTCATCTTGTTGAGGAACTTATTAAAGAAAAATTAGTGGTTATTATTAGTGGGGGAAGTTTTGATCAATTTGGTAAGCAATTTCTTCCCGCTTTTCATAAAGAGGATCTAAAATCTCCGTTTATTAAAAATTTAATCTTGTTGCCTACAAGTGGTAGTCAAAGATATGAATATGATGGAGAGACAAAAGAATGGAAATTAACAGACCTGGAAATATTTTCAGAGGATGTAAAAGCAAAAGCTAAAAAAATTTTAACGGAAATGATTAATTCAGGATTATATGATATACCCAAAAATCCAATCGGTGAATATGTTGAAGATCGTATAACCCAACTTTCTATTTCAGCCCTTGGGCAACAAGCTCCGATTGAACAGAAAAAACTTTGGGACCCAGATCAAAAGAAAAGACAAAAAATGAAAATAATTCTCGATAAAGAATTGCCCGAAACAAGCATTATTATTGGTGGAACAACTACTATTGATATATTACCTAAAGGTTTTGATAAGGCTAAGGGGCTCAAGCGATTACTTGATAAGCTTGGGATGACGATTGACGATATGATTTTTGTCGGGGATTCAATTTTTCCTGGTGGAAATGATTACTCAGCTTATGAAGCGGGGATAGAAAGTATAAAGGTGTCTGATCCTACTGAGACAAAAGAAGTCATAAAGAAATGGCTTGCTTAACTTATTGTGTTATAATTAAACGATGACAATAAAAGATAATCTAAATATTTATGAAGAGGAAAGGCCGTGGGGCTCTTTCCGCAAGTTCACAGAAAATAAAGCATCTACGGTAAAAATTATTACAATTAATCCAAACGAAGAACTGAGTTTACAGAGTCATAATAACAGAGAGGAGTTTTGGCATGTGGTTAGGGGTGATGGAGTTTTCGAAGTTGGCGATATAAAATCAAGACTTGAGACTGGTGATGAACAATATGTGCCCATTAAAACAAAACATCAAATAAAAGCTGGAGAAGATGGAATTGAAATTCTTGAAATTTCTTTTGGTGAGTTTGATGAAGGGGATATTGTACGCTATGAAGATAAATATGGGCGAGTTTAATATTTATGGTTAAGAAGATAAAAAAAGAAAAAGTTCAAAAAATAACTTCTCAAAAAAAGAAAAGAGTTTTAAGTAAGAATTACTCTAAAAAAATTTTAGTAAAAAGCAAAAAAAGAATACTCAAAACCAATAAAACAAAAGATACTCAAATTAAAAAAAGAGTTGTTCTAAGAAAAAAAAAGATAATTAAAAAAGAAGAAGGAATAAAGCTTCAACGAGCAATACAAAATCCAATTATCAAACCAACTTTTTATCCTTGGGAATCAGAAGCGGTATTTAATCCAGCTGCGGTTGCCTCTGGTGGTTTAATTCATCTTTTTTATCGAGCACTTGGAAGTGATGGAATTTCTCGAATAGGATATGCTTCAAGTCATGATGGAATTAATTTTGAAAATAGGTTATCTTACCCAGTCTATATTGCTCAGAATTTTGAAGAAGCGCAAAAACACTGGCCATTTACTTCGCCAGCTCGACTTTCTTATAATCCAATATTATATACTTCCGGAGGGGGTTGGGGAGGATGTGAAGACCCACGAACAGTCATTATTGATGGAGATGTTTATATGACTTTTAATATGTTTAATGGCTGGAATTCTATGCGAGTTGCAGTTGTCTCCATTAGAGAAGAGGATTTAAAAAATAAAAAGTGGAATTGGAAAAATTTCTCTTATCTTTCTCGCCCAGGTGATCGTCAAAAGAATTGGGTTCTATTTCCAGAAAAAATAAATGGTAAATTTGCTCTGTTTTGTAATTTAGACAAAGGAGATCCAAATAAAGTTTATATAGCCTACTTGAACCAATTAAATATGATTGAAGCACCGTCGCAAAATGATGCTCCAGACCCACAACTCTTGCCTGATCATGAAGTCGCTTGGCATTATCGGACTCGTAGTGCTGCCGCTCCACCAATAAAAACAAAAGATGGTTGGCTTCTTTTGTATCATGCCATGGATAAGAACGAACCCAATCGATATAAGGTTGGAGTAATGTTGCTTGATTTGAAAAATCCAGAAAAAGTTTTATATCGAGCACAGCATCCTATCTTAGAACCAGATGAATGGTATGAAAATGATTATAAACCAGGTATTGTGTATGCCAATGGGGCCGTTGTCAAAAATGGAGAACTGTTTGTTTATTATGGTGGAGGAGATAAACACGTGGCTGTTGCCAGCATTGCCCTTGATGAACTCCTTGATGATTTAAAGAGTAATAGAGATGTTAAATTAAAAAAGAAAAATAAATAGTACGAAACATTTATGTATGTAGCCAAAAGATCCGAACAAAATCCAATTCTTATCCCCAATAAAAATCATTATTGGGAAGAGTTTGCGACTTTCAATTTATGTCCAATTAAAAAAGGGAAAATAACTTATGGATTATATCGAGCGATTTCTGCGGTTGATAAAATAATGACTCAACAACAGGTCTCAATTATTGGTATTGGAAAGAGCAAAGACGGTGTTCATTTTGAAGAAAGAACTCCATTTATCGTCCCAGAAGAACCCTGGGATGTGCACGGATGTGAAGACCCTCGAGTAACTTATTTTGAAGGACAATATTATATTTTTTACACAGCTCTTTCCGGTTATCCTTTTAGTGCTGAAAATATCAAAGTAGTGGTGGCTATTTCTAAAGACTTGAAAAAAGTTGATGAAAGACATTTAGTCACTCCATTTAATGCCAAAGCCATGACCCTTTTTCCAGAGAGAATAAATGGAAAGATAACTGTTATCTTTTCGGCCTTCACAGATATGCCGCCTACTAAAATGGTTATTGCTCAATTCGATAAAATAGAACAATTATGGGACCAATCATTCTGGTCGGAGTGGGTCAAAGATATTAATTCACATACTGTTAATTTTGAACGTACTCCGCAAGATCATTTAGAAGTTGGAGCACCACCGGTTAAAACTAAATATGGGTGGTTGCTTATTTATTCACATATTCAAAATTATTTTGGCGGAGAAAATGTCGATGATCGTATTTTTGGAGTTGAGGGACTTCTTCTTGATATTAGTAATCCAACAAAAATTATTGGTCGGACGAGAGGGCCAATTTTAGTTCCTGAAGAATCTTATGAACTATCTGGTTATGTTTCTGATGTTATTTTCCCAACTGGAGCCCTAATTGAAAAAGACAAACTCAGTATTTATTATGGAGCCGCCGATACAACTGTCTGTTTGGCTTATGTTAGTTTGAATGATCTTATCTCAAGTATGTATGTTGAAACCAGTAATGATTGGAGATTTAAACGTGGAGCAACAAATCCAATAATCGTGCCGAGTAAAGAAAATTCTTGGGAAGCGAAAGCCACTTTTAATCCAGCGGCCATATATCTAAAAAATAAAGTCCATATATTATATCGAACTCTTTCGAATGATAATACTTCTTTCATTGGTTATGCCGTGAGTCGAGATGGTTTTAGTATTTCTGAAAGATTATCAGAACCAGTCTATAGTCCCCGAGAAGATTTTGAAACAA
Source organism: Minisyncoccota bacterium (assembly GCA_041663185.1). Lineage (GTDB taxonomy): Bacteria > Patescibacteriota > Minisyncoccia > Phycocordibacterales > UBA9973 > UBA8515. Next base: position 300,301 of record JBAZQY010000001.1, read on the forward strand.
AGAAAGTTGCTGATGGTAATTCTGGTTGTGAAGATCCTCGAATAACTCAAATCGGTAAAAATATTTATATGTGTTACACCGCATTTGATGGAATCGGGCCACCACGAGTTGCAGTGACATCTATTTCAGTTAAAGATTTTCTGGCTCATAATTGGAACTGGACTAAGCCAGCACTTATTACTCCACCTGGATTTGATGATAAGGATACTTGCATTTTCCCTGAGAAATTGAAAGATGGATATTTTGTTGTGCACCGAGTTGGTAATGAAATTTGTGGAGATTATTTAGATTCGCTAGATTTTAGTAAAGATTCAATTAAGAAGTGCATCCGAATTATCGGTCCACGCAAAAATGCTTGGGATAGTTCGAAAGTTGGTATTGCTGCTCCACCGATTAAAACCAAGTACGGTTGGCTTCTGCTTTTTCACGGAGTGTCCAAGAGTCACAATACTTATCGGGTTGGTGTTGTTTTACTTGATTTGAAAGATCCAGCTATTGTTATCGCTCGGTCGTCTGATTCTATTTTTGAGCCAGAAGAAGAATATGAAAAGATTGGAGTCATAAACAATGTTGTATTTCCTTGCGGAATGATTTTGAAAGGGGATTTACTTTATATTTATTATGGAGGGGCTGATAAAGTTACCGGTGTGGCAACAATGAAGCTTTCAATAGTTTTGGGTGCCCTAGTTCGAGGTTCAAAATTCAATGAAAATTAAATAGTGCAATTTATAACATTTTTTGCTAGAGTAAATAAAGGGCATAAAAAGCCCTTTATTTCGTTTAATTTTATGGAAAAAGATTACTCAAATTTACATAGAGGCCTGGTACTAAAGTATTTTTGGCAAGTTGTAAGAAATTTTAAGATTTCGTTTTTTACTGTTATCTTGTGTGTAATTTTTTCATCTGCACTTGATATTTACATACCTTTTCAATTTCTTAGATTATTTAATATATTAGTTATTAATGATTTTTCTCTGGTTGAACAAGCTAAAAGTATAATTATATTTATTCTCGTGTTAAAAATTATTGGTTGGGGGTTAAAAAGAATTAATGAATTTTCAGTCTTTTACTATCTATCTAATGTTTTGGCAGGACTACGAGCCCAAGCTTTTTCTTATTTAATAGGTCACTCTAAATCTTTTTTTGCTAATAATTTCAGTGGTTCTTTGACTCAAAAAATCAATAAATACGTTAGGGCCTTTGAAAAATTAAATGAAAGATTAATGAGAGATGGAATTTCTCTAGTTATAAGGTCTGTTGGAACCATTGTTGCTATTTATGTTTTAGTTCCGAAGTATGCGCATATATTGTTAGTATTTTGTTTTGTTTTTATCGTAACTGCTTTAATCTATACTCGTTTAAAGTTGAAGTATGACATCATTGCTGCTTTAGCTGATACAAAAACGAATGGAGCACTAGCTGATTCTATTAGTAATCATCCCTCAGTTCAATTTTTTACTGGACATGAATATGAAAATCTAAAAATAGGCAATGTCATAAATGAACAAAAAAGGGCAACTATTTTCAATTGGAATCTCTGGGGTGGACTCGGGGCAATTCAAGGTTTTTACATGTTGATAATTGAATTTATTATTTTTTGGATAGCTATTGGTGACTGGAAATTGGGTTTAATTGGGCTACCAGTTATTGTTTTAATTCAGAGTTATTTACTTCGTTTAGTGGAGAGTCTATGGGATTTTGCCGGAATAACCAAAGCCTTTTATGAAGCTTTTGCGGACGCCCAAGAGATGGTTTTAGTTATGGATACTCCATATGAAATAGAAGATAAAGTAGTAAACGTTTTAGATAACGTTAAAGGAGAAGTTGTTTTCAAGGATGTTACTTATGTCTATGACAAAAATAATTCAAAAGTATTTGATGATTTCTCTCTAACGATACCAGCCGGGCAGAAGATTGCTATTGTTGGTTCATCTGGGGCAGGGAAGTCGACATTCGTAAATTTGTTGATGAGATTATTTAATTTAACCGAAGGCCAAATATTAATTGATGGAATTGATGTAAGTACAATCTCTCAAAAAAATCTACGAGAACAAATTGCTTTTGTCCCTCAAGATCCGGTTCTATTTCATCGAACGCTTATGGAAAATATTCGTTATGGAAGACGCGATGCAACAGACGAAGAAGTTAAAAGAGCAAGTTTTCTTGCCCACTGTGATGATTTTATTGATAGGTTGCCTCAAGGTTTTGATACTTATGTTGGAGAGCGTGGGATCAAGCTCTCTGGTGGTGAACGTCAGCGTGTAGCAATTGCTCGCGCAATTCTAAAAGATGCACCTATATTAGTGCTTGATGAAGCGACCTCATCTCTTGATTCAGAATCAGAGATGCTTATTCAAGATGCGCTTCAAAATTTAATAAAAAACAAAACAACAATTGTTATTGCTCATCGGCTCTCAACAATCCGTGCGATGGATAGAATTATTGTTATTGAAAATGGGAAAATTATTGAAGACGATAAACACGATGAATTAATAAATAAAGAAAGTGGTATTTATAAAAAGCTTTGGGACTTACAAGCTGGAGGATTTGAGTCTACGATATAAGCTCCCTGGCGTTGAGTTTATTTAATTTTACTGATTTAAAGACAAAGAATCCGATGATTGCAAACGTGGCAAGAGGGGATACATAAGACGGAATTTCTAAACCAAAGGCATCAGAAAGCATTACTATTCCAAGGATAAAAATTGAATACATCGCTCCATTTTTTAGGTAAGCATATTTTTTTATTCGCTCTATATTACTCATAGTTAATTTTCTAAGTACAAAAGCTCCAATTCCATTACCAAGTAAAATAAGTGGGACAGATAAAGTGAAGGCAAAAGCTCCAAGCACTCCATCAATAGAGAAGGTTGCATCAATTATTTCAAGGTAGAAAATTTTACTGAGGTCGCTCATTTTATTATCCCCAGAGAGTAATTTCTTTTCTCCCTTTTCGGCATTTTCCTTAAAGCCGTGAGTAATAAAGAAAGCGGTTGAGCCAACTACAGCCGAAAAAGCAAGCATTGGATTTATTTTAAGAGAGAACCAGACGACAAGAGCTAGAATTATAGAAACAATTGCAAAGAACCAAACTCCATGGGCGAAAAAGAATTTTTCATGGCGAAGGCCGAAGTTTTTTGTTTCCAGAAATAGCCAGTGAAAAAATAAAAAGATGAGGAATATGCCTCCCCCCAAAAGAAGAACAGGTGCAGCTTTCTCGACGGCGGTGTGAACGCTTGGGTCATTTGAAAATGCTGCGGTGAAAGATCCAATAGGGCCGAGGGCGGGCATGGTTGCCCAAATTATAAGCCAAGGGAGAAGTCCTCGGATTGCAAAGACGGCGAAAAGAAACCCCCAAAGCAGGAACCACTTCCTGGCACGCTTACTCATTGTCCCCAGGACCTCGGCATTAATAACGGCGTTATCAATGCTTGAAATTATTTCAAAAAGACAAAGCCCCAAAACTGTGAGAATCATTGCTCCAATCATTCCACTATTATATATAGCCTAAGAGACATAGTAAATAGTAAAGTAAATATTAGAAAATAGTTTTATACTCTCTTCTCACGATCGTATAAATGGAGTATAATATTAAAATATGGATTTAATAAAAGAAACATTGCTGGCTGTAAGTAATTATCCCGGTGGGTATCGGTTGATTTATGATTTGATTTATGAAAATAATAAAAATTCAAAAGTAAAAGAACAATCTGTTCGTAATGTTTTATCTAAAATGAAAAAGAGGGGATTAGTTTCAAATAAATCTAGCACCTGGTCTATTACCAGCGAAGGTAAACAATTATTAAAAGAAAGAAAATCTTTAATAATGAAATTTTCTTCCCCTAAAAAGATAAATAAAAAATTACCTAAAACGATGATAGTTATTTTTGATATCCCAGAAAAGAAAAGATTATATAGGGATTGGCTGAGAAGTGAATTAATTGGTTTTGGTTTTGAATTAATTCAGAAAAGTGTATGGTTTGGGCCAAAACTTCCTAGAGAATTTGTTAATTATTTAGAAGAAAATAATCTTTTGAAATATATAAGATTTTTTAAGGTTTCAGAAAGAGATTTAATTTAAAATCCTTATACTCCACCCTCACGATCGTAGAAATGGAGTATATTGAATAAAATAGAAGGTTCCGATATAATTAAATATATGGATAGAGAAACCAGAAATACTTCGACAAGCTCAGTACGAGTCTGTCAGAACTGTAAGGGTAATTTTATGATTGAGCCGGATGATTTTTCTTTTTACGAAAAAATTAAGGTTCCAACTCCGACTTGGTGCCCAGAATGCCGACTCATTAGACGGCTTGCTTATCGAGAAGGAAGGCCTTTATATAAAGGATTTTGTGATAAATGTAAAGATGAATTAATTACTATTTATAACGAAAATTCACAAATCATAAATTATTGTACAGGTTGTTTTTGGAGTGACGATTGGGACGCAATAGAATATGGGAAAGAATATGATTTTTCTCGACCATTTTTTATTCAATTCTATGAACTACAAAAAAATACACCTCGAGAAGCGACAGGTAGTAAAAATAATGAAAATTGTCAGTATTCTAGTGGAGATGTTCGTTGTAAGAATTGCCTTTTGACATTTGACTGTTTTGAATCAATAAATTGTTACAATGCCCAGGTGGCGCTTCTTTCTAAAGACTCAATAGATATTGATAGTGTAATGAACACCGATCATGCTTATGAAAATTTTGGCTCAAACAATGTTTATAATACAAAATTTGTTTATTTTTCTGATGAATGCCTAGATTCATCTTTTCTTTTTAAATGCATGGGATGTTCAAACTGTTTCGGTTGTGTTAATTTGAGAAATAAAAAATATTGCATCTGGAATAAGCAATATACTCAAGAAGAATACAAAAAAGAACTTGAAAATTGGGATTTGGGAAGTTTTAAAATACAGCAAAAAGCCAAGGAAAAATTTATGGACCTATATTACAAGACACCCAGGCGTTTTGCTTTTATAAAAAATTCTATCAATGTTTCTGGAGAAGATATTCAGCACTCCAAAAATTGTCAAAATTGTTTTTTTACCAGACAAGGCGTAGAAAACTGCAAGAATATTTTTGCTTGCGGGTTGCTTTTAAAAGACAGTATGGATGCGACTTTTGGTGGAGATAGATCAGAACTTTTTTATGAGACATCCGGAGGAATGCAGTCACAGAGATGCTTCTTTTGTAGAGCACCTACCTCTTCTAAAGATCTTATGTATTCAGATAGATTAAATAATTGCTCGGACTGTTTTGGTTGTACAATGTTGCGAAATAAAAAATACTGTATTTTAAATAAACAATATTCCAAAGAAGAATATTTTGAAATGATAGAGAAAATAAAAAAACAAATGAGTGAAATCCCATATATTGATAGAAAGGGAAGGGTTTATAAATACGGGGAGTTTTTTCCAAGCGAATTATCATTATGGCCATATAATGAAAGTTGGGGACACAAATATTTTCCGCTAAAGAAGGATGAGGCCCTTGCTCATGGATATAACTGGCAAGATAGTCCAGAAAGAAATTATCAAATAACTATTCAATCGAAAGATTTACCCGATCATATTAAAGATGTTAGGGATTCAATTTTAAATGAAATTATTGAATGTAAGCACCGTGGAGAAGATTGCAACCAACAATGCACTGAAGTTTTTAAAATTTTACCCAATGAGTTGCAATTTTATCGACAAATGAATTTAACTTTACCGAGACTTTGTCCAATTTGTCGACATTATGAAAGGTGTAAATTTATGAATTCTATTAAATTGTGGACAAGAAGATGCATGAAGGAAGGTTGTCAAAATGAATTCGAAACAGCCATTTCGCCAGATCGAAAAGAAATTGTATACTGTGAGAAGTGTTATCAAGCTGAATTTATATAATAACTTAATGAAAAAAATAAAAATTAAATTAGAATATTTTAAATATATTAGTAAAATTATCTGGGGAACTCTTAAATTTAGAATTAAAATATGGTGGTATAAGATAAGGAGTAAGTAGTAGGTAGAAAGTAGTATGGAACATAAAAAAGAAAATCGAATATGTCAGAATTGTAAAAAAGATTTTACCATTGAGCCGGATGATTTTTCTTTTTACGAAAAAATCAAAGTACCACCGCCAACTTTTTGCCCGGAGTGTAGATTACAAAGAAGATTTATTTGGAGGAACGAAGGGATCCTTAATAAAAGAAAATGTGACCTTTGCAATAAAAATATCATAACTAACAATTCTATATTTAATAAATTTCCAATTTATTGTAATGATTGCTGGTATGGTGATAAATGGGATGGATTGGATTATGGAAAAGAATATGATTTTTCTAAAACTTTTTTTGTTCAATGGAAAGAATTATTAGAAGTAACTCCGAACATTAATCTGTGGGGGCTTGGTAATACCAATTCAGAGTATACAAACTATACAGGTTATTCAAAAAATATTTATCTTTCAAATGCTACAAACTGTGAAGATGTTTCTTATTCAAGACTTGTGGATAAAAGTAAAAATCTTGTTGATTGCTACTATGTTTACAATTCGGAATTTTGTTATGAGAATTTTATAACTAGAAAAATTTACAATTCCCATTTTTTAAATAATTGTAGTGATTGTCTAGACTCATATTTTCTCTTTGATTGTAGAAATTGTAGTAATTGTTTTATGTGTTGGAATTTAAGAAATAAAAGTTTTTATATAAGAAATAAAAAGTATTCGAAAGAGGAATATTTTAAAATTATGAGCGTCTATGACATGGGCTCTAATTTTTTTGTTACTAATTCTAAGAATGAGTTTAATGATTTAATTAAAAAAAATATTCATCGGTACGCAAATATTGTAAATAGTGTAAATTCAAGTGGAGATAATATTGTTAATTCTAAAAATGCAATAAACTGTTTCATGGTAGATGGAGAAAATATTAAATATTGTTGGAGAATGTTTAATGGAGCCAAAGATTGTTATGATGTATCGGGCGGTTTAAATAATGAATTAATATATGAATCTTCTTTAGCCGCTGATGGAGGGTATATGACAAAGTTTTTTTCTCATTGTAAGGGTAATAAAAACTCAGCATTAATTCATTTATGTGTTAATTGCTCGGATTGTTTTGGGTGTGTAAGTTTAAATGGTAAGAAATATTGTATTTTAAACAAACAATACACCAAGGAAGAATATGAAGAACTGGTCCCTAAGATAATCAAACACATGAACGATATGCCCTATATAGATAATCGGGGAAGAGTATATAAATACGGAGAATTTTTTCCAAGCGAGTTTTCTCCATATTCATACAACGAAAGTGTAGCTCAAGAATATTTTCCTCTTTCTAAAGATGAAATTAAAGGACAGGGATATAAATGGAAAGAAAAAGAAGAAAGAAATTATCAAAAAAATATCAAAAATGACGATATCCCTGATAATATTAAAGATATAAATGATGATATCTTGGGTAAAATTATAGAATGTGCTCATTATGGCAATAATCAACACACAGACACATGTGAGGGTAGTTGTACAGAAGCTTTTAAGATAATTCCTGAAGAATTAGCTTTTTACAAAAGAATGAATCTATCTATACCCCGGCTTTGTTCTAATTGTAGGCACGGAGAGAGGATACTCCAAAGAAACCCCCTCAAACTCTGGCATAGACAGTGTATGAAAGAGGGCTGTACCAATGAATTTGAGACCTCATACTCACCCGAGAGACCGGAAATCATTTATTGTGAACGATGCTATCAGCAGGAGGTGTATTAGAGTACAATTTTTCTCTTTAAGGTCTTGCCTTGGGCTCTCTAAAGGCAAGATCTTTTCCCGAAAAATTGTAAAAATTTGCAATTTTTGGGAGATTTTTTGATGAGCAATTATTGTAAATTTTTGGGGTAAAAATGTCCTTTAAAAGTAGGATATAAGAGGTGAAAAAAAATATTTTTGGAAAAATATTTGACGGAGCCTCTCGTTTTTTTCATAGTAGGGTGTTTTGGCTTTTTCCTCTTGCGATAAAATTTTAGATGAGAGATAATGTAATTCCAAAATCAAAAGGGCTCCATTATTAACTAAATTTTTAAAAATATGTCTAGAAATATGAAAGTGTCCAGAGTGAAAAAAAGTGTCAAAAAAGTGGTCGCCAAAAATTCACAAGTTGTTGCTGAAAAAAAACCAAGTAAGAATATTTTTATTAAAAGCGTTCAAAAAAGAGATGGAACAATTGTTCCATTTGATTTAGAAAAAGTAACTAACGCTATTAATAAAGCTATGCTTTCCTCTGGAGAAGGATCACTTAAGGAAGCTGAGTTAGTTGCTAATGGAGTTTTGATGGAATTAGTTAAAATAGCCAAGAAACACAAGAATTTTATTCCATCTGTTGAGGGAATTCAAGACACAGTTGAGCAAGAATTAATGCTCTCTGATTATGTAAAAACTTCCAAGCACTATATTCTTTACCGTGAAGAGCGAGCGCGACTTCGAGCCCATAGTATTACTGTTCCACCACAATTAAAAAAATTAACTGACGAAAGTAAAAAATATTTTAGAACATCACTTGGTGAATTTGTTTATTACCGAAGTTATTCGAAGTGGATGAAAGAAGAGGGCAGACGAGAAACTTGGATTGAGACAGTTGATCGCTACATGGAGTTCATGAAAAAAAATCTCGGGAATAAATTAAAGACACACGAGTATGAAGAAGTTCGAGATTACATTTTAAAAAATAAATCAATGCCATCGATGAGATTGTTGCAATTTGCAGGCAAGGCTGCCGAAGCAACAAATGTCTGTGCGTACAATTGTTCATTCATTGCGCCAGAAAGTTTTCAAGATATTGCCGAGATAATGTACATCTCAATGTGTGGAACAGGAGCAGGTTGGTCAGTCGAAAGTGAAAATGTTCAAAAGCTTCCACAAATAAAAGTACAAACAGGTCAAAAATTAGCAACGCATGTAATTGATGATAGTAAGGAAGGTTGGGCGGACGCATTTTCTCTTGGAATGAGTACTTGGGCAAGTGGTAAAGATATTGATTTTGATTTTTCGAAACTTCGCCCAGCAGGCGCCAGGCTTATGACTATGGGCGGTAAAAGTTCCGGACCTGACCCATTACGTCGATTGCTTTCTTTTACTCGTCAAAAAATGCTTTCTAAGCAGGGGCGTCGTTTATCTAATTTGAATGTTCACGATATTATTTGTATGGTTGGGGATTGTGTTGTTTCTGGGGGCGTTAGGCGTAGCGCGATGATTTCGCTTTCAGATTTAGACGATAATGATATCCGTGATTCGAAAAAAGGCCAATTTTACCTTACAGATCCTCACAGATCTCTGGCTAATAATTCAGCTGTTTATATGCAAAAGCCACCCGTTTCTGTCTTTTTAGATGAATGGATTTCCCTAATGAAGTCGGGTTCAGGGGAGCGAGGAATATTCAACCGTGGGTCACTGGCAAAGACCTTACCAAAACGTCGACTTGATTATCTAAAGTCCGAAGGATTTTTTGATGCAACCGGCGAAAATATTATCGGAATTTTGGGAACTAATCCATGTGGCGAAATAATTTTGCGCTCTAAACAATTTTGTAATTTAACTGAAGTTATCTGTCGTGAATATGATACAAAGGAGAGTTTAATGGAAAAAGTTAGAGTGGCAACAATTTTGGGGACGTATCAATCAACACTCACCAACTTCCCATATCTTTCAAAGGCTTGGCAAGATAATTGTAATGCTGAAAGATTACTTGGTGTATCACTCACAGGACAGTGGGATAATAAAATTGTTCGTGATCCAGAAGTTTTGAAAGCTTTAAAAAATGAAGCAATCAGAGTAAATAAAATTTACGCCAAAAGATTTGGAGTTACTCCTTCAAATGCGATAACTTGCGTCAAGCCATCAGGAACGGTTTCGAAAACATTTGATACTGGAAGTGGAATGCATCCAAGGCATGCCCCATACTATATCCAACGCATTCGTATTTCAGCCACTGATTCACTTTTCAAAATGTTGAAAGACCAAGGAGTTCCTTATCATCCAGAAGTTGGTCAGTCAAAAGAAGACGCAAATACTTTTGTTCTTGAGTTTCCAATGAAGTCACCAGCCGGTTCAATTTTCAAAGATGATATTTCTGCAATTGAGCAACTAGAACACTGGAAAATGGTTAAAGAAAATTACACTGAGCACAATCCTTCTGTCACTATTTCTATTGGTGAAGATGAATGGTTGAAAGTTGCGCACTGGGTTTATGGTCACTGGGATATTGTCGGCGGACTTTCTTTCTTGCCAAGATCAAACCATGTTTATCAGTTAGCTCCTTATGAAGAAATAACAAAAGAGCGCTACGAAGAATTAATGAAAAAATTTCCAGAAATTGATTATTCAAAAATTGTTACTTATGAGAAGAATGATGAGACTGAAGTGAAAAGAGAACTAGCTTGTGTTTCAGGTGTTTGTGATATAGTTTAGATTATTTTCGCCGGAAGATGTAAAATTATTTGCGCTTAACCCTAAAGGGCACAGACAACGACTCATAATTTTACATCTTCCAGCTCCACTAATATGAAAAAAAACTGGGGGAAATATACAATTGCATTTTTAACAGTATTACTTATTAGATTAATACCATTTCGTGCTCCTAATTTAGAGCCAGTAATGGCTTTTGTCATGCCAATAAGTAAAAAGTATGGAGTCATGATGTCATTTGTTTTTGGATTTTTAAGCGTTTTGATTTATGACCTTTTGACTTCAGGATGGGGGGTTTGGACTATTATTACAGCCTTGGCTTATGGTTTTGTGGGATTGGGAGCTTATTTTTTCTTCAAAAATCGTTCTGGGTGGAAAAATTATGCTCTTTATGCCATTATTGCAACAATAGTTTATGATGCGGTTACTGGGCTTACATTAGGCCCAATATTCTGGGGGCAATCTTTTATGGTGGCTTTAGTAGGGCAGATTCCATTCACCCTGATTCATTTGCTCGGAAATGTTTCTTTTGCTATTATACTTTCACCAGTCATTGAAAGATTAATGGCGAGAGGAAGTGTGAGATCAGCGAAGGTTTTGGTTGCTCAAGAGGTTTAAGTTTTTTAAAATTTTATATCTATTATATTTGGAAGTGAGGTTTGATTCCTCCACTGTGCCGCAACGGTAATCTCTCTCAGAGAGTAAGTCCGATCTTAATATAATAGAGTGTATCCCGAGCAGGAGAATATTTAAATATATTTTTTCGGACCCCTGCTTGTGCCTGGGTTTTTTTATTATTAATTATCAAAATATGAAAAGGAAAGAAAAAAATATAATTATAATTTTAGTCGCGCTGATATTTATTCTTGGAGCTTTGTATTTTACTAGTGGTCTTAAATTAAAAAATGAATTAGTAAGTCAATTACCCAAACAAGAACTCAAAGAGAACACTTTGGTTGAAGAAAGTATTATAAAACCGCAAGTCACAAAAAGTAGTGACGCTGAAAATAAGACTCAAACTCAAATAGAAACGCAGAATAAAATATCTTTGATTGTTTTAGGGACAACTTACCAATCTTCGTTTCAAGAAGGCGATACCGTCTATAAAGTAATGGATAATCTGTCAAATCAAAAAGAAAATAATTTCTCTTTTAGTTTCAGGAAGTATCCAGCGCTTGGAATTTTTATAAATGAGATTAATGGTTTAAAAGAAGGGAATGGTAAATATTGGCTTTACTATGTGAACGGGAAAGAAGCATCAGTTGGAGTTTCAAAATATGAGTTGGAGAGCGGGGATATTATTAATTGGGAATTAAAGTAATCCGCCATTGGCGAGATCAAAATTTTATGAATAAAAAGATATTAAAGAATTTTTATATTTTGTTCAGTATAATCTCAGTGTTGTTTTTCAATCGGAATGTTTTGGCCGAAGAAGAAATTATTCCAGGCCCGATTGTTCTGACGGCTAACGTTTTCATTAGAAATGGAGAAGAGATTGTATATGATGGAGTAGTAAACCTCCCCGAAGAAGGAGTTGTAAGTATTTTATCTAGTGATGGCGAAAATCATGAAATAAATAGTCGAAGTGTCCTTGCAATACTCTATCTCATTTCTCAAGAAGCCGAGCCACCATTTTTGATTTCCAACTTACAATATTATTCATCTTTGGATGCTTTTTATCTAAAATGTATTACCCCAAATAGCGGAGCAGAACTTTGCGATAACTGGCAATATATTATAGATAGTGCAACCCCACCGACAGGGATTGATAAAACAATCCTCATCGGCGGAGAATCAATCGGCCTATATTTTGGAACCTCTCATCGATTAATTCTCGATAAAAATACAATTTTAGAAGGGGAATCGATCACAGTTAATTCAGAAAAATATAATTATATTGATAATACTTGGGGAATTCTTCCAGGGGTTAATATAGATGTGACAATTCCCAATGAGGCAGATCCGTGGAATCCGACACTAATCTCAGAAACAGCAGTTGATGAAAATGGAATAGCTATAATTATTTTGACGACAGCAGGCACTTATACTTTTGGAATTAAAGAAGATTATTCTTTTCCATCGTATCAAGTTATTGTCAATAAATCATCAGGTGGTGGTAGTGGAGGTGGAAATGGAGGTGGCGACTCATCAGAAGTAAAAGAATTTTCTTTGATAGATGCTCTTTCTTTTTTGTTGGCTAATCAAGAAGACGATGGTTCATTTGGGGATGATTTATATACTGATTGGGTAGCGATTGGAATTGCCAGAATTGAGAATGATTCAGATGAGTTAAAAAATAAAATTTATGATTATTTAAAAAACAATACAATGGAGTCATCGATTGTGACAGACAATGAACGCCACGCGATGGCGTTGATGGCTCTTGATATTAATCCATACACAGGAACTGAGATTAATTATATTGGGAAAATCATTTCTTCTTTTGATGGGACTCAGCTTGGTGATGATTCACTTTATAATGATGATATTTTTGGATTGATTGTGCTTCAGAAAGCAGGGTATACGATAGATGACGAAATTATACAAAAAATAATTTCCTATATAATTTCCAAACAATCACCAGACGGCTCATGGGGTAGTATTGATATGACCTCAGCGGCGATAATGGCTCTCTCTGAATTAAATAGCATAGAAGGAGTTTCTGAATCAATTACTCTAGCTGAAAATTATTTAATTGAATTACAAAATGAAGATGGGGGATTTGGGAATTCTTTTTCAACAAGTTGGGCTATTCAAGCATTATCTCTTAATAATTCTTTTGAGACCGAAATTCAAAAAGCAACAGAGTATCTTGCAAGTCTGCAACAACAAGATGGTGGGTTGGGGGAAGATACTGAAATTGAAAATCGGATTTGGGAAACAGCGTATGCAATTCCAGCTGTTTCATTATTATCCTGGAATGATATTTTAGAACCTTTTGAAAAAGAGGAAACAGAATCTACGAACAACAATGGTTCTTCTTCAAATGATATGATTGATGAAGATTTACCAGAGGAGATAATAGAAATTCCAGAACCTGCTATTATTGAGCCTGAGATTGTGATTATACAAAGAGAGGAAATAAAAGAAATTCCACCCAAAATAGTGAAAAAAGAAATTATTACCAAAACAGGAGTAAAAACCGAGACACTGGAGACAGAAAAAGTAGCTCCGAATGTCCTTGGCGCATCGGCTTATCAATCAACACAAAACACCGATAATCAAACGTTTGTTTCTGTTTTAAAAAAAATTATAGAAGAAATCAAATCATCTTTTGTCTGGCTTTGGATTAATTGGATTTTTTGATACAATAACGTCATGCAAACAAAAACAAAATTCATTATATTTATAGTATTAGTAGTTATTTTAGTTAGCGGTTTTGGTATTTATGCAAATGCTCAACCAGGTAAATTAGATACTTTTGCTCAATGCTTAAAAACATCTGGGGCTGAGTTTTATGGGACATTTTGGTGTCCTCATTGTCAAAGTCAAAAGAAAATGTTTGGTTCATCTAAACAGTATCTTCCATACATAGAGTGTTCAACCCCAGATAGGAGAGAACAGTTGCCAATTTGCAAAGATAAGGGAATTGAAGGTTACCCAACTTGGATTTTCTCTGATGGATCAAGATTATCAGGAGAATTACCACTTGAAACCTTGGCCGAAAAGACACAGTGTGTCTTACCTCAATAAAGTATCAGTACAAGATTACTCACAGCCTCATATTCGTATGCGGTGTTTACTTAATGGTATATATTGTGGCATAATGTTGATATATGGGAAATGAGACAAGAAATTGTCAAAACTGCAAAAATGACTTCGTAGTCGAGCCAGATGATTTTTTGTTTTACGAAAAAATCAAAGTCCCACCACCAACTTGGTGTCCAGAGTGTCGACAGCAAAGACGTTATGCTTGGCGTAATGAACGTACTTTATATCGCAGAAATTGTGATTTATGTGGAAAAAGTACTGTTACCATTTATTCTCCAAATAAACCGCTAAAAGTTTATTGTTTGCAGTGTTGGTGGGGAGATGGGTGGGATCCTACTATTTATGGACGAGATTTTGATTTTTCTCGTCCCTTTTTTGAACAATATAAAGAACTCCAACTTCAAGTTCCTCGTATGGCACTTTTGAGTAAGAATAGTATTAATTCGGAATATACTAATCATTCTGGAAATAACAAAAATACCTATTTATCTTTTTGTTGTTTCGATACTGAAGATGTCTTATATTCAACTTGGGTAATGAAATCTAGAAATAGTGTTGATTGCAGTTATGTTTATGATGGTGGAGAAAAACTTTATGAATGTATAAATTCACGCAAATTATATCAATGTCAATTTTGTGTTTTGTTGGAAAATTGTGTGGATTGCTTATATTGTTATGATTGTCGTAATTGTAACAATTGTTTCTTGTCGTCCAATTTGCGTGGCAAAAGTTATGTATTTAACAATGAACAATATACTCGTGAAAAATATTTTAAAAAATTAGAAGAATATGATTTAAATTCATATAAAATTCGAGAACAATTAAAAAAAGAATTTATAGACCAAATAACAAATTCATCAATCCATCGTTATGTGATAAGTGAAAGGAATGTAAATTCTACTGGGAACTTACTCTTTAATAGTAAAAACTCTAAAAATTGTTTTGATTCTGAGATTCTCGAAGACACAAAATATATTTATGCCTCATTAAGTTTAAAATCTTCAATGGATTTATATCATGTTGGTTGGAATAGTGAACTTGTATATGAAGTACAAGGATGTCAAAAACTTTATAATTGTCAGTTTTGTCATCTTTGTTGGGATAATAGAGAAATTATGTATTGTGATACCTGCCAAGGTTGTCAGAATCTTTTTGGTTGTATTTCAATTAAAAAAGGGGAATATATGATTTTAAATAAAAAATATAATAAAGAAGAATATCTAGAATTAAAAGAAAAAATAATAGAACATATGAAAAAGACAGGAGAATATGGTGAATTTTTTCCACCATCTGTATCACCAGTTTGTTATAATGAAACTCAAGGAAATTACTATATGCCAGAAGCTGAAGAAGCTATTCTTTCTCGTGGTTGGCTTTGGGAAGATAAGATTCCTGGAACATTTAATAAAGAAACTATTCAACCGGAAGATATTAAAGATAGTATAGAAGAGATAGATGATTTCATTATTAAAGAAATACTAAAATGTGTTTCTTGTTCAAAAAATTATAATATTATACTTGATGAATTAAACTTTTATAAAAGGGAAAAAATTCCATTACCACATCTTTGTCCAAACTGTAGATACAAAAAACGCTTCACTCTTCAATTACCACGAAAACTCTGGCACAGAAAATGCATGCAAGAGGGATGTCAAAATGAATTTGAGACAAGTTATGCTCCAGATCGGCCGGAGATTGTTTACTGTGAGAAATGCTATCAGCAAGAGGTTTATTAAAGAATTAAGAATTAAAATTGTTCTTTTTAAATTTATAAATTATCAAGTCGAGATAGTTTTTATTAATATTAAATTTATTTTTTTATATGCTTTACGAAACAGTTTCAAAAGAAGAAAAAGATATTGTTTTTGTTTATACAACTTGTTCCTCTGTGGAAGAGGCGAGGTCTATAGGGCTCTCTGCGATTAATGAGAAATTAGCGATTTCTGCGGATTATTGGCTTATCAATTCAATTTATCCATGGAAAAGTGTTATTCAAGAGATAGATCAATATATGCTTATGTTTTCAACAGAAAAAAGATTAAGTGACAAATTAATTAAACACATTGAAGCCGAACATTCATATAGTGTTCCAATGGTTGTCCGATGTGATACGGCCTTGGTAAATCAGCCGTATTCTTTTTGGGTAGATACAACTCTAACAAGTAAAGATAAATATATTACCGAAGAAGAATATCAACTGAAGAAAAAAAATGAAGAAGTTGGATATCGATATGATAAACTTAAGTAATTAATATGTAGAAAGTAGTATGTAGTAAGTAGTATGAAAAAACAAGCAGAAAAAAGGGTTTGCCAGAATTGCAAAAAAGACTTCACTATTGAGCCAGATGATTTTTCGTTTTACGAGAAAATCAAAGTTCCACCACCGACTTTTTGCCCGGAGTGCCGAAAAATAAGGAGAATGAATTGGAGAAACGAAAGGACTTTGTATCATAGGAATTGTGACTTGTGTAGAAAAAATATTATATCAGTTTACCCCAAAGACACACTTTTTCCAGTATATTGTTATGAATGTTGGTGGGGAGATAAATGGGATCCAGGTGATTATGGTCAAGAGTTTGATTTTTCCAAATCAATATTTCAACAAATACTTGAATTGAGTATTAAGGTACCACACCAAAATCTTAATGTTCTCAATAATGTTAACAGTCCATATATAAATCAAGCCTGGAACAGTAAAAATAGTTATATGTGTTTTGATTTGGGATATAGTGAAAATGTTTTATATTCAAATGCATGTCATTTTGTAAAAGATTCTGTAGATAACAGTTATGCGAAAAAATTAGATTTATGTTATCAATGTATAGATACTAGAGAATCAAGCATGTCTTGCAATCTTGAAAATTGTAAAAATTGTTTGGATTCTCACTTCCTTTTTAATTGTAACGGTTGTTCCTCTTGCATCCTTTGTTCTAATTTAAGGAACAAAAGTTTTTGTATTTTAAATAAACAACATACTAAAGAAGAGTATGAAAAACTAAAAGATATTTATTTTAATGGAAGTTTTTCAGTGAGAACAAAGGCAATCAATTTATTTAATGAATTAAAATTAAATTCAATCCGAAGAGAAAATAATAATATCCAGATAAAAAATTGCACAGGTAATACTATCTGGAATAGTGAGAATTGTAAGCAATCTTTTAATGTTTACAAATCTCAAAATTGTAAATTTGTGAATGATATTGATAGTGATTTAAAAGATAGTATGGATTTAAGTAATGCCGCTGAAGGGGAGTTAATGTATGAAGGAACAGCTGTAAGTGGGCATAATTTATTCTTCGATGTTCTTACTGGTTATTCCTTAGATGTTTCTTATTCAGCATCTTGTTTAAAAAATAATACTAACTGTTTCGCCTGCATAGGCCTCCGCAACAAACAATTCTGCATCCTAAACAAACAATACACCAAAGAACAATACGAGAGCCTTGTCCCAAAGATAATACAGCACATGAATGACATGCCATACATAGATAGTAAGGGCAGGGTATACAAGTACGGAGAGTTCTTCCCCAGCGAACTCTCACCCTTTGCCTACAACGAAACCATAGCCCAGGAATACTTCCCACTAACTAAGGAACAAGCTATAGATCAAGGCTATAAATGGAAAGACAAAGAGGAAAGAAACTACACAATAGATATTAAAAACAATGATATTCCAGACGATATCAAAGACACCGACGAATCAATCGTTAGCAAGATCATCGAATGTGCCCACAAGGACTGTAACCACCAATGCACCGAGGCCTTCAAGATAATCCCTGAAGAATACCAGTTCTACCACCGTATGAACCTCCCATTACCACGTCTATGCCCCAACTGTCGTCACTATGAACGCTTATCTCAAAGAAACCCCCTCAAACTCTGGCATAGACAGTGTATGAAAGATGGTTGTCCTAATGAATTTGAGACCTCATACTCACCAGAGAGACCAGAGATTATATATTGTGAGTCTTGTTATCAAAGGGAAGTGTATTAGAGTAATCAAAATATGATATACTATTCATATGCATCTTGATGAGAAAACAATTATAGATCTTCTAAATGATTCAGGATTAGTTACGAAGACAGATATTTCTGTTGCTTTAAAAAAATCTAAAGAAACCAATCAATCGCTCGGTTCTATTTTAGTCAGTGGTGGCAAATTAACCGAAAAAGATTGGAATAAAATTCAAGCTATCGCTCTTGGAATACCTTTTGTTAGCTTAGAAGGGGAGAAAATTGACCCTGCGGTGCTTACTTTAATTCCTGAACCAATTGCTAGAAATAGTAATATCATTGCTTACAAAAAGACCAAACTTGGTCTTGAGGTAGCAATGCTTGATGTTGAAAACTTACCAGTTATTGATTTTATAAAAAAGAAAGTAGGGCTACGTATTCTTCCTCGGATGACAAGTTCTTCTTCTATTAAAGAAGCTCTTAATCAATACAAGAAAAGTTTGCAGGCAGACTTTGAAGATATTATTAAAAAAGAAAGTGGAGCAATAAAAACAATTTCTGATGATGGAGTTGTGACTGAAGCCAAAACTGAAAAAGAACTAAAAGAACTTGCTGAGGATTTACCAATTGTAAAAATTGTTGATACCCTTATCTCTCATGCTATTTTACAAGGAGCTTCCGATATTCATATCGAACCAGAAGATCAGTCTCTAGTTGTTCGTTATCGAATAGATGGTATCTTACACGATGCCATGATTTTACCAAAAGATACTGCATCAGGAATTGTTGCTCGTATTAAAGTACTATCTAATTTAAAACTTGATGAAAAGCGCTTGCCTCAAGACGGCAGATTTAAAATCGTCAACGATGAGGGGAATATTTCATTCCGTGTCTCGACTCTGCCGACTTACTATGGAGAGAAAACTGTTATGCGTATCTTGCGGGAAAATGCCAAAGGATTTTCTTTAGAAGGCCTTGGCTTTCATGGGGAAGCTCTTGAGAGAATTCACGAAGGAATGAAAAAGCACACCGGAATGTTACTTGCGGCGGGTCCGACTGGCTCTGGAAAAACAACGACACTCTACACAATGCTTGATATTTTAAATACACCAGATGTAAATATTTCCACCGTTGAAGATCCGATTGAATATCAAATTCCTCGCATTAATCAAACTCAAACCAAATCTGAAATTGGATTGACCTTTGCCAATGGTTTAAGAACACTTCTTCGTCAAGATCCAGATATAATAATGGTTGGAGAAATTCGTGATAAAGAAACTGCCTCGCTTGCGGTCAATGCTAGTTTGACGGGGCACCTTGTTCTCTCCACTATCCATACAAATTCGGCGGCGGGAGCAATTCCTAGAATGATTGATATGGGGGTTGAACCATTTTTGATTGTTTCGACAGTGAAAACGGTTATTGCTCAGAGATTGGTTCGTAAATTAACAGAAGAGAAAGAAAAATATTTTCTAAATGAAACAGAAATAAAAGCCCTTGGGAAAATTGTTGATCTTGATCGCGTTCTTGAATTTCTCAAATTAGAGAAAGTTGTACCTGAAGATGCGATATGGAAAACAGTTCCTTTTTATAAACCAAAACCAAGCGATGAATCGAAAGATGGTTATCGTGGGCGTTTGGGAATTCATGAAGTTTTGAAAGTCAGTTCAACAATTAAAGAATTAATCTTAAAGGGTGCCTCAGTCGATGAAATAGAAAAGCAAGCCAAAGACGAAGGCATGATGACGATGATTGAAGATGGTATATTCTTATCGGTTCAAGGGATTACTTCAACCGAAGAAGTTCTCCGTGTTGTTTCCGAATAAAAAATTAAGGATGAAGTTTAAATATAAAATACAAAATAAGAACAATGAGATAATTGAAGGGATCTCTGAATCACCGGATAGATTTACTTTAGCTCGTGAATTAAGAGAAAAGGGGGGCACTCCTATTTTTATAGAAGAAGTAAAAGATAAAGCTGGTATTTTTTCAATGAAGAAAAGTATTTTTGGTAAAGTTTCTTTATCACAAAAAATAATGTTTACCAATAATTTAAGTGGAATGTTATCGGCTGGATTATCTTTAAGTCGGGCACTGTCAATTTTAGAAAAACAATCAACTAACGGAGCACTCAACATTGTTTTAAAAGGGTTACAAGAAGATATAAATAAAGGAAATTCTTTATCTGAAGGAATGAAAAAATTTCCGAAAGTTTTTTCTGGAGTTTTTATTCCAATGGTGCATTCCGGAGAAGAATCTGGTAATTTACCTAAAATTCTTACGGAGATAGGAATGAATCTTAAAAAATCTTATGATTTGAAGAAAAAAATTAAAGGGGCAATGACTTATCCAACGATTATTCTGATTGCCATGACGGGAATTGGAATTTTTATGATGATTTACGTCGTTCCAACTCTAACTAAAACATTTAAAGATATTGGTACAGAACTTCCAGCTTCTACCAAATTAATTATTTGGCTTTCGGACACAATCAGTCGAAACATTTTACTATTTTTAGTTTTTTTAATTGTTGTTATTTTTGGATTTATTTTTCTAACTAAAATCAAATTAGTTCGTCGATTTTTTGATAAATCCATTTTATATATCCCAGTTATTGGAAAAATAGTTAAAGAAGTGAACACTGCCCGGACTGCCAGAACTCTCTCATCACTCTTATTATCTGGAGTAAATATTTCCAATGCATTATCTATCACTGAAGAAGTTTTACAAAATGTTTACTATAAAGAATTAGTCCATAAATCAATTAGCTCAGTTGAGAAGGGAACTGTCTTGTCGGCTTCTTTTAAAGAAAATCCATTTTTATATCCGGTGATGATGGGAGAAATGATTGAAGTTGGAGAAGAAACGGGGAATTTATCGCAAATGCTTCTCGACGTGGCGAATTTCTATGAAACAGAAGTAGATAATAAGACCAAAGACCTCTCGACAATTATCGAGCCAATTCTGATGGTCTTTATTGGTGGAGCGGTTGGATTTTTTGCGGTCTCGATGATTTCTCCAATGTATTCAGTCATGGATAATATTAAATAAATTTTTATGAAAAGAAAAAATAATAAAGGAATAAGTTTGATTGAAATACTGATTGTTATCGCGATTATTGGTATTTTGAGCGCGATTATTGTTCCTAGTTTATCAAAATTTCACAATCAACAAGTATTGAAAAATAGCGCGGAGGATATTTTTGCGTTACTAAATGAAGCTCGAAATAGTACCATTTCATCAAAAAATTCAAATACATACGGAGTTCGTTTTCTGTCTGATCGAGCTATTTTATTTCCCGGTGAATATTATACCGATTCGACATCAAACAAACAGATTGATTTTGATCAAGCGGTTGAGATTCCTTCCACAGGTGGAGTCAATCTAAATACTGGTGGAATTGATGTCATCTTTACTCGTCTAACAGGAGATACAGAGAAATATGGTACAATTATTATACAATTAATTAGTGATGAAACACAGCAAAAAATTATTAATGTTAGTAAAATTGGAATGATAAGTGTAAATTAAATGAAAAATATTTTAACAAAAAATAAAAAAATATTTTACCCAAACAGAGGATTTACTATTATTGAAGTGTTGATAGCTTGCGTCATTATATCTCTGACGACTATTGCACTAATGTCAGCTACAACCAAGGGGATAGAACTTTCAAACAAAGCTCTTCGACAAGCTCAAGCTAGTATGCTGATTGAAGAGGGAATTGAAGCAGTGAAATCAATTCGAGATAATGATGATAATTGGACAGTAATTCCAAGTCTGAGTTTGGAAACAAATTATTATTTATCTTTCAACCTCAATACAAATACTTGGTCTCTAAATACGACTCCAGAAGCGCCGATAGATGAAATTTTTACCAGAACAATTGTTATCTCAGAAGTTAATCGTGATGGCAATGATGATATTGCATCAACAGGCACTGTTGATGATAATATTAAAAAGATAAATGTGACAGTATCTTGGCCAGATGGAGGCACAATAAATTCCAAAAATATTAATTTTTATTTAACTAATTTTTTTAATTAAATGAAGACACACTTTAAAAAGGGTTACAGTTTGATAGAAATAATAATTTATTTGGCTATTTTTACAGCACTTTCAATTTTAGTGATTAATTCATTTATTTTAATTTTATCTTCTTTTAATACAACCAATACTAATCGTAAATTACTGGAATCTGGAGTTGTTTCTATGGAACGTATGTCACGAGAAATGCGTCGGGCTCAAGGAGTTACATTTAATAGTTCTTCAAATATTGTTTTAATTGGCGTTGGTGGTTTCGGCGACCCTTCCACAGTTAAGTTCGTCGGTGAAGATGGAGCTTTAAATATATATAAAAATGACAATTTAGAACCAGAAGGTAATTTGCTTGGGCCGAATGTATCTCTATCTTCTTTGGTTTTTCGGCACATTACAACAACAGAGAGTGAGGGAATAAAAATAGAAATGACTCTAGAATATTCAAGTGGAAATATTAGTAAATCAGCTAATTTTTATAATACCATTATCTTCCGGGGGAGTTATTAATAATCAAAAATGAAAGAAAAAAGTAAAATAAAATATAACGGCGGGGCGGCAATGATGATTGTTGTTTTCTTCTTTGTCTTTATAAGTTTAACTATTTTAATTGGAATTATAACTCCTGTTGTTCGTGAATTTCGAATTGCGCAAGATAATTTTGATTCGAAAAAAGCTTACTTTATTGCTGAATCTGGTGTTGAAGATATTATTTATCGGATAAAAAATAATATGAATGTCGGCACAATTGGAACTGAACGAACTTTATTTTTAGATGATTCATTCTTTCCAATTCCAACAGAATTAAGTGACCTAGGTGGTGGTCATAAGCATTTAATTACTACTGGTGATATTAAAACCAATCAACGCACAGTTGATTTAATGTTGACAACCTCAACTGGAGTTTCTTTTAATTATGGTGTGTTAGTTGGTCCTGGGGGAGTAGAGCTCGAAGGCAGTGGCACTATTGATGGAAATGTTTATGCGAATGGTCCGATTTCAGGAGACAGTTCGGCAATTATTACCGGCACAGCAATTTCAGCTAATAGCCCAGCGATCGCTGCTGATCAGACAAATGGAACAGGCACCCCAGCTTATAATGTAGTTTTTGGTAATGCGAATGCTACTCAAGACATTGCTCAGAGTTTCCGAATCGTAAGTGAAAGTCCATTAAATAAAGTAGAATTGTATATGAAAAGAACTCCCATTGTTCCAAGTACGGCTTATGTCAAAATTATGAATGATTCATCGGGAAGTGTGGGGTCAACCGTTCTAGCTCAGGGAACTATTCCATCATCTATTACTACTTCTTATGGTTGGGTTGAAGTTTCATTAAATGCTAATCCACTTCTTGATCCTTCAAAAACATACTGGCTGGTCATTGATGCTCCTCTAGGTTCGAGTACAAAAAATTATACAATAGGAGCCTCAAGTAATACCTATGCTAATGGTCTTGGTAAAATTGGAAGACTCACAGGCACTTGGAACAACACTACTCCATCTGGACTTGATTATTATTTTAAAATATATTTAGGCGGAGTAAATGGAAAAATTTATGGGACTTCTGAAAGTCAATGGAATCAATTACATATTGGAACTGAATCTGGAACTGCTCAAGCTCACGAGGTAAATTATACAAATTCTACTGGAAATATTTATTGTCAGGTGGGGACAGGGAATAATAAGTCATGTATTTCTCAACCAGATCCGACTTATATTGCTTTTCCTGTTTCCGAAGCAAATATTGAAGAATGGAAAGTGGATGCTACCTCGGGTGGTACTTATACAGGAGATTATAATGTTGGTTGGGCTGGAGCAACATTGGGACCTAAAAAAATTAATGGTAATTTATCTGTTAGTGGAGGAGGGACTTTAACTGTAACTGGGACTTTATGGGTTACAGGAAATATTACACTTAGTGGTGGAGCCTTGATAAAATTGGCGTCAAGTTATGGTACAAATGATGGAGTTATTTTATCTGGGGGAACGATTGTGATTTCCGGTGGGGGACATGCAAATGGTTCTGGCACAACCGGAAGTTATTTGATGATGTTATCTTTGAGTGATTCATCTACGGCGATAACAGTTTCGGGTGGGGCCGGAGCAGTCATTGTTTATGCTCCAGTTGGGACAATAAAAATTTCAGGTGGGGCTGCTCTTAAAGAAGCTACTGGCTATAAAATGGAAATTGAAGGTGGAGCTAAGATTACATATGAATCTGGATTAACTAATAATAATTTCTCAAGTGGGCCATCTGGTTCTTGGAGTATAGATAGCTGGAAAGAAACAGAATAATAATCTTACAAAAAGGAGCTATTTTGTGGTATAATTAGCTTATGGTTAAAATGATTGTTGCTAATTGGAAAGCCAACCCGCAATCTCAAAAAGAGGCGGAAGTTCTTTTTAATGGAGTATTAAAAGGTATAAAAAATATAAAAAATGCTAAAATCATTATTTGCCCGCCTTTTCCTTTTTTAGATGTTGCAAAAAAATTTAAAAGTAAAAAAATAATTCTTGGAGCTCAAGATGTATCGGAAAACACGAGCGGACCATATACCGGAGAAGTACCTCCCGAGAT
Source organism: Minisyncoccota bacterium (assembly GCA_041663185.1). Lineage (GTDB taxonomy): Bacteria > Patescibacteriota > Minisyncoccia > Phycocordibacterales > UBA9973 > UBA8515. Next base: position 325,036 of record JBAZQY010000001.1, read on the forward strand.
GCTTACTAGTCTGGGAGTTAAGTATGTTATTGCTGGGCATAGCTCACGCCGGGCAGGAGGTGAGACTGACCAAGTTGTAAACGCAAAAATATTAAATTTACTTAAATTTAAATTAATACCTATTATTTGTATTGGAGAAAATAATCGGGACCACGAAGGAGCCTATCTTTCTTTTGTTGAAAACCAGATAAAAAATTGTTTGATGGGCGTGACGAAAGCCCAAATGAAAAATATTATATTAACCTATGAGCCAGTCTGGGCTATTAGTTCAAATAAAACCCGCGAAGCAACCAAAGAAGAATTTATGGAAATGAAAATATTTATTAAAAAAGTAATTTCTGATATTTATGATAGTAAAATTGCCCACAGTATTCCGATTTTATATGGTGGTTCAGTTAGTCCCATCAATGCTAAATCTTTCGTTGAAGAAGGAAAAGCCGATGGATTGCTTGTTGGCCGTGATAGTTTGAATGCTAAAAAGTTTGTTGATATTCTGAAATCTCTAAATTAAAATTATGAAATCAATTAAAGAATTAAAAAGTTTATTGGGTAAAAAAGTAATTGTACGGGCTGACTTTAATGTTCCAATCAAGGATGGAAAAATTCTTGATGATTTTCGTATAAAAAAAGCAATTCCAACAATCGAATATTTACAGAAAAAGGGAGCAAAAATAATTATTATTTCGCACTTTGGTAATGATGGATCAAATAGTTTGTTGCCTGTATCGCAAGTTGTGAAAAAATATATTAAAAATTTTGAATTCATTAAAACTCCAATTTTTTCAGACGAAACAGAAAAAAGAATAAATTCACTTAAAAAAGGTGAAGTAGTTTTACTAGAGAACCTTCGAACTGAAACTGGAGAAAAGAATAATTCTCCTTCATTTGCAAGGGCCTTGTCGCGATATGGAGAAATTTATATTAATGAAGCATTTCCGGAGTCACACCGTGAGTATGCCTCAATTGTTGGAATTACCAAACATATTCCAGGATATGCTGGGCTACAATTTATAAAAGAGGTAGAAAATTTATCAAAAGTTTTCACACCTCTCCATCCATTTTTACTGATTGTCGGCGGTGCCAAATTTGAAACAAAAATTCCTTTGATTAAAAAATTTCTTCGTCAAGCTGATAATATTTTTATTGGTGGAGCAATCGCTAATGATTTCTTTAAAGCTAAAGGTTACGAAGTTGGAGTTTCTCTTGTAGGAGAGACTAATTTTCAACTTCCACAATTAATGAAAAGTAAAAATCTAATATTGCCAATTGATGTGGAAGTTACAAAAAATGGGAAAAGTCATATAGCCAAGCCAAGTGATGTCATGCCTGAAGAAAATATTGTCGATATTGGTCCACAAAGTATTTTGCAACTGAAAGATTTGATTAGTAAAGCAGGATTTATTCTCTGGAACGGACCACTTGGTAAATATGAAGTTGGTTTTGGAGGAGCAACGGAAGAAGTTCTCAAAATTATTGCCAAAGGGAAAGCTGGCAATGTCATCGGCGGGGGAGACACAGTTGCTCTAATTTCAAAATTAAAAATAGAGAGTAAACTTGGCTTTGTCTCAACCGGAGGCGGAGCGACACTAGAATTTCTAGCCAAAGGCTCACTTCCAGGAATCAGAGCGCTGAAATAATTTTTCTCTTTATTTTTTCATCTTCTTTATTTTTATATTCTATTGTTGGGAAATTTCTGAATTTATCCCCAGCGTATCTTGGTATTAAGTGTATATGAAAATGGGGGACCTCGTTGCCAACGACTGAAAGTTGAACATAATCACATTTTAAACTTTTTTTAAGAGTCAGCATCATTTTTTTAGCAAGTACAAACGCGCTGGCGATTGTTTTATCATCTGCATCTTGCATCCAGACGACGTGTTTTTTAGGAATTATTAAAAGATGTCCCATACTTACTGGCTTTATATCTAAAAAACCTAATAAATTTTTATTTTCAAAAACCTTATTACAAGGGATACTTCCTTTTGCAATTTTACAAAAAATACAATTTTTTTCTTGTTCGTTCATGCCAGTATTATATGGTAAAATCAGAAGTATGCCAAATGAGATAGAATTACTTGACCTTTTGCTTGGAAATCGTGGAATTAGTGACGAAGATAGAGAACGATTTCTAAATCCCTCATACGAAGAGCATCTTTACGACCCATTTCTTATGAAAGATATGGAGCGCGCCTGCGTGCGGATTTTTGAGGCGATAGAAGCTAAAGAAAAAATAGTCATTTACAGTGATTATGATTGTGATGGTATCCCAGCATCGGTTATAATGCATGATTTTTTTCATAAGATTAATTATGACAATTTCTCTATATATATTCCTGATCGGCATGATGAGGGTTATGGGCTCCATCATGATGCCATAGACCAATTCATTCAAGATGAAGTGAAACTTTTAATAACTTTTGATTTAGGAATTACAGCAGTCGAGGAAGTATCCAAAGCACAAGCGAATGGAATGGATGTAATTATTACAGATCACCATGAGCCACAAGACGAAGTTCCAAGAGCTTACGCTATTCTTAACCACAAGCAAGTTGGATGTAATTACCCAGACAAGATGCTTTGTGGAGCCGGAATTGCTTTTAAATTAGTTCAAGCATTAGTAAAAAAATATGGAGAATATTGGAAGATACATAAAGGTTGGGAGAAATGGTTACTCGATATGGCTGGCGTTGCAACTCTGGCCGACCAGGTTCCACTTTTGAATGAAAATCGAGTCCTTGCTTATTATGGTTTGAAAGTTTTACGAAAAGGACACAGACCAGGGCTCGTTGAACTTTTCCGTAAGGCCGGAGTCGATATTTCTAAACTAAATGAAGAAGATATTACTTTTACTTTGGCTCCACGAATAAATGCGGCTAGCCGCATGGACGCGCCGATGAAAGCTTTTGAAATGCTCGCCACAACTGATGCAGTTGAAGCTCGCACTCTGAGTGATCACTTGGTAAAAATAAATGATGAGAGGAAAGTTATGGTTGCCCACATAATGAAAGATGTGAAGGGTATTTTACACAAGAGGGAAAATAAGCCGCTTATTGTTATTGGAAATCCAAAGTGGCGAGTTGGTATTTTGGGGTTAATTGCTTCAAAAATTACCGAAGAATACAAGAAGCCAGTTTTTGTCTGGGGAAACGATGGAAATGAAGTTATAAAAGGGTCTTGTAGAAGTTGGGGGGCGATAAATTTGGTTGAAATAATGAGCTCTCTTCCACCTGGCAGCTTACTTGAATACGGTGGGCACAAAGGGGCTGGAGGGTTTTCTGTTTCTTATGATGAGATTCATTTTTTAGAAGAAAGATTATTAAAAGTTTTTGGTGATAGTATCGTTGAAGAAGAAAGTGATGAAGAACTAAAAGTCGATGCGACTATTTCGATTGATGATGTTACAAACGAGAACTACAGGGTAATAGAGAAGCTTGCTCCATTTGGAATGGGGAATCCAAAACCAACATTTTTATTTCAAAATTTGGAAATATTTGTGATTAAGGAATTTGGCAAAGAGAAAAATCATCTTGAATTAACTTTCAAAAATAGTCGCGGGCGACAAATTAAAGCCATTTCATTCTTTAAAACGAGAAACAGTTTCAAAGATGTCTTAAAAGAAGGAGATAGTATAAACCTGGTCGCGACATTTGAGAAGAATAATTTTGCGGGCCGTGACGAGCTTCGATTAAGAATTGTTGATGTGGTAGATTGAGTACAATATAGCAATTTCATTCGAACAGGAAGCAAATAAATTGGTATCCATTTGCTTCCGCTTCTCATTTATTGCTAAAATATAAACGTGACCAAAAATATAAAAGTATATACTGATGGTTCGTCACTTGGTAATCCCGGGCCTGGAGGGTGGGGGGTAGTTGTAATTACGAATGAAGAATTAGGAATTAAGAATAAGACCCCAAAGGCCAAAATTGTTGAGATGGGGGGCTATGAAAAAAATACAACGAATAATCGTATGGAATTAATGGCGGTAATTGAAACTTTAAAGTATATAAGTGAAAAATACAAAAAAGATGAGGTGACTATTTTTGCTGATTCGAATTATGTTCTTCTTGGAATTACAACTTGGATACATAATTGGGAGAAAAATAATTGGAGAACTGCCAATAAAAAACCGGTCCTCAATCAGGATTTATGGAAAGAGTTAATTGAGTTAACAAGGAGTTATAAAGGGAAGATAAAGTGGGAGAAAGTAAAAGGACATTCAGGACATGTTTATAATGATAAAGCCGATGAAATAGCTACAGGTTGTGCAAATTCACAAAAGAAGCATATTTTATAAGGCTTATTTTACTTGACCCTGTAGTAGATTTTGGTAATGCCCTTGGCGTGCTTCGCACTTTACCAAAATTCACTACGGGGTTGACAAATACATCGCAATATGATACAATATAAAGAGTAAAGGTTTATATAAGTTTTAAATATTATGTTATAATTAAAACTTAGAAATAGTTATTAAAAATATTATTAAAAAGTCGAGGTTATTATAAATTATTAATATATTAGTTATAAAAAATATGGAAAAAATGAATTTAGGTTCAAAAGATAAAGATGGATCTCCGTTAGAGAAAGAAAAAGGACTACCTGTGAAGCTTCTTGGGGCGCAAGAACTTGAGGCGCTAGGAGTTAAATTAGGAGCTTTAGACCAGGTAGCAATAACTGTTGCAAAAAAAATAGTTGAAGCTTTGAAAGATCAGTATGACTTTCCGGGAGAAGAATATTTAAATGATTTAATTAAAAATTCAGATAAAATTCCTGAAAGCATGAGAGATAAAAATAAAAAATATGTTTGGCCTGGCACCTTAGATGTAGAGAGATATGGGGCGTGCTCATACGGGAGAACCCGGCAAGAGGCTGTATACTTCAGGTGAAGCAGATATTGTGAGATACGAAGACGGTAAACTTAAAAAAGAAATTTTTGCATTAGAAAAAAGTTGGGATGCAGGTAATACCCGGAAGGGTGACTATCTCATAGTTGCTCAAGAAAAAGGAAAGGCAGAGTAATTTAAACAGGTCTAAATTATTAAAAATTAAAAAATAAAAATTTATGGGAGAAAAATTTAAAAACTTTGTACACAAAGTACAAGAGACAGTAGGAAAAGGAGTAGAAAAAGCAAAAAATGCCAGTGCCCTTTATGCACTTTTGATTTCTTTAGGTTTTTTTAGTGTAGCTCAAGAAGTTATGAGTCAAGAGGCCCAAATGACACCAGAGAAATTAATTAAATTAAAAGAATATGTTAGGGACAATGTTAGTAATGGTATAGGTAATTTTGGACAAACTTATACCCATGCTGTAAACAATAATGAAGTTAAAGTTTATAAATGGAATAATAATGAAATTGTACAAAATCAGGCAGGGGATTTGATGCTAATTAACACAAAGGAAAATCCTGATGGAACAAAAACAACAATGCTTTTGGTTGATGAATATGACGAAAGTAATGATGGAGACGAAAATGCAAAATTTGAAATTGGAGATGTGGATCAATTTGATGTTATTACTGTAAACCCAGATCAAGATCAAAACCCAAGTCCATTTCCAGAGCAAGAATCAATTGATGAATATATTAAGTATTTTGGAGAACAGAATTTTACTGCTGATAATGTTGATAATGAAACTGTCACTATTCCAGATATGCCAGACCTTAAACTAGTTAGTACAAAAGACTTGCCTCCAGAACAGCAACAAGTGTTAGACGCCACTCTTATGGGTTCTATGATAGAATTAGTTCAGGAATTTAATGGTAAAAGGGCTGAAAAAGATCCTGAAATGGGCCCACGATTGGAGAGAGAACTTAATTCTTTGTATAAATAACAGTCAAAATAATCAAAAAATCCCACCAGAAGGTGGGATTTTTTGATATATTTCTATTTATAAATAGAAATTTTTAATTATATGATATAATAAAAGTAATTATTAATATTAATTAAAATAATATATGAAAATGTTTAATCGTCCTCCCGCCCCTAGTATAACTCCAATAGATTCTGCGTTGGAGGTTAAGGGGATTGAAAAGGGTTGGAAAGTAAAATGGATGATAAAAAAGATTATTATGGCCATAGTTGCAATGATGGGTCTTGCTGGTCCTACAATAGCTCAATCAATTGAGTCAGGGCAGTTAAGTCCAGAAGCGGCAAAAATTCTTGCCGAAAATGCCAGAAAAAAGTTGGAACAAATTGGTATAGATTATACAAATAAGGTGGCTTTTTTAGAGAAGAGAGCTGAATTAAAAACGAATATTGAAAATACTGTGAAGTCTTTTACGGTTGAAGTTGATAGTGCAATGGGGGAAGATATGAGAGAAATAATTGGAAGACCACTTGAAGTTCACTACATATCAAATGGTAATGGTTTAGCAATAATTCAAGACTTAATATTAGTGAAAGATAGTACTGTTACTGTTGACGAGGAGCATACTCTTTTAGATAGAAAGAAGGGAGATTGTAACTATGAATTGAAGGCATCGTTGTTTGTAGATGTAAACGGTGACGGTATTTTGAGTAACCTTGGAGAACCAGGTGGTGATTTGGTTGGTTCAATTGATATCAGTAACTCAAAAGAAGTTTTTACTTATCAAGAGATTTTTGATGGTAAGAAGACCAATACAGAGGCAACAACACTTCATTCGTGGCAACAGAAAATAGCCTCAAAATTTAGAAATGATCAAGTTCAAAATGGTTATTTTAAAGAAATAATGGAAAAAGGTGGCGTTATATGGTGGGCCGAAAAAAATCTAAAAGATTCAGAAAAAAAAGAGGTCCAAGCCGATTTTGTGGAATTAGAAGAGTTAATTTTACAAAAATAATCAAAAAATCCCACCTGTCGGTGGGATTTTTTGATATAATAATTTCAAATGACAAAAAGGGAAGTAATTATCATTCTGATTTTAGTGATAATTGCATTATCGCGGTTTTTCTTTTTTCTACCTGAGAGACCTTCTTACGATAGGGTATTGGGAGAGAGTGTAACTGTAGAGGGAATTGTGACTGATGCTCCTGACGTTAGATTATTTAATCAGCGAATTGTTGTAAGGCCGACAAACCAAAAAAGTAATATCTTGGTTGTTGCTCCGAAGGAAGTGGATATTTTATATGGAGATAAAATAAAAGTAAAAGGAGTGCTAGAAACCCCAGAGAATTTTATGACTTCGGCTGGAAAAGAATTTAATTATGAGAGGTATTTGGCCAATCAAGACATCTATTTCATTATCAATAATGCCGAAGTAGAAATTATTTCTCGTGGCAATGGTAATTGGATCAAATCACAACTTTTTAAATTGAGGAATTTTTTCATGGAGAATATCCAAATGGTTATATCTTCACCAGAGAAGGATTTAGCTAATGGTCTGATTCTGGGAGCTCGTGGTGGATTTGATTCGCGGATGAAAGACGAGTTTATTTCTACTGGGACAATCCACATTGTGGCTTTATCGGGTTATAACATTTCAATTGTTTCTGAGAATGTGATGAAATTTTTCGGGTTATTTTTATCACAAACACTTTCAATAATTTTCGGTGTCTTTGTGATAATTTTATTTATTATCATGACTGGCGCTCAAGCTACAGCGATCCGAGCGGGAATTATGGCCTCGATCGTTCTCCTTGCTCGGTTAACTGGGCGAACAAGCCAAGCCGGGAGAATTCTTGTTATTGCTGGACTTTTAATGATTACTTATGATCTGCGGGTTGTGACAGATATGTCTTTTCAGTTATCGTTTTTGGCTACAGGTGGGATACTTTTTATAACTCCGAAAGTGATGAAGTGGGTTTCATTTATGCCAATGCGTTTTAAATTAAGAGAAACAGTAGCCACAACTATCGGGGCAACAATTGCAGTATTACCATTAATTCTTTTTTCAACCGGGGTACTTTCTATTGTCTCATTACCGGCAAACATTCTCATTCTGCCGGTTATTCCATACACAATGTTATTTAATTTTTTGACGGGAATTGTTGGTTTTATTTCCCCAACCTTATCTATGCCGTTTGCTTTTATTTCTGATTTATTATTATCTTACATTCTTGGCGTGGTGCACTTTTTTGCCGGATTACCATTTGCAAGTGTGACTATAAAATCCTTTCCGCTCGTTGTGACAATTTTACTCTACGTACTCTTGTTTTGGTTGGTATTCAAAAAAACCACGAAAACTCTCAAAAATAAATTCTAGGTGTGGGCGCGCCGGAGCCCGAAGGGCGAAGAGGGATAAGGAATTTATTTTTGAGAGTTTTCGTGGTTTTTATTTTTTTTTGCTACTTAAAATTTTCTTCAACGACTTGCCAGTTTAGATTTGCGAAAAAATCTTCAATGTATTGTTTTTTACCTGATGGTTGATAGTCAGCGACATAAGCATGCTCCCACATATCAAGACATAAAATAGGGGAAAGACCAGTCAGTTGACCCAAGTGGTGTTCATCTACCCAAGTAATTATCAATTTGTCGGTTAATTTGTCGAAGTAAAGCATTGTCCAACCGATTCCACGAGTGGTGGCGACAAATTTAAAATGAGCTAAAAAGTTATCAAACGAACCCCAATCTTTTTCTATTTTTTTATAAAGACCACCTTCTATATTTATTTCTTTTGGCCCGTCAGATAAAGATGCGAAGAAATATTCATGATTTCGCATCCCATCAAATTCAAATCCAAACCGACGCTGAAGTTCACCTAAAACAAAAGCGTTTTTCTCTGGGTCACTTTTTAATTCATATAATTTATTAAAGATAAGGTTAGCATTTGTGACATAACCCTTATAAAGTTTTAAATGCTCTTCAATATTTTTCTCTGATATTCCTACAAGTTTAGGAATATTAAATGTTTTAGTTGTAAATGTTTCCATATTTTTTCTAATTTATTAATGCTAATATATTAAGTATACCATGAAGAATTTTAAAAAATACTTACCATATATTTTCATCTCCGCTCTAGTTATTTCGGCTGTTGTTATTGGTTATTTTATTTATGCTCGCGATTTTACACACAAATATTTAAAGGTTATTTTTCTTGATGTTGGGCAAGGAGATGCGATTTATATAGAAGCGCCAGGTGGCAAACAAATGCTTATTGATGGAGGGAAGGGTGTTGAAATATTACCTAAACTCATAAAAGTCATGCCGATTTTTGATAAATCAATTGATGTGGTTGTGGTATCAAATCCAGATGAGGATCATATTGGAGGATTAGTCGAAGTTCTTAAAAATTATAAAGTTGGATTGGTTTTAGAACCGGGGACAAAATCAGATACTTTAGTATATGAAAATTTAAAAAAAGAAATATCAGAAAATAAAATACCAGATAAAATTACTAGGCGTGGAACTCGTATTATTTTAGATGATAAGAAAAATATTTATTTTGATATTTTATTCCCTGATCGAGATGTTATTAATTGGGAACGCAATGATGGCTCTATTGTCGGCCGGCTCGTTTATGGGGAGAGTTCTTTTATGCTAATGGGGGATGCTACAAAGTACACCGAGAACTTAATTGGCTGGAATGAAAATATTGCAAACCTAAAATCAGATGTTTTGAAGCTGGGACATCATGGCTCGCGTACTTCCTCGAGTATTTTATGGTTAGAGAGGGTGGATCCTGATGTTGCAATTATTTCAGCCGGAGAAAATAACCGATATGGGCATCCCCATAAAGAGATTTTAGATAATTTAAACTTGCTCGATATTCCATATCTAGCGACATACGAAAAAGGAAACATAATTTTCAAAACAGATGGTACTAAACTGGTGCACTAAACCCAGAGAAAAACACAAATAGTCTTATCAGAGGGGCTTTTGAGCGCGACGGCGCGAAAACTGATAAAATTTCTAGCAAGAAATTTTATGTACCCTCTGGGAAGAGCTATTTGTGGTTTTCTCTTTGAGGGTTAATTAAATAAATTAAAATAGCTCTTCTCGAAATACGCACATAAAATTCTGCTGAATTTTTGCTATGCTCGGCTCGTCAGCCTGCGCAATGTATTTCTCAAAGACTATTTTAATTTATTTAATTAATAAAAATCCTCACAATTGTGAGGATTTTTATTTGATGATTCCGGCTTTTTTTAGAACTTTGTAGGCGCCGTGTTTATTGATAGTTTTTATGGCCTTGGTCGATAGTGTGAGAGGGAAGTATTTTTTAAGTTCAGGAACGTATATTCTTTTCTTTTGTAAATTTGGATATTTGCGAACCATGCCTGTAGGGTTGAATTTGGTAGCACGAACAACGTTGGAGTACCCCCCTGCCATTTTTGAACCCTTTTTTGTTATATCGCAAACTTTCGCCATCCCATTAGAAAATTTAAATTATTAAGCCAGACCCTTATTCCACAGCCCGTTCATTTTCTAACGGGACAGGTAGATGAAGGTATGCTATCATATAAAACATGCTCGCGCAAGCCCAATTTATTGATGGAATATTTTATATTTTTGTTTTAATTATGTCTGTAGTCATTCATGAATTTGCTCATGGTTACTCGGCATATCTACTGGGGGATAATACAGCACGACTTTCTGGGAGGCTTACTCTAAACCCCATCAAGCATTTAGATCCATTTGGTTCGGTTATTTTGCCGTTACTGCTTATTTTAATGAAAGCCGGTTTTGTTATTGGTTGGGCACGACCAGTTCCTTACAATCCAGCAAATCTAAGGAATGGTAGAGTTGGGAATATGATTGTAGCTTTCTCGGGGATAGCCGCCAATTTAATTATTGCAATTATTTTCGGTCTTCTTATTAGATTCGCGCCATTATTGGGTATCCCAGTTTATGATCCAATGATCGTTCATCCTTTTTACAAAATCTCATCAATTATTGTTCTCATGAATTTGGTTCTCGCTCTGTTTAACATCATTCCCATTCCACCACTTGATGGTTCAAAAATTATGTTTTCATTTATTCCAGCTAGATTCCGTCAAATAGAAAATTTTCTAGAACGATGGGGAATGTTTTTTCTACTCTTTTTCATAATTTTTATTTGGAGTAGTATTTCACCTGTTATTTTCATCGCTTTTTCTCTTTTAACTGGTTTAGGATAGACATCTTGTCCTCTATTGCATTTTTAGACGTATTATAGTAAAGTATTTTAACTAGTCAGTTAATGGCTATTTTTGTTTTCAATTAAAATCGAGTATGCCTACAATTAATCAATTGGTTCGAAAGAGCCGTAAAATAACAAAAAGAAAGTCTAAGGCCGTGGCTCTTGCTCGCGGTTTTAATACAATTAAAAATAAGCCAGTTTTTTACCCGGCGCCATTTAAGCGTGGGGTTTGCACGAAAGTTTCAACTACAACTCCAAAGAAGCCTAACTCAGCTCTCCGAAAGATTGCTCGTGTTCGTCTTACAAACGGAATGGAAGTCACTGCCTATATCCCAGGAGAAGGGCACAATTTACAGGAGCACTCAGTGGTCATGATCCGTGGTGGACGTGTGAAAGATTTGATTGGAGTTCGTTATCACATTGTTCGTGGACGTCTTGATACAACTGGAGTTGAGAAACGCCGACAATCAAGAAGTTTGTATGGAACAAAAACACCTAAGGAAGTAAAAAAATAATTTAGAAAAATATGCGTAGAAAAATAAAAAATAAAAATATTGTTGAACCAGATATAATTTATAACTCGCCAAAACTTGCGAAGTTTATTAACAATATAATGTTAAATGGAAAGAAGGAGACAGCTCGTAAATCTGTCTACAAAGCTTTTGATATAATTAAAGAAAAAACTGGTAATCCAAATCCACTTGAAATATTTGACACCGCTATCAAAAATGCTGGCCCACTTGTTGAAGTTCGTTCACGACGTATTGGTGGAGCCAACTACCAAGTTCCACGCGAAGTTAGACCTGAACGCCGAACAGCTCTTGCGATGCGTTGGATTATCTTGGCCGCTCGCGGTAAAAAAGGAGCCCCAATTTCCGAAAAACTTGCTGAAGAATTAATTTTAGCTTCAAAAAATGAAGGAGCCGCAGTCAAGAAGCGTGAAGATACTCACAAAATGGCTGAAAGTAATAAAGCCTTTGCTCACTTTGCTTGGTAATAAATATAAATAAAGAAAAGGGTTGCTTGTCATAGTACGAGCAACCCTTTTCTTTATTTATTAAGGTTTTGAATGTAAAAATATAAGTGATATAATTTTAATTAATTATTACTTTTTAATTTATTTATGCAATTTTTTAAAAATCTCTCCTATATAATTTTTGTTATTTTATTTAGTGTAATTTTTATTTCAACTAACGTGCTAGCTTCTACGGTTATCTTGCCTAAAACCGGGCAGACGAATTGCTGGAGCGTCTTCGGCGTTTCTATTTCTTGTGGTGGAACTGGACAAGATGGAGAATATCAAAATGGATTACCAGAGGAAGGGGAGCGATTTACAGATAATGGCAATGGAACTATTTATGATCGGGCGACAAATCTAACTTGGCAGAAATGCTCTCGTGGGCAAGATACCTTAAAATGCTCTGGCATTTCCACAACCTCAAATTGGGCAAGTGCATTAACTTATTGCAACACCTTGAATCTCGCGGGTGCTCGATGGCGACTTCCTAATAGAAACGAATTGGCTTCACTTGTCGATTTATCTGGAGTAGAGCCAACTTTAAATAATAAAGCATTTCCCAATACCCCAGCGGTTTATTATTGGACAAGTACAACTTTCCAACAAGTTTATACAAGTGCGTGGGTCGTAAATTTTGGCAATGGGGTAGTAAATTTCCGAGTTAAATCCCTCCCAAACTACACCCGCTGTGTTCGGTAGGTAATTTATAAAAAATATTAAAAATAATAGTATAAATTACTCCAAAAATAGAGATATAAATACTTTACCAAACTATTGCTATAGCGTTAGTTTGGTAAAGGTAGTATAATTGATTTTATGAGTGTAGAAAATACAATTCTTCAATATTTAAGTGACAATAAAGGCAAACATGTAGTTCGATATAAAGGTATAAGAATAGGATTTTTAGGTTTGCCGGATTTTAAATATTATAAATATCAAACTTTGGCTAATAGGTGCTCAGAGTTAAAAAGTAGGGGGTATATAAAAGAAATAAATGGAGATTATTTTATTACTTACAAAGGTGAGGATTATTTAAATAAAAAGCAAAATCAATTAAAAAAATTTATATCGGAAAAAACAGACAAGGACCCGAAAGATTTACTCCTGTTATATGATATTCCTGAAGAAAAAAAATCAGAAAGGGAATGGCTCCGCCGAGAGCTTAAGACGTTTCATTTTGTAATGATTCAGCGAAGTGTTTGGGTTGGTCCATCGCCATTACCCAAGGAATTTGTCGCCTACCTTAAAAGTGTTGGTTTAAAGGATTCAATAAAAACATTTAAACTTGCTAAGGGATATAATCTCACAAATTAGTCTTTACCAAACCATTGCTATAGCGTTAGTTTGGTAAAATGCGAATATTTTAAGTTAATGTTGACAGTATGCCTCGGGTGGGGTTATATTTAGAGTATGAATATAGAACAAAAAATGAATGGAAATAATCAGGAAGTAATTAAAACTAATGAGATGGTTCAAGAAATAGCCCCTGTTGAAGTTTTGAGTGAAGAAGACAAACAAGCTAAAATTAAAAAGAAGAGACTAGAAGAAATAGAAAATGATCAAAGAATTGCAGAAATCAAGGGAGCAATATCTAAGCAATTTGAAAATAATGAATTTGGAGAAGCTATCATTACAAATCCTAAAATTTTGGATATGATAGCAGAGATCGAATATTGTCATGTTGAAGATCAGGAAATGAAGGAGCAAATGATTCAAAATTGGAAGAGAATAGTTGATAACCAATATAAAGAAGCCCTTCAAGATTTTAAGGAATTTTCTATGATCGGTGTTATTTATGGAAATGCTGGCTGGGATAGATTTCAAGTCGGTGAGGATGGTAAAACACGTTTATTAAATGATAAAAACTTAAAAGCTAAAGCCTCGGCAATGAAACGAGCCAAGGAATTAGGTATGGAAATTTTGGGCTCTCAAGAACCACTATCTTAATTTTTCTTTTTATTTGCAAAAAGAACGCTTTTGTTATATAGTGCTAGGAGCGCTATGGCGCTTTTTAATATTAAGTTTTAGGAAAAAGTAATATATGGAAAGAGATTATCCGTTAGAAAAAGTTAGAAATTTTGGAATTATTGCCCACATTGATGCGGGGAAAACTACGACAAGTGAGCGTGTGCTTTTTTATACTGGAATGTCACACAAAATAGGAGAAGTTCACGATGGGGAAGCGACAACAGACTGGATGGAACAAGAACGTGAAAGAGGAATCACTATTACTTCAGCCGCGGTTACTTGTTTTTGGACACCAACTTACGCACTTACTGATAAAAATAAAAAACATCGTTTTAATATTATTGATACCCCAGGACACATTGATTTTACCGTTGAGGTGAAAAGGTCACTGCGCGTGCTCGATGGAGCGGTTGTCGTCTTTGATGGTGTGGCTGGTGTTGAACCACAATCCGAAACAAACTGGCGCTACGCTGATGAAGCTATGGTTCCAAGAATTTGTTTTGTTAATAAACTTGATCGAACAGGTGCATCATTCGAACACTCATATGCGACAATTCTTGATCGTTTAAATAGAAATGCTGTTCGCATGCAAATTCCAATTGGTCTTGAAGAGAAACACGAAGGGGTTGTCGATTTACTCAAAATGAAAGCGTACTATTTTGAAGGCGAGATGGGGAATAAAGTGTTAGAAAAAGAAATACCAGAAGATTTAAAAGCTGATGCCGAGAAATACCATGCTGAACTTATAGAAAAAATTGTTGAACAAGATGATGCTGTTATGACAGAGTATCTTGAAGGAAAAATTCCAGATGTTGAAACCCTAAAATCTATTTTGCGAAAAGCAGTTATTGCTAACAAAATCTTTCCAGTTTTTGCTGGCTCGGCTCTAAAAAATAAAGGAGTTCAACTAGTCCTTGATGCCGTTATTGATTATCTTCCAAGCCCACTTGATATTCCAGCTATTGAAGGAATTAATCCCGATACTGACCAAAAGGAAACTCGTCCAGCTTCTGATGCGGAACCATTTTCAGCTCTTGCTTTCAAAGTAGCGACAGACCCATTCGTCGGACAAATTATTTTCTTCCGAGTTTATTCTGGTAGTTTAGCAGCTGGAAGTTATGTCTATAATCCACGTACTCGCAACAAAGAGCGTATCGGACGAATCTTGCGAATGCATGCTAACGACCGTGAAGAAGTGAAGAAAGTTTACGCCGGAGAAATTGCTGCAGCTGTCGGACTGAAAGATACGATTACTTCAGATACTCTTTGTGATGAAGAGCATCCAATTGAACTTTATAGAATTATTTTCCCTGAGCCAGTGATTCAACTTCGCGTTGAGCCAAAGACAAAAGCTGACCAAGAGAAAATGGGGATGGCGTTATCTCGTCTTGCTCAAGAAGACCCAACTTTTAAAGTTTCAACCGACATTGAGACAAATGAGACAATCATCGCTGGAATGGGAGAACTTCACCTGGAAATTATTGTTGACCGTATGAAGCGTGAATTTGCTGTTGAGACAAATGTCGGCAAACCACAAGTGGCTTACCGTGAGACAATTACCGGAGAAGCCGGAGTAGAAGGTAAGTACATCAAGCAATCAGGAGGTCGTGGAAACTATGGTCACGTCAAAATTAAAGTTAAGCCAATGGATATGACAATTGACCCAGAGGATCTTCCAAAGAATACGAAGAGAGATAAAGGATTTGAATTCATCAATAACATTAAAGGAGGAGCAATTCCCCAAGAATATATTCCGGCTTGTGAAAAAGGATTCCGAGAAGGTCTTGATCGTGGAGTGCTCGCTGGATTTAAACTTGTTAATGTTTCGATTGATCTATGGGATGGATCGTATCATGATGTTGACTCAAATGAAATGGCTTTCAAAATCGCCGCAAGTATGGCTGTACAAGATGCATGTAAAATGGCTCGCCCAGTTTTGCTTGAACCAATGATGAAGGTTGAAGTTGTGACACCAGAGAAATTCATGGGAGATGTGACAGGAAGTTTGTCATCGAAGCGTGGACTTATCGAAGGCATGGAAGCTCGTGGATTAAACCAAGCCGTCCGTGCTATCGTTCCACTTTCGGAAATGTTCGGATACATGACGACCCTCCGTTCAATGACCGAGGGGAGAGCAGGATTCACAATGGAATTCATCCGTTATGACATCGTTCCACAGAGTGTTGCGACGACTATTATAGAAAGTAGAAAATAAAATAAATACACTAAGTCAAGCAAAAACCCTTACAAAATAAGGGTTTTTGCTTGACTCTACCTCTTGACTTTTAACTCACAATATGCTACAATACCATCATAATTTGTTCCTTGATAATATTCATGGATTTTAATATTTAATGTTTATTTGTTTGGCTTTTCTAGCTTCTTTGTGGGGGGGGTTAAAAAAGCTAAACAAATTAATCTAACATTAAATTATTTCAAAACATGAAAACAAAAATTTTTTTCTTTATTGCTTTGGTGATGTCAATTTTCGTTTCCACCAAAAGTTTTTCCCAGATTTCTGATTCCATTGGAAAGTGGAATCCAGTTATTACCCTCAACAATGCCCACAGTCATCCTGATGGTCGCTGGAGCCATGGCATTGCAGGTTTCCTTGACAAACAAGACAACCTTTTTGTCATTTCTTCTTTCAACAACCAGCTTTTTAGGTATGTTGATAAGGGAAACAAAAAGGGGCTCGTGTATGTTG
This sequence comes from Minisyncoccota bacterium, assembly GCA_041663185.1. Classification (GTDB taxonomy): domain Bacteria; phylum Patescibacteriota; class Minisyncoccia; order Phycocordibacterales; family UBA9973; genus UBA8515. The sequence continues at coordinate 341,768 of JBAZQY010000001.1, forward strand.
CGGGCCACAAAAAGGCCCATGATCGTTCTATTCTTGGAGAATTTGCTTCCCCGACATGCGGGGTATTCTTAACCGAGAATATCATTTTGATTGCTGAGGCCTGGAATGATGGACGTATCCAGGCGATTGAAGTTGATAAAAAGGGGAAGGCTGTGAAGTTTTCCGTTTTTGATTCCGGGTTAAACCAGGTTATGTCTTTGGTTAAAAGTAAAGAATCCACAAAAAAAGAACAAATTCTCTATGTCGTGGAGTCAGGGGCTAACAGAATTTTAAAATATGTTGTCTCTGAAACAGATACAGTTAAATCGGTTTATCTAGAAGGGCTTAATTGTCCTTATGATATGGTTGAATGTGAAAATGGCGATAAGTTTATCGCTGAATATTACTCGAACAGAATCATAAAGGTAAGTCAGGAGGGTACTATCTCTCATTTTTGGGGGAATGCAAATGGTTTACCTGGCCGATCAGAAACGGAATTATGCGGACCATCAGGGCTGATGCTTGTAGGCAAGATTCTTATTATCACAGATGATTGGAATCATCGCTACATAGCTCTTGATATTGAAAGTAAAGAGTCCAAACTCTTTGCTGGCAATAAAGATTGCTCAAAAGGAGAAGCTTTAGGAAAGTTCGACTGTCCACAAAATGGAATTCTTAGTAAAAAGGAAAAATCATTTTTTACCACAGAATATTGGGGGAACAGAATCCAACGTTATGATTTTAAGGATAAGCGCTGGTACTATGTAGTCGGAAGGGTTAATGATGAGATTCTCGAAAACTACGAAGAAGAACCGGATACTTTAGTGGTTCAGGTAGATGAAATTCCGGCAAAGGAACCGATTATCTTTGATGATAATATCCGAGTTTTTGCTCCATCGTATGATGATTACCATTCGGAACATAACAATGTTTTATATTTTGAGTGGAATCTTCATCGCAAGGATTATGGGGGCTTGAAAATGGCCGAAACTTATTGGGGACCTCAAGATGGGAAAATCCCCACAAGGTCATCCAATGGGTATCTGCAAAAGGTGAAAGAAGGACAATACATCAGATATGATAATGGAACAGTAGGATTACTGTTGCAACCATATCTGGCTCCACTCAAACCGAAAGAAAAGCAGGAGGAATCTGTACCGGTTGATTGGGACGTCAACGATCTCAATCTTACGGATATGTAAGATTTACAAACAATGGATTATGATAATGCTCGTACGATTTATTTCGTGCGAGCATTTTTTATTTTCCTACCCCCTAGGCAAGACCTAGTGGGTTAAATTATGGGGAGATATTTTAAATAAATACCTTTAAAAATAAGGTTATTTTAGTGAAAATCGGCTAAAATACTTGACTTTTGTTTCCTAATATGCTATACTATAAGGGTAAATGGTTCTTTGAAAATTTCATGGTTTTGATTAATTAAAGGGTAAACGAATTCGTTAATTATTTTTAGAATCTTTAAGGATTTTGAAAATAATTAACGTAATGAACTTAACCAAAAATTATTTGACCATGAAAACATTAAACTTTCTTTCTTTTGTAATTCTGCTTATGATTGCCTTTTCGTTCACATCATGCAGAAAAGATGTTAGCTCACAACTTAATAAGTTGGAGAAAACATGGCGAAACTATGAAATTGATTCCCTTAAATTGGAACAATTCATGGAACAAACTACAGAACCTGTCAGTGTAGCACCATATTTCACTGAATGGAATCCAGGTTGCGAATTTTGGTTTCAGGGTACTGACACTATTGCTGTGCGTAACGGTGAAGTCCTTGAGTACTGGAATGATGCCGCTAAAATACGATTTGGTTTTATTGATGGTGAGGATATAAGAAGAGGAATCGCGGGTTGCTACAGGATTGGTTCCGAACCGCATGATTATGTATCTATTTCCTCACGTAAAGGGGGGAAAGAAGATCCAACTTTACTTACAAGGGGCATTACTTGGTATCCGGGGGATTATCTTTCGGAAAAAGATCTTTTAAAACCATGGACAGACATAAAGAAAAAACTTGTTACAAGTTGGAGAGTCCAGGTTGGAGGTCCATTTAACCGGGAACATCATGCCGAGAGAACTTTAACTTATGATCGTGGATGGAATTACAGTTTTGAACTGGAAGATTTTCACACGATGCACCTCAAGAGGTTATATACCATGCTGGAAAATATTTCCAGTAAAACAATAAAACCTAGTCTGTTTGATCTGGGTAAAATCGCAAAAGAAAATACACCGGAGAAATAAAAACTCTCGGGGGATAAAATTTAAGGAGGAGAATTATTATGATTCTTCTCCTTTTTATTTATACAAAAAAGTGTTATAATATAAGTTCATTATTAATTAATTTTTCATCATTATGAAAAATCAAAAGGAAAATATGGGTATTATAGTTTCTATTATTATTGTCGCTCTAGTTATTGGCGGTGTCATTTATTTGCTTTTAAATAAAAATACAATAAAAGATGAAGTAATACCACAAACAAATACTATGGAAAAAATATCAAAGCCGGGTGACGTTTTAGTTATGAATTATACAGGGCGATTTACAGACGGTAAAGTTTTTGACTCAAATATATTACCAGAATTTAGGCATGTCCAACCGTTTGAATTTAAATTAGGGGCAGGCATGGTTATAAAAGGTTGGGATGAAGGACTAGTGGGGATGAAAATTGGAGAAAAGAAAACTTTAACAATTCCTCCAGAAAAAGCTTATGGTCCGAATGACTACAATGGGATTCCTGGGAACTCGACTCTCATTTTTGAAGTTGAATTAGTTGATATCAAATAATTATGAAAAAAACAAAAGATTTTGTATTAGATAAAATTCTAAAAAAGAAACGCTTTTCAATACCACTTGGGATTGTTATTGTGATTGCACTTATTTTAATTCTGAAACCAAATCCTGATATAGCAAATACTGTTACTGATGTTGTGAAGTATTCCGACTTGAAGCAGACGGTCCTTGCCACTGGGCAAGTTGTTTCGAGCACAGATTTGAATTTATCTTTCAATAAAAGTGGAACAGTTAAATCAATAAAAGTAAAAGTGGGCGATAAGGTTAAAGCCGGGCAAGTTATCGCAACCTTAGACCAAGCATCTGAACTGGCAGCTTTAACTTCGGCTCGTGGAGCACTCGCGGCAGCAAATGCCAGATACAAAAGAATTTTAGAAGGAGCAACGAGTGAAGAAATCGCTCTTGCTCAAGTTACTCTTGATCAGACCAAACTCACACAAGAGACTCTAGTTAAGAATGCTTATAAGACTTTACTTAATTCAACACCTGAAGTTTTACCATATCCTTTAACTAAAGATTATACTGCTCCAGTTATTAGTGGAAACTATAATTTGGGTAAAGAGGGTGAAATAAGAATTGAAATCGAGTTAAATAATAGTATTTTTAAAACGCGAGGATTGATTACTGTTGAGGGCGATGTTTCAACAACAACCCCCCAACCAATAGGGAATTCTGGACTTCTCATTCAATTCCCAGAAAATGCAACCTTAATTTATACTGATTGGATTATTAATATTCCAAATAAAAATGCTTCAGATTATTTAGCAAATTATAATGCCTATCAATTAGCCCTGGCTCAAGCAAAATCAGCAATCGACCAAAGCCAAGCCGCTCTTGATCTTAAGAAAGCAATTGCACGACCATCGGATATTGATTTGGCACGAGCCGATATTATCTCTGCCCAAGGGCAAGTTGAACTTGCTGACGCTAGATACAAAGATACACTCATTACTGCTCCAGCGGATGGAACAATTACTCGAATAGATATTAAGCCGGGGGAGCTAGCTTCTGCACTTGCTGAAGTTGTGGTTCTTCAAGATGTTTCAAATATTTATCTTGAGGCCAATATCAATGAAGCAAATATTGCAAATATCAAAATTGGTATGCCAATTGATATTACCTATGATGCTTTTGGTTCCGAACAAACTTTTAAAGGAAGCATTACAAAAATAGATCCTTCCTCGACAGTTATTTCAGGAGTTGTGAATTATAAAATTACAGCCAGTGTTGATCAAGCGATTGATTTGCGTCCAGGGATGACAGCTAATATGACAATTAAAGTGAAAGAAAAAAACCATACTCTGGCTATTCCGTCTCGATCTATTTTGATAGATACATTAGGGAATAAAACTGTGCGACTAATTACTAATCCGCGCAAGAAAAAATTTAAAGAAGTGCCTATCACGACCGGGCTTGAAGCGGATGGCGGAATGGTAGAAGTAATGAGTGGGCTCAAAGAAAGTGATGAATTTGTAGTTTTAATAAAAACTAAATAAGAATGTTAATTGAGCTTAAAAATATAATAAAAAATTATGAGAATAGTGAAGTCATCACTCGTGTTTTGCATGATGTAGATTTGCAAGTTGAAGAGGGGGAATTCATTGCCATCATGGGTCCATCTGGATCTGGGAAATCAACTCTAATGCACACGATTGGTTTTTTGGATCGGCCAACTTCTGGAGAATATTTTTTTGATGGAGAAAATACAAAAGATTTTACTGATGATGAACTTGCTCGTATTCGTAATGAGCGAATAGGTTTTGTGTTTCAATCATTTAATTTATTACCACGGACGACGGTTCTTGATAATGTGATGTTACCACTTTTTTATAATCGTGGTTCTAAAAAAGGACACATTGATAGAGCCAAAGAGGCTTTGCAGTCAGTTGGACTTGGTGATCGATTGCATTATTTGAGTAATCAAATCTCTGGTGGACAAAAACAAAGAGTTGCTATTGCTCGAGCTTTAGTTTGCGACCCAAAAGTTATTTTTGCGGATGAACCGACAGGTAATCTGGACTCGAAAAGTGGTAGTGCGGTCATGAATATCTTAGAGAAATTAAACAAAGAAGGCCGAACAATTATTTTAGTGACTCATGATGTGAATGTGGCTCTCCACTCAAAACGTATAGTTACTATTCGTGATGGACAAATAATTTCAGATAAAAAAGTTCCTGAAAGTGAGAGAATTCATTCTAAAGAAAGTACCGATTAAAATATGCACGATTTATTAGTTCAAGTTAAAGTGACTATTAAAGATTTGCTTTCCCGAAAAGGGAGGTCGTTTTTGACAATACTAGGAATTATTATTGGAGTCGCTGGAGTTATTATTATTATTTCTCTCGGAGCGGGTGCACAATCTTTAGTTCTCGGACAAATAACTAAATTGGGGACGAATCTAGTTGGTGTTATGCCAGGGAAAAGTAATGACAATGGCCCACCAGCGGCAGTTTTTGGAGTTCAAATAAAAACTCTTTCACAGCGTGACTTAGATGCGATAAAAGATAAAAGTAAAGTTCCTCACGCTCTCTATGTTGAACCATCTGTTAATGGTAGTGCCACTATAATTTCTGGGAGAGAAAGTATTGATACAAGTTTTGTTGCAACCAGTGGAGTCTATCCGAAGGCTCATAATATAGAAATGGAAAAAGGAGAATTTTTTTCCGAAGAACAAAGTAATGCAGGGGATAATGTTATTGTTTTAGGTTATGATGTCGCGACTGGTTTATTCCCGAGCGGTGATGAGCTTGGCCAAGTTGTAAAAATTAAAGTTCCAAATAATAATCCGGCTTTAATCGAAGAGACGGGTAGTATTCCTTTCCGAGTGATTGGAGTTCAGAAAAAAATGGGAACGGTTGCATTTACAAACCAAGATGATCAAGTTTTCATTCCATTTTCTATCGGGCAACGCCAACTACTGGGTATTGATTATATTCAATTCATTGGTATTAAGGTTGATGATGCTATTAATGTTAAATCAACAATGGATGACATCAGACGTGTCCTGCGAGAGCAACACAGAATTACCAATCCAGAGAATGATGATTTCTCTGTGCGTGATTTAGCTGATGCAGTGAAAGTTTTAACTAGCATCACCGATACATTAAGTATTTTTTTGAGCTTAATGGCGGCGATTTCTCTTGTTGTTGGAGGTATTGGTATTATGAATATAATGCTGGTGACAGTCTCCGAACGTACTCGTGAGATCGGACTTCGCAAGGCAATAGGGGCGACAAGACGAAATATTCGCAATCAATTTCTTTCTGAATCAATCATCTTGACTCTCTCTGGTGGGATTATTGGAATTCTTGTTGGCATCTTTATTTCTTACTTGATTGCTGTTGGAGCAAGATTGGCGGGATATGATTGGAATTTTATTATCTCACCAATTGCTATTATTTTAGCTGTTGGAGTCTCTATTTTAACGGGTATTATTTTTGGTCTTTATCCGGCGATTAAAGCTGCTAAACTTGACCCAATCGTTGCCTTACATTATGAATAATTTATATTTTAAACAAGCTATACGCGGAGTTAAATCAAATCCTTCAAGGACTCTTTTGACGACACTCGGTATAATGATAGGTATTGGGACGGTTATACTTGTCTTGTCAGCCGGAGAAGGATTTAAAAGTTATATTGATTCTCAGGTGGATGCTTTTGGATCGAACACAATATTTGTCGAGACGTCTGTGCCGGCTTCGACCAAAGATTTAGCCAATGGTGCTGAATCATCGGGGAATGTAAATAGTTCAGCTGAGAATGCAGTTCCCGTCACGACGCTTAAAATTCGTGACATAGAAGATATTAAAAATATTCCGAATGTAAAAAATGCTTATGGAGTATCTGTCGGGCAACAAGTAGTCACCTATAAAGATGTTTCTAAAAATGCTTTTATTTTTGGCGCCAATGCAACACGATTTGATATTGATAAAGGAGTCATTGCTGATGGCCGAGCTTATACAATTCAAGAGGACAAAGCCCTAGCTCAAGTCGCAATTTTAGGAAGTAATATTGCAGTTGATTTATTTGGTGAGATTGATCCGATCGGCAAATTAATTCGAGTTGGGAATTATAATTTTGAAGTTATTGGAGTTTATGAACCCCGTGGAAGTATAAGTTTCTCTGGAGAAGATGACCAGGTCTATGTGCCGGTGACGACATTACAAAAAAAGATTTTAGGGATTGATTATTTATTTTATGCGGTTGTCGAACTTTATGATAATAATAAAGCAAAAATTACATCTCTGGATGTCGCGGATATTTTAAGGCAGAATCATTATATTACAAATTCATCTCGAGATGATTTTAAAGTAAATACCCAAGAAGAAAGTTTAAGTGTTTTTAATACGATTTTACAAGCTATCACTTTCTTGCTGATTGCGATTGCCTCGATCTCTTTAATTGTTGGGGGAGTGGGAGTGATGAATATTATGTATGTCATTGTGACGGAACGGATTGGAGAAATTGGATTAAAAAAAGCTCTTGGAGCTCGTAACCATGATATCCTTTATGAGTTTCTTATCGAAGCAATGATCCTCACTTTAATTGGTGGAATTGTTGGTATCATTGGCGGTGCCCTGGGAGCATTTTTAATTTCAAAAATTGCTCAAAGTTTTGGGCTTCTGTGGAAATTTATTGTTCCACTCTGGGGGGTAATTCTAGCTGTTTTGGTTTCCTCAATTATCGGTATTGTTTTTGGGGTTTTTCCTGCTCGAAATGCTGCCCGTTTAAACCCAATTGAAGCCTTAAATAAAGAATAATATTATGTTATAATATAATCATATGGAAACATTTTTAAAAGATAAAAAAATAAGTGTCTCGGTTTTTATATTAATAGTAGTGGTTTCTTTGTTTACAATTACTAAGTTGGTTAATGAAGTTAGAACGATGCCTGAACGTAATTATACAGGCGATGTTATTTCAGTCGAAGGAAGCGGTGAAATATTAGCCGTTTCAGATATTGCGTCTTTATATATAAATTTAAGTAAAGATGGAAAAACAGCAAAAGAAGCGCAAGATCTTCTCAATGAGTCGATAACTAAAACATTGACTTATCTGAAGGATCAAAAAATAGAAGAAAAAGATATTAAATCAGAATATGGCGGACTTAATCCAAAATATTCATATGAGCAATCTGCTTGCTATACCTATCCTTGTCCAACACGTGATCCAAAGATCATAGGTTATACTGCTACTCAATCAATCACAGTCAAAGTACGAGAAGTAGATCTCGCAAGTGAAATCCGCACTGGACTTGCGGGAATTGGAGTGACAGATATTAGTGGCCCAACATTTTCTATTGATGATGAAGAAAGTTACAAAGATCAAGCTCGCTCTTTGGCAATAAAAGAAGCAAGGGCTAAAGCAAAAGTGTTGGCTAAAGAATTAGGTGTGCGTATCGGTAGAGTTGTCAGCTTTTCAGAAAATGGAAATAATAGTTATCCAATGTATGAATCCAAAATGATGTCTGGAGCTGGGGCAATGATGGATAGTGTTGCTGCTCCGACTTTACCTAAAGGAGAAAATAAAATAATTTCAAATGTTGTGATCACTTATGAAATAAAATAATTAAGCATTTAAAAACCGCACAATTGTGCGGTTTTTAAATGCTTGTCTTTACATTTTTAAAAAGGTATTATTTAAGTAGTTTGATGGTTAGCAGGTCTGTTAATTATTAGTTTATTATTTAATTAAAGTTATGAAAAAATCAATATTTATTAAAGTTTCTGTTTCCATTTTAATATTAATTGTTTCGATTTTTACTCTCTTTCCATCTAATTCTCAAGCTGGGTGGTTGGAACAACAAAACCCCGGCCTCCACAACTGGCAATCAATTGCCTCATCTTCTGATGGACAAAAATTAGTAGCAGTTGGAGGATATTCTTCAGCTGACTA
>JBAZQY010000002.1:0-273047 GCA_041663185.1 Minisyncoccota bacterium
AAGTTCCGACGCGCACGAATGGCATAATGACTGGAGAGCTGTCTCGAAGACCTGCTCGGTGAAAATACAATACCGGTGAAGATGCCGGTTACCTGCAGATAGACGAAAAGACCCTAGAAGCTTTACTGCAGCTTGATATTGAGCATATGATTACACTACGTAGCATAGTTGGGAGAGGTTATACGTACGATTTCGGTTGTACGGTACTCATCAGTGAAATACCAATTTTTGTGACTATATGTTCTAATCTCTAAGGCAAAAACTTAGAGAGACAGTATCTGGTGGGTAGTTTTACTGGGGCGGTATCCTCCTAAAGAGTAACGGAGGAGTTTATTAAGGTTAGCTAGGCGCGAATGGAAACCGTGCCGATAGTGTAATGGCACAAGCTAGCTTAACTGTAAGACGTACTTGTCGAGCAGATACGAAAGTAGAACATAGTGAACCGACATTTCGCATTAGATGCGGATGAAGATTAACGGATAAAAGCTACTCTAGGGATAACAGGCTAGTTCCGCCTAAGAGTTCATATCGACGGCGGAGTTCGGCACCTCGATGTCGGCTCACCTTATCCTGGTGGTGGAGAAGCTACCAAGGGTTTAGCTGTTCGCTAATTAAAAAGGTACGCGAGCTGGGTTCAAACCGTTGAGACCGTAATTAATAATTAATAATTAATAATTAAGAATGAAATGCAAACGCATCAAATTCTTAATTCTTAATTCTTAATTCGTAATTATTATTTCGACAGTTTGAACCGTTGAGGAAAACAAATTTAATTTGTTTATGTTTAAAAATGAGATTAAGCCCAAATACACAGTATGTGTATCACGGCGGTATATTGTAGAAATATAATATAAGAAGTTTACTTATATCGGTGGAATCCTATCGCGAAAGCGAGGACAATACCGAGGGAAAGATATGTAGCAAGAAGTAAGTAGCAAGTAGAAAGGAAAAATGCAAACGCATCCACCTTACTACATACTACATTCTACCTACTACTTATTTGCCCGTAGAGACTAAATGTAAACTATCCTAAAACACTTTTGTGTTCGGATAAAGTTATAGTCCAATCCACTTAGTAATAAGTGAAAATCGTTTCTAATATCTTCGTCGATATTATAAATGATGGTAGGTGCGTGAGACAGGTTGGTCTCCTATCTACTGCAGGCGTTGATTCTTGAGAAGATTTGTTCCTAGTACGAGAGGACCGGAATGAACTGACCTCTGGTGTGTCGGCTCTAGCGCCCGCTGGACTGCCGAGTAGCTATGTCGGGAATGGATAACCTCTGAAAGCATCTAAGAGGGAAGCCAGCTTCAAGATGAGGAATCGTTTGAGAAACCTAAGAGATGATTAGGTTGATAGGCACTAGGTGTACGCGCAGTAATGCGTTTAGCCGAGGTGTACTAATCGTTCGATTCCTGTTAGGAAATTTGGAAATCAGGTTGTTGCGTTCTTTGCCCGTCAAGTTTACTTGATTAGGGTACAGCATTCAGTTTTCAGGTATTATATATCTGAAAGTTTTTTTGATAGGTCTCCTTTGCTCTTGCAGAGCTACGGTGGATCAAAGTTGAATTTTTTGTGTTGGTGATTAGTCGCAAGTGTCACACCTGTTCTCATTCCGAACACAGAAGTTAAGCCTTGCTGAGCTGATGATACTCTATAAACGGGGAAAGTAAGCTATCGCCAGCACAAAGAATTTAACAGAGCAAAAATCCACTCCACTTTGGAGTGGATTTTTGCTATACTATAAATATGTCATGGGCGTCGCGTAGGCAATTCAAATACTTTTCCATTGTTGTGCTTTTTATGGCGCTAGTGATTTTCCTTATTCTTATTCCAATAATTTTTAAGAAACCGACTTGCACTGATGGTAAACAAAATGGGACAGAAGCTGGTGTGGATTGTGGAGGGTCGTGCTCTCGGATGTGTGAAGCTGAAGTGGCTGATCCCGTTATCCTTTGGAGCCGAGCTTTCCCAGTCACAGGAAGCATATATAATTTAGTGGCTTATATTGAGAATAGAAATAAAAACTCTGCTGTTTTTACCGCTCCATATGAATTTAGAATATATGATACGGATAATAAATTACTCGGTCGTCGCGAAGGAAAAACATTTATTCCCCCCAATCAGCAATTTGTTATTTTAGAATCTCGCTTTGATGCCGGTCAAAGTCAAATAAAAAGTGTGTCGTTTGAGTTTAAGACACCACTTGGTTGGGTCAAAAAAGAACCAACACTCCAAACCATACCCATTCGTGTTAGTAATATAATTTTAGATAATAATCAAAACACTCCGACTCTGACGGCTATCATTAATAATGATTCGATTTATAACTTACCAGAATTTGATGTATTTGCAGTTATCTATGACTCTGATCAGAATGCAATTAATGCATCAAAAACTCACAAAGAACAACTTTTAAGAGGAAAAAGTTTACCGGTTGTTTTTACTTGGCCTGAAGCCCTCACTGCTTTCCCTGCGACAAAAGATGTGATGGTCCTCATTAATCCATTTTCTGTTTCTTTTTAAATAATTTTTAATATCTCAATTATATGTTGTCACCCAAAACAGGGTTAAGTAAAATTTCTAGTGGAATTGATTGGTTGCTGATTTTATTTATGTTGCCAATTTTGGGAGCTGGGTTGATTACGATGAAGTCTTTTACTGGGGGAGCGACTTCTTTTTTTAATCACCAATTAATATGGATTGGATTATCATTTGTCATTCTTTTTATTTTTTCTTTCATTGATTTTCGATTCCTAAAAAGGACAGATGTTTTAGTTGTCCTTTTCTTGGTTTTTTCAGGATTACTTTTACTTTTGTTTTTCTTTGGTCATACTGCTGGAGGAGCTCAATCATGGTTTTCTTTCGGAGGTTTTTCTTTTCAGCCATCGGATATGATGAAGATCATTGTTATATTAATGCTGGCCAAATATTTTTCAAGACGTCATATCGAGATTAGGAACTTCAAACACATTTTCATCTCTGGTCTTTATGCCCTTATCCCATTTCTTCTTGTTTCCTTACAGCCAGATTTAGGTTCAGCTATTATAATTTTTTTCATTTGGTTTGGGATGACTCTTGTCTCTGGAATTTCAAAACGTCATTTATTAATAGTTGTTGGTATTGTGGCAGTTGCTTTTGTTTTTCTTTGGAGTTTTGTTTTCCAACCATATCAGAAAGATAGAATTATCAATTTTGTTCAACCACTCTCTAATATTCAAGGATCAGGATACAACGTCTATCAATCAACCATTGCAGTGGGAAGTGGCCAGATACTTGGAAAAGGAGTTGGTTTTGGTACACAATCTCGATTAAAATTTTTACCAGAATATGAGACCGATTTCATTTTTGCCGCCTTTTCTGAAGAGTGGGGTTTTGTCGGGGTAATTATTTTATTTATTTTATTTGGGCTTGTAATTTGGCGAATTTTACATTTGGCTCTTTTGGGGACAACAAATTTTGAAATACTCTTTGGTTTAGGGTTGGCGATTTATTTTATATCTCATTTTATTATCAACATTGGAATGAATCTTGGAATTATGCCAGTCACGGGTATTACATTACCTTTTATGAGCTACGGAGGTTCGCATTTATTGGCAGAGTTTGTAGGATTAGGGATTTTTATGGGGATGAGTCGTTATCGACGGGTTGCGCATAGGGATGATATGCATAATGAATTTCTTGGGATATAATGGTATAAAATAAAGAGCGGAGCGATTATATTTTATTCACCCCGTGAAATAGTTTTTGCAAAGCAAAAACTAAAATCCAGAGGATTTTATTTCACAGGGGTTATGATTTTTATACTCACTATCGTTCATTAAAAATCTATGACAATTATAGATGGTAGAAAAATTAAAGATGAAATATTAGAGGATGTAAAAAAAGAGGTATTATCTCTACCTTTTATTCCTATTTTTTGTGATATTTTAGTTGGTAGTGACATCTCGTCTTTGCAATATGTCCGAATGAAAGCTAAAATTGCCGAATCTGTCGGAATTAAATTTCGAACGGCTGATTTTAAAGATGAAGCGACAACCGAAGAATTGATTGAAGAGATCGAAAATTTAAATCGCGTTCCGCATATGTGTGGAATCATAATTCAATTACCATTACCAGAACATATAGACAAAAAGAGTGTGCTTGATGCAATTAGACCAGAGCTCGATGTAGATTGTTTGGGAATGATTAATAGTGAAAATTTTTACAATGACAATAGCGAAATAAGTTTTCCGACAGCACTTGCTTGTATGGCTATTCTAGATAGTTTAAATGTTGATTTATCTCAAAAGAAAATATTGATGCTTGGACAAGGGAATTTGGTGGGAAAACCAGTTACTCATTTACTTAAAATAAAAGGTTTAGATGTTACAACTGTGGATACTAGGACTGTTAATATAGAAGAATTAATAAAGAACACGGATGTTTTAATATCGGCAATCGGACAGGGGAAATTTATAAAAGGAGAGATGGTAAAAGATGGAGTAATTATAATTGACGCGGGGACTTCAGAAGATAATGGCGCAGTGGTGGGGGATGTTGATTTAGAATCTGTTATCGGTAAGGCCAGTTTTGTCTCACCGACTCCGGGTGGAGTGGGGCCAGTTACCGTGGCGATGCTCCTTCGGAATGTATTACAAGTAGCAAAAAATAAAATATGAATAATTTAATTTTTTTGAATCTATATAATTTGGCTCACCAATCAGCGCTTCTCGATGGGCTATATATTTTTTGTGCTAAATATTTACCGTATTTGGTAATCATATTGGCTGGTATATTTTTACTTTTTCATCATGAAGTAATCACATCTAAAAATCCATTCAAAGCCTTTGCTTTAAAATGGAAAGAAATTGTACTAGTATTTTTTTCTGGAATTTCTGCTTGGGTTATCGCCAATATCTTAAAAATAATCATACAAGCACCGAGACCGTACTTGGTATTGGAAAATGTAGTTCCACTTTTACAAAAAACAGATTTTTCTTTCCCATCAGGTCATGCGACTTTTTATATGGCGCTAGCTATGGCTCTATACTTCAGTCATAAAAAAGTCGGATATTTATTTGGATTGGTCGCTTTTTTAATTGGTCTTACTCGAATAATTATCGGAGTTCATTTCCCAATTGATATTTTAGGAGGGTTTATTTTAGGAATTTTAGTTGCAATACTCATTAAGTTTATTTCTCAAACCAAATAATCCCAGCCACCAGTCGGACTGGTGGCTGACTTCAAAAATAAGTTATATAATATAAATATGTCTGTCAGGAAAGTACCTCTTGTAGATGGGGAATATTATCATATCTACAATAGGGGAAATAGTAAACAAAAGATTTTTTTAGATAAAGAAGATTATCAATATTTTATTAATTGTATTTATTGTTTTAATACTTATAAAAAATTTAAATTTAGAGAAGATATTATTAAAAAGAAAATTAACGCCTTTGATTTTGAACGTGACGAAAGAGTTGTTTCTATTGGAGCATGGGTTCTGATGCCTAATCATTTTCACATATACATTACACCTAGCCACCAGTCCGACTGGTGGCTGGAAATTGGTAAGGGGAAAAATAGAATTTCAGAATTTATGAGAAAATTATTGACAGCGTATACTTTATATTTTAATAAAAAATATAAAAGAACTGGTGGATTATTTGAAAGTAAATTTAAGTCTACTCATATAGGAAATAACATACAAGCAAAATATTTATTCTCATATATTCATTTGAATCCACTTAAACTTATACAAAAAAATTGGAAAGAAGATGGAATTAAAGACAGAAAGAAAGCTTTTGATTTTTTAGATAAATATCTATGGAGTAGTTATCTGGACTATGCGGGTACAAAAAGGAGAGAAAACAAAATTTTAACTTCCGAAGATTTTCCTAGATATTTTAGTAATAGTAAAGATTTTAATAAAGAAATCTTGGAATGGTTAGAATATAAAAACAAAAATTAATTAACTCCAGCCACCAGTCCGACTGGTGGCTGGAGTGTGCTATGCTTGGTTTTAGCTAAAAGGGAATCAATAACCTTATTTTTCAAGGCAAAAATGCTTGACTTTTTAATTTAAATATGCTATACTATAAGAGTATGTAGTTCTTTGATAATTTTCATGGATTTTTGGTTTTGGAATTGTGAATTTTCTTGGTTTGTTAATTATTTTAATAATTCAAGAAAATTCACAAATTCTAAATTCAATCATTAATTAAAAAAAATTCCCATGAAAACATTTATCGTATTTTTAGTTTCGGTGGTGTTGGCCATGATGGCTGTTCCTACCACAACAAATGCTCAAGACAATCAAATTGTTATTGAAATGAAAGCGTTGGATCAGTACATCCAATTGCTCGAGACCATCACTCCTTCTCAGGTTGTGTTTGAAGAGGGGGGCAGGGACGGATTAATCTCCGGTTCAAGATTCTTTCAGGGCGATGTCATTGTAAGCCTGAACGAATATTATTTACCCCAAGATTCTGTTCACTTCACCATCAACATGACAGTAAGAGATAAGGAAGTTTACCATATCCTTATCCACGTTGATAATATTGTTGTGGCATATTTCCCGCTTGGGAAATTAAGCATAACTAATTTAGAAACCGGAGAAGGATATAATAAAGTACCTGAAAGATGTTGGTTCGTATTGCACGCAATTGTAAATGGTGATTGCACAATAAAACCCTGGAAATAAAAATCGAAAATCTGATTCATAATGCCCGTTGCGACAATCGCAACGGGCTTTTTTATGCTTGATTTTATAGTCAAAACCGGCTAGAATAAGCCCATTATGTCAAAAATGTGGAAAACACGAATTACTGCATTGTTAGTACTATTATTAGGAATCGGGCTTGGTTTTTTTGTTTATAAGACAGAAGTAAGTCATCGAAGTTTAGCTCCAGAGGTAGAAGTAACTGGCTGGGCAAAGTATCCATTCAAATTAGGTTTGGATCTTTCTGGTGGAACACACTTGGTTTATAAAGCCGACGTTTCGCAAATTGATGCGACCGAATTAAAAAATTCTATGGACGCGCTTCGTGATGTCATCGAAAGACGAGTGAATATTTTCGGTGTTTCCGAACCAATTGTTCAAGTCCAGAATGGTGGATTTTCAAATGCTGGGGAAGAAAGATTGATTGTTGATTTACCGGGAGTGACTGATGTCGGAGAAGCAATAAAGATGATTGGTCAAACACCGATGCTTGATTTTAGAACAGAAAATCCAAATAAGGATCAAGTCCAAGAAGCAACAGTTGATGAAAATGGCCAAGTGCAATTAAACATAGATTCACAATTTGTGCTAACTGAATTAACTGGAAGGTATTTAGATAGAGCAATTCTTGAATTCGACCAGACTACTGGTGAACCGATTGTTTCATTACAATTTGACGCCGAAGGTTCTATTTTATTTGAAAAAATAACCAGAGAAAATGTTGGCAAGTCAGTTGCTATTTATCTTGATGGTGAACCAATTTCTATTCCAACAGTTAATGAAGCAATTTCAGGAGGCAAGGCACAAATCTCAGGGAACTTTACTCCAACTGAAGCCAAACTTCTTGTCGGTCGTCTAAATTCTGGAGCCCTTCCTGTCCCTATTTCTCTTGTTTCAACTCAAACAATTGGTCCATCTCTCGGAGCGGAAGCAACATCAGCCGGAGTTCAAGCCGCAATTATTGGATTCTTGGCAATTGCTCTATTCCTTATCATCTGGTATCGACTACCTGGTATGATTGCCGTGCTTGCTTTACTTATGTATGTCACCATAATGCTTTCAATATTTAAAGTAGTCCCAGTGACATTAACTGCAGCAGGAATTGCTGGATTTATTATCTCGATAGGAATTGCAGTGGATGCCAATGTTCTTATCTTCGAACGTATCAAAGAAGAACTTCGCAAGGGGGATAGTGTGCCGGATTCAATTCATCATGGATTTAAAAGAGCATGGTTTTCGGTTCGCGATTCAAATATCTCAAGTATAATTACTGCGATTATTTTATATTGGTTTGGAACGACTCTAATCAAAGGTTTTGCTTTAGTATTTTTGATTGGAGTTATTGTTTCGATGATTTCAGCAATATCAATAACAAGATTATTCCTCTACACTCTAAATATTCAAAGGAAGAATAAATTAATTAGTTTCTTGTTTGGGTCGGGACTTAGTAATGCAAAAACAATAATCACTGCCGAGGCAGTCTCAAAATAATATGTTTATCATTAAATATAGAAAAATATTCGTTATCATTTCAGCTGTATTGGTCTCTCTATCGATCGCCTCGATTGTTTTATTTGGATTAAATTTCGGAATTGATTTCAAAGGAGGGTCTCTCCTTGAGGTTGAATATCTGAATTCTCGACCAGAGCAAACAATAGTGGAAGAAGCCATCAAGCCTCTTGCAATCGGTGAGGTTTTGATTCAACCTATCGGTGAAAATGGTTTTAGTATCAAAACTCGTGACATTACAGAACAAGAACGATCTCAAATTATGACTACTCTTGGTAGTGATGCAACGGAGAAAAGTTTTACTTCCATTGGTCCTTCAGTTGGAGCTGAGCTTGCTCGTAAATCAATCATTTCATTTATTTTAGTTTCTCTTGGAATAATTTTCTGGATTGCATTCTCATTTAGAAAAGTTTCAAAACCAGTCTCTTCATTCAAATATGGATTTATCGCAATTATTGCTTTGATTCATGATGTTACAATTTCAGCTGGAGTATTTGCCCTCCTTGGTTATTTAACAGGAGCCGAAGTTGATACTCTCTTTGTTGTTGCGATCTTAACTGTTCTGGGACTTTCGGTTTCAGATACAATTGTTGTCTTTGATCGAATTCGTGAAAATATTCGCGTTGGGCATTTTAAGACATTCGAAGAAACTGTTGGAAGAAGTTTGGACCAAGTTTATACAAGATCTATTGCGACATCATCGACTGTAATATTGGCCTTACTTGCTCTGGTATTTTTTGGTCCTGCTAGTACAAGGGTTTTCTCAATAATGCTTACAGCTGGAATGTTCTTCGGAACTTATTCTTCGATTTTTCTAGCTAGCCCGCTTTTGGTGCTTGTGAATAATTCTCAAAAGAAATAAATCAAATATATCAAAAAATCCACCCACCAGAATAGACTCAGGGTGGATTTTTTGGTATAATGAATACTAGTAATTTATAACAAAGTCGTTTTATTAAGTAATTAATTAAATAATTTTATTTTATGTATATTGCATTAGGAATTGTTGTTGCGTTAATGTTGTATTTGGTTTTTAAATACAATGGTTTTATCACCTTGCGAACAAGGACACAAGAAGCTTGGGCAGATATCGATGTCCAACTCAAGCGTCGTTATGATCTTATCCCAAATTTAGTAAATACAGTTAAAGGTTATGCAACTCACGAAGCAGGAACCTTAGAGAAGGTAACCGAAGCTCGCACTAAAGCGATGCAAGCAGGGACAACTGCCGAGAAAGGGGAAGCAGAGAATATGTTATCAAGTACTCTTAAATCTCTTTTTGCTGTATCTGAAAGTTACCCTGATTTAAAAGCTAATACAAATTTCTTACAACTTCAAAGCGAACTCTCAGATACCGAAAATAAGATTCAAGCTTCACGACGATTCTACAATGGAAATGTACGCGATTTGAATACTGCTATCGATGTTTTCCCTGGGAATGTCATCGCCCGAATGTTTAAATTTGCCAAGATGGAATTCTTCCAATTAGAAGAGGGAAGTGAAGAGAAAAAGCCAGTTACTGTAAAATTCTAAAATTTATCGTTTTATGAAAAAAACAAAAATAACTCTCTGGAATATTTTAATTTTCTTTGGGTTATTTTTTGTTTTATCGTCGAGTGTTCATGCAGAAATCACCCATGATTTTTCGGCAACAATCAATGTCTTACCCGATTCATCTATCTTAGTGAAAGAAAAAATCAATTATGATTTTGAAAAAAATATTCGCCATGGCATATTTCGAACTATTCCACTTCTAAATTCAAAAAATGAACCCATCGAAGTGAAAGTTATTTCAGTCACAAATGAACTTGATAAACCATATCAATTCACTCTGGACACTTCCAATAAAGAAATAAAAATTAAAATTGGTGACCCGCAAGAAATGATTTCCGGAATCAAAGAATATCATATTGTTTATAGAGTTCTAGGGAGTATTTCTTACTATCAAGATTTTGACGAGTTATATTGGAATGTAACTGGGAATGATTGGGATATCCAAATAGAAAAAGCAGAAGCTAAAATAATTTTACCCAACAATGTTTTTCCATTACAAGAAGCTTGTTATTCTGGGAAACAAGGGAGTAAAGAGAGTTGTCAAATAATAGAATCTGGATATTTTACTGCTTCTTCGATATTGAATGCAAAAGAAGGATTGACTATTGCTGTCGGATTTCCTAAGGGAGTGGTAAGTGTTTATCAGCCAAAAATTGAATCGCAAATTACTAAAATTATTAAAATATTTTGGCCGGTTGTCATACCAATTGTCATTTTTGTTTTTATGTTCTTGCGTTGGCTCAAAAATGGCCGAGATCCAAAAGGAACAGGGGTAATTATTCCACAATATGATGTTCCCGATAATCTTACTCCACTTGAAGTTGGTTATATTATGAAAAGTCAACTTCGGGTGAGAAATATTTCAGCTGAAATAATATACTTAGCAACAAAAGGATACTTGAAAGTCAGACAAATTGATTGTGATCAGGCGAACTTTCTATGTTTAATTTCTAAAAAAGATTACGAATTAACTCTTTTGAAAGAAAGAGGTTTACTAGAAAATGATTTTGATCGGAAGATTGTTACAACTTTATTTGGCGAAAAGGGGAAAGTAGGAGGAGTCATCAAACTATCTGGACTGAAGAAGGGTTTTTATAAATCAATCCCCCATATTAATGATAGTGTAATAGATAATTTATTGAGTAAAAAGTATTACAAAAATTTTCCAAAATTTAGTAAAAACATAATTGGTATAATTTTTGCTGTTTTGATTACTGGTGTGTTTATAATTATTGATAATTCTGATTCGGTGAGTGATTTTCTTAGAAAAAATTTTAGTTTCGATAATATAATAACAATATTTATATTTGTTTTTTCAATAATTGTTTCTGTAATTATTTTAATGGTTTTCAGACGTCTAATGCCCGCCAAATCTAAAAAAGGAGTTTTGACCAAGGAATACCTTCTAGGCTTAAAAAAATATCTTGAAATTGCTGAAAAAGATCGACTGAATTTTCATAATGCTCCAGATAAAAAACCAGAAATATTTGAGAAGTTACTTCCTTATGCGATGGTTTTTGGGGTAGAAGAACTTTGGGCTAAAGAATTTAAAGATATCTATGTTAATCCGCCTGAATGGTATGAAGGTCCACTTGGTGGTTTCAGCTCTGTTTCTTTTGGACACGAAATGATAATGTTTAACGCCCTTGCTTCAAATTCAATTTCAACAACACCAAATGGAGGCAGTGGTTCGTTTGGTGGTGGATTCTCAGGCGGAGGTGGGGGTGGCGGAGGAGGGGGAAGTTGGTAATTTTGTATTTTTAATAAAGTCATAATTATAGTAGAATTAGTCTTATGAAGAATAAGAAAACAGCCAGAATTATAGTTATCATCTTAATTGCTATCGCGGTTGTTTTTTTGGGGTGGCAATTTTCTAAAAATAGCTTTAAAAATAATAACGAAAACATAATACCGAATATTAAAATATTGGGTAATGCCAGTGATTTAGTTTCTTTTTCTATTAGTCCAGGCCAAGAAGTAAGTGGAATTCTGACGGCGACTGGATCAGTCCGAGGAGCATACTTTTTTGAAGCCAATATACAAGTAAACATTTTAGATTCAGATAAAAAAGTTCTAAGAGCTGGTTATGGAAATGCAAAAACTGACTGGATGACAAGTGAGCCAGTTGGTTTTGAAACAATTCTTGATTTTACTAAACTTCCCAAGGGCCCTGCTTATATAGAAATTCATAATGACAACGCTTCGGGATTACCAGAAAATGATAAAAATATTTTAATTCCGATTATTATTAAATAATATGGCGACACTTTATACTCACCAAGGACAAAATGTTCGTAGGACATGGATGCTCATGAGCATCTTTCTGATTATTGTGATCGGGCTTGGTTTTGTCTTTGCTCGAATGTATAACAATCCGACAATTCTTTATTTCTTTGTTATTTTTTCTGTGGTGATGAATATTGTCGGTTATTGGTATTCAGATAAAATTGCTTTGAAAATGGCAGGGGCTCATCCTGCAACCCGCGAAAAATATTTTGACTTTTATACAATTGTTGAGAATTTAGCAATTACTGCTGGGCTTCCAATGCCGAAAATTTATGTGATTGAAGATCCATCTCCGAATGCTTTTGCAACTGGGCGCGACAAGAATCATGCCGTCGTTGCCGTGACAACCGGGCTTCTTTCTATTATGAATAAAACTGAATTAGAAGGAGTCATTGCACACGAAATGAGTCACATTGGTAATCGTGATATGTTGGTCTCGACTGTCGCTGTTGTTCTCGTCGGTTTTGTTTCAATAGTTTCTGATATGATTATTCGCATGACAATTTTTGGAGGAGACCGGGATAATGATAGGGGTGGGGGAATATTTATGATTGTTGGAATAATACTTTCAATTTTGGCACCAATTTTAGCGACTCTTATTCAACTCGCGATTTCACGCAAGCGTGAATATTTAGCCGATGCTTCAGGGTCATTACTTACTCGCTACCCAGAAGGGCTTGCTTCGGCCTTAGAAAAAATTAGTCAATACGGCAGACCAATGAAAAAGCAATCAAGTGCTATTGCTCATTTGTATATTGCCAATCCTCTTGGCTCCGGAAAATTTACCAAGAAAGTTGGAAGTTTGTTTTCAACCCACCCTCCGGTGGAAGATAGAATAAAAAAATTACGAGAAAGTTTATAGTATTAGACTATATTTTATAATAAAAAATAGTAGATAAAAAGCTAAATTTTTAGTATCATACAACCCAGATGTTCTTTTTAGAACACGGGTCTTTTTTATTAGTGCCCGTGTGTACTCCGACTATATCCATCTTAGATGGACAAAATGTCGGAGTAAGGAGAGATGCGTGAGTGGTTTAAACGGCAACCCTGGAAAGGTTGTGTATGAGAAATCGTACCGGGAGTTCGAATCTCCCTCTCTCCGCTATTGACAGTACTGGTAACATTATTTTTTTGTTATAATAACTATATGAAAATATTACTTGCTACAAATAATAAAGCTAAAATAGAAAGATTTAAAAGATTAATAAAAGTCATTGATTCAAATATTGAATTACTGTCTCCTTCTGAATTAGGAATTGAAATAATTAATATAGAAGAAAATGGTAATACACTTATGGAAAATGCAGAATTAAAAGCGAGAGCATATTTAGGGAAAGTTGATTTTCCAATTTTATCCAATGACACAGGGTTTTATGTAGAAGGTGAAGGATTTATTGATGCCCCAAAAAGAAAAGCATTGGAGGGGTTAGATGAAAATAATTTATCCGAAGAAGAAATATCAAAAAAACTTTTAAATTTCTGGAAAGACATTGCAAGTAAATATGGTGGAAAAGTTGATGCAGCTTGGGTAGAAGCTTTTATTCTTTTATTGCCAAATGGAGAAGTAAAAAAATCTGAATCAAGAAGAGAGGTAATTTTAACTAATCAAGAATTTGGAACCCCTCATATTAATTTTCCAGTTAGAGCTTTGTATTATTCTAAAATAACAAACAAACCAGCTGTTTTACATACAGAAGAAGATGAAATTGTAGAATTAAAACCTGCTATAGATGCTATTTCTAAAATTTTAAAATAAATCATTATTTATCCATAAAAACAGTTCCAACAGCGACCCATACTGTCCGCCCAAATTCGGAATTAAAATTAATAGGTGTTATAATTAACCTATGGAAAACATAAAAAATAACAAGTTTATATTTATTAGTTTGGCAATTATCGCATTTTCTTTATTAATTTCTGTAGCATTTTTTATTTCAGCTAAAGATTTTTCAAAACAGGGGTCATATGTTGAAGTCAAAGGTTTATCGGAAAAAATTGTTAAGGCTGATACAGCGATTTGGTCTATGAGTTTTGAGGTCAAGTCAAATAACATTGATACTTTATATGCTGATATCGAAAAGAATATTACAACCATTAAAGCCTTTTTAGTTGAAAAGGGTTTTGAGGCTTCCGAGGTTAATGTTGCACCGGTAAACATTTATCAAGAGACATACAAAGATGCAGCCTTCCGATATAATTCAACTAATCAAGTTTCCGTTTATACAAAAAAAGTTGACCTAGCCAAAGCTACATCAAACGAGACATTACTCTTGGTTAAAAAGGGAGTTGTTTTGAATCAAAATTATATTTCCTTTGAGTTCTCAGATATAAACAGTATTAAGCCGGAGATGTTGGCTGACGCAATTAAAAATGCTCGCGATACGGCCTCGCAATTTGCAAATAATTCAGGTTCCTCTGTTGGCCAAGTAACTCGTGGTAATCAAGGTGTTTTTGATATAACAGACAAAGATCCTGGTTCACCTGAATATAAAAAAATTCGCCTTGTTTCAACTCTCCGTTTCTTATTAAAGTAAAAATCTAAACGAAATTACTAGGTCTTGCCTAGCCAAACCAGATTTGTAATTCACAAAATTATCGTTAAAATACCACTACCATTAAAGAGTGAAGTAGACTATGGGTTTAAGAAAAATAAGAAAAACCATAAATAATCTAGTAAAACCTATTTTAACAGCTCCTCTTGTTTTTTATGTGACGCTATAATAGCTTTTGTCACCTTATTCTTTCTAAACTGAGCTACTGTATCAATCAAATTATCACTAACCTTAACATTAATTTTTGTAAAATTATTGTAATAAATTTCTATATTGTTTGGTAGAGTGTTTTCAAAAAAATTTATGATTTGATCATTACTTAAGTTTTTCCCATTAGCTTTTTCGTTTAAGAATTGAAGTTGATCATTGTATTTTAGTTTATAAAAATCTTCTTTTGCCTCATTAATATCATCAACTGTTTCTTTTATTTCTTCTGGTAAGTATGTTTTGTATAAACTAAGTCCCAACATTGAAAGCCCCTTAAAAACAGGGAACAGTATGCCTGGTATTTTTTTTGCAATCACGATAGGAAATTTGCTTTCTTTTTGGGCTTTTTGTATAAATAGGAATAATTCAGAATCGGGGAATATCCATTCTCCATTTTTAAATAAGATGGTTATGGGAATATCATTAAATTCTGCTTCTATCACAAAAGGGTGGCTTGAAATTAGTTTCACTTTTTCGAGATATCTTTTAAAGATCTTAATAATCAAATTTAAGGTTTTTTCTGAACTGCGGTTTTTTATTAAATAATCATTTACTTTTATCTTTTTATCTTTAATTTGTTTTATTCCAGGGATGTTCTGGTAACGAAGATCAATAAATAGTTTTTCATCAGTAAGTTTTTTTATTATACGTGGGTCTATGCGTAAATTACCTGGACCAGTCTCACTGAATAAATAATATAATTCTGTTTCTGTTATAACTTTTGCTTTTGATCTTAAGTTTTCTAGTCTGTATTCAAAATAAATAGCCATTTCATTTATAGAAAGGGAAGATAAGGGTTGTTTGTTCAGTTTATCTTTTACTTGTTTTAGTTCTTTTTTCATATAATTCTGATGTATATATAATATTATATATACACTCGAATTACAACAAATAAACGTCCTTTATAATATTATAAAGGACGAAAACACAAAGGCTTATAATATTATAAGCCTTGCCTAATAATAACTAATTTAGTTATTCAGAGTTTATTTTGTCTAAATGCAACAAACAACATTTTAATAAAGTATATAAAATTATATACTTTGTCACGTATTAAAATGTTGTTTGTTGCATTTTCAGGCCATTTGTACTATTATTGTGACTGTAGGTCCCTTTAAAGGGGACATACAGTACATATATGGAAAATAAGCCAATAAAAGGAGAATATTTAGAGGTCTTGTTGAGATCTTCCAAAACCATCTTTTCATCAAAAGATGTTGCTTTAATGTGGGGAGAAGAGAAAGAAAATATAATAAAAAACAGGTTAAATAAGTATGTTAAATCTGGTAAATTATTTAAGGTCCGTCGCGGATTATTTGCCAAAGATAAAAATTATAATCGTTTTGAATTAGCGACCAGGATTAATACACCCTCATATATTAGTTTTGAAACTGTCTTAGGCGAAGCCGGTATGACCTTCCAACATTATGGGAATATTTTTGTTGCCTCGTATATTAATAGAGAAATGGAAGTTGATGGTCAAAAAATAACATTTGTTAGAATGAAAGATTATGTCTTAAGTAATACTATTGGGATTGGAAATGAAAATGGATATGCTAAAGCAACCAAAGAGCGTGCATTTTTGGATCGTATGTACGTAAATAAAGATTATTATTTTGATAATTTAAGTCCCTTGGATTGGGATAAGGTGTTTGAGATTTTACCAATTTATCATAACAAAAGTATGGTAAGTAAAGTCAAAAAACAGTATGATAATTTTAATAATAAGTTAAATAAAAAATAAAATGACCTTAGATTACTCAAAACATAAAAATATAATGCTCCAAATATTGAAGGATATCTACTCCGATACTTCTATTGCACCTTATCTTGGATTTAAGGGGGGCACTGCTGCACTTTTATTTTATGATTTAAATCGTAATTCTGTGGATCTTGATTTTGACTTATTGGATGATAAAAAGGAAGAAGAAGTATTTAATAAAATTGGGAAGATTACTGAAAGTTATGGAACTATTACAGAATCAAAAATAAAACATTTCAACTTACTTAATGTTATTTCATATAAGAAAGGAGCCCAACAAATAAAAGTAGAAATAAATCGCAGGCAATTTGGTTCACGATATGAAATCAGGACATTGCTTGGTATTTCAATGCTTGTAATGGTTAAAGAAGATATGTTTGCCCATAAGCTTATGGCAATGTATGAAAGAATCGAAAAAACTAGCCGAGATATTTTTGATGTTTATTTTTTCTTTAAAAATAATTGGGAGATAAATAAAAAGATAGTAGAAGAAAGATCAGGGATGTCATTCAAAGAAACTTTGATCAAGTGTATCGAAAAACTTGAAAAAATGGATAACAAGCATATTTTAGATGGTCTTGGAGAATTAATATCTTCATCTCAAAAGGATTGGGCCCGTGAGAAACTTAAAGACGAAACCATATTTTTATTAAAATTAAATCTTGATACTGAAAAATAAGATTAATTTATCTTATTTTCTCCTTTTTTAATATGATTGCCAGTTATCTAAACTTAGGTGTTTTAGGAAATCCCTAATTTTGTTTTGTAGATGCTATTTTTGATTTATGCTATAATCTGGAGACATTATTTATGTTAAATATTGAAAAAATAAGGGCGGATTTTGATATATTGAGTAAAAAAGACGGAGAAAGACCGATATATCTTGATAGTGCTTGCATGAGCTTAAAACCAAATAAAGTAGTGGAAGCGATGAATGACTATTATACAAATTATCCAGCTTGTGCTGGTCGGAGTTCTCATAAACTTGGAGACAAGGTGACAAAAAAAGTAAAAGAAGCAAGGCAACTTGTGGCGAAGTTTATAAATGCAAAGAATGAGAATGAAATAATTTTTACCAGAAATACAACAGAAGGAATAAATCTACTCGCGAACTCCTTGGGGCTTGTAAAAGGGGATATTGTTTTAATTACAGACAAAGAACATAATTCGAATCTTGTTCCTTGGCTAGTATTGCGAGATAAAATTGGAATTGTTGTAAAAATAATTCCTTCCAACGATGATGGAACTTTTAATCTAGATAATTTTTCTAAATTAATTTCCGGTGTTAAATTGGTTTCAGTTGTTCATACTTCAAATCTAGATGGTGTGACAAATCCGGCTAAAGAAATTATTGAAATTGCTCACAAAAATAATGCTTTAGTTTTCTTAGATGTTGCCCAGAGTATTCCGCACCAGAAGATTGATGTCCAATATTTAGATGTAGATTATTTAGCTTTCTCTGGACATAAAATGTTGGGACCAACAGGCACTGGAGTATTTTATGGAAAATACAAATTACTAGAGAAACTTGGATCGTTTATGACTGGCGGAGATACGGTTTTGTATTCGACATACGATGATTATAAATTTTTACCCGTACCGGAAAAGTTCGAGGCAGGGTTACAAGATTATGCTGGAATTATTGGGCTAGGGGAGGCAGTTAAATATTTGAGTCAATTTGATTATCAGGATATCGCCCGTCATGAACTTGAATTGAATGATTACATTACAAAAGAATTACAGAAAATTCCGCAAATAAAAATTATCGGGCCAGATGAAGCAGAAAAAAGATCCGGGATTATTAATTTCTACATTGAAGGAGTGGATATGCATAAGTTTGCAATTATGCTCGATGAGATGGCTGGCATCGCGATTCGCTCGGGGCAACATTGTGTCCACTCATGGTTTAATAGTAAAAAGATTTTAAATTCGGCTAGAGTTTCTTTATATTTATATAATACAAAAGAAGAAGTAGAGATATTTATTACAAACTTAAATAAAATAATAAAAATAATATAATTTATGCCCTGTATAATTGCTTTAATTGTTTTTGGAATATTAGGAATATTTAGTGCTTCACATAGAGCTCTTGCTAGGGAGGCTTTTGATTGTGTATTTAGACGAATAACTTTTCGTCCATGTAATACTGGATTTCAAGAGAAAATAAAAGGAAAGATTTTGTCACGATTAATTAAACGCTCCACCTGGCTTACTCGAGTGGTTAATAAAAATTATGAAATATTAGCGTGGATATTTTTTATCTTGATGATTGGAAGCACCTTTTGGGTTCTTCGAGGTGGGTATAATTTCTATGTTTATGGGAGCTGTAATGGTTTAAATGAAAGTGGTTTTTGCGCTTTTGATCCAAGTGGAGAAAATAATAAAGTGACAACAATAGGAGAGGATGGGGCCTCTTGTGGAATTACTCAGCAATCTGAACAAACTGTCACCCTACAAGATATAGATTTATCTTCTTTCCCAACCAAACAAGTTGGCTCAAAAGACACGGTTGTCTTTATCGGTTGCTATGCGTGCGATTATTCAAGAAAAGCATATCCTGATATTTTGAAATTAATTGAAAAGAAAAAATCTAATTATATCTTTGCTCATTATCCAGCCAAGGGTGATACAACGTTTTTAGCTGAAGCGGGTTATTGTGTAAATAAAAATTATCCAGATAAATACTGGGATTTCAATGATTACCTATTTACTGCGGAAAAAGATTACATCTTGAATAAGGCAAATTTAAATGAAATTCTTGGAAGCTTTAGCTTTGATGTTGAGAAAATAAATAAATGTACAAATGATATTCAAACAAAAACAGCGGTGGAAATGGATGTGCAGGAATTAAATAAAACAAATCTTTATGGGACACCAACCATCTTCATCAATAATAAAGTTTTTGTTGGTCCGAAGCCGTATCGAGTTTATCGAAGTGCAATCAATAAATTTATCTTTTTCTAATTATCGTAAATCACAAGAACTGATTTTTATCAGCTAATTTGTTATAATATTTACTATGCCTATTATTGTAATTTTATCAATTATCCCAGTTATTATTTGGATATTTTTGGAACCAATTGGTTCGCGTTTTTCTGATTTGAATTCGATAACTACAAGCCTGGGTCAGATTCTGGGATTAGTTGGAATGACTCTTTTTTCGATTAATCTTATTTTAGCTGGGAGATTAAAAATTCTTGATAAATATTTTCGAGGATTGGATAAAGTTTATATGAATCATTCGAGGATAGGAGCTCTGGCTTTTTCTTTAACTCTATTTCATCCAATTTTATTAGTTGTTAAAGTTGCCAGTTTCTCTATCAGAGATGCTAGATTATTTTTTGTTCCATTTTTGAATATGCCTGTGACCTGGGGGATAATTTCACTATTTTTGATGATTGTTTTGATTAGTTTAACTTTTTATATTAAATTAAAATATCAAGTTTGGAAAATGTCTCACAAATTTATGACTTTTGCTTTTGCTTTTGCCGTTCTCCATGTTCTTTTTATCCAAAGCGATGTCGCTAGGAGTAGTTTACTTCGATATTATATTTTGATTTTGGCTTTTGTCGGATTGGCCATAAGTATTCGTCAAGCATTTCTAAATAAATTTTTAAGTCAAAAATTTAAATATAAAATTATAAATATTAAAGAATTAAATAAAGAAATTATCGAGATAGAAATGGAACCAGTTAAAAATAAAATGACTTTTCAGCCTGGACAATTTGCCTTCTTTAGTTTCTTGGGCGAAGAGATTCCATCTGAGTCACATCCATTTTCTATTTCATCATCTGAGACAGAAAACAATTTAAAAATAATTGCCAAAAATTTTGGTGATTTTACGAATCAATTAAAAAATCTAAAAATAGGAGATAATATTTCCATTGATGGTCCGTATGGGGGCTTTTCTTATAAAAAAACAACCAATAAAAATCAAATTTGGATTGCTGGTGGTATTGGGATAACTCCATTTCTAAGTATGACACAGACGCTTGAAAGTGATTATAATGTTGATTTATATTATTCAGTGAAAGAAAATAATGAAGCGGTCCACGTTGAGGATTTACAAAATATCAGAAATCAACATCCTAATTTTCAATTTAATTTATGGAACGCTAAAGATAACGGTTATATAAATGGTGGGCTAGTCTCGCATTTAAGTAAAGGCTTAGATAGTAAGGATATTTTCCTTTGCGGGCCACCTCTATTTATGGAGAATTTGAAGAATCAATTTCTTGCATTGGGAGTCGATAGTAAAAGAATTAATTATGAAAATTTTAGTTTTTAAATTATGAAAAAATTAGCAACAATATCATTGATTATATTTGGAATTGTAGTAACTGCTGTACTTTCGGCTGGTTTGGTTTTGTATCAAAACAAAAAAGATAATCAACTTGCTGGCAATCAAACGAGTAGTAAAGTGCTTGATACAATTAATCAACTTACTTCTTCTGGAAAGAATGTGGTTTTGGATATGGCAGAAATTACAAAACACAACAGACAGAATGATTGCTGGTATTTAATTAATAGCAAAGTTTATAATATCACAAGTTTTTTTGGATCACATCCAGGGGGAAATGATGTAATGACTTCTCTATGTGGAAAAGATGCGACTGCCGCTTATATGACCAAAGATTCAAACGCAACAAGTAATGGAAAAAGATCAGCTCACTCATCAGGAGCAGTTGCAATGTTGGCGAATTATTATCTAGGAGATTTTAATCAAATTATTGGTCAACAAAAAATTGCAGACACCAATACTGTTGTAGCTCCCTCTGGTAATGGTGGTGAAGATGAAAATGAACAAGAAGATGAATATGAGGATGATTAAATATGACTCACCAAGGAAATATTTGGGATAGTGAATATAAAAAACCATTACTTGTGACAAAAAAAGATGGACCACAAGCGGATACCTTGCGGTTTTTGAAGTTTTTAAAAAAAGAAGAAAAGTATAAAGTAGAAGATAGAACAATTCTTGATCTTGGCTGTGGAACAGGTCGGAATGCAAATTATTTGGCAGGTCTCGGAAATAAAGTTATTGGAATTGAAATTTCAAAAACTGCTTTGGAAATTGCCCGAGCTCGCGCCCGCGAGCTCGGGCTTCTAGTTGATTACCATCTGGGTGATATCGGAGAACCTTATGATATACCTGATGATTATGTTGATATAGTTCTTGATGTCACGAGCTCAAATTCTCTTAATGAAAAAGGTAGAGAAGTTTACTTAAAAGAAACCAATAGGGTATTAAAGCAAGGTGGGTATTTTTTTGTAAGAGCACTAGCAAAAGATGGAAATAAAAATGTCAAAAATTTACTTAAAAATAGCCCAGGCACAGAATACGATACTTATATAATTAAAGAAATAGGCTTAACCGAAAGGGTTTTTTCCAGACAAGATTTTATAAAAATGTATAGTCAATTTTTCAAAATTTTACAACTAGAAAAGAAAACAAATTATACGACCTTTAATAATCGTATTTATAAGCGGGATTATTGGCTGGCTTATCTGCAGAAACGATAAATGCTATAATTAAAAGATGGTTATCAATATTGGCGTGTTTGACTCGGGGGTTGGGGGATTATGGATACTGAAATATCTTCGAGAAAAATTACCAGAATACAACTACATATTTTTAGGAGATCAAGCTCATGTGCCGTATGGCTCAAGGTCTCAACAGGAGATTCAAATATTTTCAGAAGAAATTTCAAAGTTTTTAATCAGTAAAGATTGCCAATTAATCGTAGTGGCTTGTAATACGGCTTCTGGGGCATCACTGAAATATCTACGTGAGAAATTTCCACAAATTCCTTTTGTTGGAATGGAGCCAGCCATAAAGCCAGCAGTTGAGGTAACAGAAACTGGTAAGGTGGGAGTACTGGCTACACCAGCGACATTTGAAGGTGAACTCTATAATTCTGTTGTGGAAAGATTTTCTCACGGCGTCGAATTATTTCAAAATACTTGTTCTGGGTTAGTTGAAGAAATAGAAAAAGGGGAATTGGATTCAAAAGAAACAAAAAATATATTAGAAAAGGCTCTCCGGCCAATGCTTGAAAAGGGGATTGATACTGTTGTTCTTGGTTGTACACATTACCCATTTGTAATTCCGGTGATAAAAGAAATTGTTGGAGAAAAAATTAAGGTTATTGACCCAACCCCGGCAATTACTCGCCAAGTTGGGAAGATTTTAGATGATATAGAATTAGATGAGATAGAGCAAGGTGAACTAGATCTAGCGGACGAACTTTCTGAAGATGAAATTAAAAAAGGAATTACTGAAATATATACCTCCGGTGATAAAGAAAAAATGGAATTATTATTACCAGAATTATTGGGGGAAGGGATTAATGTAAAAAAAATAGATTGGGAAAATGATTTAAAATTATTATATTAAAATAAAAAAATGGGTAACTTACCACAAGAATTTGAAAAAGCATACAAGGGATTAAATAAAGCCCAGAAAGAAGCGGTGGACTTAATTGATGGTCCAGTAATGGTTATTGCTGGGCCGGGAACAGGCAAGACTCAAATTTTATCACTTCGAATTGCTAATATTTTAAAAAAGACTGACACAGGAGCCGATGGTATTTTGTGCCTGACTTTTACAAATTCAGCAGTTAGAGCAATGCATGATAGATTACATAAATATATTGGCGGTGATGCTTCTCGTGTTGATGTGCTAACTTTCCATAAATTTTCTGCACAGATAATTGAAAAATTTTATTCAGTTATTGATTTTGATGTGGCACCTAGGGTGCTTGAAGATGCTGAGAGTGTGTCTATCTGTGATCAGATATTACGTGAAAATGATTGGACTCATATTCGACCACGAGGTGATATCGGGAGATATTTTAAAGAATTAAAATCTCTTATTTCTTTACTCAAGAGAGAAAGGCTAACTCCAGAAGATTTTATGATTGAAATTGAAAGTGAAATTAAAAATATTAAAGAAAATCCTGATAATATTTCGACACGTGGTGAAAGTAAGGGGAAAATGAAAAAAGAATTTTTAAGTAAAATTGAAAGTCTAGAGCGGACCAAAGAAATTGTTACTTTTTATGAGCTGTATGAAAAGAAAAAAAGAGAAGATGATTTAATGGATCATGATGATACGATAAAGTACGCCCTGCTAATCGTTGAAAATTCTGAAGAGGCTCGAGCAGAAATTCGAGAAAAATACTTGTATGTTTTAATTGATGAACATCAGGATTCAAGTGGATCTCAAAATGATTTATTAAAAGCTATTTGGAAAAAAGTTGAAAAACCAAATATTTTTGCAGTTGGTGATGATCGTCAACTTATTTACGCTTTTGGCGGAGCGAAGATGTCTCATTTTGAAGAATTTAAGAGTATGTTTGGTAAAGCCAAAATAATATTCTTGACTGACAATTATCGTTCGACAGAGAATATTCTAAATACAGCCGATGCATTACTTTCGAGTTCATTTTCTAATGAGAAGTTAGTAGCAACCCTAAAGGAAAATCATAATTTGAAATTAATAGAATGCGATTATCCACGGGAGGAAATAATTGCTTGTGGACTTGCAATTAAAGACAAATTAGAAAAAAATGAAATTGATATAAATGATTGTGCGATTCTGGTTCCTAAAAATAGACAAGTAGTCTCAGCTATTCGAGTTTTACAAGATATGGGGATCAAGGTTGCTCGAGTCCAAAATCTATCTTTATTTGAGACAGATGAATTTATGACGATGTTGCGAGTTTTAAAAATTTGCACAAATAGTAATGATTCGGTTTCAATTGCTGAATTAATTATTGATCCAATAATAGGTATCCCAATCCTTTTGGCTCATGAATTCCTGTATAACAAGCATGGGAAAAATATTAATTTACAAAATTTACTTTCTGAGCAAGATGATCTTTTTAACAAAAATATAGAAATAAAAAATTTAATAGAAAAATTACACAACCTGGTTATTAATTCATCTGGTGTTGATGTTTATGGGTTAATTCAAATGGTAGGCGATGAAGTATTAATTAAACAAGCGAAAGATCACGAGGAACTTATCAGGCGGATTGAAGTTGTTCGGAGTTTCCTTCATTTGGCGCTTTCGTATTCTGAAAAAGATAAAAAAAATACTCTTTCGGAATTTGTTGCTTTCATTGAGCGTTTACAAGATTACGGAGAAGATATTCCACTGGCGGTATTTCAAAGTGATGAGGGAGTGAAAGTTATGACATTGCACGGGTCTAAGGGTTTGGAATTTGATTTTGTTTGGATTGCTCATTTAGATGAAAATGGAGTAATGAAGGGTCGCCGTAGAAATTTTAAACTTCCAGAATCGATTGCTGAGAGAGTGGAAGAGAAAGATGAATTGGCTGCTAAAAGAGAGCTGTATGTAGCGATAACTAGAGCAAAGAGATTCTGCACTTTGTCATATTCAAGGTTTTCATATAATGGGCAGAATCAAGAATTGGCTAGGATTGTAGCAGATTTGTCATCTCAGAATAATCTTTTTGAGCAGTCTTCATTTTCTGAAACAGAAAGTAATATTTTGAAAAATGATCCAAAGGCGTATGTTATTTCAGAGAAGATAGAAGAAAATGTTAATGTCTTGGAAGAATTAAAAAAGATGGTTGCTAAAGAATATACCGAAGCAAATGTTTCAGTCTCACTACTAAATAACTTTTTTGAATGTCCACGAAAATGGTATTTTAGAAATTTATTAAAATTGCCAGAGCCCAAAAGTGAAAGTTTGGAATTTGGTAATTTGATTCATGGTGCTATTGATAAAATATTGAAATCTAAAAAAATTCCATCAGGGAAAGATATTGAAGATTTAGTAGTAGGAGACAAACAAGCTATTAAAATTATTTCCCGATGGGTAGAAAATAGATTACCCAACATAAGCGAGAATAGAGAAAATGAAAAAAGTGTCCCCATTCATGATGATTTATTTCCACACTTAAAAATTTATGGAAAAATAGATTTAGTTGAAGAATTATCACCTAAAGATGTCAGAGTAACTGATTTTAAAACGGGTAGCCCAAGGAAAAAATCAGATATTGAGAGGATGGATGAAGACCCGGCCTTCTTCCAAGAATTCGGCGAGGCAAGAGGACGTATGAGTGATTATATGCGTCAACTTGCGATGTATTCATATTTATTAACAAAAAGTAAACAATCAGTAAATGTTCAAGAATCTAGATTAGAATTTCTGGAAGCAAAAGATGAAAAAGAAACTTTTTACGATACAGTAATTGGTAAAGAAAAAATTGATTTATTGATTAATGATATCAAAGACTATGATAATTTAGTTAAAGGCGGAGAATGGTTTAATAGACCATGTAATTTTAAAACTTACGGGAAAATTGGGGCTGAGTGTGAATATTGTAAAATGGCAGAGATATATAAATAAAAGATAATTTATAAAAATATAACATTTGAAAAAAGTTACAAAAATGTTATATTTTATATATGGAAGAAGAGAAACAAAAAGGAAAAGAACACCCGCTTGGAATAGTGATCAATGACGCAGTCAAGATTTTTTCTGATCTTGGTTTTGAAGTAGCGACAGGGCCAGAACTCGAAGACGAATGGCATAATTTTGATGCCTTAAATGTTCCAGCGGATCATCCGGCTCGTGACATGCAAGATACTTTTTGGATAAAAAATAAACCAGGATATGTTTTACGGACTCATACTTCACCAGTCCAAATTAGATTTATGGAAAATTTAGTGAAATCGGGAGGTAAGCCACCATTTGCGATTATTGCTCCCGGAAAAGTTTTTCGTAATGAAGCGACCGATGCAGGGCACGAAATGCAATTTTATCAATTGGAAGGTTTAATGATTGGAGAAGATATTTCAGTTGCAAATTTAAAAGGAATTTTATTTGAATTCTTCAAAAGATTTTTTGGTGAAGAAAAAGTTGGCATTCGACTTCGTCCAAGTTTTTTTCCATTCGTTGAACCAGGATTTGAAGTTGATTTGAAAAAAGGAGATAAATGGTTTGAACTCTTGGGAGCTGGTATGGTGCATCCGAAAGTTCTTGAAAATTGTGGGATTGATTCAAAAAAATACCAAGGTTTTGCTTTTGGCGTCGGGCTTGACCGACTGATGATGATGAAATACAAAGTTCCAGACATACGATTAGTTTATCAAGGAGACTTAAGATTAAATCAATTTTAATTTATGTTAATTTCTTATAAATGGTTAAAAAGTTATGTTCCCGATTTACCTTCACCTGAAAAATTGGCGGATATTTTTAATTTTCATATTTGTGAAGTAGAAGAGGTAAAAAATGTCGGAGAAGATACAATTTTTGATATTAAAATTTTGCCAGACCGAGCGCATGATTTACTCTCTCACAGGGGAGTGGCTCGTGACTTGGCTGGAATTTTGGGATTAAAATATAATGATATCAATTATCCGAAAATTGAAGGAGAAAAGACAAATCTCGAAATCAAAATTGAGACGGAAAATTGTCGCAGATATATTGGGCGAATTGTGCAGAATGTTAAAGTTGAACAATCGCCTAATTGGGTCAAAGAACATTTGGCTTCTGTGGGCCAAAGATCAATCAATAATCTTGTCGATGCTACCAATATCGTAATGTTTGACA
The DNA here is from genome assembly GCA_041663185.1 of Minisyncoccota bacterium. Classification (GTDB taxonomy): domain Bacteria; phylum Patescibacteriota; class Minisyncoccia; order Phycocordibacterales; family UBA9973; genus UBA8515. The sequence goes on from JBAZQY010000002.1 coordinate 27,166, forward strand.
GAGGAAATCCGACCCATATTTTTGATTTGGAAAAAGTCCATGGAAAAATAATAATTCGTCAGGCTCATAAGGGAGAAAAGATGATGACTTTAGATAATAAAGAAGTGGAACTCAGGGATTCCGATATGGTGATTGCCGATGAGAAAAATATTTTGGCTCTTGCCGGAATAAAAGGCGGAAAAATTGCCGAAGTGGATGAAAATACCAAGAACATAATTATTGAAGTCGCAAATTTTAATCCGACGAGTGTCAGGAGAACTGCACGCGCAATAAATATTTATACTGATGCCGTTAAAAGATTTGAAAATGATTTATCTCCCCTTATGGCAGATTCTTCGATGAATGATATGTCGGCTCTGATAAAAGAAATGTGTCCCGAGGCTATTTTCGAAGAGATGATAGATCAATATAGAGAGAAACAGGAACAGAAAAAACTTTCTTTTTCAATAGAAAAGATTTCAAAAATATTAGGAATGAATCTTTCAATTTCCGAAGTAAAAAAAGTTTTGGACAATTTCGATTTTGAATACAAAAACAATGAAAATAATTTCGAAGTTGTTATTCCTTTTGCGCGATTGGATTTGAATATAGAAGAAGATATGGCTGAAGAAATAGGCCGAGCAATTGGTTATGACAAGATTAATGCCGAGTTGCCGAAAATTAAAAAAGTTGTGCGAGTTGATGAGACCTTCTATAAAATTCTTTGGACACGTAATAAATTGCTCGAGGATGGTTACTCTGAAGTTATGAACTACGCATTTTGTGATAAGGGGGAAGTAGAAGTATTGGCTTCGGCATCTGATAAAAAATTTCTCAGGACAAATCTAAAAAATGGGATAGAAGAAAGTATCAAACTTAATCAATTAAATTTACCGCTGTTGGGAGCAGATGAAGTGAAAATTTTTGAAGTTGGAACTGTTTTTCATAAACATGGGGAAGTTATCCATGTCTGTTATGGAGATAAGAAAAATATTACTGAAGTAACCCTTGATGAATTTTGTCGTGATATACCAATGACTGAGCTAGATGCTCTTTTAGAAAAACTAAACAGCAAAGATCAAGAATTAAAAATTTTTGAATCATGGTCGGTTTACCCATTTATCACTCGAGACATTGCTGTCTGGGTTCCCGAGGGGACAAAACCAGAAAAACTTGTCCAAGTTTATAAAGATTTTGGAACTGAACTTCTAATTAAGGAACCAAGATTGTTTGATTCATTCACTAAAGATAAAAAAACATCCTTCGCTTATCGTTTAGTGTTCCAAGCGATTGATCGAACTCTGACTGATGACGAAATTAATCAAATTATGTCAAAAATTACCCAAAAAATCGTGTCTTTAGGATGGCAAGTTAGATAGATAAAAATTTCTTGTGTTATCCACAGAAAAACGTTAAATAACTACAATTATTTAACGTTTTTTGTTTGTTGATATGATATAATATAGTTGTATATTATGCGTGAAAATAACTACCAAAAGTATATTCAATTTCTAAAAAAAGTTTTAATAAAACTTCGACCTAGATTTTCTTTCCACTACATTGCATATACAACTTTATTTACTCTTATTATTTTTTCTGTTATTCAATTAGTTTCCGCAACTACTCCAAACCCAGGGCATCCATGGAGTGAACTTGGTGATGGGGTTTTTGTCTTTACAAATAGCCAAACAGTCACTCCGTATACTTATACATTTCCAGCGGCAAACTCCACAGTTCTGACGACTAATGCGGCAGTGACCGTTGGACAAGGAGGAACTGGGCTTAATACCATTGCTTCAGGATCAATTTTGGCAGCTAATGCACTCGATACACTTTCAGCGATCACCTCAACAACTGGCACAAAAGTTTTGAAAAATACTGCGGGCACAATAAGTTGGGAGACAGATAATGGAATGGTTTACCCTGGTGCTGGCATTCCAAATTCCACCGGCAGTGCCTGGGGAACTTCATACTCAACTACAGGCACAGGCACAGTCGTTGCACTTGCAACTTCACCATCATTTACTACGCCATCACTTGGAGTAGCTTCTGGTACGTCAATTGATTTAGGTACAACAACTCTTCTCGGTTCTCGAGCTTTAACTGTTGATACTGGTGGAGTATTTAATATTAATATGGGAACGGCAGCAGGAGATGATTTTACTGTTGATACTGATTCACTAGTCGTAGAGGGGGATACGGGGAGAGTTGGAATTGGAATAAGTACTCCGGCATCTATCTTGGATATTCGCCCCAATACTGGATTAACAGATGTAGGTTTGAATGTTCGCCAAACTTATACAGATGCTGGAAGCGGAAATTTTCAAACAGTCCTTAGAACTGAAGACCGAAATGGAACTGCTACTCTCTCTGTGGATTCAAGAGGACAGGATGGTGCTACTAAATTATCAACCGGAGGAGCTTGGTCAACTTTTGCAGCAGCAGATGCTATTGGTTATAGATATTTAACAAGTAGTAGTGGCGCTCAGGGAATGCAGGCCAAATATATATTAGTTGGCCCTACTTATTCAAGTGATATTTCAACTCTATCAGCAGGTGGAATATACGGAGGAATGATAGCAAGTAAAAATCTTTTACTGGAAAGTACTTCACATGCTACTAAAGGGTATGTCCTAATTCAATCAGGAGGAGGAAATACTGGTGTGGGAGGGATATCCACTCCTACTGCTCGTCTTCATCTTCCTGCCGGTGCCTTCACTGTCTCGGCCGCACCTCTTAAATTTACTGCTGGCACAAACTTATTGACAGCTGAAGCCGGAGCGATGGAATGGGATGGAACAAATCTTTTCATCACTCAAACAACAGGACCAACGAGAAAAAGAATTGCGTATGGCTCAGGAACTGCTAATGAAATTCCTTATTGGGTGGATTCAAGTACTCTTGGAACTTTGACAACTGCAACTTATCCATCCTTGACGGAACTTTCTTATGTCAAAGGTACAACAAGTGCAATTCAAACTCAATTTACTGGCAAAGCAAATACAGCTCTTTCAAACTTGGCTTCAGTTGCGATAAATACATCTTTAGTTTCTGATACTAACAGCACAGATGACTTAGGAAGTTCATCAGTCTATTGGGCAAACACTTATACAAATACAATTTATGTGAACGCAACAAAAATTGGTGGAACAGCAGTTAGAGGCACAACCGAAGGTACAAATCATTTAGATATTTTTGATGGCACGGCACCTGTGGGAACACTGACCAATGGAATATCACTTTATTCTACAGCCGGAGAACTTCGAGTTATGGATGCGGCCGGCAATGCGACGTTGTTATCGCCACACGAAAATATAAATAACTATTGGGTCTTTGATTCGACTAATCAAGGTACAGGAAAAAGTTTAGTTATAGATATGGAATTGATGATGAAAAAATTAAATGAAACTTTTGGTTGGGATTTTGTTCATGAGACTCAAGATGGAATATCAATTGATACTTTAATGGCAGGTCTTGAAACAAATATTGTTACTGATACATTTGAAGCCAATGGAGAAGTTACTTTCAATGGACTTGCATTCTTTAATGAAAATGTAAATTTTGCCAAAGGTATAAAATTCAGTGATGTTGCAGAATTTGAAGTTCCGCCACTTTTCAACAATGATACAGCCGGTTTTGCCATAATTAAAGAAGGGGCTAAATCAGTGCAAGTTTCTTTTGAAAATCCATATTTAACGACACCGGTTGTCGCAACCAATATAACTTTTGAAAAAAATGAAGATATAGAATTTAATAGTGAAGACTTTTTCAATCAAGATGTTGAATCGGTGGTGATGGATAAAGATCAAGAAGGTTTTACTATCGCCCTTAATCAACCGGCGCCAGTTGATATAAATTTTTCTTGGGTTGCCCTGGCAGTTAAAGATGTCAAAGTTTATGAAAGCGCGATTGAAGGTTTAGTGATTGAAGATATTGATACTGGTGGAGGAGATACGACAGAAGATACTATTAGTGATATAATTGAGGATACAACTGATGTGACTGATATCACAACTGATGATACTATTGTCGATACAACAGAAATTATCACGGAAGAAATTATTGAAGATAATACTGATATTACAACCGAAGAAATTATCGAAGATAATACTGACACGACAACAGAAGAAATTATTGAAACAACAGAAGAAACAACTGATATTACTACTGATCAAATAGTTGAGACAATTTCGAGTTCCGAAGCGACAATTTCTTCCGAAACATCAACTGAATAATTTTTTAAAAATAAAAATTTTATGAAAAAAAGAAAAGTTATTAATATTTTAATTATTATTATTGCACTAGTGGCTTTGGCTTTTAGTTTTTATTTTTATTATAAATTAAATAAAATAGAAAATAATTCTGGAGTTATGATGCAGAAAGATTTGGAAGATCTTTTATCAAAAGTTGGGGAACATTATCTTTTGCCGCAAGGAGAAGAACCAACATTAGCAACAGTTTCGGATCCAGAAGTTTTAAAGGGTCAATCATTTTTTCTTTCATCAGAAAAAGGGGATAAAGTTTTAATTTTTACTAAGGCTCGAAAAGCAGTACTCTATCGTCCAAGTATTGATAAAATTATTGAAATTACAACTGTTGATCAAAAAACAACTCCTCCAGCATCAACTAATGGACCAATCGGCAATGAGAATTTTTAACTATTTTATTTTAATATTAATACTGCCATTACTTATTTGGCCATCACCTATTTATGCTTTTGATACAGGAGTGGTTAATCCGGGAACAATGGCCGATGATGCGGCGGTAGGAACTGCCTCTTGGACTTTTCCTGATGGAGCAAAAACAAGTAATAATAGTCATGCATATGCATCAAGTACATCAACTGAAACTACTCATTATTTAAAAGCTACAAATTTTGGTTTTTCTATTCCGACTGGAGCCACAATAAATGGTATTTTAGTTGAGATTGAAAGATATTATGAAACATTAGGAGCGGGAACGGTAAAAGATTCAGAGGTTAAAATTATAAAATCAGACGGAACTATTGGCACGACCGATAAGGCAGATACTATTAATGTTTGGCCCCTATCTGATACGTATAAATCTTACGGTTCTTCTTCTGATTTGTGGGGAGAGACATGGGCATATTCAGATATAAACGATGCTGATTTTGGTGTTGTTTTGAGCGCCAGTCTTTTGGATGATTTTCCTTTTGCTTATGTTGACCACATTCGGATTACTGTTTATTACAGTACGGGATTTTCTTGTTCTGTAACTACAGCTGTAGGTTGTTCTGGTACAGTTATTCTTCGAATGTCTGGAAGTACCAACGCTCACCCAGAACTACCGAGCGAATCGAATGCTAATTATGCCAGTAATGTAGTTTGTTGTACTGGAATTGTCGGTTTAGGTAATTCTTGTTCTGGAAATTATGCAATTGTTGGAAAATTATCTTCTGCAACAAATGGGCACTTTCAAGAAAATACTTACGGAACCTATGGAAATAATTTTTGTTTATCAAGTACCACTCCTGGAGATGAAATAACAATTGGATATCAAAACACTAATTGTTCGGGGTATGATACAACTTTATTTTCTACTTCTTCCTCGGATAATGGAACAGTCGGAGATGGTAATGCTTATACTCGCAAAATTTGTGGCACCGTAACTCCACTTTATATTTCTTTTTCTATTTCAGATAATTCAATTTATTTTGGAAACCTTCGATCATCTGGGGCCTGTTGGGCTCAAGGTACAGACCCAGGAGCTGTAGTTTGTCCAAGTCAGACAGAGACAGAAGCATTTAATATGACAGCCAGCACTAATGCAACTTCTGGTTATAGTATAACAGTACAAGGCCCGACACTTACCTTAGATGGAGGAGGAGATACTATAACTCCACTAGGTTCAAATACATTTTCTAATCCTGGCACTGAACAATTTGGTATTAGGTTTACGGCAACTGGTGGTGCGGGTACAGTTACTGTACCATATGCAGCTTCTGGTTATGCTTATGTTGCCGATGCTAATACTTCTGATGAAGTAGCGTCTTCTGTAGGTGATTCGGCTACGACTACTTACTCAGCTCGATATATTGCCAATATTTCTAATGTCACAGAAGCCGGTACTTATTCTGCCAATCACACCTATATACTGACAGGGACTTTTTAGAAAATAATTCAAAGTTATCCACAGAGCTATATTAATATGTCTTTTTTAGAAAATATGTTATATAATGTAATTATAGATAAAGGTTGTTTAGTAACTAATAATTAATAATATTTATGTTTAAAATTAAGAGTTTGTTTTTTTCAAAGATAACAAGCATCGTTACTATTGTTGCTCTTTCTTTGGTTGTTTCTATTGGACCGAATTTAGTGAATGCTGCGAGTCTAACCGCGCTTAAAGATACTCTAAGTACAGAGTCAGCGACTACGGTAGCTAATCACACGATTCAGTTCACTACTCCAACCGGAGTGGCTTCAGGCCAAACTATTATTTTGACTTTTGATAACAGTACCAGCGTACCGGTTGCTCTTGACTATACTGATATTGACTTAACTGATGATACGGTAGATGTAACTTTGGCGGCAGCTCCATCGGGAGCAACTTGGGGAGTTGTTAGAACTTCGAGTACGGTTATTACATTTACTAACGGTACAACTGCAGTTGCCGCGGCTAGTGTTATCGCTATTGAGATTGGTACGCATGCCACTGCTGGTGTTACTGGTGATCAACAAATAACTAACGGTTCTGCTGGGACCACTTTGCTCACTATCTCTGGAACTTTTACTGATACTGGAACAATTGGTATGCCAATAATTACCGATAGTGTGGTAGTTGTTAATGCTCTTGTTCAACCAACTATTTCATTTACTGTTTCTGATAATACAATTTATTTTGGAAACTTAAGAACAGCTGGAGCTTGTTTTGCTCAAGGTACAGATCCTGGAGCAGTAACTTGTCCGACGACTTCAGAAACAGAAGCTTTCAATCTAACTGCTGGAACCAATGCAACTTCTGGATACTCGATAACTGTTTATGGGCCAACTCTTACTTCTGGAGCTAATACCATTACCGCTATCGGTGGTACAAATTCGGCTTCTTCCCCCGGTTCTGAACAATTTGGAATCAGACTTACAGCGACAGGTGGTTCGGGTGCGGTTTCTGCTCCTTATGCAGATGCTGGTTTTGCTTATGATGCCGCGGCTGCTCCAGATGAGATAGCTGCAGCGACTGGTCCATCGGCTACTACCACTTACTCAGCTCGATATCTTGCAAATATTTCGGCTGTCACCGAAGCAGGTACTTATTCAACTAGCCATACTCTTGTTGCCACTGCGACATATTAATTAATTTGGGATTTATATAAATTATGAATTTTCTAAAAATTAAAAGCGTATCTGTCTTGATTGTTGTTTTTTTGGGAATGCTTTTTGTGTCTAAACCATTGCTTGTCGATGCCCTTTCAGTTTCTCCAGTTCGATTAGAAATTAAAGGTAATCCAGGTCAAGAATTAAATACAGAGATGACCTTGACGAATGATACAGAAAATTCGCAAACATTTTATTCATCATTTGCAAATTTTGAAGCCCAAGGAGAAACAGGCAATCCTGCCTTTGTAGAATCAAAAGATGATTTAGATAAATGGATGGCAACAAGTACATCAATTACTTTAAATCCGGGAGAGAGTTTAATTGTTCCAATAAAAATTAACATACCGATTGATGCAGAAGCCGGAGGACATTTCGCTGCAGTATTTTGGGGAACTTCACCAAATAGACCAGAAGCATCAGCTGTTACGATCGGAGCAAAAATCGGAATGCTTATTCTTTTATCGATAAATGGAGAAGTTGAAGAAGCTGGAGGACTTCTGGAGTTTTCAACTATTGATGGGAAATTTTGGTACAATACTTTACCAGTATCTTTTCGTTATCGTTTTAAAAATGATGGAGGTGACAGGATAAAACCAATGGGAATAGCTAGAATTAGAAATACCGTTTTTATTCCAGTAGATAAAGTAAATGCTAATATTTCAGAAGGTAACGTTTTACCTGGTAGTATTCGTCGTTTTGAATTCGATTGGTTAAGGAGTCCACGCGCTAAGAATTTCATTGCCCCCGATGGAGTAATTGCTCAATTTTTTGATACAGCCTTATATCAATTTAAAAATTTTGCGGTAGGTTTATATTCAGCTCGTCTTAATCTTTCGTATGGAACTCAAGAAATTAATACATCTATGACGACATATTTCTTTGTTTTCCCTTGGCAGATGCTTATTTGTTTAATTATTGTGCTTTTGATTGTATTTTGGGGAGGGAATAAACTACTAAAACGATACAATAGATACATAATACAAAAGGCACGTCTTGGTATCCATTTACCAAACGAGGCTAATCATGGTTAGTTTTAAATTTACTAGCAAGCTAATATTTTTTCTATTTGCGGTTTTTTTTATTCCGCAATTTATATTTGCAACTGATATTTTTGATACTTCCGAAGTAACAATATCTGCTCAAGTTATTTCAAGTGGAGTTGATGAGGGGGGTGGAGGTGGTTCTAGTGGAAGTAGTATTGAAACTGAAAAAATAAATATTTCTACGATTGTGAATTTTTCGGGAATGGCTTATCCTTTCGCCAAGGTATTCATTCTCCAAGATGGCCAAATTGTTGCAACTACAATAGCCAATGAAGAAGCTTATTTTTCTGTCTCATTATCAAATCTATCCACCGATACATATACTTTTTCGGTATATGGAGAAGATTCAAGCAATAGAAAATCTTCGTTTTTTTCTTTTCCGATTTTTATTACTTCCGGTACAATTGTAAATATTGGTAATATATTTTTATCACCAACCATTGAGATAAATAAGAGTGAAGTTAAAAAAGGAGACAATTTGATTATTTTTGGACAAAGTATTCCACAGAAAGAAATTACTATTTCTGTTCATTCAGGCCAAGAATATTTTTATAAAGTGATGTCTGATATGACTGGCGCTTATTTATATGATTTAAATACTTCATTACTTGATTTAGGTAAACATCAAACTAAATCAAAAACCACTTCGAACGATCACATTAGTTTATATACGACCCCGTTAGTATTCTTGGTGGGAGTTGTAAATAAATCAAAAGATGAAACAATCTGTTCATTTTTGCGAGGAGATTTAAATTGTGACAACCATGTCAATTTGATTGATTTTTCAATTATGGCTTATTGGTATAAAAAAATAAATCCACCAGAAAAAGTCGATCTGAATAATGATGGTAAAATTACTTTAGTTGATTTTAGTATAATGGCATTTAATTGGACTGGTTAATATATGAAAAAAATATCATTTAAAAAAATAATATTGTTGATTTTAATACTTTCTTTTTCTGTTTATATGAAAACAGAAGCAGCTTCTATCACTTTAGAAACCCCCAAAAAACAAGTTGGAATTGGGGAACAGTTTTATGTTGATTTAATATTGGATCCAGACAATCAATCAATCAATACAATTTCTGGAAATATTTCATTTTCGAGTGGATTAGTTTCATTTATAAGAGCAGAGGAAGCTAAATCTATGGTCCATCTATGGATTGATCATCCAACCATTATTGATAACAGGATCTCTTTTTCTGGGATAATGCCAAATGGATTTGATGGAGTGATCGATCCATTTAATCAATCACACAAATTACCTGGGCTTATCATCCGTCTTGTTTTTGAAGCATCAAAACCTGGAGATGCCGATATTATAACCACTACATTTGTTTTGAATTTAAATGATGGTCAGGGAACAGAAATTTTAGTTTCGCCTGTGCATAATTCTATTAATATTGGTAATTTTGTAAATAATTTTAAATATGAAAATAATACAAAAAAAGCCCCAGAGCTTGAAGCATATATAACTCGTGATCCAAATATCTATAATAATAAGTACATTCTCATATTTTTAGCCAACGATAAAACAACTGGCATAAAAAATGTTATGATAAAAGAAGGGAAAAGGGACTGGAAGGAAATAGAAAGTCCTTATTTATTGGAAGACCAGTCGCGACACAGCCTGATTACCCTACAAGCTACTAATTTTTCTGGTTTGAGTACTGTTCGTAATATTGATAAAATACCTTATAGATGGGGGATACTCGTTCCAATCTTAGTTGTGATTATAGTAGTAATATCCATCTTTATTATTAAAAAGAAATATGTTCATAAAAAATAAAAATTTATCTCTTGTTTTTTTCTTTCTATTTTTTTTATTATCTTTTTTTATTACTAAAGAGACATTTGCAGCAACCGTTAATTTTTCTCCAATTTCAGGAACCTACAATGTTGGAGATACCATAAAAATAAAAATACTTGTTTCCAGTGATCAATCTATAAATGCTGTTGCAGGACACATTTTTTTCCCATCAGATATTTTGTCAATAGTTTCTTTATCAAAAGATTCATCCATTATAAATTTTTGGGCGCTAGAACCGTCTTTTTCAAATACCACTGGCCTCATCGCTTTTGAAGGAATTGCTTTGAGTGGTTATATCGGAGACGCTGGAGATATTATGACTCTGATTTTTCGAGCAGAATCAGCTGGAGTTGCCGCCTTACGATTTTCGGATATCTCTATTTTAGCTAATGATGGAAAAGGAACAGATATATCTTCTGATAATTTATTTAGTGGATCTATAAATATAGAAAAAACTGATAAAAAAATAAATAATCTTGTGGCACAATCAGTAGCTTCAAATATTGTTGAAAAAATTAAAGAAATTGAGATTTCTAATCATTTACCAAGTAAATCCCTTTTAATTACAACAGCGACTGCTTCTATAATTATTCTTGGTTTTGTTATTATTTATTTATTTGCTTTTATTTTTCGATTAAAAAAATATTTTAAAACTAAAGTATTAGAAACCAAAAAGATTATTTTTAAAAACTTTAAAAATCTAGAAAAAAATATTGAATCACAAGCAGTAAGTTCTCAAAAACCAGAAGAACCTGAAATGAATCAAAAGGATGCTGGTATTTTAAGAGAAATTGTTGGAACCAAAGACGAGATTATTAAAGAGGTTGAAAAAACAGAAAATATTTTATGAATTACTTTCCCAAAAAAACTTTTCCTGGTTTAGCCTTAATATTTATAGGGATATTGGTGTTACCAGTCTTTTTCTTTGCTGAATCTGCTATAAATTTAGATGGCCCATCTCTTTTACCTAAGGCGGAAATTTTTACTACACCTCGCACTGGTGATTTTCTTGTGGGTTCAACATTTGAAGTTCCAATTTATATAAATACTCAAGGTCATAGTATAAATACAGTTAATATAAAATTAACTTTTGACCCATCAAAATTATCAGTAGTAAAACCTTCGGGCGGGAAATCAATTTTTGGAATTTGGCTTGAACCGCCAAGTTATGATAACAAGAATGGCACAGCTAGTTTTGTTGGAGTTATTCCAAATGGTATTGTGACTAGTTCTGGGCTTATTGCTACGGTCACATTTAAAGCTCTCTCAACAGGAGACACTCGTATCAATTTAAATAATTATTCTAGTGCCAATTTGAATGATGGAGTTGGTTCTAATGTTAAATTAAGTCTAATTGGGTCTTCATTTCACATCAGTCCTCGGACTCCAGAAGGGGTGCGTATTTATTCCGATACTCATCCATATGAAGATCATTGGTATAATAATAGTTCTCCTATTATAAAATGGGATTCTCCAGATGGAGTGAATGGTTTTAGTCTGCTAATGGATTTAAATCCGGGTAGTATTCCACCGACTGCTATTAATTCTCAGAATGCGTCAATTTTTTATGAAAATTTAAAAGACGGAGTGTGGTACTTACATGTCCGAGCAAATATTAATGGTGTATGGGGCAACACTTCTCATTTTCAGATAAAGATAGATACAAATTCGCCAGCTTTTTTTGCCCCCACAATAGATATCTTAAAGGATAGTTATAAATCAAAAAAATATTTAATTTCATTTATTACAACTGATTCATTATCCAGTATGAATCATTACGAAATTGGTGTTTTGAGTAAAGATGAAGAAAATATTTCTTCTCCGATTTTTGTTGAATCAGAAAGTCCATATTTAATTACAGACACAAGTGACAATACCCATGTCATTGTGAGAGCATACGACAATGCTGGAAATATCAGAGAAGCCTCTATTGATCTTTACCCTGGAGTGACTTTTGTGATGGCTTTGAAAAAATACGCTCTATATTTATTTATGATTTTGACCTTCATCCTTTTGTTGGAACTCATCTTACATTATTTATTTGGTCATCATATTGTTGATCATTTAAAAAAGATGTTTTTAATTTTCAAAAAGATTTCCAAGGATGATAAAAATTATAAAGAAATAGAAAATGAATTAAATAAACTCGACAGTTCTGATAATTTTCAAACTCAAAATAATGAAAAAAACCTTTAAAATAAAGGGTTTTAGCCCCTTTATTTAAGTCTAAAATTCTGATATAATAAGATCATAAATCGCCCGTTTTTAGGGTGTTTTAGATTTAAAAAATGGCTAAAAAAGAAGAAAAAAAGACAATAAAATATGGAGCCGATCAAATATCTGTTCTTGAGGGGCTTGAGCCAGTTAGACGACGCCCAGGAATGTATATTGGTTCAACCGGGATTGAAGGACTTCATCATTTGATTTGGGAAATTTTCGACAATTCTCGAGATGAGGCGATGGGTGGCTTTTGTGATCACATCGAAGTAGTTCTCTTGCCGGATAATTCTATTCGAGTTACTGATAATGGGCGTGGTATACCAGTTGACATTCATCCTAAAACAAAAGTCTCTGCTCTTGAGACGGTTATGACAACACTTCACGCTGGGGGAAAATTTGGAGGTGACGATAGTGGTTATAAAGTCTCTGGTGGGTTACATGGAGTTGGAGCTTCAGTTGTCAATGCACTATCTATTTTTACTCGAGCGGAAGTTCATCGTGATGGAGGGAAATACACACAAGAATATAGTCAGGGTAAACGCAAGGCTCAAGTTAAAAAAGTCAGTGCTTCTAAGAATCACGGGACGATTATTTCCTTTAAGCCCGATGAAGAAATATTTAAACAAATTAAGTTTGATTTAGAAACAGTTGCTAATCATTTACGCCAGCAGGCTTACTTAGTTAAAGGTTTACGGATAGATATTTTAGATGCCAGAGAATGGGACCCTCTTTCTGGTGGAAAGGGTAAAAAAGATTTTGATGATATTTTTTGGTTTAGAGAACTTGAACTTGAAATTCCATCAACAACTTTTTATTTTGAAGGAGGATTAGTTTCTCTTGTGAAATTTTATAATAAAACGGAAAAACCAATTCATTCGACTGTATTTTATGTTGAAAAAGAAATAGATAAAGTTGGAGTCGAAGTGGCTTTACAGTATGTTGATGATATTAATTACGACATAATTCCTTTTGCTAATAATATTTATAATAATGAGGGTGGAACACATGTGACTGGTTTCAAAACCGCTCTGACTCGCGTCTTAAATACTTATGGCAAGAAAAATAATTTAATTAAAGAATCCGACGGGGGATTAACTGGCGACGATGTACTTGAAGGATTAACAGCAGTTATTTCGGTTAAACTCATGGAGATTCAGTTTGAAGGGCAGACGAAAGCCAAGCTTGGTTCAACTGAAGCCCAGGGTGCCGTAGCCACAGTCTTTGGTGATGCTTTCTCGGCCTTTTTAGAAGAAAATCCAGATGAAGCTAAGTCTATCATAAGTAAATCTTTGCTTGCTCTTCGAGCCCGTAAAGCTGCCAAAGCTGCCAAAGATTCAGTTCTTCGAAAAGGAGCACTTGAAGGGATGACCCTTCCAGGAAAGCTTGCTGATTGTCAGGTTAAAGATGCATCTTCTGCAGAATTATTTATTGTGGAGGGAGATTCGGCTGGTGGTACTGCAAAAATGGGGCGAGATAGGAAAACTCAAGCCATACTTCCACTTCGAGGAAAAATTTTAAACGTTGAAAGAGCCCGTCTGGATAGAATGCTCGGAAGTGAACAGATTAAGAATCTTGTTATTGCGATGGGAACTTCTATTGGAGATACTTTTGATTTGGAAAAAATGCGTTATCATAAAATAATTATTGCCACCGATGCCGATGTCGATGGAGCACATATTCGCACTCTTATTTTGACTTTAATGTATAGATATTTCCGACCTGTGCTTGATGCTGGGTATGTCTATATCGCACAACCACCACTTTTCAAAATTAAGCGTGGTAAAGAAATAATGTACGCTTATTCAGACGAAGAGCGTGATAAATTACTTGGGAAAGATGCAGAATCACTTGAAGAATTATTACAAGAATCTGCAAATGAATCTACTGATGTTGAAAGTTCTGATGAGACGACGGAAGAAGAAGAAACAAAAAATAAGAAAGCCTCAACCAAAATTCACGTTCAGAGATATAAAGGTTTGGGAGAAATGAACTCAGAAGAACTTTGGGAGACAACGATGGATCCTTCTAAACGAGTTTTAAAACAAGTTGCAGTTTCTGATGCCGAAGGAGCAAATAAAGTATTTGATATGTTGATGGGTAGTGAAGTTCCTCCAAGAAAAACGTTCATCCAATCCAACGCCAAAATGGCCAATTTGGATATATAAAATTTAGATAAAAACTTGCAAAAAGTTGTTCCAATATACAAACGGTCGTTCATATATTGGAAAAATAATAATTTTAATATACAATATAAATATGAGTCCTAAATATTATAAAGGATATAAGGTAGGATCTTTAGAAAAAGGATTACTTAAACTTATTTTGAATGTTAAAAATTGTGAATTACCAAACAAATATGATGAATCTTTCTCAGATATTTTTAAAACAATTCGTCAAAAGATGGAGTATTCTAATACAACAAAAAGAATGATCAAAAAAGGTCTTCTAAGATATACAAATAAAAATGAAAATTTAGGTATTGTTTTGACTAACAAAGGAAAAGATTTGGCACGAAAATATTTATTAGAAGATATAAAACTAACTGAAAATCATAATTGGGATAACAAATGGAGAATTGTAATGTTTGATATTCCTGAAAAAAAGAAAAAAATAAGAAACACCATAAGATTTCATCTAAAAAGAATAGGTTTTGTTCAAATACAGGGGAGTGTTTGGATATTTCCATATCCGTGTGAAGAGATAATAACTATCATAAAAAACAATTTTAATTTAGAAGATGAAATAATATATATTACTACAGAACAATTTGAAAAAGATTATCGATTAAAGAAAATATTTAGAATTTGAAATAAGTTATGAATTAACTAATTATTGTTTTATAAATAATAGTTACAATATATAAACGGCCGTTTATATATTGTAATAAATTAAAGAAAATCAAGAACTATTTTTCTCCTTTTAAAATTATTCTTTTCTCAAATCCACCCTTTCCCTTCAACTTCTTTAATTGAGTTTTTTCAACATCGCTAAATTTTGGCAATTTCTTCAAGGTCTCAATAACTTCCAATATATCAGCTAATTCTTCAATATTTTTGGCCTCTATAAATTCTTTTATTTCTTCATCTAGTTTTTTGATTAATTCCTTTTTATATTTTTCATCATTCGCTATTTTTTTTCATAAGAAATACCTTTAGAATCTAAATATTCTGGTATTTTATCTCTAACTAATTTGTTATATTTTTACATCTTAATTTAATGTTTTTTCTGAAATTTCTTTTTTGAGTTTTTCTAGAAATTTTTCTATTTTGATATTTTCTAGTTTTTCAGTTCGCCCTTCAACGGTAATAGTATTACTCTCTTTTTCTTTATCACCGATAACTATTATGTAAGGTGTTTTTTGCATTTTGGCGTTGCGGATTTTTTTACCAAGAGATTCACTTGAATCATCCAGTTCTACTCTAATATTTTCTTCTTTTAATTTATTTAATATAACGCCAGCATATTCATTTTGTTTTTCACTAATAGGAGTAATGATAACTTGGACAGGGGAAAGCCAAAGGGGAAATGCTCCAGCGTATTGCTCTATCATAAAAGCGAAAGTTCTCTCTAAACATCCTATTGCTGAGCGATGAATCATAACAGGTCTTTTCTTAGATCCATCTTCAGCAGTGTATTCAATATTAAATTTTTCCGGAAGAAGAAAATCAATTTGAGCAGTAAAAATGGTGTCTTCTTTTCCGTTTACATTTTTTATTTGGATATCTAATTTTGGCCCATAAAAAGCTGCTTCACCTTCTGCTTCCTCATAAACAAGGTTTATTTCATTTAGAGCTTCACTCATAAGTTTTTCAGCTTTTTCCCATAGATTATCATCTGCATAATATTTTTCTTTATCTTTTGGATCTCTTTTGGAAAATCGATAAGAGATAACTTCACTGAGTCCCAGGCCAATCATTCCTTCTTGAATCATTTTACAAACTTTTTTAAACTCATCTTTTAATTGTTCAGGAGTCACAAAAAGATGTCCGTCAGTTAATTGGAATTTTCTAACCCGGATCATTCCCATTAATTCTCCTGATTTTTCATATCTATTATAGTCTGCAATTTCAGCATATCTGATTGGTAAATCTTTATAACTAATTGGCTTACGCATTACCATTTTAATATGATGTGGACAAGCCATCGGCCTAAGATAAAAAAGATCTCCATCCATATCTATCGGTGCATACATATTTTGTTTGAAATGAGAAAGATGCCCAGATGTTTGATAGAGTTTTTCTCCTCCTAAATATGGAGTTGAAACATGTTCATACCCATATTTTATTTCAAGATCTCTCGTAAATTTTTCTAATTCATATTTAATTACTGTTCCTTTTGGTGTCCAAAGAGGAAGTCCTTTTCCAACTTCTTCATCTATAAAGAAGAGATCTAGTTCTTTTCCAAGTTTTTTGTGGTCGCGATTTTTTGCCTCCTCTCGCATTTTTACATAATTATCAAGTTCTTCTTTTGTATCAAATGCTAATCCATAAATACGAGTAAGCATTTTATTTAATTCACTCCCTCGCCAGTAGGCGCCGGCCACTCGGTCAAGCTTAAATGAATCCACTTTTATTTCTTTTGCTGGATGCTCTACGTGTCCGCCACGGCAAAGATCTGTAAAATCACCACAGGTATAAAGAGTTATCTTTTCACCCCTTGAAACAATATCATCGATTAGTTCTAACTTATACGTATTACCATTAAAATATTTTCTTGCTTCCTCAACACTTGCTTCTTTATGAGTAAATTCTTTCCATGAAGAAAGGTTTTTCTTCATGGTTTTTTCTAAGATTGCTAAATTTTCATCATTTATCTTATCTTCACCGAAATCGATGTCGTAATAAAAACCATTGTCTACCGCAGGACCTAGGGTTAATTGAGCCTTTGGATAGTGTTCCAGTGCTGATTGGGCTAAAAGATGAGCTAAGGTGTGTCGAATATTTGCTAAATGTTCGTTGTTTTCCATTTAAACATCATATCATATTTATTGGAGGATAAAAATACTGTCTTTGGGATAATTATTTGCATTTTAACGGAAAATAGCTATACTATCTATATGGTAATACGAATGAGACATACTCGTTCCCACACAGGGAACAGGAGATCACATCATGCTCTTAAAGCATCGGTTTTTACTACATGTACAAATTGTGGACAGAAAAAGGAAACCCATATAATTTGTAAACACTGTGGTTTTTATCGTGGCCGTAAGGTTATTGATGTGGTTAAGAAAGTAGAGAAGAAACAGGCTAAAAAAAGTAGCAAGAAGTAAGTAGTAGATAGTAAGGAATAAGTAGTAATATTATAAATTAGATTTGAATTGCTTACTACTTTCTACGTGCTACTTACTACGTAATTATTTATGGCAAACAGGCACCTTTCACGTTCAATTGTTCTTCAAACACTCTTCGAGTGGGATTTTGCTGTTAATAAAGATTCATCTCCAGAAGAAATGCTTGAACGAAATATCGAGGAATTTGGACCTGGTCTTGATGACTCGGATTTTATGTCTGAGCTCTTTCTTGGCGTAGTAAAAAAGAGAACCATTATAGATGAAGTAATTGAAAAAGCGGCTCCTGATTGGCCAATAGATAAAATATCTATTGTTGACCGTAATATTCTTCGTATTGGTTTATATGAACTTTTATTTGGGGATAGAACTCAAGTTCCACCCAAAGTAGCTATTAACGAAGCGATTGAACTCGCCAAAAGTTTTGGCGGAGAGAATTCTGGAAAATTTATCAATGGAGTCTTGGGTGGCGTTTATAAAGAAATAGGTGAACCTGGAAAAGATGATATCGGCAAAAAAAAGAATAAACATTTTGAAACCGATCCAGCTAAATTTCCAATTGAGAAAAAAGCCGGAGCTGTTGTTTATGCTTACAATAATAATGAAATATATTTTGCGTTCGTCCACGATGTTTTTGGTTACTGGACACTTTCAAAAGGAAGTATAGAAGAAGGCGAAAATGAAGAAGAAGGGGCAATTAGAGAGATAAAAGAAGAAATGGGTTTGGATATTAAAATAAAAGAATTACTTGGTCGCAATGAATATATTGCTTGTCATCCAGAAAAAGGGAAAATTAGAAAACAGGTAGTCTTTTTCTTGGCAGAGTCAGACTATACAGATATTGTTCTTGAGAAAGGCACTGGGGGGCTTGATGATGCGCGCTGGTTCCCACTAGGGGAGATTCCTAATTTGAAGATATATGAAAATATGGTTCCACTTTTAACCAAAGCGATAGAAATTCTTACAAAAAATAATTAATATGATAGACTTTTCACAATTCGAAAAAAAAACAAATATTATTTTTAATAATAAAAAGTTGCTTGAGCAGGCTTTTATTCATCGTTCCTATATCAATGAGAATAATGGATCAAAATTGTGTCACAATGAAAGATTAGAATTCTTGGGAGATGCGGTTTTGGAACTTGTGGTGACTGATTATTTATATAATAAATATCCTGATAAAGATGAAGGAGAACTCACTGCCTATCGGTCTTCTTTGGTGAATGCGGTGATTATTGGTGAAGTTGCCTCGAATCTTGGAATGAATGAATATTTGCTTCTGTCAAAAGGTGAAGCGAAAGATGTCGGCAAAGCTCGAAGTTATATTTTAGCCAATACCTATGAGGCCTATGTTGGAGCTGTCTATTTAGATCAAGGCTATAAAATAGTAGAAAAATTTATAGCTGATTCTTTATTTGGGAAAATAGACGAAATTGTTGCAAATAAATTATGGCGCGATTCAAAAAGTTTGGTTCAAGAAAAATCTCAGGAGTATTTAAATGTTACACCTTCTTATAAAGTTTTACATGAGACCGGACCAGATCATGATAAGCATTTTACAATTGGCATATTTTTTGGAAGTGATTTGATCGCGGAAGGAAAAGGTAAATCTAAACAGGAAGCTGAACAATCTGCCGCCCATAAGGCATTAGAAGTTAAAGAATGGTTGGATTAAAATGACTTTTAAATCTATTGAACTTGTTGGGTTTAAATCATTCGGCAAAAAAAGTGTTGTGAATTTCACCACACCTATTACGGCTATCGTTGGCCCGAATGGTTCTGGCAAATCAAACATCGTCGAAGCAATTCGATTTGTGCTCGGCGAGCAATCAATGAAATCACTTCGTGGAAAGGGAGGAGTTGATCTTATTTTTAAGGGATCAAAGGCGTTATCTTCATCCTCACGTGCGCAAGTGGTGATTACATTTGATAATAAAGATAAGATTTTTTCTTTTACAAATAGTGGTTTAGGGGTGTCACTTGATTATGATGAAATAATTATTGGTCGAGAAGTTTTTGCCGATGGGTCAAATAAGTATTCTATTAATCACACAGAAGTTCGTTTGAAAGATGTTGTTGACTTACTTGCCTCAGTGAATATCGGAAGTTCTGGGCATCATATTATCTCTCAAGGCGAAGCTGATCGTGTTTTAAATGCCTCAAATAAAGAACGTAAAGGAATGATTGAAGATGCTTTAGGCTTACGAGTTTATCAATACAGAATTAAAGAATCAGAACGAAAATTAGAAAAAACGCAATTGAATATAAAAGAAGTTCAAGCCCTACGACGCGAGATTGCTCCTCACTTAGCGTTCTTAAAAAAACAGGTTCAAATTGTCGAACGGGCTAAGGGAATGAGAGAAGAATTACGAGAATTATATAGAGTCTATCTTTCTCAAGAAGGAACATATATTAGGACTGAGACAAAACGTCTTTCTGATTCGAAGCATTTACTTAAAGAAAAAGAAGCATCTCTGGGTTTGCGTATTGGAAAATTACAGAGTCAAAAAGCTGAGAATCAAGCTGAAAATATATACATAAAACAAATAAACGATAATGAAAATAGGGCCTTTTCTCTGCGTGAAAAAAAGAATGAATTAGTTCGTAAATTAGGAAGAATTGAAGGAATTGTTGAGGGGATTGAGAAACAATCTTCTTTGTTCAAGGAGGTTAAAAATAATGCAATTAGTGAGAAAGAATTAAGAACTTTTATAGAAGACATTTCATCTCGTATTGATGAAGCCATAAAAATAGAAGATTTGCAAAACATAATCGAAACCTTACAAAATCTAAAATTGTATGTGGTTGAGTTTTTTGATAATAAAGATAGTGGGGAAAATAAAAATATCTCTTTAGAAGAAAATCCCGAATATAAAGAGATGCAAAAAACAAAAAATGATATTTTAGATGAAATAGAAAAAATAAAAAAGGAAGAGGAAGAAATATTAAATGTAATTTCAGAATTAAAACAAAAAGAACAAAGAGGGCAAGAATCATATCGCGATAGTGAACGGGTATTATACGAACTCTTAGGAGAAAAAAATGAAGTTGTTTCTAATCTGCACTCGATTTCCTTTGAAGAAGAAAAACTTTCTCTAATTAAAAATGCTTTTGAGATGGAGCTTGCAGAAGCCGGGGTATTGATTGGTAGAGAAATTATTTCTTTTGCTGAAACTAAAGTAGAAGGAGAAATCAGTCGAACTTCTCAAGAAGAACTTCGACGTAAGATTGAACGAATAAAAATTAAAATTGAAGATGCGGGTAGTGGAAGTGGGGAAGAGGTGATGAAAGAGTACGAGGAGACAACTGAGCGTGATGCCTTTTTAGCTAAAGAAATTGAAGATTTAAACAAAAGTATTAAAGATTGTGATATTTTGATTGAAGAATTAAGAGAAAAATTAGACACAGAATTTAAATCAGGTGTTGATAAAATAAATAAACAGTTCCAAGAATTTTTTGCTTTGATGTTTGGTGGGGGAGGAGCATCACTTTCAATTACGATGGAATACAAGAAACCAAAGAAGGATGATGAATCTATCGCCGATGAAGAAGCAGGAGAAGAAAGTGATGAGGAGGAAAACGATATGAGTTTTGAAAGGGGGATAGAAATAAATGTAAATCTTCCGCACAAAAAAGTTAAAGACCTACACATGCTCTCAGGAGGAGAAAGGTCTCTAACCTCTATCGCACTTTTGTTTGCGATTACCCAAGTCAACCCACCACCATTTTTAGTGTTGGATGAAACCGATGCCGCTCTTGATGAAGCTAATTCAAGAAAATATGGAAATATGCTTGAAAATCTTTCGAAATATTCTGAGCTTATCGTTGTTACTCACAATCGCGAGACGATGTCGCGAGCCCAAGTCCTCTATGGAGTGACAATGAGCGGGGAAGGTGTTTCCAAACTTCTCTCCATCCACCTCGAAGACGCAACCACCTACGCAAAATAATATAAGAAATATTGAGTTAATAAAAAAGACCGTCATGATGTGGCGGTCTTTTTTATTGGGAATATTTTTAAAACATTGACTCTATTTATAAACCATGATATAATTATGGAAAATTCATAACCAAATCAAAAAATTTATAATTATGAAAAAATATGTTCTTTTTACGTGCTTGTTGGTTATTTCTCTTTCTGTTTTTGGACAGACGAAAGAGCAATTAGCAGAAACGTTAAGGAAAAGAGGAGATTTTGATTCTCTTTTCTTAGTCACTGATTCACAAATGAGTGAAATTGAAAAAAATGCTTGGCGTTTTGCTCAGCAGATTGAGGAGTTCTGGCGTCCCCCTGAACATTCTTCACAACCTATTTATCTTACTGCAGATATCTTAGTAAATAGCAAGGTAGACAAGGGGAAACAAAAATCTCCATCAACGGCTCTAATAATTTTTGGCATCGTGGCATTATTTTCTCTTATCTTTGCTCCTGCGATTAAAATTAAATATTCACTTCGCAAGCCCAGACGAAGATTAATCTAACTATCTCTCCTGCTTTAGTAATTGTTGCTGAAGCAGGAGATTTTTTTATCTAATTATTTTAAAAACTCAGTTATGGTTAAGTCGGATTCTTTTATTAATTTTGCATTTTCAATTCCTACATAACGATAATGCCACGGTTCATATTTATAACCCGTAATATTTTCTTTGCCTTCTGGATAACTCTGAATGAAGCCATATAAGTAAGCATTTTCTTCAAGCCAATCATTTTCAGGTGTTTGACCAAAATTATCTGTGGAAGAAGAATAATTTATTGATGCGCCTGTTAAATCAACAGTTGTGCCTAATTGATGTTCTGAATATCCAGGTTTAGCGACAGAAATTAAAGCATCTTCGTTTTTCTTTACAGCTTCTTCAAATATAATTTTTTGAATTTCATAACTTCTGAAGCTAGAACTTGCTTTTATTGAAATACCATCTGTCTTAGCATCCTTGATCATTGATTCAAAAAAATCTTTTGCTTCTTTTATTAAACATAGATATTCTTTTGTACTTGATTCTTTATTTAGAATATTTAACTCATCAGGGATATATGTTGGATCGGGTAAACCAATTATTTGTCCAATGTTTAATAATCTCATATCGTCATAATCTTTTTTAGGAACTGGGCATCCTGTTTTTGTTATTTTTTCTACTTCTTTCACTTCTTCAACTAAAAATATTCCTTCTGGTTGGTATTGTTTGTTTAAGATAATTATTTTTTTATCAGTTTTGACTAAATTTTTTCCATCAAAAGTGGCTGAAAAAAGCATCCCTTGCATTGTGTCTTTTGAAAAATATTGATCAAAAATAAAATTACCAAGTGAGTAAACGATTGTTTTTTCTTTGTATATTTCAATATCTTGCATAACATGAGGATGGTGTCCGATTATCATATCGGCGCCATTATCTATTGCTTCATATGCGAGTTTTTCTTGACGTTTATTGTGGATAAGTTTGTACTCTTCTCCCCAATGGAAAGATACAATAAGCACATCGCATTTTAATTTAGCATTTTGAATGATATTTGGTAAATTGGGGTCACTAGCTAGAAGGATGCCAGAAATATCTAACTTTGCTTCCATCCAATTTGGTCCAACATCTGAAAATCCCAAGAAGCCGAATTTTATTCCATTTTTCTCTATGATAATTGGATTTTCAGCATCTTCTTTATTTATTCCTGCTCCTGTTTTTAAAATACCAGTTTCAGCTAATCTAGATAATGAATCTTTGAATGCACTCATATTCCAATCGCCGATATGATTATTTGCAAAAGAGACTATGTCAAAACCAGCCTCCTTTATAACGGGAAGTATTTTTGGATCCATACGGAATGAATATTTGCTTCCTACATTATTTCCTTTATCTGAGACATCTCCTTCAAGATTTGCGAATAGAATGTCAGCTTCTTTTAGTTCTTTGAGATTTTCAAATAATTTACTATAGTCCCCACCGAAATTTTTATCGACTGAAGTTTTAACTC
Source organism: Minisyncoccota bacterium (assembly GCA_041663185.1). Classification (GTDB taxonomy): domain Bacteria; phylum Patescibacteriota; class Minisyncoccia; order Phycocordibacterales; family UBA9973; genus UBA8515. The sequence goes on from JBAZQY010000002.1 coordinate 50,807, forward strand.
CACGAGTAAGCATCATGTCTCCGACGAAAAATAAAGTAGTTGTCTGGGGTTTCGTTTCTTCTGTGTTCTGGACAAGAGGATGTTCGTTGATGTTCTTTATTTTTAAAATAAAAAATAGAAGAAAAATGGAAAATAATATAATAATGAATTTAATTTTTTTATTTTTCATAATATATTATCTTAATTCGTAATCAATTGTTTTTTTGTTCATATCTGCATTTTTGACAACAAAATGGACTTTATCACCAAGAGTATATTTTTTGTGAGTTTTCTTTCCACGGATACTCATACCTTCTTTATCAAAAGTATAGTAATCATCTTTTAGATCTCGCATTCGAACCATACCTTCACACTTAGTCAATTTATCCTCAACATATAACCCCCATTCAGTTACTCCAGTAATTATTCCATCATATTTTTCTCCAATACGGCTAGACATATATTCTACTTGTTTGTACTTAATAGAAGCACGCTCGGCTTCGGATGCTTCTTTTTCTCTATTTGAGGCTTCACCACTCATTTGTTCATATTCAAACCATCTTTCTTTAGGGATAGTTTTATTTTCTAAGAAATCAGAAAGTAAACGATGAACAATCACGTCAGGATATCGGCGAATTGGAGAAGTGAAGTGAGTATAATATTTAAATCCAAGTCCATAGTGGCCAATATTTTTTGTTGAATAAATTGCCTTGGCCATTGTGCGGATGATGGCGCTATGAATCGTATCCCTGATTGGGCTATGCTCCAATTTACTTATTAAGGCATTTATTTCTTCTGATGGGATTATCCCATTTACTAATCTAACCCTATACCCAAGTCGTTTGAGAAAGATTGATAAATCCTTAATCTTTTCTTTATTAGGAAAATCGTGAACTCGATATAAGAATACACCTTGCGCTCCGTTTTTCTTTTTGGACATGAATTCAGCGACTCTACGATTAGCCAGTAGCATAAACTCTTCAATTAATTTATTACTATCACCACGTTCTTTAATAAAGACGGATAAGGGAACTCCATTAATACCCAATTTAAATTTGACCTCTTCTTGTTCAAGAGAAATAGCCCCTTCATCGAAACGTTTTTTTAATAGTTTTTTGGCTATATTATTTAATATTGAAAGTTCTTCAAAAAATGTTCCATGTCTCTGATCTAAAATTTTTCCAGCTTCTTCATAGGTAAACCTTTTATCTGAGTGAATCATTGTTCTCCCAAACCATTCGCTATGTATTGTACCCGTCTTATCTAATTGAAATATAGCCGAGAAGGTTAATCGATCAACGTTTGGATTCAAACTACAAATTCCATTTGAAAGTTCTTCGGGGAGCATAGGAATTGTTCGATCAACTAGATACACCGAAGTGCCACGACGACGAGCTTCTTTATCTAAATCACTTCCTAATTTTACATAATGGGAAACATCGGCAATGTGAACACCGATCTCAAAGTGTCCGTTTTCAAGTTTTTTAAAAGAAATAGCATCGTCAAAATCTTTAGCATCATCAGGATCAATTGTGAAGGTAGTTATCTTTCGCAGGTCACGTCTAGCTTCTATCTCATGTTTGGTAATTCCTGTTTGAGAAATTTTTTGTGCCTCTTTGATAATCTGAGAGGGGAAAGTTGAATTGAACCCTTTTTCCAGGGCAATAGCTTCCATCTCGGCATTATGTTCCATTGGCTCTCCTAGTATTTTGGTAACTTCTCCGATTGGAGCTTTTTTTGCGTCTTTCCAATCTGATATAGTGACGAAAATTTTTTGTCCTATTTTTGCTCCGTTTAATTTATTTTCTGGAATTACAATATCGGAGTACATCTTTAAATCAGAAGGTATAAGAAAATAAGTATCATTTTCTTTCTCAAGTACGCCAGCGTAACCTTTTTTTGAGCGATTAAGTATTTTCATAACTTCACCGCCCAAAGTGCCATCTTTCTTTTTTGAGTGCATTAAAATAGTGACTGTATCACCATTGCAAGCTGTTCTTAGAAAATTATGCTCTATCTCGACGACTTCATTTTCTTTATTATTTAAACGGACAGACCCTGTGCCCTTATGAGATATATGTATTATTCCTTCAAAGTTTCGATCGAATTGTTTGTGTTTTTTCTGCATATTATGAGTATAACATAGAATAGGGGGGTTGATTCATTAATATCTTTGTGCTAGGATACCTTGTATGTTAAAGATACGGTTACAAAGAATAGGGCGCAAGAATGATCCAGCTTTTCGGGTTGTTTTGACTGATTCAAAGAACTCAGCAAAGAGTGGAAGATTTAAAGAAATCTTGGGCTCATATAATTTAAAAAAAGGGGAAGTATTATTTAAGCAAGATAGAATCGCTCACTGGATGAGTCATGGAGCTCAAGTCTCAGATACTGTCCACAATTTCCTTGTCCACCAGAAATTGATTGAAGGAAAGAAGAAGAACGTTCTATCAAAGAAATCACCAACCAAAGCTCGTAAAGAACTCAAAAAAGCATAAAACTAAAGTCCCCGAAAGGGGATTTTTTGAGCTTGCTTTTTTCTGTATATATGATATAATATAGAAGAATACCGCGGATGCCGAAAAGCGATAACAGAGTAGGCTCTTTTAAAACTTTATTATGATGATAACTGAAAAGATTACATCAGACCCAATGACCGAAGGTCAACTTAAAGCAATCAAGCGTTTGCTTGAAGATGGTATTAATTTATTTAATTCCACCGACCTCGTAGCCCTTGGTTTTACCAAGGATGAATCGCAGGAAATTCTTAAAAAAGGAAATCTGATTCAGAACGAAACGAAAGTGTTCCTGACAGCGTTACTAAAAAAGTATGCAATCATCGACAAACGTTTTGGTGTTCCTATTGAATTCAATCTAACGGTTCCTGCCGACTACAATCACGACAAGCAAATTGACACTTCAGCCCAAAAAGCAAAAGGTGAAAAGACCACGTATTACTACAACGATGATCTTAACAGTAAGAATTTTACAAAAGCAACCAGGAAACTGGAGCCGGGCAAAACATACAACGTAAAAATCATCCCGATTCTTGAAGGGGTAACGAGCGAAGACTGTCTGACAATATTGAGCAGATACAATGCTATATTGGTAGGCGGGCAGGGTGCAACCTTAGTGTATGATGTCGCTAAAGATAAACTTCCGAAAGGTAAATGGGCAGTTTCTTTTGATGAAAAGAAGGCTCTCTGGAAAGACGCTGGCGGCTACCGCAGGGTGCCTGGCGTGATTGCCCACTCGGATGGTGACTTCAAGTTCGGCCTTGGCTACTTCGAGGGTGACTGGGATGGTGACGGCGTTCTGCTTTGCTTCTGCGACGTGCCTGCTTCCGAGCAGGCTAGCACTTAGTCGCTTTGTTCCTTAAACACATTGGGTCCTTAGACCCTTGATTCTTGTGCTCTTACTTTGTAAGAGCACTTTTTTTATATATAATTAAAAAAGGAAAAAGATTTGACGTGCGGTTACGACTTCACGTTGTCAATTTCTCGTAAAAAGAATTAGCGAGGAATTGCTCGGGTATTCCTTAGCAGTGAGAGCTACTTTTTATGAAAAAACAAAATAAGTCGGTGCAATATGTCGGTGAGTTTTTAAGACTCAAAATAAAATACAGAGATTGACTGGTGTTGGTCTCGGTGGAATAGATGGTGTGTTGTACATTGCTTTGCTTACGCTGACGGCAACCACAGGGTGCCTAACGTGAATGCCAACTCGGATGGTGACTTCAAGTTCAACCTTGGCAACTTCGAGAATGACTGGAATGATGACAACGTTCTGCTTTGCTTCTGCGACTCATATCGTTTCTCCCGCTACTTGTTAGTGGGAGTTTTATCTTGCAAACTTTTCTTCCATCCACCAAGCATCCGACCGACTTCGTCTAATTGAAGAATAATGTTGCCATAGGTAGCGTGGTCAAGCACTTTGTGTTCCCACCCAATTTGTAAAAAGAATTTCAATAAATCGGATTTGCCAATAGCTTGAGATACAAGAGATAATTTTTCAAATTTATCACAGGCAAAAGTTGCTCTGAATATGAGTTCAAGTAAAGATAAAAAAATATCATCAATTTTAATACCAATAGTATACCTATCAACCTTAGAAATATTTTCTAGATATTTATGCCAAATCTTATAAGATTCTTTAGTACGCACAAGCACAAGCGGTGCTTGTGCGGGGGGGGGGTAGTAGATTTATAGTTCTATTATTATGTTTGTTCATAAATATAACAATATCATATCAATCGAAAATCTCCTTATGACTTGGGAGCGTTTTCTTCGTGGAAAACGCAAAAAGAAAGATGTGATAATCTTTCAATCAAAACTTTCTGATAATATAAACGATTTATATAATCTTCTTCAAACAAGAACATATATTCATGGCGAGTACTCAGCCTTTAATGTTTCAGACCCAAAACCGAGGAATATTCACAAGGCGACAGTTCGCGATAGGCTTTTACACCATTTGATTTACAAAGAATTATATCCGTATTTTGATACTAGATTTATTTATGATTCGTACTCGTGTAGAAAAAATAAAGGAACACACAAAGCACTAGACCGATTTCGATTTTTTGCAAGGAAAGTTTCAAAAAATAATACCAGAACTTGCTATGTATTAAAAGGAGACATAAAAAAGTTTTTTGCAAGCATTAATCATGATGTTTTACGCTCAATTCTCGGACGGCATATTGAAAACAAAGAGATACTCTGGTTAATCAACCAGGTCATTAAAAGTTTTCATACAACAAATGAAGGTATCGGCTTACCACTCGGAAATCTAACCTCTCAACTTTTAGTAAATATATATATGCATGAATTTGATATGTTTGTAAAACAGGAACTTCGAGTGAAATATTATATTCGTTATGCTGACGACTTTGCAATTTTTTCAGACAGTAATAAATATCTGGAAGAATTGCTTCCTAAGATGGAAATATTTTTGAATGAAAAAATGAAATTGAAACTTCACGAAAACAAAGTGTATATCAAAACTTATGCTTCGGGAGTAGATTTTTTAGGCTGGATTCATTTTCCATATCATCGACAAATACGAACAAGTACAAAAAGAAAAATAATCAGAAAATTGAAAGGTTATCCCAAACCAGAAACGATAAACTCATATCATGGATTATTAGGGCATGGAAATACTTATAAACTTAGGAAAAAGGTGAAAATTAATTAATGGAATTTTATTATTGCATACTGAAATATAAATATGTTATAATATAAATAGAGCAGTCGTAGTCGGTACACTGCACAGATTTTAAGAGAATAATACTAAAAGATAATATGGCAGACGATAAAGCATTTTTAGAGTATATTGTAAAAGCATTGGTTGATTATCCAGACGATGTGAAAATCGACCGCACAGTCGACGAGATGGGAGTACTCATAACTATGACCGTTAATGGTGCAGATATGGGTAAAATTATTGGTCGTCAGGGAAACACAGCAAAGGCAATCCGAACACTCTTGCGAGTTATTGGTATGAAGAATAATGCTCGAGTTAACCTAAAGATTAACGAACCAGAAGGTGGAAAAGTAGAGGCTCCTTCAGAAAATGGAGAATCAGCATCCAAATCAGTGGACTCAGCCCTCGAAGACTTAAAGGGAATATAATTGAAATAAAGAAAACGACCTCTACTGAGGTCGTTTTCTTTATTTTATGGTATAGTAGTTTTATGAATTTCTATGTCATTACACTTTTTCCAGAAATGTTTAACTCATATTTAAATGAGTCGATTTTGGGACGGGCTATCAAAAACAAAAAGATAAAAATAACCTTTGTAAATCCTCGACAATTTGTCACTGGTAAATACAAGAAGGTCTGGCCAGACGGAAATATTTCAGCACAAGTAGATGACCGTCCATATGCTGGTGGACCTGGAATGGTCATGAGAGCTGAACCGATCATTAAAGCAGTGGAATCTATAACAAAAAAAAATAAAAGCAAAAAGTTTTTGGTTATTAATTTTATTCCAACTGCTCCCAAATTTGATACTAAGATGGCTAAAAATATCGGAGTTAAGTACACCGATGTTATTATGATTTGTGGTAGATATGAAGGGATAGATGCACGAGTAGATAAAATCCTGAAAACAAAAAAAATTTCAATAGGGGATTATGTTCTAACTGGCGGAGAAATACCGGCGATGGTTTTAATTGATTCCATCTCTCGTCAAGTAGAAGGAGTATTAGGAAATTTTGATTCTCGTGAAGAAGAAAGAGTTTCTTCAAGCGAAGTCTACACCCGCCCAGAAATCATAGAGCATAAAGGTAAAAAGTATAAAGTCCCCAAAGTCTTACTTGGAGGAGATCATAAAAAAATAGAAAATTGGAAAAAGAGTAAGTAGTGGGGATAAATCCCTTGACAATTAATTGTTTTCGTATATACTTACCCCCAGATTGAATAGATTGAGTCATGGCAAATCAATCCTCGTTTTTGGTTCATAAGCTTTTAGAACTGTGTTAAAAAACAATATTGCCATTATAAATAGAAAATAATACCAGAGTTTGGTCGCTCCGGTTTTTTCTCGTTTTGTATTTTTAATATTATTATGAAAAAAACAGCTATACGTCCTAAGAAGTATTTTGCACGCTATAAGAAGCCACTAGTTCCGTTTCCTAATTTGATTGAAAATCAACTAGTTTCTTTTAACTGGCTGATTGAGAGTGGACTTAAGGAAGTCTTCAAAGAATTTTCTCCGATTAATGATTACTCAGAAAAGAAATTTCAATTAGATTTCACTTCTTTTACATTAAGTGAACCAAAATTTGACGAAGAATATACAAAGATAAATAAACTAACTTACGAAGGAGGACTTAAGGCTCGAGTTAAACTTTTAAACAAAGGCATTGGGACTTCAAAAGAACAGGAAATTTTTATGGCGGATGTTCCGTTAATGACCAAACACGGAACATTTATCATTAATGGAGTTGAACGTGTTATTGTGCCACAGCTCACCAGAAGTTTTGGAGTATTTTTTACTGAACAGGAATTAAAAGGCAAAAGATATTTTGGAGCAAAAATAATTCCAGCTCGTGGGGTTTGGATAGAAATTGAATCAGACACTGATGGCGCTGTTTATGTACGAGTAGATAAAAAACGAAAGTTTTCAGTTACTTCACTTTTGCGAGTACTGGGGCTTGATAAAGATGAAGCAATAATTAAGGCTTTTGATAAGTCTGCCTCGATTGAAGGTGGCAATGAAGAAGCGCTTAAAACCATTAAAATTTCTCTTGAAAAAGATCCAGCTAAAACAGCTCAAGATTCGTTTATAGAGATATACAAACGTCTTCGTGATGGTGATTTAGCTACCGCCGAAAATGCTAGAGATTTTATCACAGCCTTACTTTCAAATGAGAGATATGATCTTTCGCCAGTTGGGAGATTTCGTTTCAATAAACGTTTTGAAAAGAATATGGACGACAAAGAAATGGAACGCCGTACGATTTCAGCTGATGATATTATAACTATTGTGAATAATATAGTGTTACTAAATAATACTCCTCATGCTAAGGCTGATGATATTGATCACTTGGGTCAACGTCGCGTTCGCTATGTGGGAGAAATGATTCAACAAAAGTTTCGGATGGGGATGTCTCAAATCAAAAGAAACATTCAAGATAGAATGTCGACCATTGATGTCGGGACGACTCTCCCTGTTCAAATAATAAATCAACGTCCTCTTCAGGCTCGCATAAAAGAATTTTTCACAGCCAATCAGCTTTCACAATTTATGAACCAAGAAAACGTCATGGCAGAACTTGAACATCTTCGCCGTCTCTCAGCCCTAGGTCCAGGAGGACTAACTCGTGAACGAGCAGGACTTGAAGTTCGTGACGTTCACACTTCTCATTATGGACGAGTTTGTCCAATCCATACTCCAGAAGGTCCAAACATTGGATTAATTTTAAATCTTTCGACCTATGCCAAAATCAATGAATTTGGAATTATTGAAACTCCTTATGTTAAAGTTAAAAACGGTAAAATTACAAGTGAAGTAGTTTACCTAAATGCGCTGGAAGAAGAGAAATATAACATTGCTCACGCTGGGATTGATTATGATGAAAAAGGGAATATAAAAGAAGATAAAGTAGAAGCACGTCTAAAAACAAAACCAGGATTGATTTCAAAAAATGAGATTGATTTTATCGATGTGGCGACTAACCAAGCTTTCTCTATTGCAACCTCGATGATTCCATTCTTAGAGCATGATGATGCACACCGAACACTCATGGGATCAAACATGCAAAAGCAGGCTCTTCCATGTGTTCTTCCCGAAGCGCCACTTGTCGCAACTGGCATGGAAGAGTTAGCAAGTCGTGATTCTGGACGTTTGGTGATATCTCCAGTTCATGGTGTTGTCTCATATGTTGATGCTAAAAAAGTAACAGTTAAAGATGATAAGGGGAAGGAGCATGTCTATCCTCTCATCAACTTTTCTCGTACTAATAATTTCTCAATGTTCCATCAACGACCTAGTGTTTCTATGGGAGATAAGGTAAAGAAGGGAGATATCTTAGCTGATACAAGTACGACCGAGAATGGACAAATTGCTCTAGGGCAGAATGTCCTTGTTGGATTTATGTCTTGGGGCGGAGCCAACTACGAAGATGCGATAATTCTTTCTGAAAAGTTAGTAAAAAATAGTAAATTTACAAGTATTTATGTAACAGAGTTTATTTGTAATGTTCGAGACACCAAGCTTGGTCCTGAGATAACTACTCGTGATATTCCAAATGTTGGAGAAAATAAATTAAAAGATCTTGATGAAGATGGAATTATAATTGTCGGAGCCGAAGTTAAAGAGAATGATATTCTTGTTGGTAAAATTACTCCAAAAGGAGAAACAGAACTTACTCCTGAGGAAAGATTACTTCGCTCAATCTTCACTGAAAAAGCTCGTGACGTCAAAGATACGTCACTTCGTCTTGAACACGGGAAACAAGGTAGAATTATTGGAGTAAAAATTTTCTCACGCGACCAAGGTCACAATCTTGAGTCAGGTATTATAAAAAGAATAGTTGTTGAAATTGCACAAATAAGAAATATTTCTATTGGAGATAAGTTGGCTGGACGTCACGGTAACAAAGGTGTCATCTCGGTTATTTTACCAGAAGAAGAAATGCCATTCATGGCTGATGGGACTTCTATAGATATTATACTTACTCCACTTGGAGTCCCTTCTCGTATGAACTTGGGGCAAATTCTTGAAATGCATTTAGGTTATGCTGCTCATACTCTCGACTATCAGGCGATTGTTCCACCATTTTCATCCGCGACAGTCCCTGAAATAAAAGCTGAGCTTGTAAAAGCTGGACTTCCAGAGAGTGGAAAAGTTACTCTTTATGATGGACGCACTGGAGATGCCTTTGATCAAGATGTAGCTATTGGATATATGTATATGCTCAAACTTCACCACATGGTTGAAGATAAATTACACATGCGTTCTATCGGACCTTACTCACTTATCACTCAACAACCTTTGGGTGGAAAAGCCCAGGGTGGAGGACAACGCTTCGGAGAAATGGAGGTTTGGGCACTTGAAGGTCATGGCGCCGCTTATACTCTTCGTGAAATGTTAACAATTAAGTCTGATGATATCATTGGTCGTTCACAGACATTTGATGCCATTATTAAAGGTCACCCAATTGGTGAACCAAATGTTCCTGCTTCCTTTAATGTTTTACTCAATTACTTACGCGGGCTTGCTCTTGATGTCGATCTTAAAAAGCTGGGGAATGATTAATAGCTAAAATATCTAAAATTATGAAAACAATTGATACAACAAATTTTGATTCCATAGTGTTAAAACTCGCTTCTCCAGAAAACATTTTGGAATGGTCATATGGAGAAGTCACAAAACCAGAAACGATAAACTATCGTACTGGCCGATCAGAGAGAAGCGGTTTATTTGATGAAAGAATTTTTGGACCAGAAAAAGATTATGAATGTTATTGTGGTAAATATAGGCGCATCAGATATAAAGATATTATCTGCGAAAAATGTGGAGTGGAAGTTACACGCTCGATTGTTCGTCGTGAACGCATGGGGCATATTGAACTTTCGAGTCCTGTGGCTCATATCTGGTTCTTGCGCGGAGTGCCATCTCGTATGTCGGTGCTTCTCAATATACCAGTTAGTGATTTGGAAAAGGTCATATACTTTGCTGGTTATATAATTACAAACGTCTATCAAGAAGAAAAAGATGTAATTATTAAAAATCTGGAAAGTGAATTCAAATCAAAACTTAAAAATACGAATGATGAAGAGTCTAAAGATAAACTCAAGGAACTCTTATTAAATACAAAAAGAGAAATTGCCGAAATTGCTCCCGGGAAGGTTTTAAATGAGATTGCTTATCATCACTTTGGGTTGAAATATGGTAGTTGTTTTGAAGCAAGTATTGGAGCTGAAGCTATATTTACACTTTTTAAAAATATGAATTTAGAGAAGCTTAAAGGAGAAACTGAAAATGCAATTCCGAAAGCTTCAAGTATTGATCGTGAGAAACTTGAAAAGAAATTATCTCTTATTCGTTCGATGATTCACTCAGGTATTCGTCCAGAGTGGATGTTCTTAACGGTAATTCCAATTATTCCACCAGCTTTGCGTCCAATGGTTGCTCTTGATGGTGGACGCCATGCGACTTCTGATTTGAATGATTTATATCGCAGGGTTATTAATCGTAATAATCGATTGAAAAAGTTAAAAGAAATCGGAGCACCTGACGTTATTCTTCGAAACGAAAAACGTATTCTACAAGAAGCAGTAGATGCTCTTATCGATAATTCGATTGCTAAGCAAAACGATTCACAAGCTATCTCTTCGTCTCAGAAACGGGCTCTTAAATCTTTGTCAGATAATTTGAAATCAAAGCAAGGATTGTTCCGACAGAATTTACTTGGTAAGCGTGTGGACTATTCAGGGCGTTCGGTTATTGTGGTTGGTCCAAATCTTAAATTAAATCAATGTGGATTACCTAAACATATGGTTCTTGAACTTTTCAAACCATTTGTAATTTCGAAAGTTCTTGAGACAGAGCTAGCCTTTAATATTCGTGGAGCTAATCGTTTAATAGAAGAAGGAGTTCCAGAAGTTTGGGCAATTCTTGAAGAAGTCATTAAAGGAAAATATGTTCTTCTTAACCGTGCGCCGACTCTTCACCGTCTTGGAATTCAAGCCTTCAATCCAATTTTAATTGAAGGAAATGCTATTCAGGTTCACCCACTTGTTTGTGCTGGATTCAACGCTGACTTCGATGGAGACCAAATGGCGGTTTATGTACCACTTTCTGATATGGCGCAGATGGAAGCTCGCGAATACATGGCTTCAAATAAAAACTTACTCAAGCCACAAGATGGTTCACCGATCGTCATGCCAAAGATGGATATTATTCTTGGTTGTTATTGGATGACCAAATCAGTATCTGGAGAGAAAGGAGAGGGAATGTCATTTGCAAATCCTAATCAAGCAATTACCGCATTTGATTTGGGGGTTATTACTTTCCGGGCAAAAATTAAAGTTCTTGGTAGTGATAAACCACGATATAAAATTTTTGAAGATAAACCGTTTGAAACAACTGTGGGCAGATTATTCTTTAATAGTATTTTCCCAGATGATTTCCCATACATGAACGAAGAGATAAACATTAAAAGAATGTCTCTCCTTGTTGATGAACTTATTGTTCACTGTGGGATAGATGATACTCCAAAAGTTTTGGATAAAATTAAAGATTTTGGATATCATTATGCAACTTACTCCGGAGTTACTTGGGGTATTGATAATGTTAAAGTTCCCGTTGGAAAAGCTGAAATAGTAAAGAAATTCCGAAAAGAAGAAGAAGTTGTTCGAGGACAATTTGATGAAGGACTTCTATCTGAAGAAGAACAATACCAAAAAGTTATTGAAATCTGGGAACACGCCAAAAAAGAAATTGAAAAAATGATTCCCGAAACACTTGATTCAAAAAGTTCGACTTACGATTTAATCACATCAGGAGCCAGAGGAAATATGGGCTCACTTGTTCAGATGTGTGGAATGAAAGGTTTAATTGTGAATACTTCAGGCGAAACACTCGATTTCCCAATCATTCCTTCATATATTGAAGGCCTATCACCACTTGAATACTTCATCACTACTCACGGATCACGTAAGGGTGCGGCTGACACAGCTTTGAATACCGCCAAAGCCGGGTACTTAACTCGTCGTTTGGTTGATGTGGCGCAAGATGTTGTAATTACCGAAGAAGATTGTGGCACAAAAAATGGTAAAAAAATTGTTGCGGTTGATGGAGTCTTTGCAAAATATATCAATGGCCGAGTTTTGCTTTCTGATATTAAAGATAGTGAAGGTAAAACTTTATTTAAAAAAGGAGCATTAATTACAAAGGAAAATGCGAGATTCTTAGAGAAATCTGGAATAAAAGAAGCATATGTCAGAACTCCACTTTCTTGTGAGACGGTTCATGGTATTTGTCGAAATTGTTACGGATTAGATTTAGGTAGAAATTGTATGATAGAGCTTGGTCAAGCTGTCGGTATTATTGCTGCTCAAGCTATTGGAGAACCGGGAACTCAGTTAACCCTTCGTACTTTCCACGCTGGAGGAGTTGCGACTGTGGATATTACGACAGGTCTTCCTCGTGTTGAAGAAATTTTTGAAAGAAGAATTCCTAAAAATCCAGCTATCATTTCAGTTTCTGATGGAGAAGTTGTTGATATAAAAGATGATGGAAAAGAAAAAATTATTAAAGTTCTTTCTGACTTAAAGGGTGATAATAAAATTTCGGCTAAAGGAAAAGCAAGTAATGAAGTCGAATATACAGTTCCTCCTCGTCGACAAGTTTTAGTAAAACTTGGAGCAAAAGTTAAGAAGGGAGATTTACTTACTGATGGATCGGCCGATATTAATGAGATTGTCAAATATGCCGGTAAAGAAGTTGCAGAAGAGTATATTGTTGATGAAATTAATAAAGTCTATGACTTGCAAAGTGCTTCAATTTCTAGAAAGCATATTGAAATAATTATTCGACAGATGTTCTCTCGAAAGAAAATTAAAGATGCTGGAGATACAACTTTCTCTCCAGGAGAAATAGTTGAAACTATCGAACTTATCGAAGAAAATAATCGTATCGCAGAAGAAGGGAATGGTAAAGGAGCTGAAGCTTCCACAATTGTGTTAGGAATTACAGAAGTTTCATTAACAACTAAAAGTTGGTTATCTGCAGCTTCTTTCCAAAATACGAATAGAGTTTTGATTAATAATGCAATCCGTGGCGGAATTGATAATCTGAGAGGACTTAAAGAAAATGTCATCATCGGGAATCTTATTCCTGCTGGAACTGGGTTTGGAGTCAAACGCACAAAAGAAATATTAGAGGGACAAGAGGAACAGGCCGATAACTTATAAAATAAATAAGTTGAAAAAATAAATATGCACTCACCTGTGGAGAAAATTAAAGAGAGACTATCTATTGTCGATGTGATTTCTTCATATTTAACACTCGAAAAAGCAGGTAAGAATTATAAGGCTAAATGTCCATTTCACAACGAGAAAACACCCTCATTTTTTATTTCTCCAGATCGAGGAAGTTATTATTGTTTCGGTTGTAGCGCTAAAGGAGATATTTTTTCTTTCGTTGAACATTTTGAGGGTACGAATTTTTTGGGAGCCTTAAAAATTCTTGCTGAACGAGCCGGTATTCCATTATCTCTATATAAAAGTACAGAGCAAGATAAGACAGAAATCTTTTATAAAATAATGGAAGAAGCAACTTTATTTTTTGAGAAAAATTTTGCAAATAATAAAGAAGCTAGAAGTTATTTACTTGGTAGAGGACTAACCGATCAATCAATAGAATCTTTTCGTATTGGTTATGCTAAAGAGTCATGGAGTGATGGGTTAGCTTATTTAAAAAGTAAGGGTTATAGAGAAGAGGATATTGAGACTGTTGGTTTGATAAAAAAGAAAGACGATCGATATTATGATCGATTTCGTGGACGAATAATGTTTCCAATAAGTGATTCAAGTGGACGGGTTATTGCTTTTTCTGGTCGTTTATTTAAACAAATAAATAATGAAAATTCGATTGAAGAAGCTAAATATTTAAATAGTCCCGATACTCCATTATTTAATAAATCAAATATTTTATTTGGAATTGATAAAGCCAAGAGTTCTATCAGGAGCCGTGGTTATAGTATCATCGTTGAGGGACAGATGGATCTGATATTATCTCATCAGGCTTCATTTACAAATACAGTAGCAGTTTCCGGAACAGCTTTTACTGATAATACAATAGATAACCCGCTTCGTCGAGACTCCAGCGAGGCGAGTGAATCAAAAATAAACAGTTTGGGATTAGTTCGTCGATTATCACCCAATATAATTTTTGCTTATGATGGTGATAACGCTGGGATTAGGGCAGCTAGTCGTTCAGCGATGATTGCCCTTTCGCTTGATATGCAAGTAAAAATAGCGAAATTACCAGAAGATAAGGACCCAGCGGATATAATTTTTGAAGATAGTAATCAATGGAAAGATATAATCAAAAATTCCATTAATATAATTAGTTTTCATTTAGATAGAATTTGTAAAGAGACAAATGACATTAGGCAGAGAGGGAAAAAAATTAGAGAAATAATTTTCCCATTTCTTGTGATGATTAGTAGTTCGATTGAAAAGTCAGCTTATATAAACGAAATTCATAGTCAAACAGGTATTTCAGAAAGGGCAATTATTGAAGATTATCAAAAATATGAAAAATCACAAAATATACCTAAAATAGTTTCGGATAAATCAGAAAGTAAAAAAGAAATTATTTCGAGACGTAATAACTTAGAGAAAAAATTATTTGGTATAATTTTTTGGAAAGGAGCCAATGAAGAACAAGTAAAAGCAATAAATAATTTAAAAAAGTTATTTGAAGAAGACATAGGAAATCAGAACTTTCAGAAAATCCTTGATATATATGAACCATTTTCGGAAACCTTAGCACTTGAAGCAGAAACATGGTATGACAGTAAAACTGATCTACTAGAAAAAGATATGAAGGAAATCGTTCTGAATTTAGAAGAAGAGATACTGCGAGAAGAAGCTAACTCTTTATTAATCAAAATAAATGAACAAGAACAAAACAAAAATAAAGATGGTATCAAGGATGATCTTATTAATTATCAAAAAATTGTCGAAAAAATAGAAAATATTAAAGGGCGCCGAACACAATAAACTTATGGTGAAAAAAATAAAAAAGATGAATAAAAGAAAATTGGGTTTAAAGAAAAAGGTAATCAAGAAGAAAGCTTTAAAGAAAATTAAGAAAGTTACTTCTTCTAAGATCAAAAAATTAAGGAAAAAAGTTGTAATAAAAAAACCTAAGACGAAAATCAAAATAACTAGATCCAAAAAATCTTCAAATAAAAAGAATAATTCATCATCTTCTATTAAATTATCAAGCAAGCAGTTATCAGTAGAAAAGAAAATTCTTGAATTAGAAAAGAAATCAGATTTAATTGTTGAAAAAGGTAAAAAGAGGGGATTTATAACTTATGATGAAATCATAAAAATATTTCCTGACATTGAGAATAATATTCTATTTTTAGATGAACTCTATGAAAAATTATCGGTTTCTGGTGTTGATGTTTTGGAGGGTGGAAATTTGTTAGATATAGAAGGAGATACTGATAAAATGGCGCTTAAATACAGTAAAGATGCTCAAACATATGATTCAATTCAAATGTATTTAAAAGAAATTGGTCAGTATCCACTGATTCCCGCAAGTGAAGAAAAAAACCTAGCATATCGTATTGAAAAAGGGGACATGGAAGCCAAAAATTTACTTGCCCGTGCAAATCTTCGTCTCGTTGTTTCAATTGCTAAAAAGTATGTTGGCCGTAGTTCTGATCTGACACTTCTTGATTTAATTCAAGAAGGGAATTTGGGTTTATTTAAAGCCGTTGAAAAATTTGATTGGACTAAAGGTTACAAATTTTCAACTTATGCCACATGGTGGATCCGTCAATCAATTACTCGAGCGCTTGCTGATCAATCACGTACTATTCGTATTCCTGTTCACATGGTAGAAACAATTTCTAAATATAAACAAGTTGTTCGCAGATTATCACAAGATCTTGGACGTGAACCGCTAATAGAAGAAATTGCTACAGAAATGAATTTAGAAGTTGAAAAAATTCATATTATTGAGCAAATCAATCAAGATACTGTTTCTCTTGAGCAACCAATAGGGGATGACGATGAGAAATCTACTCGCGGAGAATTTATTCCTGATGACAAAATTCTTCGCCCCGATCAAGATTCTTCACGTAGAATTCTTTCTGATCAAATCAAAGAAGTTCTAGATACCCTAAATCCAAAAGAGAGAAAAATTCTCGAGCTTCGTTATGGGCTTATGGATGGTATTCAGCATACCCTAGAGGAAGTCGGGCAAGAATTCGGGGTGACTCGTGAACGCATTCGTCAAATTGAAGCTAAGGTTCACGAAAAGTTAAGAAATAACGAAAAAATCGCCAGATTAAAAAATTATTTTGATTAAGATAAAAGCCATGTTTTACATGGCTTTTATAGTGATTATTTTTTATAAATTGGTAACTGGGTCGGCTGAAGTTTTTAATAACCCAAAAAGTAAGTCGGTATATTTCCAGAAAGCATCGTTACCTTTTATTTGAGCGATACATTCAGCCGCAACCAATTTTTCAAATGAATTTTGGTGTATTGGCCAATGACGATAAACCCAGTTTACATTTCCAGCGGAATTATCTACAACCTTTTTAAGTGTTGTGTGGAAAGATTTACAATAAGGACATTCAAAATCAGAATATTCAATAATTGTTACTTGGGCTGTGGAATTTCCCCACACATGATCAGTTGCATCTACTGGAGGAATTTCACCTTCGTATTTTGTAGCTACAGTTCCAGACAATACTTCACTAATTGCTTTTTCAATACTTTCATAAGATTCTGCTCCCCGAATTTCTGTTTTGACACCATTACTTCCAACAATCACACTGTATGGAGTTCCTCTTTGGTCAGCAGGAACAGCCTTCATTGCACTTTCTACACTAGTTTGTATTTTATCTGCCAAGGATTCTGAATCAACTGCTTCTACACACGCAGCAAATTTTTCTTTTGAAACCCCCACTTGTTCTGATAATGTTTTTTCTTTTGTAACTCCACTGCCACCCATATTATTTGTTAATATAATACCAACCATAACAAGAAAACCTGCAATGACAATAGCCACAGGTGTTGTTATTTTAAATTGTTTTGTATTTTCCATTCGTTTATTGTAGCACATCTTTATTGTTTAAAAAATAGAGATTTAACATTGAAAAATATCGAGAATATGTTATACTGAGGTTTCATTATGGAGTCGGCTTATACAGTCATATTTTATGTATTTTGCTTCATTTCTGTCTATGTACAGATATTTTTTTTGATAACCTTTCTTGAAAAAAGGCGTCAGATAGTTAAACATTCAGATGATTTTAAGTTATTAAATTATGGAACAGTTACAGTTGCTGTTCCTTGCTACAACGAAGAGAAGACTATTGCCAAAACAGTTAAATCTCTATTAGCTCTTGATTACCCGAAAGATAAAATAAAAATCTATATTGTTGATGATGGGAGTAAGGACAATACCTGGGAGGTTCTTCAAGAGTTCAAAGATGATCCAAATATATTCTTATTAAAAAAAGAAAATGGTGGAAAATATACGGCTTTAAATTTAGTTTTAGAAAAAACCAACTCTGAATTTTTTGGTTGCTTGGATTCCGATTCACTCGTTCATCCACAATCTCTAAAAAGAATATTAAGTTATTTTGAAAAAGATGCTCATACTATGGCCGTTGCTCCATCGATTATCGTTTACAATCCAAAAAATATTCTTCAACATGCACAAAATATAGAATATGATATGTCTATTTATACCAAGAAAATGCTTGGTTTTATGGGGGGTATCCATGTTACACCTGGACCATTTTCAATTTTCCGCAAAACAGTTTTTGATGAATTGGGTCCTTACCGTAAAGCTCATAATACGGAAGATCAAGAAATAGCCCTTCGAATGCAAGAGCATGGATATAAGATTGATCATTGTCCTGATGCTTATGTCTATACGATTAGTCCTGATTCCGTTATTAAATTGTATCGTCAGAGGACCAGGTGGATATATGGTTTCATCAAAAATCTTATTGATTACAGGCGATTACTTTTTAAAAAAGAATATGGAACTATCGCCTTATTTACCTTACCATCTGGAGTGATTTCGATTTTAGGAGTTGTTTTTCTATTTGTTAATATAATGGGGAACATTATAAAATTTATTTATAATAAAATAATACAGATTAATACAGTTGGTTTAGATAATTTTTTTAATTTTAGTTTTAAATTTGATTGGTTTTTCCTCAATACCAAAGCGGCCTTGTTCTTATCTGTAATTTTGTATATACTAATTATTGTTTCTGTAATGATTGGAAGAAAAATGGTGAAAGGGAAATCAAGTTTTTCTATTTCCATTTTATATTTTGTCTTGATTTATAGTGTTATTGCCCCATTTTGGATTTTAAAAGCGATTTATAACGCTATTATGTCTAGAGAATCAAGCTGGACGCTTGAACGTCGATTGTCAAATAATTAAAGTATATGCATCAACACGAACCAAATGATTGGAAAAAATATATTATAGTTCTTTTTATTACTTCAACAATATTTATATCAGGGTTGTGGATTTCGAATTATTTTAATAATAAAAAAATGGACCAACTCAAATCGATTGAAAGTAAAATTTCTCTTGATTTGATGTCATCCGAAACACAATTCTCACTCCTACAAGAGTTATCTTGCAAAGATGTTTCGACAACCGTTTTATCCTCAGAATTAAATTCTCTTGCTGATAAAATCTCATATAGTGAAAACAATATTGGAACAGAGAATGTAGATGTAATTAGTTTGAAGAAATATTATTCTCTTCTTGAAATAAAAGATTACCTATTAATGAAGCAAATTACAGAGAGGTGTGGACAGAAGTCTATCTTTGTTCTTTATTTCTATAAGAATGATAATTGTGATGATTGTACTAAGCAAGGTTATGTTTTAACTAGTTTGAGAGAAAAATATCCTAATTTGCGTGTTTATTCTTTTGATTACGACTTGGATTTGTCAGCTATAAAAGCCATGATTTCAATATATAAAGTCCCTGACAATTTACCAGCGATTGTCATTAATGGGAAAATTTACAATGGATTAAAAACAATAGAAGAAATTGAGAAAATACTTCCTGAACTTGAAAAGATAAAAGCCCAGGAAGAGAAAGCTTTAAAAACAACGACAAAAAATACAAACTCAATAATAAAAAATTAATTCAAAAAAGCACGAGGAATCGTCACACATAAAATTCTGCTGAATTTTTGCGCGACCCCGCCTCGCGCCGTCGCGCTCCGGCTTTCGAATCCTCGTGCCAAGAAAAAACACTCGTTTAGAGTGTTTTTTCTTCAGGAGCCGGCACGAGGATTCGAACCCCGGACATCCACTTTACAAAAGTGGCGCTCTACCAACTGAGCTATGCCGGCAAACATTTTTTTATAATAAATAACTTTTGCTGACATAACTTTGTGTCTTGTCCACCAAGACAGCTATGCCGGCAATATTTATTGTTGTAATTTATTCTCCATGCTCTCTTCGCACTTTTTCTCGGATGTGTTTTATCTTTGTTTTCAATTCAATAACTGACCTGTGGGTGAATAACTTTTTTGCCTTTTCACTATCTTTTTCAAGTTTTTCCATAAAAACTCTAATTTTTGGTAATTTTTTATCAAACCATCTTTTTGTTTTTGTTAAAACAATAAACCAATATTTTACTACCATTAACACAATCCATTGAATCGTATGTTTTGCTAAATATAGCATAATTTTTTCCGTGTGTCGAAAGTATATTTCGGGAAATATTTTTCTAAACTTAATCGGCAATGTCGCCCGATTTGTTTGGAGTTCCCATGCGCGAAACATCGTCATTCCAAACAAAGATATAAGTGCCAGTAAAAAAATTATGATAACGATTGTCATATTAATTAATTGATTCGTAAATGAAAGATATTATCTTTGCATTATTATTTCCGAGCAAGGTGCCAACAGTTATTTCAGGATTTTTGATAAAGAATTGATCCATCAACGTTTGTTCTTTGAAATATGTAGAGATTTTACCATCTAACATTTTTTTCTTAATTTCTTCTGGTTTATCAGATTCAGCTACTTCACGCTCAAAAACTTCTATCACTTTCTTTTTATCCTCTTCAGTGATTTCATCTGCTCTAGTAAAGGCTGGTTTCATTGCCGCTATGTGCATTGCAATATCACGAGCTAATTCTTTTGTTCCGCCAGAAAGAGAAACAATAACAGCACTTTTATTATTGTGAATATAATTTCCTAGGACATTTCCAGTTAATTCTTCTACTTTACCTAATTCAATTTTTTCACCAACCTTTTGAACAATTTCATTGATCATGTCTATAGATTTTGATTTCATTATTTCAACTCCTTCCTGAATTGCCAAATCTGCCAGACGGTTAGCTAGGCTTACAAAATCAGCATTTTTTGAAACGAAATCTGTTTCAGTATGAAGAGCCAGTAGGAGTGTTTTGTTTTCAGTTTCTTTAACAACAATAATCCCATCTTTAGCGTTACGTTCTGCTTTTTTCATAGCAATACTACTGGATTTTTTCTTGAGAATAATAAGAGCTTTTTCCATATCACCCTCTGCTTCTTCGAGGGCGTTTTTGCATTGCATAACGGATACTCCAGTAGCTTCTCGTAATTCTTTAACTTGATCTGCTGTTATCTTTATAGACATATTTTTATTTTAGGCAATTGCCTTAGATTAAATTATTTTTTTCTTATAATTATTTATCTGCTGATTGTGCACCACTTGAACCACTTGTGTAAGCTTCTTTAATTTTTAACAAAAAGAAAGAAATTGAAGAAATAGATGCATCGTTTGCGACAATAGGGAACTCCACCTGCTTCAAATTACAATCTGTGTTTAAGAGAGCGATAACTGGCAATTTCATTTTTTTAGCTTCTGTGACGGCGATGTGTTCTTTTTTAGGATCAATAACAAATACAGCATCAGGAGTTTTGGTTATACCAGATAAGCCTTGGAAATTTCTTGTCATATCTTCCATTTCCTTATTAATGAGTAGTTGTTCTTTTTTAGTATATTTATCAAGACCTCCTTTTTCTTTTTGATCTCGTAAATCTAAAAGTTTTACAATTCTTTTTTTGATTTCAGGGAAATTAGTCAATGATCCACCTACCCAGCGTTCTCCCACATATGGCATATTTAAAGCCAAAGCGGTCTCGATAATTTGCTGACGAGCCTCAGGCTTTGTGCCAACAAATAAAATTGTTTTACCACTTGAAGCTAATCGAGAAATCTCTCCGAGCGCTTTTTCTAGAAGTTCGTAAGTTTTCTCAATATTTATAATATCTATACCGTTTTTCGTAGTGAAAACATAAGGAGAAACTGATGGATGTCGACGACTTTTTGAATATCCATAATGAACTCCTGCTTGAAACATTTCTTCTATAATATTTTGCATATTTTAATTCTATGATTTCCGCCCTCAAAGCGGATCCACTTTTAGTGGAAATTAATTATAATTGTTCCGTTTTTAAGCATTCCAGCTTATTTACAAGGGTCTTTTAAATAAAAAAACTCCTCACGGAACTAAGGAGTATAATACCAGAAAAAGCATTATTTTGCAAATTTATAAGCAATTTCTATTTTTATAAAGTTAGGGGTAAAATTAAATAATAATACGTTATTGCAATAACAAACCAGTAAACAGAGAAAAGGGGACATACAAGCCCCATAAAATTAAAAGGTTCTTTAAAATAGTCCCATAAAAAAGTTTTTTTAATTTTTAGGTATAAATATCCCGTAGTAAATTCTATTATTGTGGGAAATAAAAATATTGCAATTAATTTAATAATTAATAAAGTATCTAAAAAATAGATAAAAACAAGGAAGGCTCCAGTTATGCCATACATTTGATAGTTTATTAATTTTGGGATTATTATTTTTTTTGTTTTAAAAGAACGGTAAGTAAATTCCAATAAAAATCCTATAATAAATCCTAGTAATAAATTTAAAATAATTTTACTAAGCATAATAAAAATTATATCATAATTTTTAGGTAGTTTTAAGATCTTACCCAACTTTCGCTATCGCATTTTTGGGGTAAAGTAGTATAATATAAAAATATGAGCGTAGAAAGAGAGATTCTTGAATATTTTAATCGTGATAAACCAGCCATCAAATATAAGGGGATAAGGGTTAATTTGATGGGTTTACCTGATTTTAAATACTATAAATATCAAACTCTTGCGAATAAATTCTCTATACTAAGCAAGAAAGGTTTTGTAAAGAAAATGCCCAATGGAGAATATCTTATAACAATTAAAGGAAGAGCCTTTTTAGAAGAGGGAAAAGATATTTTAAAAAAATTTGAAACCGATAAAAATAAAAATTCACCGAAGAATTTACTTCTTGTGTATGATATAGAAGAAAATAGAAAAAAAGAAAGAGATTGGTTTCGTTACCACCTAAAAAAATTTCATTTTATAATGATTCAGAGAAGTGTTTGGGTTGGTCCATCGCCACTTCCTAAAGAGTTCTCTGATTATTTAAAAGAAATAAAATTGGGTGATAATTTAAAGACATTTAAACTCTCAAAAGGGTATGGAGAAAAATAGTCCTTTTTTGTTTGTTTTTTAAACGATGATATAATTTACCCGTTTTCTGCTATCGCGGAATCGGGGTAATTTTTATTAGTGAATTTTAATTTAATTTTTAATAACATATTTGAATTTTCACTATATTAATAATGGATATTTTGAATTGTAAAAATGCTATTTTTAGGGTAATATGGAGAATATATGAAACAATCACATTTGTTTACTAAAACCAAAAAAGAAAGCCCAAGCGATGAGGTTTCTCTAAATGCAGAGCTATTAATCAAGGCTGGATTTATAAATAAAGAAATGGCCGGAGTTTATTCTTATTTGCCACTTGGTTTGATGGTTATTAAAAAGATTGAGAATATTATCAGAGAGGAGATGAATGCAATTGGTGGTACAGAAATGAAAACGAGTATTTTTCAGAATAAAGAAACTTGGGAGAAAACTGGCAGATGGAGCGATGACGTTGTTGATAATTGGTTTAAAACAAAATTAAAAAGTGGTGGAGAAGTTGGTTTATCATTTACAAATGAAGAAGCTTACTCAAACATTTTAAAGCAATATATAAATTCTTATAAAGATTTACCAATTTACCCTTATGACTTTAAAGATATTTTCAGGAATGAAACAAGAAGTAAATCTGGAATTTTGAGAGGCAGAGAGTTCTACTGGAAAGCTCTCTACTCTTTTTCTAAAAATGAAGAAGAGCATAATGAATTTTATGAGCGTGCAAAACTTGCGTATAAAAATATTTTTAATAGAGCAGGTATTGGACATTTAACTTACATGACTTTTGCCTCAGGTGGCACTTTTGCAAAATTCTCACACGAGTTTCAAACTCTGACTGGTGCTGGCGAGGATACTATTTATATTGATGAGGATAAGAATATTGCTATTAATAAAGAAGTTTATACAGATGAGGTCATTGAGAGTCTTGGTTTGAATAAGGATAGTCTGGTAGAGAAAAAAGCTATAGAAGTTGGCAATATTTTTTCATTGGGGACAAAGTTCTCCGAGCCATTTGATTTGAAATACAAGAATGAAAATGGAGAAGAAAAATTAGTTACAATGGGAAGCTATGGTATTGGACTTGGCAGATTAATGGGAACGATTGTCGAATCGCTTTCTGATGACAAGGGAATTATTTGGCCAGAATCAGTTGCCCCATTTAAAGTTCACTTGCTCCTTTTGGGTGATGATGATAAAACCAAAAAAGAAGCCGATAAACTTTATGAGGAATTATTGTCGAAAAGTATAGAAGTTTTATACGACGATCGCACTGATGTGAGTGCTGGAGAGAAGTTTGCTGATTCAGATCTGATTGGTATTCCATTCCGAGTTGTTGTATCAAAGCGTAGTCTAGAGGATCATGGTTTTGAAATTAAGAAGCGTACAGAAGAGAAAGGTAAGATTGTTGGGAGTGAGGAGTTATTTAATTTGCTAGAAACTAGTCACTAGAACCTAATTTAAAAAATGTTTAAAAAATTTTACAAAATGTTTTCAAATGATATAGGGATCGATTTAGGGACAGCCAACACGCTGGTTTATTTGAAGGGACACGGAATAGTAATTAATGAGCCATCAGTAGTTGTTGTAAATCAGAAAACAAGACAAATTGTTGCTGTTGGAGCAGAAGCCAAGCAAATGCTTGGTCGAACTCCGGGGCACATCAAAGCAGTTCGGCCGGTTGTTGACGGGGTGATTTCAGATTTTGAAGTTACCGAAGAAATGCTTACTTATCTAATAAATAAAACAGAAAAAATTTCTAAGAAATTTATTCGTCCTCGTGTTGTTGTTGGTGTACCGACGGGGATTACAAATGTGGAGATTAGAGCGGTGGAAGATGCGGCTCATTCGGCTGGGGCTCGCGAAGTTTATATTGTTGAAGAGCCAATGTCTGCGGCAATCGGAATTCGTTTACCGATTCATGAAGCCGTCGGTTCGATTATTGTCGATATGGGCGGTGGCACGACCGACGTAGCTGTCATATCTTTATCTGGAGTTGTTCGTTCTAAGAATTTAAAAATTGCTGGTGATCTTCTCAACACGAACATAATGAATTACATGAAAGATGAATTTAAACTTTTAATTGGAGAAAGGACTGCCGAGAATATAAAGATTGCTATTGGAAGTGTGATAGAAGGAGAGCCAATGGAGGCAGAAGTCAGAGGCCGAGATCTTGTCACAGGATTACCTCGCCAAGTAATAGTGACTGATTCAGATATTCGCGAAGCGATTATGCCCTCTGTTTATAGTTTGGTAGATGGGATTAAAGAAGTTCTCGAGACTACTCCACCTGAGCTTCTTTCTGATATTATTCACCGAGGGTTAGTTCTTTCAGGGGGAGGGGCTTTACTTCGAGGCCTTGATGTAATGTTGCAAAATATACTCAAGATACCTATATACGTAGCCGAAGACCCCTTGACTGCGGTTGCTCGGGGGACGGGAATTATTCTTGAAGAATTTGACACCTTTAAGGACGTTTTATTAAACACCGATGACACATCAGTTCCGAGATAAAAAACAAATAGAAAGAAAGAAGAAAATTATTCGAAACGTAATTGGTTTTGGTGTGTTTTTTGTTTTGGCAATCACCGGTGTTCTTTCTTGGTCCGGACATATTTTTAATTTTGTTGGTCGTCCAGTCTGGGAAGCGGAAAAATCTACCACATCTTTTTTTTATAATATAAATTATTTATTCAGAACAAAAGCGTCCATCACCAAGGAGAATCACAATCTAATAGAAGAGAATATGTGGATCAGATTATCAATGGCAGATTATCAAGTATTAAAAAACGATTTGGATGAATTAAAAAAAGTAATGGGGCGTATTCCTGATGTAGAGAATTTTATACTCGGGAACATTCTAACTAAACCAAATCATTCACCATACGATACTTTGATTATAGATATTGGCGGTAGTAATGATATTAGAGAAGGGAATAGTGTTTATGCGAATGGTAACATTCCAATTGGTAATATTAGTAAAGTCTATGACAAAACTTCTTTAGTTTCTCTATATACAAATCCCGGGCAAAAAACGGAAGGATTTATAGATGGGACAAATGCCAGTGTGGAATTAACTGGTCGTGGGGGTGGAAATTTTGAGATGATTATCCCAATTGAGTTAATCGTTGAGAAGGGAACGATTGTTTACTTACCAAGTAGTACTTCATTGGTTATTGCACAAGTAGATGAAGTCATATCAAAACCCTCTGACCCATTTAAAAAAGTTATTCTTAGTTCACCGGTCAATGTCCAAAATCTTAAGTGGGTGCAAGTAAAAAAAGATTAATGAAGTCAATTAATTTTATAATAGAAAAAAAAATAGCCGGTGCGCTGGGGCGTGTCGGAAAACTTGAAACTCCACACGGGACGATTTTGACTCCTTCTTTTGTGGTTGTTGGAACTAAGGCGACAGTTAAGGCTCTTAGCCCTGAGCAAGTCAAAGATGCTGGGGCACAAGTTGTCCTTGCGAATACTTATCATTTGTATTTACAACCTGGCGATGAACTTATTCGCGATGCTGGTGGGCTTCATAAATTTATGAACTGGAATGGTCCAACCATGACTGATTCGGGCGGCTTTCAAGTTTTTTCACTGGGTGTAGCTTATGGAAAAGAATTATCAAAAGTTGTTTCAATTACAGATCCAAGTTTGCTTATCCCAGAGCGCTCAAGTATTGAGGACGGAGTTCCACGGCTTGCAACAATTGGGAATGATGGAGTTTCTTTTCGCTCGCACATTGACGGGTCCCTCCATTATATTACTCCCGAGAAATCAATTGAAATTCAGCACAATCTCGGAGCGGATATTATTTTTGCTTTTGATGAATGCACAAGTCCAACAGAAAATGAAAGATACCAAGAAGAAGCACTTTCTCGAACACACGCTTGGGCGAAAAGGAGTTTGGAAAAACATTTGGAGTTAGAGGAAGCGAGGCAGAAAAATTAAGAAAAAAATCTGCCGAAGTGATTGGTGGGATGGATTTTGATGGTTTTGGTATTGGTGGATCTTTTGCAAAGGAGGATATGTCGACGGCAGTAAAATGGGTAAATGAAATTTTGCCAGAAGAAAAACCTCGTCACTTACTTGGAATAGGGGAGCCGGAAGATTTATTTATGGGAGTGGAGAATGGTGTAGATCTTTTTGATTGTGTTGGCCCAACTCGAATTGCGCGAAATGGAACTTTATTTACGAAAAATGGAAAAATAAATATTACTAATGCGAAATTTGTAAATGATTTCAATCCAATTGATGAAGGTTGTAATTGCTATACATGCAGTAATTATACAAAAAGTTATCTCGCTCATCTTTTTAGAGCTAAAGAGATGCTCGGTGCAACATTAGCTTCAATTCATAATGTATATTTCATCAATAAATTGGTTAGTGATATGCGCCAAGCAATTCTCGAAGACAAATTTTTTGAATTCAAAAAAGAGTTTCTAGCGGGTTATTTAAAATAGATATATTTTAATTTGTCACAAAAGACAAAATGGTAGTATAATAGTTTTTCTATGTCCAATAACATATTCAAGCTTAAAAGTAATTTTTCTCCAGCCGGTGATCAGCCGAAGGCAGTTTCCGAGTTGCTAAATGGTCTTAAAAAGGGAATGAATAAACAGACATTACTTGGTGCTACGGGGACAGGGAAGACTTTTACTATTGCCAATGTAATTGAAAAATGGAATAAACCAACTTTAGTGATTGCTCACAACAAGACGCTAGCAGCACAGCTTGCTCAGGAATTTCGAGAGTTTTTCCCTGACTCGGCTGTTCATTACTTTGTCTCGTATTATGATTATTATCAACCTGAGGCCTACATGCCAGTGACTGATACTTATATTGAAAAGGACGCTCAAATAAATAAAGAAATTGACCGACTTCGTCACGCTACCACCCAATCGTTACTTACACGACGCGATGTGATTATTGTGGCTTCGGTGTCGTGTATTTACGGTCTGGGTAGTCCAGAAGAATATGAAAAAGTAAATCTGAAACTAAATGTTGGAATGAAAATTGGTAGGACAGAATTAATGAAGCAATTAATCGGAATTCATTTTGAGAGAACCAATGCCGATATAACACCAGGAACTTTTCGTTCAATTGGAGCGAAGGTAGAAGTTATGCCGATCTCGGAAACTTTTATTTATCAAATCGAATTTGAAGGAGGAGCAATTTCAAGAATTGCGAAAGTTGATCCAGTTTCTTCACACATAATTAAAGAAGAAAAAAACATTTTTCTATTTCCCGCCAAGCATTTTATTACAAATTCTGAGCAATTAAAGATAGCGGTAAAAAATATTAAAGATGAACTTAATTTTCAGCTTAAAAAATTTGAGAAAGAAGGGAAACTTCTCGAAGCTGAAAGAATAAAAAGAAGAACGAATTATGACTTAGCGATGATCAGAGAAATTGGATATTGCAATGGAATAGAAAATTATTCAAGACAGATGTCCGGGAAAAAAGAAGGGGAAGCTCCAGAAACCTTACTTGCGTATTTTAAGGGTGATTTTCTGACAATTATAGATGAATCTCACGTGACCCTCCCTCAAATTGGTGGAATGTATGCGGGGGATGCTTCGCGGAAAAATACGCTTGTGGAATTTGGTTTTCGACTGCCGTCAGCAAAAGATAATCGACCGTTAAAGATTAATGAGTTTGAAGAAAGAACTGGACAAACTATTTATGTCTCTGCAACTCCAAGTGAAAAAGAAAAATCAATGAGTGCCCAAATCGTCGAGCAGATAATTCGCCCAACCGGACTTATTGACCCAGAAGTTATTGTCAGACCCGTTAGTGCGTTTACAAGAGAATCTTCTGAAAAAAATCGCTTATCCCTCTCCGCTCCTTCGGAGCTCCGGCGCGCCCACACCTACGATTTTTTGTCAGAAGATTCTCTCTCCAACGCCTACCCTGGCCAAATTCAAGATTTTATTATTGAAGCGGAAAAAACAATCAAAAAAGGTTTTCGAGTTATTGCCACAACTTTGACCAAGAAAATGGCCGAAGATTTATCTGTTTATTTAAAAGAGAAGGGAATAAAAGCAGAGTATTTACATAGTGAAATTAAAACTATCGAGCGCATTCAAATTCTTACCCAATTTAGAAAAGGAGAAATCGATATTCTAGTCGGAGTGAATTTGCTTCGTGAGGGTTTGGATTTGCCAGAACTCGCACTCATTGGTATTTTAGATGCCGATAAGGCTGGATTTTTACGCTCTGAAACATCTCTTATCCAGACTATCGGACGAGCGGCAAGAAATGTGGAGGGGAAAGTTATTTTGTATGCTGATGTAATGAATGATGCACTTGAAAACGCAATCGGGGAAACAAATCGTCGTCGTAATATCCAGATAGCTCATAATAAAAAACACAACATTACTCCAAAAACAATTATAAAAAGAATTAAAGATATTACTGAAGAGCTAGAAGACAAACATGAAAAGGCGGTGAATTTAGAGCTTGGTTTAGACGTAGAGATATTCAAAAAAGCTTTTGAAAAAAATAAAAGTAATCGCGGAAAGGGGGAGCGGGAGTCAGTTAAGAATTTACTACTTTCAGATGAAGATAGGAATAAGGTTGTCTATGAGAAAATAATTAAAATGAAAGAGAGGGAAATGAATAAAGCCGTCCGAGAACTGGACTTCGAAACAGCGGCAATTTTGCGTGATGAGATAATAGTGCTAAAAGAGAAAATGGAGGTTAAGTAGAAAGGTGATATACTTAAAGGATGAAAAAGAACTTAATTTTAGTTATATTTTTAATAATAATTTTAATAATTATTGGATTTATTTTTAAAAATTCGAATACCAAGAAGGGTACTTCTGAGACAGAAAAACCGTTAATCTTAAACGAGGGGTTAATTGTAGCCGATTCATACGAGACGAAAACCATGAATCTTGACGATCCATATTCAACATTTGATGTAAAGTATCCGTATTTTAAAAATGCTGATGTTAGTTTCAATGCTAATGTAGAGACATTTGTAAAAAATAAAATGGATGAGCATGTAAAAAATAGTGCGGATAGTTGGCAGGCTCGATATAACACACAAGTGAGGGGTGATAATATTCCAAAAGTTCCCGCAACCACAGATGATAAATTTTCTTTCATTTCCGATTTCACTATTATTCAAAGTAATTCATCATATATAAGCTTCGTTTTAAACTATGGGGGCTTTAGTGGAGGAGCTCACGGATATGAAAATAAAGTTTCTTTTAGTTATGATGTGAAAAATAAAAAAGTAATTGAACTGGAAGATTTGTTTACTAATAATCCCGATTATTTAACTTATCTCTCCGAGCAATCGCGTGAAATTCTCAAAAAAGAATTTGCAACAGTCAGTGAGGAGGACAGAAAAAATTCAGACCCCGAAGCGATTAAAGAATATGTTGATAACATAGTTTCGATGATCCAAGAAGGAACTGAACCGAAAGCAGAAAACTTTAGTGTTTTCACTTTCACGCCAGAAAAAATAAAAATCTATTTTGCCCAATACCAAGTCGGGCCGTATGTTATCGGAATGCCAACAGTAGAAGTGGATAGGGAATAAAAAAAGCGGGGGTAAAAAATACCCCCACTCAATGCTTACCAGACAGTATTCTGTGTTTGACCCATCTCTTCACGTCTGAAAAAATGAACGAATTAATGTTTTTCAACAAACCTTCCGCCCGGTTCTATCAAACCAGTATCTGAGCTATATAAATGTAGATTACTAATTTATTATATTTTTGTCAAATATAATATTTATGCTACAATTGGACTAGTTAAATATTGGTGTACCCCCTCATAGAACAAATGTGGGGCTTATAGCGTTATATAAAAAGACTTGTCCCGTTAGAAATTTACGAGCTCAAGTTATAAGATAAATTTAATAATTAAAATTTCTAATGGGATGAAAAAAAACGAAGAAGGAAAAATAATAATAAAAGGGGCGCGGACACATAACTTGAAGAATATTAGCGTCGAGATGCCTCGGAATAAGATGGTTGTTATTACAGGTATGTCAGGAAGTGGAAAGAGCTCGCTTGCTTTTGATACTATTTTTGCTGAAGGCCAACGTCGGTATGTTGAGTCGCTTTCAGCGTATGCCAGGCAATTTTTAAACCAAATGCCAAAGCCAGATGTCGATGAGATAACAGGTCTTTCGCCGGCAATTTCGATTGACCAGAAATCTCGTTCGAACAATCCACGCTCGACAGTGGCGACGATTACAGAGATATATGATTATCTTCGAGTTTTATATTCTCGCATTGGACATCCGCATTGTCCGCTTTGTGGGGATGAAATAAAAAAACTTTCGAACGAAGAGATAATAAATTTTGCCTTGGATAAAATAAAAGAATTTCAAAAAAGTTCAAAAAAGAAAAAAGTTCTTGGTGTGGAATGGGACGAAACACCAATTTCTATTTTATCTCCAGTTGTTCGTGGCCGAAAAGGTGAATACTATCAGCTTCTGTATGATTTACTTGGCAAAGGCTTTACAGAAGTTCGCATGGATGGAAATATTAAAAAGTTGCGCGAGCGAATAGATATATCAAAAACAAAAACACACAACATTGAGGTTATAGTGGATTCTTTTCAAATCCATGAATTTAAAGATAATCCGAGCGATGCTCGAATGCGACTATCTGAAGCGGTGGAGAGAGCAATAATTGAGTCTGAGGGATTGGTTGTAATTGCTTTTGGGGATATAACTTTGCAGAAACACGCAAATTCTCCGCGCTTAACCCTAAAGGGCTCCGACACGACGGAGAATTTGCGTGTTTCTGCTCCGCTCCCTAATTATGAAGAATTTTTATTATCGTCAAAATTCTCTTGTCCACGAGATGGATTTGCGTTCCCGGAAATTGAACCACGACTTTTTTCTTTTAATTCTCCATACGGAGCTTGTCCGACATGTAATGGACTTGGGACAAAATATTTCGGTGGAACGGAAATATGTGATGATTGTCATGGTGCTCGACTAAGAGTTGAAGCCCTTAATGTGTTTATTGGGGAAAAAGTGAAGCAGGAACATAAAAATTCTTCCCGCTTAACCCTAAAGGGCTCCCTGCCCGACAGTGTCAGTCATAGGCAGGCGGGCGACACGGATAAGAATTTTCATATTCCTGCTTCGCTTAATATCGTTGACCTCACGCATTTATCGATAGACAAAGTTGCGGACTTTTTTATTGAACTTGAATTAAATGAACAAGAAAAAGAAATTTCAAATGTAGTGATTAAGGAAATTGAATCGCGTCTTCAGTTTTTATTGAACGTTGGTTTAAATTATTTATCATTGGATAGAAAAGCCAATACTTTATCAGGTGGAGAAGCCCAACGTATTCGCCTCGCCAGCCAGCTGGGCTCACGATTAGTTGGAGCACTGTATGTTCTTGATGAACCGACGATTGGTCTGCACCAACGTGACAATGATAAATTAATTAAAACACTTGAAAATTTGCGTGATATTGGAAATACAATTATTGTTGTTGAGCACGATGAAGATACAATTTATTCATCGGATTATATCATCGATATTGGGCCAAAAGCCGGAGTCCACGGTGGGGAAGTTATTGTTGCTGATTATTTAGACAAACTTCTAAGTGCTCCGACAAACTCTTCAAAATCAAGAACTTTGGCATATTTGCGTAATGAAGAAAGAATTGAAATCCCAGAGAAAAGACGTACGGGTGAAAAAGGTTCGATCAAAGTTGTTGGGGCAAAAGTTTTTAATATAAAAAACATGAATGTGGAAATTCCGCTCGGCAAGATGGTTACGATTACTGGAGTTTCTGGGTCTGGTAAAAGTTCTCTGATGTATGAAGTCCTCCATAAAAATCTACAGGCGCGTTATGAACGTAAATACAGAACAGCAACAGTGTTTAACTGCGCGTCTTTTTCAGGGACAGAATACTTGTCACGAGTAATTTTGATTGATCAATCACCAATCGGACGAACACCACGTTCAAATATTTCTACTTATACTGGCTCGTTTACTTTTATTCGTGATCTTTTTGCTAGCACCGAAGAAGCTCGTCTTCGGGGTTGGAAGGCCAATAGATTTTCTTTCAATGTAAAAGGGGGTCGTTGTGAGGCCTGTGAAGGTAACGGTGAGATAGCGGTAGAAATGCATTTCCTACCAACCGTCTATGTGACTTGTGATGTTTGTAATGGTAAAAGATTTGATAAAGAAACATTAACCATAAAATATAAAAAGAAAAATATTTACGATGTCCTCCAGATGACCGTCGAAGAAGGGTTGAAATTTTTTGAAGATATTCCAAATGTTTATGACCGAGTTAAAACCTTAATGGATGTCGGGCTTGGATATGTGAAGCTCGGCCAATCAGCCACAACTCTTTCTGGTGGGGAAGCGCAAAGGGTAAAAATTTCTTCGGAGCTTTATCGCCCTTATTTGGAGAAAACAATTTATTTACTCGATGAGCCGACTGTCGGGCTTCATTATGATGATGTGGTAAAACTACTTGAGGTTTTGAATAAGTTAGTAAACAAAGGCAATTCTGTTGTTCTTATTGAACACAATATGGATATTATCAAAAATTCAGATTATATTATTGATGTAGGTCCTGAGGGAGGACTCGGTGGTGGTAATTTAGTGGCTAAGGGAACGCCAGAAGAAGTGGCCAACAATCCAGCTTCTCATACTGGTAAATATTTGAAAAAAGTGTTGAGGAGAAAATAAAAAAGGGACAGACGCTGTCCCTTAAAAAGATATTGGTTTTATTTACCAATAATAGTCCATAAACTTGTAGAAGTATCTAAAAATTAAGAGTCCACCAAGAAAGCTCAGTCCTAAGGTTAAAAACAAAGGATTAAAAGGAGTTGAGTTTTCTATCCATTTTGTTATGTTTTCATTATAGCCAAGAGCAATAATTCCAGTTTTAATCATAACAGCTGCTCCTAATACAATCATCGACAGGTAAAAAATAATTTTTTTGTTCATGATGTTGTTTTTTAGTTTCTTAAATGATAACATAAAAAGATATGAAAGTCAAAGATTTAAAAAAATTTAAATTGCCAGAGAAACCAGGAGTTTATTTTTTTTACAAAAATAAAGATATTTTATATATAGGCAAGGCCACTTCGCTTCGCGATAGGGTAAAAAGCTATTTTGGTAAAGATCTCATAGTAACTCGTGGGCCAATTATTCTCGACATGGTAACTCAGGCAACCTCGATTAAATGGCAGGAAACTGACAGTGTTCTAGAAGCGCTTATCTTAGAGGCAAATCTGATTAAAAAATATCAGCCGAAGTATAATACTAAAGAGAAAGATAATAAGAGTTTTAATTATGTTTGTATTACAAAGGAGGAAATACCCAAAGTTTTGGTTGTTCGTGGAAGGAACTTAAATTACCGAGCTGAAGGAAAGTTTTTCTCAGGTCCTCGGACGAGGGAGGACGAGGGGCCAGACCATTCAAAAAATCTTTCCTTCGGCTCGGTCTATGGCCCATTTCCAAATGGTTCACAATTAAAAGAGGCGATGAGAATCGTGCGCAGGATTTTCCCATATATTGATGAACAATCCAGCAAAAAAAATAACAAAGAATTCTACAAACAATTGGGGCTAGTTCCTATTATTGGGGAGACAAAGCAGAAACATAAAAATTTTTATGTTTCTGCTTTGTCTGATTACAAGAAAAATATCAGAAATTTGAAGTTATTTTTTGAAGGCAAAAAGAAAAGAATAATTTCAAATTTAAAGAAAGAAATGGCAGCATTTTCAAAATCGCGAGATTTTGAAAATGCTGCTCGAATTCGCGACCAGATTTTTGCTTTAAATCATATAAACGATGTGGCTTTAATCAAAGAGGATAAGATATTCGGAAGTCCGACTTCCGAATATAGAGTTGAGGCATATGACATAGCTCACATGTCAGGGCAAAATATGGTTGGAGTTATGACAGTTATGGAAGATGGACTACTCGCCAAAAATGAATATAAAAAATTTATAATTCGTTCGCAAAAAT
Organism: Minisyncoccota bacterium; assembly: GCA_041663185.1. Classification (GTDB taxonomy): domain Bacteria; phylum Patescibacteriota; class Minisyncoccia; order Phycocordibacterales; family UBA9973; genus UBA8515. Next base: position 85,527 of record JBAZQY010000002.1, read on the forward strand.
CTTCGAATGATACCGGCGCTCTTGAGGAAGTTCTTTCTCGTCGCTTTCGACATATAGAATGGGGCTTACCAAACCTCATTGTTGTCGATGGAAGTACTGCCCAGATAAATGTTGCCAAACGAGTTTTAAATAGATATCAATTCAAAATCGCAGTTGTTTCTGTTGTCAAAGACGACAAACATAAAGCCAAAGCAATAATGGGGGATGAAATACTCATCAAAAAATACAAAAAAGAGATTCTCCTAATAAACAGCGAAGCGCACCGTTTTGCAATTGCCTTTCATAAACAAAAAAGAAATAAAAATTTCCTCAGATAGGAAAGATTATATGCAAAAATTATGAGTAGGTGTGGGCGCGCGCCGAGCGAAGCGAGGTAGGGATAAGCGAATAATTTTTGTATATAATCTTTCCTATTTTCAAATAAAAGCTATTTCAATTCCTATTATTTTAAATAATTGTTATAATGAATTTATGATAAAAGTTGGAGTTATTCGTGGGGGAATAAGTGGGGAATATGAAGTATCACTTGCAAGTGGTGCTCAAGTTCTTGAACATTTACGAAGCGACAAGATGAATAAAAAATACAAACCCGTTGATATCTTTATTGATCGCGATGGTATTTGGCATGTGAGTGGCATTCCTACAACGATGGATAAAATAATTCACAAAGTAGATGTTATTGTAAATGCTCTTCATGGGGACTATGGTGAAGATGGTAAGGTCCAACAGTTGCTTGAGCAGTGGGGGATTCCATATACCGGTAGTGGGCCTTTTGCTTCAGCTATTGGCTACAACAAACTGCTAACCAAACAAGAATTTTCAAAGTTAGGAATAAACACACCAAGGCATATTCTTTTCCCAGCATATCAGGAAGATTTTGATGGACCAAAAGATAAATATGCACTTTCAAAAGCTCGAGAAGTTCTTGAGCGCTTGCCCCCACCATGGATTGTAAAGCCCCTAACTGGTGGGTCATCGATGGGTATGCATATTTGTAAAACGTTTCAATCTCTTATTGATGCATTTAAAGATGGTGTCAATGGAAAGGTTAGTGTGCTTGTCGAAGAGTTTATAAAAGGCAAAGAAGCGACGGTAGGAGTGATAGATAATTTTCGAGGAAAAGATATTTATACTCTCCCTCCGATTGAAATCCGAATTCCAAAAACGAGTGCATTTTTTGATAATGAAGTGAAATACAACGGTCAATCACAAGAAATTTGCCCGGGAAATTTTACAGATACTGAGAAAGAAGAGCTTGAACGCCTAGCTTCTCTTATCCACACCGGATTGGATCTTAGCCACTATTCAAGAAGCGATTTCATTATTCACCCAAAGAGGGGCATTTTTGCTCTCGAAGTAAATACCTTGCCAGGGCTTACGGGAGAGTCACTAATGCCTAAAGCACTCAAGGCTGTCGGTTCTGATTTGCCTGAGTTTATTGAACATATCATTAAATTGGCGAAGAATCGAAGATAGTTATTTAAAGGGTATTGATTTTTCTACATAAATATGATATAATATTAAGATAAATTATGAAAAGATTTCTCGAAAAAATTACTCATACTATTATTCCCCACGAAAAGAACAGCAACGTTCCTCATATTTTGAAGATAGAATCTCTGTTTGTTATCGCTACTTTTGCTATTGTTTTATTTTATTTTAATCAAAACAATTTTAGTATAATTAGGAATTTAAATTTATCAGCAACAGTTTATCCGGCGGTGCTTGCAGACCTCGCCAATCAAGATCGAGCAGTTTCTGGTGTATCTCTACTTACTTGGAACAATACTCTTGCCGAGGGAGCCAAATTAAAAGCCCTTGATATGGCGGAGAATAGTTACTTTGCCCACACGAGCCCATCTGGGGTTACTCCATGGTCATGGTTTGCAAAAGTAAATTATAATTTTATCTATGCTGGAGAGAATCTGGCGGTAGATTTTACTGAATCAAAAAATGTACAGAACGCTTGGCTTAATTCTCCGACCCATCGAGCCAATATTTTAAGTTCACATTTCACTGAAGTGGGGATTGCGACCGTTGATGGAGTTTTTGAGGGTAAGAATACGACTTTTGTTGTCGAGTTTTTTGGCAGACCAGCTGAAGCTAAAGTGATTGAAAAATCTATTCTCAAAACACCCCAAACATTACCAAAAGAAACAAATAAAGTTACAACATCAAGTGTCGCCGGAGTATCAGCCGAGAAAGTACCGTCTCAAAATACTAAGCAAGATTTAAATATTAAAACAGTAGAAGAGACAGACAAATATATTGTTGTTAAAAATGAAAACATTCTAGGTGAAGAGTTTCCGATAATTTCAGATAATTTGAAAAGTAAATCATTGTCGACTTGTTTTGAGCGTTTTATCGTAAGCCCAACACAGACAATTAAATATATTTATATGATTGTTCTCGTGCTAGTTTTGATCGCTATTTTATTAATGCTTTCAAAAGAGTACAAGAAACACCACATAAAACATGTAGTTATGGGAGTGGTACTCGTCATTATAGTGGCGGTACTTTTATACACTATCTCTGTATAATTTCTTCTTTTTTGTGACGGAAAAGGTCTATAATATAGAACATATATTTTGTTCCATTTTTTGATAAGTTGAAGAGTATTGCTATTGTAAACAATAAGATTGCAATCTTTGTACTATAAAATGCCACAACTATTGCGATAACAGCAGATATCACTGGGAAGAGGATATGCATATTTGCATGTTCGTTTTCTGTTTTAGTAAATGGTAGATTTTCAATCGTCTCGGATTTGATAGCATATCGTCTCATACGGTAAAGAATTATACCAATTAATATAATATTTATAGCAAAGAAAATGACTCCAGTTTTAGAATCGATATATCTTCCCAAGAAGTCAGAAGAGAATGGAACCAAAGCCACAAGGAATAAAAAGATTCCACTCAAATTTGAAAATTGCACATCAATATTTTTTGCAAGAACTGAGGCGATGATGTGGTGTGATCTCCAGTAAGTAAAAAGGAGAGAGAAGCTCAGCATGTAACTAAGCAGAAGTGGGTAGATACTAAACAGAGAACTAATAAGTGCTTGCTCTCCGACAATACCCGAAAGGATGGGCACTCGTATTTCGAAAACTAAAATAGTCATAACGATAGCAAAGATACCATCTGATAATTGATCTAATCTTGATTGTTTCATATAGGTAATTATATTATAATACTATTCATCATGCAAAGAAAAATATTAATTACTGGTGCCTTGGGCCAAATTGGCTCAGAGCTGATACCTGCCCTAAGAGAGAAGTATGGAAGTGAGAATGTCATTGCTGTCGGGCATCACAAAGAACCAACCGAAGAATTCAAGCAAGCTGGGCCTTTTGAGATGGCAGATGCAAGTGACAAGGAAGCCGTCCGAGCTTTGATTGAAAAATATCAAATCAATACGATTTACCATTTAGTTGGTATTTTGTCGGCTGTGGGGGAGAAGAATCCGAATCTAGCTTGGGATGTGAATATGAAAAGTTTGAAAAATGTTTTAGATTTGGCTGTGGAGTATAAAATCGATAGGGTATTCTGGCCAAGTTCGATAGCGGCTTTTGGGCCGACAACACCTTTATACGATACTCCTCAACAAACTATTTTGGAACCGACGACAATGTATGGAGTCACAAAAGTTTCAGGGGAATTATTATGTCAGTATTACTTTGTTAAATATGGCTTAGATATTAGAAGTTTACGTTATCCTGGAATAATTTCTTGGAAGACGCCCCCAGGTGGTGGTACGACTGACTATGCAGTTGCGATTTATTATGATGCTATCGCAAAAGGGAAGTATGAATGTTTTGTAAAAGAGGATACAGTTCTACCGATGATGTATATGGATGATGCTGTTCGTGCGACGATCCAATTGATGGAAGTCGAAAAAGAAAAAATAAAAGTGCATACTGCTTACAATCTAACAGCCATTAGTTTCTCGGCCAAAGAATTAGCCGACAATGTCGGGAAATATGTTGAGGATTTCGTCTGCACATTTGTTCCAGATGAACGACAAAAAATTGCCGACTCATGGCCGAAGACGATCGATGATAGTAAGGCGAGAGGCGATTGGGGCTGGCAACATGAATTTGATTTAGACAAAATTTCAGTTGAGATGATTAAAAATCTTAAAAATCCCAGTAGTAGAGCGAAGCTCACTACGGGATAAATAAAAAGGATTAATTGGGCAATAAAAAAGACCTGACATTGCTGTCAGGCCCAACCCTCATATCGAGGATTAATTAAGGTCACGCAAAAGCGGACGTGACATGTCCCCCAGGATACGGCGTTGCCAGGAACCGTTAAAATATTAGGGGGCTCGTATCTTATTTAGAATTAATATATCTAATTATAGTATTTTTGTCAAGTATTGTTTATACAACCCCAAAAACAGATATTTGAGAAGTAAGTTAAAAAGTATTATGATTGAATTATGCAAAAAAGAACAATCCTAAATGGGGGATATATTGGCATTCTAATGCTTTTGCTTGGAGTGGCTATTATTGTATTTTTTATTATTCGGACAGATTTATTTACAAATGAAAAAGATGGTAAAAATATGATTGAACAGAATAAGGATGCTATCGATAAAGCCAATGCAGTTAAGGCGCTGATGGAACAAAAAAGTAGGGAATCGGTTGGGGAATAAATAAGAATTGATTATTTTGCTATGGAGTGCTACGCACACCAAATTATTGTGTATCACAAGTTACTAAATATTTTACTCCAAGCATTCGCAAAATATGTAAGTACTCGCGACCCCAGCTCGGCAATTTTTCTGCTGAAAAATTATGCCTGTGCTTTCCACAAACTAAAAATTCCCAAGCAGTTGGGAATTTTTTACGTTTGTGGACCCTACAGGACTCGAACCTGCCACCCCCTCATTGCAAATGAGGTGCTCTACCAGATGAGCTAAGGGCCCAAACTTAATTCTTAATTCTTAATTCTTTCATTATATATTACCTGATTTATATTTTTTTGCAATAGTTAAAGATTAGATATTATTTTGAATTTATTGACAATATTCTTACTTCATGCTAGTATTCAGAAAAACGAAAGATAAACCTTTAAACTGAAAATTATGGCACTTATTAGCACTAGCGCAGTAATACTCCTTATCATTGCGATAGGTTTGAGTATTTATACTACAAGACCCCCGGCTCCCCAGATTCCCCGGAATTGCCCAAACTGTGGAGATCATCTGGATCTCAAGGAATCAATGGCCATTGTTTTTGCCCCTCCAATTTTATTGGAAAAGGGAGAAATAAAGCAGGAAGTTGAATTCTGTTTAAAGTGTTTGAGTCCAGAAACCCGACTGAATCAGGGAAATATGAAAAACAATTTGCGCTTATTCTTCTCCTATGATGAGAAGCAAATTGAGGAAGTAATTAGTGCTTTCAATGATTACAGAAGAAAAGCGCTAAAACCCGTTCACTCTTTTCAAAAATAATAATGAGATATAATTTATAGGCCGGTGCAATATGCATTGGCCTTTTTAATTTTTAAAATAAAAACCCCCGGAACAAATTGTTCCAGGGGAGTTGTTAAACTTTACTTAAATGAAAAGGTTTCACCAAAAAGGCTGGCAGCTTTACCACGACTGTTCAGCAAGTGAGAACCCTTTATCTTGAATTCTCATAAAGAGAACAATTTATTTCCCTTATATAGTATCAAATACCTTAGATAAGTCAAGAATAGAGACTACAGAGGTTTAAACTCAAATAAGATTAAAAAAAGCCCCAAACGAAATATCGCTTGAAGGGCTTTTCAACAATCAAAAACCACTATTATGGAAACATTACGAAGTCTATTAAAGAACAAAATAAGGATCCCGATAAGATACCTATAAAAATGGAGGTAAGCAAAAATGGTACTTACACGGGATCCCCAATTTAATAACCAAAAACTACTTATATTATCGAAAATTAAAATCAATCTGTCAAGCATTATTTCCTTACCAAAATGTTTGAAAAATGAAGAGAAAAAGAGTACCATGAAGGGGTAATTACGAATTAAAGAGGGGAAATGCACATGGAAGAAATTGAGATAAAGCACAAAAAATCTATGCCGAAATTTCTGAAACGAATTTTGAAAATTTTCGGGTTGTTTTTGCTTATTTTTGTCGCTTCCGGCGTTTCGTATTTTGTTTATGATTCTGTTTTATATAGTTCTTACCAAAATATTTCCGGTGGAGCGATGCAAGGGGATTGCAATGTCTTGGGTATCAATATCCGAGGCGACCTTTATACCTATCTCGTCCGGGATGAGGACGGCTACGTTACAGAAGATTATCTAGATGCGACTTCATCAGAAGAGATTATTGATTCATTAGAAAACGCCAAAAATGATACGAATGTCAAAGCAGTTATGTTCGATGTCGATTCTTATGGGGGCGCGCCAGTTGCTGGTGAGGAGATAGCGATTGCGATAAAATCAACCGAGAAGCCGACAGTGGCTTTCATTCGCCAAGCCGGAGTTTCGGCCGCTTATTGGGCAATTTCGAGTGCTGATTGGATATTGGCTTCGAAAAGTTCGGATGTTGGTAGTATTGGAGTCACTATGTCTTATCTTGAAAAGGCTAAACAAAACGAAGATTCGGGACTCAAATATATTGAACTTTCTTCCGGCAAATACAAAGATGCTGGTGATCCGGACAGGATTCTCTCGAAAGAAGAAAAGGAAGTTTTGCTTCGTGACGTCCTACTTACGCACGAGAATTTCATTCGCGCAGTTTCGGAAAATAGAAATATTCCACTGGAAAAGGTTGCAAGTTTTGCCGATGGCTCGAGTGTGCTCGGCGAACAAGCAAAAAGTTTGGGACTAATAGATGCAGTCGGCGGTTATGAGGAAGCAAGAAATTATCTGTCGGAAAAAATTGGGGAGGAAGTCGAAGTTTGCTGGTGGTAGAATATATGAGTGTTATGCGAAATAGAATTTATGCTAAAGTAGGGAATAGGAAAGAGATGCTCGAAAAAAGATCGAGATTTTAGAAACGAAATGAAAAGGCAAACATACGAAATATAATAAGTTATAATTTATGAAACCAAAAACACTGCAGATGCTTGTTCCAGGAGGAAATCCTAATGGAATGAAAATAATAGAACTTCCTGGATGGTCTGGCAAGTGTTTTTTATTACCTCGTCAAAATTTAAAAGAATTAAAGGATTCCTCTGATGTAAACCAACCGGGTCTTTATATTTTATTTGGTTCGAATGAAGAGTCAGGAGATGATCTTGCTTATATAGGTGAATCAGAAAATTTTTACAGTCGTATTACAAATCATGATGCAAATAAAGACTTTTGGAATACAGCTGTTATTTTTACCGGGGAATTAAATAAAGCCCATGTTAAATATTTAGAGTATAAGGCTACGGCATTAGCCCATAAAGTAAATCGTATGACGGTTCAAAACAAAGTACAACCTCCAGAAAATTCATTATCATATTTTGATAAGATTTCAGCCGAAGAATATTTTGAAAATGTACAATTTATTTTAGAAGCATTGGGGTACCAACTTTTTGAAGCTGTTGCTGAGTCAATTTCTGACACTAAGCTTTATTATTTAAAAGCTGAAGGAGCAGACGCTAAAGCTCAATTATTAGAAGACGGTAGTCTTAATATTCTTAAAGGATCTACTGCAAGAATTAGAGAAACTGAAGCATTTTTTGGTTGGTCAAAGGCTGCAAGAGAAAAGTTTCTTAAGGATGGTATTTTAATTGAGAAGGGAGACGGGATATCTTATTTATTTACAAAAGATGTTTTATTTAAAAGTCCTACTGCTGCTGCCGCTACGACCACAGGAAGACCAATCAATGGGTGGACATCATGGAAAGATGAATCTGGTAATACGTTAGATGAAAATTTAAGGAAATAGGCTTTAATTAGTCTTTCTCAAATTAAAAGTTGAGCTGTTAATCTTTAATTTGACTTTTATATATTAAAGGTATAGTTTCATCTGCCATATTCTACCAGAATATAGAGTAAAAGGTATTTAAGCCCTAACCTATGAAAAATAGTCAATTTTGTTGTTCCTAGGTTAGCAACATAGGAAGAGTTAGGAAAATAGTCAAATAGCTTGACTTTTAGATTCAAAGGGTATATACTACCCTATATGACAAATAATTATTCAATAAAACAAGTAGCTAAAAGATTGGGGGTTCATGAAGATACTCTTCGCAATTGGGAAGATCAAGGGCTTATTAAACCTTTGCGTGTAGGCAAAAGACAAGATAGAAAATATACAGATGAAATTATAAATACAATAATTGAGAAAGGGTTAGCTCATCCAATTTTGAGTTTAGATAAAGACGCTCCAGAGAAAAAAGAAAAAATGAAATTATCAGAGCTTCAATCATTTTTATGGAAGAGTGCTGATATTCTCCGCGGGAAAATTGATAGTGGCGATTATAAATCATATATTTTCGGACTTCTCTTTTATAAGAGAATAAGCGATATGTGGGATGAAGAGTATGAAGATATTTTAGCAAAATTTCACGATGAAGAACTTGCCAATGCCGACTACAACCACAAATTCCAAGTTCCGAAAGATTGCCGTTGGTTAGAAGTTCAGAAAGAAGCTACAAATATTGGCTCAAAGCTCAACGATGTTTTTGATAAATTAACTACTGCAAACACTCCCAAGCTTGATAAGATTTTCAACAACTTAAATTTCGCTGATAAAGACCGCTTCCCCAACGAAACAACTCAACGCCTCATAAACCATTTCTCAAAATATAATTTTGGTAATACTTACATCAATTCGGATATTCTTGGTGATGCATATGAATATCTTATAAAACAATTTGCTTCAGATGCCGGGAAAAAGGGAGGCGAGTTCTACACTCCACGAGAAATTGAAAGAGTAATAATAAAAATAATAAAACCTGAAGCCAAAAGTCATGTAAATGACCCAACATGTGGCTCGGGAGGATTTTTATTGGAAGCTTATCATTATGTTCGTGAAAAATTTGGAGATAAGGAAGCTCGCAAGATGTATTTATCGGGGCAAGAAATAAATATTGGAACTTATGCAATTTCAAAAATAAATATGTTCTTACACGGGCTTGAAAGTACCGACATCCGCCGAGGAGATACATTAGCAGATCCTCAATTTTTAGATAAAGCTGGGAAAATCCAAACATTTTCTCATGTAGTTGCAAATTTTCCGTACTCAATCAAAGAGTGGGAATGGGAAACTTTTACTCATGACAAATATGGTCGCACAGATGGGTATGAACTTCCTCCACAGAAAAATGCTGACTACGCTTTTATTCTCCACATAATAAAATCTTTGAACGAAAACGGCAGAGCTGGGATTGTTGTCCCGCATGGTGTGCTTTTCAAATCTGATACTTCGGGGAGAATTCGTGAGCAAGTTTTAAAGAATGACTTAATAGAGGCAATTATCGCAATGCCTGCAAAGCTTTTCTCGGGAGTTGGTATTCCTGTGGCTCTTGTGATATTAAACAAGGCAAAAGCACCAAATCATAAAAACAAAATTCTTTTCATAGATGCCGAAAGTGATTATCAAGAAGGGAAAAATCAAAATTCGCTACGAAATCAAGACATAGAAAAAATTGTTTCAGCTTTTGATAATTGGAGAGATGTTGATAAATATGCTCGTGTTATAAATATGAAAGAAATAGAAGAAAACGATTATAATTTAAATGTTCGTAGATATATTGACTCATCGGAAGTAGAAGAAGTTATTGATGTTTCCGTTGTGTGGAAAGAATTAAAACAAACAGAAAAAGAGCGTGATGAAATCAATAAAAAAGTCGAGGGATATTTAAAAGAATTAATATACTAAATATATGGATATAACACCATTTGAGAAAATAAAAAAGGTTACAGATTATGGAGCAGAGTATTGGATAGCCAGAGAGTTAATGGAGGTTCTTGGTTACGATACATGGAGAAGATTTGAAGATGCTATCCAAAGAGCGATAGAATCATGTAATAACGCAGGAGGAGATGCAAGTCAAGAGTTTTTGCCGGCTCCGGCAAAAACCCAAGAGGTAGGTGGAAGACCCGGAAAAGACTATATTTTATCAAGATATGCTTGTTATCTTATAGCACAAAATGGAGATCCATCAAAAGAGCAAATAGCTAATGCTCAGACTTATTTTGCAATACAAGCAAGAAAACAAGAAGTATATGAGACAACAATTGAGGATAAAAAGAGAGTAATGTTGCGAGAAGAAATGAAAAAGCATAATTTAGAACTTGCTTCAGCTGCTAAACAAGCCGGTGTTATAGATCCATACGATTATGCGATTTTTCAAAATTTTGGTTATAAGGGTTTATATGGGAATCTTGGTGTGCAAGATATTCACAGGAAGAAAGGTCTCAAAAAATCTCAGAAAATATTAGACCATATGGGGAGTGAAGAGTTAGCTGCAAATCTTTTTAGAACTACTCAAGCAGAGGCAAAATTACGACGAGAGAATAGAAAAGATAAAGGCAGAGCAAATGAATTACATAGAGAAGTAGGTGCTATGGTTAGAAAAACAATAAAAGAAATAGGAGGTACTATGCCAGAAAATTTACCCGTTGCTGAAGGGATAAATAAAACTGTTCTTAAATTGAAAAAAGGTACGATAGATAAAAAATTACTTAAACCTAATAAAAAATAAATTTATGAGTATTTGGGATATTTTTAGAACAAATGAAGCAGAAATTATAAACAATAAAAAAATTGGGGTAATTTATGTTGCTGACTTTCCACAAGATACTGGTAAATATGTTTCTATTGCCGAGGGTAGTGTTAATAATTCAGATTTAGATATAAAAATTTCAACTCGTATTCATTTACGCATTACTTATATAACACATTCAGAGAAGATTAGTGGAGTTGAGATTGCAAAAGTAGATGGGGATAAAATTGAGAAAATTCATTTTTCTACTTTAGATTTTGAACGCATCCTACAGTTACTAAGTTTATTTTCTGAATTAGATTTAAAAGCAGTAGTCAATAAAACGGTGATGTTTGATGAGTCTATAATAGGTGACTCTAAAGAAGTTTCAAGATTTTTAACATTAATAGCTTCAGACCCAGAAGGCAAAGAGAAATTAGGAGAAGTTGCTAAAAATTATGGGCTTATTAAGGTTGGTGATATAGATAACATAGTTCAGAAAAAAGAAGCAGTTGCTCTTTTTGAGAAAATTTTAAATGATCAAAGGGAATTTACAAAATATAAGAGTGAGCTTGGAGTAGGAAAAGACGAAGAGGTTTGGCAGAAATTCTTTTCTCAAAATTCATGGATTCTAGGTTCTGATTTTGTTGAAATTCTTGATGAGAGACGGCTAGATGTTGAAAATATAACAGATTACCTTTTAAAATCATTTGATGGTTTTGTGGATATTATTGAATTAAAACTTCCTTCTGTTCAATTTTGGACAACAGAGAATATTCCAAGAAGTGAATTAACTTCGGCAACTATGCAGTGTAATAGATATATTTTACAAACAGAAAGAAAAATAAATGATTTAGAGTTTAATAAGAAAATTCAAAATACTCCAATTGTAAAACCAAGGATTACTTTGATATATGGACGCTCTAATTCATGGGGTGACAACGAGAAAGAGGCGTATAGAGTTTTAAATTCAAGTTATTATAATCTAAATATTATTTCTTATGACCATTTACTTGAACGAGCAAAAAGATTAATAGGGATTATTAGTACAAAAACAATTATTGTTGAAAACGAAGATGAAATAAACACAGAAGATATCCCTTTTTAATTATGAAAACTAACCAATTACAAAAGAAGATTCCAAATGGGTGGATGGAGGATAACATAGGAAAATATGGGTCTTGTATTCGTGGAGTAAGTTACTCTCCACGAGATCTTAGGGATACAGAAGACGAATCCTCTATCTCTTTATTGCGGTCTAATAATATTAAGGATGATAAATTGAATCTTTCAGACGTTCAAATTGTTTCAAAAACAAGAGTTTCAGATAATCAGATTCTTAAAAAGGGTGATATTTTTGTATGTATGTCCAACGGTTCTAAATCTTTAGTTGGTAAAAACGTTTTTATAAAAGATGATGCAGAATATACTATTGGAGCTTTTTGTTCTTTGTTTCATTTGAATTCAAACAAGGTTGTTCCTTTGTTTATTAAGCAGTTGTTTCTCTCAGATAGTTATTTAAGACAAATTCAAGATAGTTTAGCTGGAACCAGTATAAATAATTTAAAAAATTCTCATATTGAAGATTTAAAATTTTTATTTCCTCCAAAACCAGAGCAAGAAAAAATTGCGGAGATTTTAAGTTCAGTTGATGAAGATATAGAAAAAACTGAAAAAGTTATTAAAAAAACTGAAAAATTAAAAAATGGATTGTTTAAAAGTCTTTTAAATGAATGTAAAAATACAAAAGAAGTAAATTTTTCTGAATTAGTTAAATTAAGAAATGAAAAATTCAGAGGATTAGATAATAAAAAATATGTATCTTTAGAGCACATAGAACAAGGCACTGGCAGGTTGCTGGGATTTGGAGATTCCGAGGAAACAAAAAGCATAAATTCTGTATTTAGCATAAATAATATTCTTTTTGGGAAATTACGCCCTTACTTACGAAAATATTGGAAGGCTGATTTTGAGGGTGTTTGTACTGGAGAAATATTGGTATTTGAGCCAATATTAGAGAGTGATATTGATTTCATTTTTCAATTAATACAAACTGATGAATTTATCAATCATTCTGTCTCTGAATCTTTTGGAACTAAAATGCCAAGGACTGATTGGAATATAATTTCAAACTTTCAAATAAAAGTTCCGCCTCAAAAAGAAAGAGAAAAAATAGGAGAAATTCTTTCAGCTGTCGATGAAAAGATTTTGGTCAATAAAAAATTAAAAGAAAAACTTACTCAATTAAAGAAGGGATTAATGTCGGATCTCTTGAGTGGAGAAGTAAGAACAATATAGTAATATGGATGATTTTAATAAAAGATGGGGAATAATAGAAGAGATAGACTACAAAGAAGAATTTGAAAAATTTAAAATAAGAGTTTTAACTGTTTTTCGTGAAGTTGATAGTCATGTTGAAGAAGAAGTTGTTGAAAACTTTTGTAATAAGTTGGGTATTCCAGTTAATTGGACTTATGATGACTTTAATTATAGAAATTATGGAGAAAATATAATAAATATATTGACTTCAATTAAGGAAGAAAAAAAATTTTATTTTGCATTAGAATTATTATTAAATTTACCCATTCAAACTTTAATTGGTTACTCTCATGATGAAAAATATAGTAGAAATATATTAGTTAAAAAGTTTTTTGAGATTTTAAATTATTCGAAAGTCAACCTTAAAGTTATTATAGAAGATAAAAAAGTAGTTTTGTATCCAGCAGGCGATGAAATGTTAGATGTAGAATTGGTTGATAATACTTTAAATTTTTTAAATGCAGAAGCCAAAAAACATTTTGTAGAAGCATTAAAATTTTATCAAGATAAAAAATATATTAAATCTGCTGAAGGTCTTAGAAGGTCATTAGAAGAATTTTTAAGAAATAGATTGAAAAATACAAAAGGATTGAATGCTAACATTACTGAATTGCAGGCAAAACTAAAAAAAGACGGACGCGATCCTCAAGTTAGGAATATAATTCAATCAACTTTTGGATGCCTAGACCAATATTTTAATGAGAATAGTAAACATAATGATGGCGATATTGATGATTCTGAAAATGAATTTTTAATATATCAGACAGGATTATTAATGAGGTATATAAATAGCAATATATGAAATTCAACGAACAATACACAGTAGAAAATTACATTATTAAGTTTCTTAAAGAGACACTAGGTTTTGAATATATAAAGCCAGAGATTTTTGAGAAGTTTCGCTCTTATGAGAATGAATATATTGCAGAGCCACTTTTACAAGATGCCATCCGCAAGATTAATGGCAAGGTAGAAAGTGGTGAAATGAGAAATATCATTCAGATAATTCGTGGAGTTGAGACGAATAAAGAATTTCTGAATTTATTGCGAAATGGTATTGATTTAATTGATTCAGAAACTCGCAGGACAAAAAATTATCAAATTGTGGATTTTGATATTGTAGACAACAATCACTTTGTCGTTACCAATCAATTTTATTTCGCTGGAAATGCTGAGAATATCAGACCTGATATTATTCTTTTCTTGAATGGAATACCTATTGTTGATATTGAAGCCAAAAGTCCTACAGCTTCAGAGCAAGTTGATTATGCTATCGCTATCGGGCAGATAAAACGCTATGAAAGAAACGCTAAAAGCCTTTTTATCCCCAACTGCTTCAATATAGCTACAGATGGACTTAAGACTGTTTATGGGGCTACATATTCGGGAGAACAATTCTTTTCAGAATGGAAAGATAAGGATTTAGAAGAACAATATGGTGGAAAGTTAGAAAGCACACTTGTTGCACTTTTAGCGGGGCGAAATTTACTTGATATAATTCAAAATTTTATGGTTTTTGAAGATACTGACGAGGGGTCAATAAAGAAAATAGCTAGATATCAACAGCTTCGCGCTACCAATAAAATTTATGAACGAGTAAAAGAAGGAAAGCAAAAAAGAGGGCTTGTCTGGCATACTCAAGGATCTGGAAAAAGTTTGACGATGTTTTTCACAGCGTGGAAATTACGCTATGAAAAACTTTTAGAAAATCCTAAAATTTTTGTGCTTGTAGATAGAGTAGATTTGGATGACCAGATTTTTGAAACCTTTATAAACTGCGGTGGAGAAAATGTTGAAAGAGTGACATCAAGAGAAGAGTTGTTAAAAGTTATTGAATCAAAGGAGGCTGGGATTTTCGTTTCTACGGTTCATAAATTTGATGAAAATGTGAAAGATATAAAAAATGAAGCTTCAAATATCATTGTGCTAATTGATGAAGCACACCGTACTCAATATGGAAGTTTAGGTATCTATTTAAGGAGTTCTTTGCCAAATGCTAGTATGATAGGTTTTACAGGCACTCCAATATCTAAAACGCATGAAGAATTTGGGCTTTTGACTTCTGGTAATCCCGAAAGGTATCTTGATTATTATTCCATCAAGCAAGCGATAGAAGATAACGCGACAGTTCCTGTTGTTTATGAAGCAAGGTTGTCAAAGTTTTCTATAGACGAAAAAGAAATTGATGCTCAATTTGATTTAGCAACAAGTGATTTATCAATAGAACAAAAAGATTTACTTTCTAAAAAATACGGCAGAAAAGAAGCTTTTACAAAACTTGATAAAAGAATGGAAGCTATCGCTAGAGATATTTATGAGCATTTCAATACTTATGTCGCACCAGCTGGGTTTAAGGCACAAGTTGTTTGTTATGACAGAGAGACAACAGCTAAATATAAAGAAATTTTTGACCAAATAATGCCGAAAGAATATTCTGAAGTTATTTATTCCCCGGGCGAAGTTAATACTGATTCTCCAGAACTCAGCAAATACAATAAAACTAAAAGTGAAATAAAAGAGGCTATTAAGAAATTTAAGGACAAAAATCATCAACTTAAATTCTTACTTGTCTGCGATATGCTTTTGACTGGATTTGATGCACCTGTTGAGCAAGCTATGTATTTAGATAAGCCACTACAACATCATAATCTTTTGCAAGCTATTGCTCGTACAAACAGAACCTATCCGCAAAAAGCGAATGGGTTGATAATTGATTATTATGGAATTACTAAAAACTTGAAAGACGCCTTGGATTTTGATGAAAGTGAAATTGCTGATTCTATGATAGATATGGATACTATTAAAAAAGATTTTGAATCTAGTTTTGAAAAAGTAAGCAAAATCTTTCACGGTATAAATACCGAAGACCCAAGAATGGAAAATTTAAGGAAATGTTTTGATATTTTCAGGGATAATACACAAAAGCAAGAAGATTTTAAAGAGGAATGGAATAAACTAAAAATCTTTTACGAAATAATTTCTCCAGACCCATACCTCTTACCATTTACTAGACAAGTAGAATGGTTTGCTTGTTTCTATATTGCATTTAAAAAAGAATTTGAAGCCGACACTCGTGATGTCCACGCTCTTCTTTTTGAATATGGTTCAAAATTAAAAGCCATTATTCAATCTGAAGTGGATTTCGAAGGAATTACAAAAAATTATACCCCTATTCGGTTAGATCAGTTTACAGAACTTGAAAAATACAAAGACCCTGATGAAGATAAGGTTCGTATGCTTGAGAGAGCTTTAAATTATGAAATTTCTATAAATTTCGATGCTAGCCCTGTGTTTAAAAAATTCTCTGAAAGATTGACTCATATCAAGACAGAGTTTGAGAAACGTCAGGTGGCATTGCAAGAAACATTAAAAAAACTGCATGATTTAGCTGATGATATTAAAAAAGTTGATGATGAAGCCAAAGATTTAGGTCTTGATATGAAGCAATTCGCTCTATATTCTCTCTCAAAAGAAGAAGGATATATTAAAGAGGCTGAAAAGGGTGTTCTAAAGCAATTTTCAATTGATTTAGGTGAGTATTTGGATGATTTACTTCCAGAGGGTTGGCAAGATACTCTTCGCAGAGAAGATTTTTTGAAAGATATAAAAAGACAAATTCAGCAAATGCTTCTACAAGAATATAGAGATAATTTAGTTGTTCGTGATTTTCAAAAATATCTAAACAGGCTTGTTGATGTTATTTTAAAAAAGTTTTAAATATGAAAAGAAAACTTGTAATAAAAAATCAAAATATTACTGTTGAAATAAGGAAAAGCAAGAAAGCGAAGAGAATGAGAATAGCTGTCTATTGTGATGGCTCAGTTGTCGCTGTGCATCCAGAAAATATTAGCTTTTTGAAAATTTTATCAGTTATTGAAGATAAAATTAATTGGATAAAAGAAAAAGTTGATTTTTTTAGTTCGAAGCAAGATATTGCTGTTTTAAAAGGAACGAAAAGAGAATATTTAAAAAATAAAGAAGAAGCTCTTTTATTAGTTAAAAGTAAAGTTGAGTATTTTAATAATTTTTATAAATTTCATTACAATAAAATTTATATTAAAAATCAGAAAACACGCTGGGGCAGTTGTTCGGTTAAAAAAAATTTAAATTTTAATTATAAAATTATATTTTTACCTAAAGAATTGCAGGATTATCTAATCGTGCATGAACTATGTCATTTGAAAGAATTTAACCATTCAAAAAAATTCTGGGACTTAGTGAGATTAAGAATTCCAAATCTTAATCAAGTGAGCAAAATGTTAAGAAAGCATTTAAGATAATTTTTTATATTAATTTTATGAATTCACATTCAATATTAACTACTGATGGAGAAACAACTATTTCTTTAGCATCTGGGAAAGTTGTTAATTTGCCTATTTGTCATCCACAATTTTCTTTATGGAGGGAACCAGTAAATAATTTTAATTATGGCGGAAAGCCATTGATTAATCATAATAATGAACCCATATTTGCGGAATTAGCGATATTGCGTATATTACAAGCAGATGGTTGGGAGGGTGTATGGGTTGAAACATATGGGGGAACTCATTTTCTTCAATCTATGCCAAAAGAATGGAAATTAAAATCAGAACATGTTTCAATTCCTAAAGACAAGGAAGAATTATTAAAAAAAATATGGAAAACAGCAAAAACAACTGCATGTTTTGATATTTTTGCGTGGAAGGGGAAAGACTTTATTTTTTGTGAAGCAAAAACTAAAGGAAAAGATAAACTCACCAACGGGCAGATTAAGTTTATTGAAGGAGCCCTGTTCTGTGGAATATTGCCTGAATCATTATTAATAGTGGAGTGGGAAGGTAATTAAATAAGATTAGCAAGGACAGTCCTTGCTAAAAAAAGAAATAGATCAAAAATTAAATTAAAAATATGGTTATAGATATTGAACTTACTTTGAATAGATTCGGTTTTGGGAAAATTGCCAAGAATAAATTTCAATTTTTTTGGTTAAGATTTTCAAAGTGGAATATCCCGGGCAAATACTCCATCTCTTTCGAGATAAATTGGCGAAAGAAAGAAGAAAATAAAAATTTATGATTTACACCCCAAAAATGCAACAAGCGACAAGATTTGCGTCAAAAACGCATCAAAAATCCCCAATGACATTCCAACATTCTCAAGAATGTGAGAATGTTGATAATATAGATTGTGAGAAAATTAGGACTAGCAAGAACAGTTCTTGCTAGTCCTTTAGTAATTTCTCAATATTTAATTTTCTGGGACTGTTTGTTATGACAACCCTTTTATCTTTTATAGATTCTAATATGGCAAACATTTTCTTTCTATGACTTCTATTCCAATTTAATATCCACTTTAAGAATTTATAATCAACTGTTTCTTTTTTGTCACTAGAAGTTCCATGTCTTTTTTCCAATTTCAAGCTAACCCTAATTGCTCTCTTTAAAACATTAAATAAATGTAAACGAGTGGGCATATCAACAAAAATTATAAGATCAGACCACTTTATTCTTGCTTCTAAGACAGAAGAATAATTTCCATCTACAACGCCAATCTCTTTTGAGAGAAATTCATTTTTACAAATATTTAACCATTCACTTTTTTCTTTCATTGACCAATCTGAGTTCAAAAGCAAATTATCTAGATGATAAATAGGATAACCTGTATATATGCTAATTCTATTAGCAAGAGTAGATTTACCTGAACCACTACCACCTAGGACTATTATCCTTTTGTATTTCATATATTATATAATATCATTTTTAAATATCTTTTTAAACTAAAAGATAGTAAC
The DNA here is from genome assembly GCA_041663185.1 of Minisyncoccota bacterium. Lineage (GTDB taxonomy): Bacteria > Patescibacteriota > Minisyncoccia > Phycocordibacterales > UBA9973 > UBA8515. The sequence goes on from JBAZQY010000002.1 coordinate 104,261, forward strand.
TAGCAAGAACGGTTCTTACTAAAATAAGATAAAGTTCTCTAGCCCGCTAAAGTAACAAAACCTTCTAAGCCTCCCATGACATTCCGACATTCTCAAGAATGTGAGAATGTCAAATATGCAAAAGAAAATTATTTTAAAAATTTACGGGAAAGTGCAGGGAGTGTTTTTTTGTGATTCGGTGAAAAGAAAAGCCGAAGAGCTCGACTTGATTAGCTAGAATCGTTCTAGCTAGCTAATTCAAGTCAAGAACTCTCTTTTTTGCTTTGTGGTATAATTAGAATATGAAAAAAATATATTTATATCTAATAATAGTGATAGTTATTGGAGTAGGGGCATGGTTTGTATTTAATAGTCAATTAACAAAAAAGCAAGATGCGGGCTTGGCAAATCCTGCCTCGGTATTTTGCGTAAACAATGGCGGACGGCTGGACATAAGAACTAATGCAAGTGGGGGGCAAACAGGGTATTGTATTTTTAAAGACAATAGCGAATGTGAGGAATGGGCGTATTCTCGAGGTGAATGTAAACAAGGCGAGCCCGTTTTGCCAGAGACAGAAATATCGATTCGCTTGTATTATTATAACCCCGCATTGGATCAAGGTCCTGGCGGAGCGCAATGCACTTCCAAGGGGCTTGTCGCCGTCGAGCGCATGATTCCAAAGACCACTATGCCACTTACAGAATCGATCAAGCTTTTATTGAAGGGTGAGATATCGCAGGCAGAAAAAGCTCAAGGTCTTACCAGCGAGTTTCCACTCGCCGGTGTGACACTCGCTCTGGCAACAGTCGAGAATGGAGTCGCAACGCTAACCTTTAGTGACTCTCAAAATAAAACTGGCGGTGGGTCATGCCGAGTCGCCATTTTATGGGCTCAAATCGAAGCCACAGCAAAACAATTTCCGACTGTTACCTCAGTCCGCTTTTTGCCAGAAGAATTGTTCCAACCCTAAATAATTTTGGGATAGGGGGGAGGGGGCGCATTTTCGAATCTTACAAATTAAAATAACCCCATATTAATCATTAACATTCCAACATTCTGCAGAATGTTGGAATGTTAAATTAAATATGCTAATATAGTAAATATGAGAAAAACATCAAAACAATTAGAACGTTATTTTAAGGGGGTATCTAATCATAGACGAATTGATATTTTATTAGCGGTAGAAAAAAATGAGGGGATCTCAGTTGAAGAAATTGCAAATTTATTGGAGACAAATTTTAAAACTATTTCTCAGCACACACATTCATTAGTTCGCGCAGGGCTTTTGAATAAAAAATATGCCGGTCGGCAGGTCACACATTCGCTTTCTCCATACGGAAGATCTTTTATAAAGTTCATGAAATCATTCTAACATTCTGCAGAATGTTAGAATGTTAAAATATGTCAAAGAGGATAAATCTAAAAATTTATGGTCGGGTGCAAGGAGTGTTTTTTCGCGATTCGGCACAAAAGGAAGCGAGGAAGCTTGGCTTGGTCGGCTTTGCGCGTAATGATGTGGATGGGACCGTTTATATTGAAGTCGAAGGAGAAGAAGAAAAATTAAATGAATTCATCAAATGGTGTCAAAACGGTCCCGACCATGCTCAAGTAGATAAAGTAGAAATGCAATGGCTCAAGGCCACCGAAACATTTTCCGATTTTAAAATAAAATAATAATGATATAATAGAAAGATGCAAAGCGATTGGTACGCACAACTCATCAAGCCTTCTTGGGCGCCCTCTAGCTGGCTTTTTGGGCCGGTTTGGACTTTTTTGTATGCCATCATTTTTGTTTCTTTCGGTACGGTTTTTTATAAAGTTTTTAAAAAAGAGATTCCAGTAATCGTTGCTCTGCCTTTTGTTTTGAATTTGATTTTCAATTTCTCTTTTACTTATTTACAATTTGGATTAAAAAGTAATATATTAGCGGCTATTGATATACTACTAGTTCTTGGCACTTTGATTTGGGCGATGATAGCGATTTGGCCTCATTTACGTTGGGTGGTTCTCGCCAATATTCCATATCTCTTGTGGGTTTCCTTTGCCACAATTTTACAATTAACTATTACTTACTTGAATAAATAAATGGAAGTTTTTTTTATTTTTATTACTTTAGCTGGTTTTATTATAGGACTTGGAGCAGTGACGGTTATTGATCTGCACGGCTTTCTTGGACGAAAATCAAGTTATTGGACTGAAGCAACTATTCGCACTCATAAAATAACAAAACCTTTGATATGGATTGGTATTCTTCTTGTAAGTATAGGACACATTTTTCTTGCCAAGTTTGAAATAATCAATGCTTACCAATTAGAAATTAGATCTTTAATCATTGTTCTTTTGATAGTCAATGGGATTTTTCTTTCTTTTGTCGTAAGCCCAGCACTTCTTGCACAAGAAAAAGAAGGAAGGCAAAAAGAGCTTTTGCCAAAAATTCTGCAAAATAAAATAACAGCAAGTTTTGTTGTCTCATTTTTAGGCTGGTGGGGTTTGGTATATCTGTTTGCAATTATTTTTATATGAGAGTCTGGGATATACATCCGAAACATTTATGTAGAAAACACTTACTGGCTGAGCACCGGGAACTTCACGGACTCTGGAATATTTTAACAATTCACAAGGCTAAGGGTGGATATTCTAGACATCCGGAGACCTTACGTTGGGTCGGGAAAACCAGAGCTCTTTATGACAGGCATGAAGCATTAATAAAAGAATTCAAACGTCGAGGGTACAATCATTATACTCCGCTTAATAAGAAGTTCGCTAAAGGGAAGAAAGATCAGAATATTTTTATAAATACAGTAAAAGAGCAAAAAAAATTCTGAAGAAAAAGCCGTGCGACTGTCTGCCTGATTAATATATTTATTAAAATAAATAAATGATATGATATATCTATGACTCAAAAGGAAGCACTTTCGATTTTAAAAACTGGTGCAAATGTTTTTCTGACAGGAGAACCTGGAGCCGGGAAAACTTACACGATAAATGAATATGTAAAATATTTGCGTGATGCTGGTGTTGAAGTAGCCATTACGGCTTCGACGGGAATTGCCGCGACTCATATTGGCGGAATGACGATTCACTCATGGAGTGGGATTGGTATAAAAAGAAAACTTGATAAATATGATTTAGATAAACTTGGAAGTAATGAATATGTCGTTAAAAGAATTAACCGAGCCAAAGTACTTGTCATTGATGAAGTTTCAATGCTCTCGGCTGTGACTTTGTCGATGGTGGATGCAGTTTGTCGAGAAGTCAGGCGAAGTTCTGAGGCTTTTGGTGGTTTGCAAGTAATATTTGTTGGAGATTTTTTTCAATTACCACCAATAATAAAAAAAATGGTTGATGAGGAAATACAAATCGATGAAGATTTACAGATGACAATGATGCCCGAAGGTAAAGAGCAAATATTTGCGTATGATTCGCAAGCGTGGCAAAGGGCAAGGCCGGTAGTTTGCTATATTAGTGAACAGTATCGTCAGGACGACGAAGATTTTTTATCAATTCTCTCAGCAATCAGAAAAAATGATTTTCAAGATAAGCATTTAAAGAAAATTGAATCGCGGGTGGTTGATGAATTGAATTTCCCTAAAAATGTACCAAAACTTTTTTCGCATAATGTGAATGTCGATTTTGTAAATACTGAAACTCTTTCTAAGATTGACAATCCAACAGTTGTTTTTGAAATGACTTCGAAAGGCCCAGATGCGCTTGTAAATATTTTAAAAAAGGGATGCCTATCGCCAGAAACTTTGTCTTTAAAAGTCGGAGCAGAAGTGATGTTTACAAAAAATAATCAAAAAGAAGGATTTGTAAATGGAACACTTGGAGAAGTTGTTGATTTTAAAAATGGGACTGGTTACCCACTTGTCCAGACGAAAAAAGGAAAAACAATTTTAGTCGAGCCGATGGAGTGGAGTGTTGAAGAAAATGGAAAAATTAAAGCCAAGATTATACAAATGCCACTACGGCTGGCTTGGGCAATAACTGTCCACAAAAGCCAAGGGATGAGTATGGACTCGGCCTTGATGGATTTATCTGAAGTATTTGAATATGGCCAGGGATATGTGGCTCTTTCGCGAGTTAGACGCTTGTCGGGGCTTCACATTATTGGATTAAATGAGAAAGCTTTCAAGGTTCATCCTGATGTTCTATCGAAAGATAAAATATTTAAAGAAGAATCATCTGAAGCCGAAAAAGCTTTTGCTCAAATTCCACAAGATGAGATGTCAACAATGCATGATAATTTTATTTTTGCCTCAGGGGGAACTCCTCGGAAAAATATTCCAAGTAAAAATAAAGGTTCCAAACTAGAAGAAATTAGAAAAAAATACCCAAATGCTTACAGGTCTTGGAGTAAAGAAGAAGATGATAAATTGCGGCATCTTTTTGTAAAAAAGATAAAAGCGCGAGATATCGCTCGTGAATTTGGGCGCAAAACCGGCGCAATCCATGCCCGATTAGAAAAACTTGGTTTAGAAGAAAAAAAGAAATAAAAATTAAAATAGGGAAATAATTGCGGCGATAGCAGTAATGCTCATAAGTCCGATTGTCAGCCAGCCGACTATTTTTTGTGATTTTGAATTTTTATGGTAACCCATTATTTTTTCATTGCTACTGATATGGACAATAAAAATTAAAATTATCGGTGAAATGATACCATTTGTGATTGCTGAATAAATCAAAGCTTTGATTGGGTGAATACCAATAAAGTTTATAAGAATACCAATTAAAATTGAGATGATGATAATTGTGTAAAAAGCGCGAGCTTTTTTGAATCGACGATACAATCCTTCTTTCCAGCCAAAACTTTCTGAAATTGCATACGATGTCGAGCTGGCCAGTACCGGGACGGCAAGCATACCAGTTCCAATAATACCAATTGCAAATAAAACAGTAGCGAAGCTTCCGGCAAATGGCAGAAGGGCTAACGCGGCGTCACTGGCTGTGTCGATATCATGAACTCCATTTACAAAAAGTGTATTGGCACAAACGGCGATAATGAAAAACATCACTAAGTTTGACAAGAACATTCCTGTCCAGATATCTCTTCTCATTTTTTTAATTTCTATTTTATTTGTTCCTCGTCGGGAATGAACAGTTGTTTTACCCTCGGCTATTTCTTCTTCAACTTCTTGTGACGTTTCCCAGAAGAAAAGATAAGGGGAAATTGTTGTCCCCAAGATTGCAGTAATTAGAAGTATTTGGCTTTTAGAAAAAGTGATATGGGGGATAAGACTATGATCGAGTAAATTACCCCAATCCATATGAATGATAAACCCAGTAATAATGTATGAAAAAAGAGTAATTACTAACCATTTTAAATACCGGGCGTATTTTTTGTAAGGAATGATAACAGGCAAAGTTAAACACACTATTCCAATAGCAATAATTAAAAAAGTGAAAGAGACACCAGGAGTGATTAATTGAAAAGCTGTCGCCATTGCTCCTAAATTAGCGCCGATATTAAAAATATTAGCAATCAGAAGAACGATAGTTACAAAATAAAGTAATTCTTTTTTATAAGAATGTTTGATATTAGCAGCCAGTCCGTTACCAGTCACAAGGGCGATACGGGCGCACATTTCTTGGACAGTTATAATTAAGGGAAGGGTCCAGACAGATAACCACAACAGATTTGGTCCAAACTGAGCTCCAGCTTGTGAGTAAGTGGCAATTCCCGAAGGGTCATCATCAGCAGCGCCAGTTATGATGCCCGGGCCTAATTTTTTGATATAGTCTTCTCCTTCTTCAAGAAGAGTTTCTTTTTTTATGGTAGAAGTGGCGCCAGAAACTTCTTTGACGAGGTCCTCGGACGAGGGAGGACGAGGGGCCAGACCATCGCCAAAGGAGTTTCTGGCGTCACTATTTTTATTTTCGGATGTATCCATATTAAATATATTATACTATTTTTTTATAATTTGATACAATTATAAAAGTATGGCTTTGAACAAACCTAACAAGATTCAGATAATTAAATATGCTCCTCCGCCTCCTGATCTGCCGACTCTTGGTAAATCAGATCCGAGCGAGGTAGTATTTATCGGACGCACCAACTACGTGGCGGCTCTCGAAGAGAAAAAATTTGTCTTTGGAATCAAGCGCATCGACCGTCGCCGTCATATGTACATTATTGGTAAGTCTGGAGTCGGTAAATCAAAACTTTTGGAATTAATGATTCGCCAAGATATCGCCTATGGCCAAGGAGTCTGTGTGATTGACCCACACGGAGAGTTGATAGATGATATTTTAAACTTCATGCCGAAAGAAAGAATCGAAGATGTCTGTATTATTGACCCAGGGGATATTGATTATCCATCATCATTTAATCCACTTTCAAATATTGATCCAGCCTTCAAACATCAACTCACTCAAGGGTTGATAGAAGTTTTGCGTAAACAATTCGGAGCAAACTGGACGCCACGTCTGGAGCACGTTTTTCGTTTTACAACTTTGGCGCTACTGGATTATCCTCACGCGACAATGCGTGGAATGATTTCGATGCTGACCGACCGTAACTATCGTCAAAAGGTTGTTGAGTATATCGAAGATGACATGGTCAAAAGATTCTGGGCAATTGAATTCGCCGACTGGTCTGAAAAGTTCGATACCGATGCTATTATTCCGCTTGTTAATAAATTAGGGCAGTTTCTTTCTGATCCAATGCTTCGAAACATTTTCGGACAAAAAGAAAATAAAATTGATTTGGAAAAATTGATGAATGAACAAAAAATTCTTTTGATTAATTTGTCTAAAGGAAAAATAGGGGAGGAGAATTCTTCTTTCTTTGGAGCAATGTTCTTGACCAAAATCAAACAAGCTGGAATGGCGCGAGCAAAACTTGAACCACAAGATAGACATGACTTTTATCTGTATGTCGACGAGTTCCATAATATTGTGACAGATACCTTCGAAAATATTCTCTCCGAAGCGCGTAAATATGGAATAAATCTTATCGTAGCACATCAATACGTCGGCCAACTTTTGCCAAAAGTTGAGCAAGCTGTTCTTGGAAATACTGGTTCGATTATTACATTCCGTGTGGGAGGTGATGATGCCGTCAAACTCAAATCTGACTTTGCACCGATTTTTGAAGTTAAAGATATGATTAACTTAGGGGTTGGAGAATTTTTTATAAAAATGACAATTGATGGAGAAAGCTATGACCCATTCTCAGCCGAGACACTTCGAGTTCTGCCAGCGACTCATCCATCGTATCGCCAAGAGGCAATTGATGCATCTCGTCGCAAATACGCAATCTTGGCCGGCGAGGCCCAGAGATTGATTGCGGAAGAAGAAGCAACCATCATTCGTTCAGCACAAGAAAAAGCCGCAATTGTTGGAAATAAAAAGCCAGGAGAAGAAGACAAAGCAGAAGGAGAAGAAAAAACAAACACCAAAGGTGAATCTCCAAAAGAAGAAAAGGGCGGAGAACCACTAATATAATTACGAATTATAATTAAAATATGAAAAAAATATATAAACACATTATTCTCGTTCTCAACTTAATTTTAGTAGGATCTCTTGTTTTTTTCTTATTTGGTGAGGATAAGGATACTTTACCGCGTTCTTTCGTTATGGAATTTCGTAATAATTCTACCAGCTCAGGAGCTAATCGTATTCATCATGGAGGACTCACTTTTATAAACAATAAATTGATAAATGGTTATCAGTATTATAATCTTGCAGTAAACCCATCGGCCTGCCCAGACCAAAAAAGTTGCGGTAAAGATATTGCTTGTGTGATAAAAGAAAATAAATGGGTAAGTACTATTGACGGCGATAAATGCGAAATATATTGGTTTACGGTGATATCAAAGAAAGAGCTTGAACAAAAAATAGGAGAAATTAAACAAAACTCATCCCTGTTTAAAAAGACTGATAATATATATAATTGTCATTATGATACTTGTTATAAAATAACTAAATTATAATTCTAATACATTACTTAACACTATCGAGCAAATGATGTAAATAAAAAAATGGAGAATAATAAAAATGTATTAGAAGTAAAGAGAAAATACAATAAATTAGCAATAATCAGCTTTGTTTCTTCTTTGGTTTCTTTTTTAATCTTGTTAATAATAACCCTTGATGTCTCTAATTTATTCTTTAGAGAACTTCCTTTTGCTCAATTTTTGTCTTTTAGAGAACTTCCTTTTGTTCGATTCTTGTCTTTTCTTACTGGTTATTTGGGTGTCTTTTTCTTCAATTTAGTTCCAATATGTTTTATAATAGGCGGGATAGGGGGCATGATAACAATCAGAGAAATTAAGTATTCTCGTGAAAAAGGAAAAGGTTTAGCTATTAGTGCAATATTTTTAGCAATACTTAGTATATTTATGTTTTTGCATGGTTTATATGCAATTGTGACTGTTTTTCGCGACTGATTATCAAATAATGTTATAATTAAAAATTTAAATTGTCATATTAATACATTTTTTATATGCTATAGCACACAGAAAATGTAAATAAAAATATGGAAAAAATTTGTGAACATTATATAATATATAAACTAATGATGTTCTCAAATATCTTTCTTGCTTTACCTGTAATCTTTGCAGGAATTTATCAAGAGTGGCTTTATTGCTTTTTAGCAAGTGGACTTTTAATTTTCTCTCCACTATACCATTGGTATAGAATTTCTAAACCTTCTTCTTTGTATTTTCGCTTATTCAAAAAATTAGATTGGTCTTTTGCAGTGGGTGCCTTTATTTATATGTATTACTATGCCTATCAAAACATAGTAGGGTATAATCAAATTATTTTTTATGCATTACTTTCTCTCGTTTTGATATTTTTCTGGTATGGATATAAAAAGAATGATTATGAAAAATGGCATCCTTGGTTTCATATCATTGCCCCTATAATTTCATCAGCAATTCTTATTGTTGCTAATTAAAGTTATTCGAACATCGTCCCAAGTTCGCCAGCCTGTAAAAGCTATGCTTTGGCATTTGCGGGTAGGTTTAATAGAAGTTCGAACCTGATTGATATTTTTTTTGAAAAGGAGTAAGGTAAAGAAAAAGTATTATAAACAACAAAAATTGAATACTATGGTCACACTCGAAACCCCTATTGAAGAATTGGTTGAACGTTATACAAAAGATATATTGTATGATTGTCACTCAGTTGAAGCACGGATAGATCGCTCGCCAGCGAGAGTTTGTCTTCAATTAAAAGGGAAAGAAGCCCTTGATTACATTGCCAAGGAAATGGAATCCTTGTTCTCCTCAGGAGAGATTGATTATGATCTCTTTATGGCATACGTCAGACTAATTTGTGGGATTATTGAAGAACACAATTTACCAGAAGCCCCATATCTTCCAAATGTGAAATATGGGAATCAAAATCCATTAATTTGGATTAATTATTGTAAAGCAAATGGTTGTTTAATCAACCCCCCCACGATGATCTGTTGATGGTAAATTTGGAGGGGATTGGAGATACTACATTTTCCAAACAAGATTTTTCGAAAGCAAAAGAGACTTACGTCCCGTCTGATCCCGATTGTCAGACATGTTGATTTTATCTGGTATTTCAAAAAACTAGGCTGTTTGACTACTATTTTCAAACAGCTTTTTTTATTTATCACTCATAATATACCTAGACCGATAATCAAATAATGTTATAATTAAATAGTAAAGGTCGTAGTTTAATTTACCTCTATATTTTATGGTATTTATATATACAACATGTAAAAATATGGATGAGGCAAAAGGGCTCGGGGAATTAATTATCGAAAAAAAGATTGGTGCCTGTGTGGATTTCTGGCCAATTTCGTCTTGTTATAATTGGCAGGGTTCTATGACATGTGTCTCGCAAGCGATGCTTTTGATAACTACTTTTGAAGCAAAATTGGAAGAAGTTAATCAGATTATTTCCGAGCACCATACTTATAGTACCCCTCTTATTGCCGGAGTAGATGTCCGTCGAATTAATCACCCTTATAAAGAATGGATGATGGAAGTTATTGAATAAATTATGTCAAACAAAACTGTCGCAATTTTCGGCGTTTTTGATGGTGTGCACGAAGGCCATTTATTTTTTATAAAAGAAGCAAAAAAGCAGGGGAATCATCTTGTGGCAATTGTGGCGCGCGATAATATTGTAAAAGAATTGAAAGGGAAGTCACCTCGATATACTGAAGCCCAAAGAGTGAATGAACTTTTAAAAATTGAGGATATAGATTTAGTTTTGCTTGGAGACCCTAAGTTAGAAACATACCACGTCTTAAAAGAAGTTAATCCAAATATTATTTATCTTGGCTACGACCAAGAAGATTTATTAGAGAATTTAAATAAAGTAGTAAAAAATGGAGATTTATCAGAGGTTGAAATTGTCTGCGGAGAATCGTACAATCCAGAAATTTTTCATTCTTCAATTTTGAATAAGAATAAGTAGTATGGAAAATTAATTAAGAATTAATAATTACGAATTAAGAATTAGAATAAGTAGAAAATAGTAATTACCAACTCAAACCCATAGGATTGACTTGGTAAATAGAAAAAAAGATGAAAGAAGAAACTAAACAATGTCAGAATTGTAAGAAAGAGTTCACGATTGAACCAGATGATTTTTCATTTTACGAAAAAATTAAAGTTCCTCCACCGACTTGGTGTCCGGAATGCAGGATGATCAGACGTTTTAATTATAGGAATGAAAGTTTCTTGTTTCGAAGGAATGATGCTCATTCGGGTAAAGAAATTTTTTCTGGATTTTCCCCTGAAGCAAAAGTGATTACATACGATAATAATTACTGGTTTGGTAATGAATGGGATCCATTAGAAAATGGATTTGATTATGATTTTTCTCGCCCGTTTTTTCAACAATTCGAAGAACTTACTTCGCGTGCTCCTTATCCAGCTCGTTCTAGTCTAAATATGACGAATTCAGATTATTGTAATGAAATAAGTTATACGAAAAATAGTTACTTGTGTTTTAATAGTGACTATTTGGAAAATTGTGCATATTTAAGGAAGGTTAATCGTTCGCAAGATTGCTTCGATTCTTATGAAGGGACTGAAAATGAACTTTGTTATGAGGATGTTATGGTAGATAAATGTTATAAAACATTTTTTTCTCTTGATTGTGAAAGTTGTGTTGATGTTTGGTTCTCAAAAGGATTAAGGGGGTGTACTAATTGTTTTGGATGCGTAAATCTAATAAATAAAACTTATTACTATTTTAATGAGCAGTGTACAAGAGAAGAATATTTATCTAAGTTTAAAAATGAATTTTACGGCTCTTATAATTCTTTGCAGAATATTATAAAAAAAACAAGAGAATTTTGGAACAAATTTCCAGTAAGGTATGTTCGAGGGCTTCGCGCCATCAATTCAACGGGTGAGCGTATTTTTGATTCAAGAAATGTGAAAAATAGTTATTCAGTTAGAAATTCCGAAAATTTAAAATTTTGTCAGGATATTCAATTAAAGGCTGCTAATTCATATGATCTCACTGTTTGGGGAGACGGAGCAGAAAATATTTACGAATGCGTGACTTGTGGAATGGGTAGTTATAATTTAAAATTTTGTTTTAATTGTTGGCAAGAAGTTCAAAATTTGGAGTATTGTTCATATTGTATTGGTTCTAAAAATTGTTTTGGTTGTGCTGGTTTATACAAAAAGGAATATTGTATTTTAAATAAACAATACACAAAAGAAGAGTATAATGAATTAATTCCGAAAATAATAAACCAAATGAATGAAATGCCGTACGTAGATAAAGTTGGGCGAGTTTATAAATATGGCGAATTCTTTCCTTTTGAAATTTCACAAGTCGCTTATAATGAAAGTATAGCTCAAGACTTTTTTCCTCTGGACTCAAAAACTGCCCTAGAAAATGGTTATATATGGTGGGATATAAATAGACGTGAATATAAAACTACAATTGATGCTATTAGTTTACCAGACGATATTAAAAGCACAGACGAAGATATTACTTACGAAATTATAAAATGTAAAAATTGTAGTAAGGCATACAAAATTGTAAAAATGGAACTACAGTTTTATCAACGTTTTCTTTTGCCCTTACCACGTATGTGTCAGGACTGTCGTTTTACAGAGCGTTTTAAATTAGTAAATCCTCCAAAACTTTGGCACAGGAAATGTATGAAAGAAGGTTGTCAAAATGAATTCGAGACATCATATGCTCCCGACCGACCGGAAATAGTATATTGTGAAAAATGTTATCAGCAGGAAGTGTATTAGATTGGCATATAACCATTTCTGACGATCGTCTGAAAAGGTTAAAAGTTACAGTAAAGATGAGATTAGTTAAAGGTCATCTTTGACCCTAGGCTTATTTGACTAAATAAGTAATTAATGCTATTTTGTAAATAAAGATGGTTTCTTGATAATGGTTTTATTGGTGACCACAGAAGATATAAAGTTGTCTTTTATGGTCACTAATTAAAACCAAAAAATCATGAAAAAAATAATAATTATCGAGGACGATCCAATTGTCGTTTCGAATATCGAAAAAGCGTTTAAGGAAAAAACTGATACAGAAATTATTTCTTTTTATCCAAGCATTTCGACGTATCCTTGCGAGGAAGAAGTTCGTAACCAACTTAAAAAGGTTTGCCAGGAGAATATTTTTGACTTTGCCTTACTTGATTATGGACTATGGAACAAACTAACGGGGGTGATTTTTGTTGATATATTAAAAAATACCCAGATTCCATTTGTTACTTTTTCAAGTTATGATGAGCACAATGATGAACTTATGGAGCTAGGTGCTATTTATGAAATAAATAAAAAATCGCTTTTCCGGTTTGGTCTTGATAGAAAAAGACTATTTAGTGAAATAGAAAAAATTTATTCCTTAATTTAAGGAACTGTGGCCAGTGTTTTACACTGGCCACTTTGAATATTTTATACCTTACTAGCTAAAATTCACTATTAGATGCTATAAGTAGAAGATTTTAAGGAAGTGAATAATAGACAGGAAGTGTATTAAAATTATCAGTGGTAAAAAATCCACGGCCGTGGATTTTTTACCACTGAAAAGTAAATGAGTAAGGCAAGACCTTGCTCACTCGAAAATTATGGAATACAAATTATTTAAAATCCCTATCGTAATCCCTAGTCATTTCCCTAGGGATTATTAATTTTATAAAAATAAAAACCCTGGCTTATGGTGCAGGGCTTTTTGTTCTCTTTTTTAGGAGTTTTCTTATTAGTGGTATTATGTCAACCACTGTTTGGGTTCCAAGGGCGATAGGGAACAAGTGCTCTTCGGTTATGTATTCATTTAAAACACTTTTTTCAAATGTTAAAGAAAAAATACAGCCCAAAATAAAAAATGAATAGCCAATGATGTAGATAGGCCTTGGTTTTTTCCAACTTTCTTTTGTAAGTGGCCAACCGGCTATAACTTGAGCAATTACCCCAAGGGTAATCACCAAATTTTTATCTTTAACAATTGGTTTTTCTCCATATTCTGACAAAGCCCAGAGAAGGAAAGTAACAATTACTAAAAATAAACTTATCATTTCATTTTTACCCCACCTTACCTTTTTTACCTTGAAGAATAAATAACCAGAGATTACCAATGATCCTCCTGACGATGCCATCAGTAAAATAAATGGTGCTCGTCCTCCCTGCTCCAGGGTTGGAATTATAAGGGCAATATCAAGTAATAACCAAAGTATCCAGCTACAGAAACTTTGACCTTCACCCTTTTCTTTTATTATCCCCAAAAGTATGAAAATGTACGTAAGAACTCCTAATAGGATTAACAGTCAGTCATGACCAGTTAACCCCCAAAAAACTTGAAAAAACATATTACCTCCTTTGTTTACTTTTAATTTACTCCTTTAATTATTTGTGGTCAAGTTAAAAGGGGTAATTTATTTGCTTGTGGTTGCTATTTACTGTTATAATGCAAGTAATCTATGGACAACGAAATTCCACACAATCGAGACGTCACTTATTTTGGAAAGACGAACTTTCGAAATAGCGATGACATCTTTGGAATAAAACGTAAAGACCGTCGCCAGCACATGTACGTACTCGGAAAATCTGGTACTGGTAAATCTGTGCTCTTATCTAATCTTATTGTTCAGAATATTCAAAATGGAGAAGGTGTTTGTGTGGTTGACCCGCACGGAGAATTGGTGGAAGAGATTCTTCACCTTATCCCTGACTATCGAGCAAAAGATGTAATTTATTTTAATCCGGCTGATGCGGATTTTCACATTGGCTTTAATGTTATACAACTCGATGACCCAAAGTATAAGCACTTGGTAGCTTCAGGGTTGATGGGAATTTTCACGAAAATTTGGGCTAACGCTTGGAGTTCTCGTATGGAATACATTTTGAATAATGCAATTTTAGCGCTCCTTGATACTCCCGGAACGACGCTTTTGGGAATTCCAAGGTTGCTTGTGGACAAAGATTATCGTCAAATGATAATTGGTAATTTGAAAGATCCTGTTGTCAAAGCTTTTTGGGTTCACGAGTATGAACAGTGGCGTGATCAATTCAGAAATGAAGCGATCGCTCCGATTCAAAACAAAGTTGGACAATTCCTCTCGACTTCGATTATTCGTAACGTCGTCGGTCAACAGAAATCGACCATTGATATTTTTAAAATAATGAATGAGGGTAAAATTTTCCTTGTGAACGTTTCAAAGGGGCGTATCGGTGAAGATAACTCGGCACTTTTGGGAGGAATGATTATTACCAAAATTCAGCTTGCGGCGATGGAGCGTGTCCGAATTCCAGAAGACGAAAGAAAAGACTTCTATCTATATGTCGACGAATTTCAGAACTTTGCGACTGACTCGTTTGCAAACATTTTATCTGAAGCTCGTAAGTATCGTCTCAATCTTACTATTGCTCACCAATATACAGCTCAACTTGAGAATAAAGACGGGTCAAAAGTTCGTGACGCGGTTTTTGGTAACGTTGGAACGATGATAATATTCCGCGTGGGTGCTGATGATGCCGAATTTTTAGAAAAAGAGTTTGAGCCAGAATTTACTGCTCAGGATTTAGTGAACTTACCAAACTTTCATATCTATCTAAAATTAATGATTGACGGGATTACTAGTCGGCCATTTTCGGCATCGACCCTACCACCCATAAAAGTAGATTTATCAAAAGGAATTAAAGACAAAATTATAGAATCATCTCGTAAGCTTTATACTCGTTCGAGAGAAGTAGTTGAGGGTGAAATTACAAAATGGAGTGGTATGCTCCAAATGACTGACGGGGAATCAAAATATAAAGCAACTTGTTCCAACTGTAAACAAGAGACGATGGTACCCTTTGAACCCAAAGAAGGTCGCCCCGTATATTGTAAAGATTGTATGTTCAAAATTAAAAATGGCGAACTTAATCCTGGGCAGGGATTTGTGGCTTCTCGTTCTGCAGGCCAGACAGAAAAAGCTTCGACGGAACCGTTAGCTCTTTTAGGAATTGAATTCAAATCAACAACAGGTCCTGGTGGCGCAGGGACTCGGTCATCTACCCCTAGTGATTCAGGGAGCTTTTCAAAAGGTTCTGAACAAACATATCAAAAACCAGACTATTCTAATAAAAAAGATTATCAAAATAAACCGAATTATTCTAATAGACCCAATAATGGGAACAAGCCGAATTTTCCAGAGAGAAAAAAACATGCTGGCCCGTCGCCACTTTTGAAAGGGTTATTAGAAAAAATTGGAATGGGTAAAAATGAGGAAGACCAGAAGGGAAATTTAAAAGTAGAAGAAGTTAAAATTCCGACACCCGCTCCGATGTCTTTGTCTAGTTTAAAAAGAAATAATAATGGAACCCCTCAAGTACCAGCTACACCACCAGTCACAAAGGAAGCTTCCGAGGAGAATAAGGCATCACTTAAAGATGTATTAGCAAGAGTGACGAATAATGTTCCCCCTAAACAAGAGGAAGTTAAACCAGAACCTGTTGTAAAAAAACCCCCTTCCGTACAAGGTTCTATCGAGGCCAAGGAAGAGCCCAAAGTGGAAGAAATAAAGAAAGAAGAAGTAAGGCCAGAACCTGTGATACAACCTGAAATTAAAATCGAGGAGGCAAAGCCTGCTTCCACACAAAGCTCCAGCGATGCAAAGCCCGCCTCCGCCTTAAGCTATAGTGAGGCGAAGGGAGACAAAGATGATTCTTGGCAGAAACCTAAAGCAAAAAAAGAAGTCCCTGAAGATGTTTTACGTAAATTATTAGAGTAAATTTAATTTTTTATGAATATAGATAAATTAAAATCCTACATTATTTTTGTCGCGGTGTTTTTCTCTTGGGTAAGTTTTGCTAGTGCTAATTTAGAAATTTCTAATATAATGTATGACCCAGAAGGGGCCGATACTAATCGTGAGTGGGTAGAATTATATAATAATGGGAATGAAAGTATTACAATAGTGTCGGGTAAATCTGGTTCGGCTTGGCGCTTGGGAGATGGTCCGACAGGAGAAACACTTCACTATATTAATGATACCTTAACAATAGCACCTGGTGAATCTGCTATCTTAGCCAGTGATAAAGATACTTATCTTTCAGAATATTCATACTCTGGAGAAGTTGCAGATACTTCAATGTCCCTAAATAATACAAGTGGTATTGTGACAATCTGGGATGGATCAGATCCTAGAAATGTAATAGTTTCAAAATCATACAGTTCAAGTGATACAGGAGAGAGTGAAGAAGTAGCTAGTGGGGATGAAAATAATACAAATGATGCTAAAGATGACTTAGAGCCCACACAGGATAATTCAACTATTCTTAAAATAACAACGAAAATTATTTCACCCAAGATTGTTGTTGCTCGAACGCCGTTCTCTTTTAATTCATTAACTACAACGAATAGGGGACAAACTTATGCAACGGGGAAATGGGTTTGGAATTTTGGTGATGGGATGACAAGCCAAGTTATTGAAACTGGACCATTTGCTTATGTATATGAATATCCTGGTGAGTATGCTTTAACCTTGTCATATTTTGATAATAGTTTCACTTTGGTACCAGACGCCACAGATAAAATTATTATTAAAGTTATAGAATCGGAAGTTTATATAAGTGCAGTTGGAGATAATGGTGACCCATTTGTTGAAATTGAAAATCAATCAAAATACGAAGTAGATCTTTCTGGTTGGATTGTCACAGCTGGGACACATTATTTCAAGATTCCTGAGGGGACAATACTCTTACCAGATAAAAAAATAAAACTTTCACCCAAGATTACCGGGTTTACTTCTTTTGATTTAGCCTCAATTGTGATTACAAATCCAAATAAATTTGTAATTGCGACTTACCCAGTTCAGATAAAACAATTTAAGGTAGATAAAATTGATACAAATGGAACAACTCCTGAATCAGACAAAGTTTATATCAATAATAAAGCTTCTGAAAATTCTCCATCAGATGATTCAGAAATCATAAATCTAAATGATCTGGGAGCAAGCGCGTCTGGGGCAAAAGTTAATATTTCAAAAACTGTTTACTCACTTGTGGGGCTTTTGCTTATAATTGGTCTAGGAGTCACTAGTTTTTTGTTAATAAAAAAGAAAAACAACACCCCTGATTATGTAGAAAAACAAATCCGTGCTGAAGATATGACGATAATTGAATAAAGCAGGAGACGAAAACGGAGCAGAAATTTGAAAATTATTCGCGCTTTACCCTAAAGGGCTCCGACACGACTCATAATTTTCAAATTTCTGCTCCGTTTTTAACCTATTTTTTCTAACGCTTTTGGAATTTTTTTGAAATCTTTTATTAGTGTTTCTCTCATTCCGCCATTATACAAAGCGGCGGCGGGATGATATAAGGGAAGGAACGCTTGTTTGCCGAGTTCTGGGGTGGTTTTTATCAAAAGTTTACCGTGAATGTCGGATATTTTTTCAGTAGGAAAGAATCTAGTCATTGAATGTCGGCCAAGAAAAACAATTAATTTGGGAGAAATTATTTTTAATTCATTTATAAGCCATTCGTTGCAGGCTTCTTTTTCTTCAGGTTCAGGGTCACGATTGTTTGGTGGACGATATTTTACAATATTTGTGACATAAATATCTTCACGTTTTTTTCCGATACCCATTAGCATTTCTTCTAGAAACTTTCCGGCGGATCCGACAAATGGAATTCCTTTTAGGTCTTCATTTTTACCCGGCGCTTCACCAATAAAAACAATTTCGCTTTCTGCATTTCCGTTGCCAAAAACAGCCTGGGTGGCTGTTTTTCTCAATCCACACTCGCAATTCTCCTGCCAATACTTATTTAATTCGTCTAATTTTTCACGTTTTGATAGCATGGTGTTATTTTAGCATTTTAAGTATAAGTAGTATAACCCCGTAGTGAATTTTTGAAAAAAAATCTACTACGGGGTATAATAACGAAAAACAAACAAATATAGGAGGCAAAAAATATGCGTCAGATAAGAACATATAGACATAAAGCCCGAACTTACCATTGGTGTTGTCTATGCACAAGACAGATTGCTCCCGGGGACATTTACGCAGGAAACGTGATGGTTATAAACAACAAATTATTTGTCCACAAGGAACATGTTGACCCATGTTGTAACCCACCTGAAGAAGAATTTCTTAGTTCTATGAATGAGAAAGAAGGGAAAGAGGTGTTAATGGAACAACAATCTCAAAAAGTAGCGGCTTAATTAAAAACTACCAGGTAAGATCTAGTAGTTTTTTTAATTTCTTATTTAATAATTTTGATATCAGCACCAATGGAGTTTAAGCGTTCAGCAATTTCTTCGTATCCGCGACTAATCATATAGACATTGCGTAGAATTGAAGTCCCTGGGGCCGCTAACATTGATACAAGGATAACCATAGAAGGACGAAGAGCCGGTGGACAGACAACTTGAGCAGGTTTTAATGGTGTTCCACCTTGGATATAAACGCGATGTGGGTCAGCGAGAGTTACATTGGCTCCAAGGCGATTTAGCTCTGTAAAATAAATTGCTCGATTTTCATAAACCCAATCGTGAATCATTGTTTGGCCTTTGGCTTTTATGGCAATTGGGACAAAAAATGGTAAGTTATCGATGTTTATTCCAGGGTAAGGATTGGTGGAAATTTTATCGAAAAGGGCTGTTAATTTACCAGGTAATATTTTAATATCAACTAATTTCGTTCGTCCATTAAAGGATAAATATTTTTTAAGTATTTTGTATTTCAGGCCCATTCTTTTCATTTTTTCTAATTCAAGAGAAAGGAAATCTATCGGGCAACGAGTGATTGTCAGTTCTGAGTCAGTGATAACAGCGGCAGATATAAACATCATCGATTCGATTGGATCTTCACTGTTCCAGTATTCAATATTTTTATTAATATCTTTCACTCCATGTACAGTTAAGGTGGAAGTTCCAATGCCGTCTATTTTTACGCCAAGCGCCTCAAGGAAGAAACAAACTTCTTGGACCATATAATTTGCACTAGCAAAACTAATATTTGTTACACCATTTATTTTTGCCGAGGCAGTAAGAACATTCTCACAAGCAGTATCACCAGATTCATACATGACGATGTTGTTTGGTTTTAGCTTTTTTGATTCTATCTCGTAGTTTGTTGCTGTCGTCTTTATTTTAACTCCTAAATCCTCAAGAGCATATGTATGGGCGGCAATAGTTCGTTTTCCGAGGTTACACCCCTGGGCATGGGGGAGTTTGAAAGCAGGGAACAGGTGAATAAGTGGACCCATAAACATAACGATAGAGCGAGTTCTGATTGCTGATTCAACATTTATTTTGTTCAAATCGAGTTTTTCAGGTGGAATAATAATGAGAGAGTTACGGTCAATCCATTTAATTTCTACTCCGATACTCTCAAGAATTTCGATAACCCTATTTACTTCTTCAATACGGGCAATGCCATGGAGAGTTGTTTTTCCCTTATTGAGTAGAGAGGCGCACAAAAGTCCAACAGAGCCATTTTTAGAAAAGTTTGTTTTAATACTCCCGTGTAATTTTTTCCCACCGCTCACCTTGAAATCAATAGAATCATTGATTGAGACAATTTGATGATCAAGCACCTTACTTATTTTAAGAAGTAGTTCGGTTGTGAAATTTTGTTCACCTTTTTCCATCCGGGGAACTGAACTTTGTGAAGTATCTAACGCTTTGGCGAATGCCTCCTGAGTCATTCCTCGACGTTCCCGTAATTCCTTTATAAAATAACCTATTTTTTGTTGCTCTGTTTTTTCTTTTTTCATATTTACAATTTTATCTCATATATGATATAATTGCAATAGGATGAATGTCAAAGAATATGTGGATATCAAAAATTATTCCACCCTTAAAATAGGTGGGCAGTTTCGCTATTTTGCAGAAATAGATAATAAAAAAGAGCTGAAGGACGTTTATGATTTTGCGGAACAAAAGAATATTCCTGTGTTTATATTGGGAGGTGGTTCAAATATTGTTTTTTCCGATGGAGTTATAAATGTTTTAGCTCTGAAGGTTGAAATTAAAGGTTTCGACATAATAAATGAAGACGACGATTTTGTTGATATAAAAGTTGGGGCGGGAG
Organism: Minisyncoccota bacterium; assembly: GCA_041663185.1. GTDB lineage: Bacteria > Patescibacteriota > Minisyncoccia > Phycocordibacterales > UBA9973 > UBA8515. The sequence goes on from JBAZQY010000002.1 coordinate 124,744, forward strand.
AAATTTGGGATGAAATTGTCGAAAAAACCATCGAGATGAATTTATCGGGGCTTGAAGCTCTTTCGGCCATTCCAGGTACTGTCGGGGCAACACCAGTTCAAAATGTCGGAGCTTATGGAGCAGAAGTTAAAGACACGATTATTTCTGTAGAGGTTTTTGATATTAAAAATCAAACGATAACTTTTCTATCAAATGAGGATTGTAAATTCGGATATCGAGATAGTATTTTCAAAAATGAAGCCAAGGGTAAATATGTCATAACGGCGGTGACCTATAGATTGAAAAATATAGACATAGACCAGCAAGATATTCCTTCTAAAAATCGCTTATCCCTACCGCATCCTTCGGATTCGGCGCACGCCCACACCTACGATTTTTATAAGCAATATCTTGCTGGTCTTCCGGTTATGAATTACCCAGGAGTTAAAAAGTATTTTGAAGATAAAAAAATAGAAAATCTCACCTTGAAACAAATTCGGGAGGCGATAATAGAGATAAGAAAAGAGAAATTACCAAATCCAAAAATAATTCCGAATGTTGGCTCATTTTTTAAAAATCCAATTGTTGAAAATAAAATAGCTGAGGACATTAAGGAAAAGTTTCCTAATTTGAGATTATTTCCAGTTGATGAAAAAATAACAAAAATTCCCGCTGGCTGGCTTATCGAAAATGCTGGGTTAAAAGGGAAGTCGCTTGGTAATATTTCTGTCTATGATAAAAATGCACTTGTCTTAATAAATAATGGAAATGCTTCAAAAGAAGATTTACTAGAAGCAAAAAATGAAATAGTTAAAATAGTCAAAGAAAAATTCGGAATAACCTTAGAGCAAGAACCCGAGATTTTATAATTAATTACGAATTACTAATTAAGAATTAATAATTTAAAATCACTAAACAATGTTTAGTGATTTTGCTTTGTGCCGGAGGAGAGAATCGAACTCTCACCCCTTACGAGACACGATTTTGAGTCGTGCGCGTCTACCAATTCCGCCACTCCGGCAATGTCAACATTCTATCAGAAAAGAAGGCAAAAGCAATAAAAAACATATATTATTGACTAATATATGTTTTTGGGAAGTTCATTTTCTGTAAACACTTTAATTTTTTCTTTTAATAAAAGATTTGTAAATACTCCGTTTCCAGGAATTAATTTTCCTGAAAAGGTACCGTCATATACTTCACCGTAACCGCAAGATGGAGATTTTGATTTTAAAATTGCCATATTACATTTTCTAGTTTTTGCGACTATCAGTGCTTCTTTTGCTCCATCAATAAACTGATTAGTGAGATCTTCCCCACTTTTTGTAATAATTTTATTATTATTACATTCGGCTGGTTCTCGTGGGGTGGTCATTCCACCTAATATTTCTGGGCAAACAGTGATTGCCTTACCTTGATTAACTAAATCAATAACTTGTTTACAGGGACTTGCTTTTCTGTTGTATCGGCAATGTATTCCGGCAAGACACGCGCTAACAATAAATTTATTTTTCATAGGGAAATCTTTTTTCACACTTTATAATATTCTAATCAATTTGTCAAAGGTTTTTAATAAGAGATATTTAGTGCTAGAATAACATTACAGATGAATGATTTACCGCTTTCATATATAGAGATTTCGAAAGAAAATTTGATACACAATATCAAGCAATTTCGTAGTTTATTGAAAAACAGGACTAAAATAGCCTCTGTGGTCAAGGCCAATGCTTATGGTCATGGGGATTATGAAGTGGTTAAAATCATTAGCCCTTATACAGATTATTTTCAAGTGGATAGTATGGAAGAGTTGGAAAGAGTTAGGAAGGTTACAAAAAAACCAGTATTAGTTTTTGGTTATCTAAATGAGGAAGGAATAAAAAAGGCAATTAAAATGAAAGCAATAATTTCTGCTTTTGACCTGATTCATCTTTTAAAAATTAATCGCATTGCGGGGAGTTTAAAAACTAAAGCAAAAGTTCACATCGCAATTGATTCATATCTCGGACGTGAGGGGATAATGCCGAATCAAATAATTAATTTTATTGTTGAAGTCAAGAAAATGAAAAATATTGAGATTGATGGTATTTATTCTCATTTTGCAAATATTGAAGATACGATGAATTTTACTCACGCCCAAAAGCAGATTGATATGTATCATGAATACATAGAAATTTTTAAAGGGAAGGGTTTTGGAAAAATAAATACGCACATATCGGCAACTTCAGGAATTCTTGTCTATGAGAAGGGGAATAGCTTACATAGTATTGTACGTCTGGGCATTGGGCTTTATGGTCTTTGGCCTAGTGAACATTTAAAATATTTGAATAAAAAGAAAATTAATTTAAAACCAGTTTTGAAATGGGTAACTCACGTCGCTCAAATAAAAATTCTTCCACCGAATCATCCTATCGGTTATGGTTTAACTTATATAACAAAGAAGACAACCAAGATAGCAGTTATCCCTCAGGGTTATGCTGATGGTTTACCTCGTTCACTTTCTAATAACGGTGAAGTTTTGATAAAAGGCAAAAGAGCAAAAATTTTAGGAAGAGTAGCTATGAACATGACCGTTGTGGATGTTTCTCATATTAAAGATGTTTTACCCGAAGATGAAGTTATAATTTTGGGGAAGCAAGGCAATAATGAAATTACAGCCGAACAGATTGCCAAAGAGTCAGGCACTATCAACTATGAGGCAGTGACGCGAATAAGCCCACTTTTACCGAGGGTAGTTAAGTAGCAAGTAGAAGGTAGTATGTAGAAAGGATAAATACAGAATTTGTTCTTTTTATATTTGTGTGCTATACTCATTTTGCGTTTGGGAATTAGTAGTATTCCCTTACTACTTACTACTAACTACTTACTACTTATAAATATGTCACAAGATAGATTATTTAAATTAAAATGTAGTGTTTGCAAAAGTGCAAATTATTATACAGATAAGAACAAAAAACTCGTTACAAGAAAGATTGAGCTTAAAAAGTATTGTAAGAAATGCAGAAAAAGTACTAAGCATAAAGAAGCTAAAATCACTAGTTAAATAAAATCCCCAATTGGGGATTTTATTTTTTAGCTTTAAAATTAATATTTTATTAAAAATTAAAACCCTTGACTTAAACAGTACAAGGGTTTATAACCAAAATTGCTTAATTTAATGGATGAGAAATACATTTACTCCAGCGTTATGACTTCCACCATCTACATAATCAACATCATATAAAAAATGTCCACCAGTAAACTGATAATCCGCGGAGTGAAGAATTCCATCATCTCCCATAAAATAACCCATAATGTTTCTTTCACTCCAGATTTGCTTAATTCTTTGGCCGGAGAACTTCTCATCTTTTCTTTTACACATTGTCGCAATCATAGACCAAAGAATTTGTTGTTTAGAAAGTATTTTATTGTTTTCAATTATACTAAGTTCAGATATAATCTCTTCATCTTTCATAATAAATCGCTCATAATGTGGTTCTGGTTTTACTTTGTACAACGAATAATGCATTTCTGGTATTGGATTAAGAGGGCTTGTGATATTCAGAAGATGTTTTTTAAACTTATCACTGGAATTATTAAAGTACCATCTTGTGTAATCTTCCATGGTAAGAGGCTTCAAAAGTGATGGTAATTTTATATTTCTCTCTACCAATTTCAGATGTCTTGTTTCTTGCAAAATCTTGATTTCCATTTTTGTGATATTTAGGGTTAAAATACTTAATTTATTTATCTTTATCCCCCTTAAGAAACAAAGATAAATAAACTAAGTAATCAACTCGTTGATATTATCAAAAAACTGTTATTGTATAAGTAATAACATATTGTATAAATAAATCAAGTCAAGCGGGCGGTGAAGGAATCGGACCCTCGCCAATTCTTTTGGAGAGAATTGTACTACCACTATACTAACCGCCCTTATGGGTGAGTATACTACAAGAACATCTTATTTTCCACCCTCTTGGCGGGCAGACAAAAACTTTTTTATTTCTTTTAAAACTTTTGTTTCAGAGCCATTTTTTCTTGGGTCAATCCAAATAATATTTGCGTCGCGTTTGAACCAGGTTTTTTGACGTTTGGCATAATGCCAGATTGCTGTATTTAATTCCTCAAGCATCTTATTTTTAGGAAGTTTCCGTTGTAAATATTGCGATACGTACCTGTATTCAAGACCGAGCTCATTCATTCGCTTCCACGAGACACCGTTTTTATGTAAATTTTCAATTTCTTTAATCATCCCTTCTCTAATTCGCGCGAATAGGCGACTACGGATTTTTTCTTTTAGAATTTCAGGTGGTAAAGTAAGACCAATTTTTAAAACCTCATAATTTTGCAAAGGAAGGACCTTTGCAAGGAGAGGGACCTTACCTAGAGCTTTGGCTATTTCAATAGCGCGAATTAATCTGATTTTATTATTTTTATCGATTGTTTTTGCTCGGGCTGGGTCTAATTTTTCTAAATACCCCAATAATGCTATCGCTGTTTTTGGGTAAAGTTTTTCACGGAGTTTTTTATTGGGTGGAACTTTTGGAAAGGTTGTTTCATTTGTGATTGCATCAATATAAAATCCTGTGCCTCCGCAAATAATTGAAACCTTCCCACGTTTATTTATTTCTTCAATTTTTTTAAAAGCTCTCTTTTGAAAATCACTCACCGAAAAAACGCGTGAAGGGGAAGAAATATCAAGCAGATGATGGGGAACCCCACGCATTTCTTTTTTTGTGATTTTACCTGTTCCTAGGTTCATTCCCTTATAGACCTGACGTGAATCAGCAGAAATTATTTCCCCGTCAATTTTTTTAGCAATTTCCACAGCAAAATCACTCTTTCCAGTGGAGGTTTGACCGAGTATTACAACTAGTTTATTTTTTCTCATATTTGGTTAGAAAAGAAAAGTAATATTCAAAATTTATGAGTAGGTGTGGGCGCGCCGGAGCCCGAAGGGCGGAGAGGGATAAGCGAATAAATTTTGAATATTATTTTTCTTTCACATATATTATATTCGCACAAAAATAGTTTTTTTGCTATAATATCAAAATTATGGGATTTAAAAAATTTATTACAAAACAAGCTCTTCGAATGAAAGGTGTGTCTTCTGATAAGGCGGAAGAAATAGCTAAACAACTTGATGAAAACCCTAAAATTGCTCAAAGTTTGAAGGCTCTTGAAGGGAACAAAGAAGTTAAAGAACTTTTTGAAAAAATTACAAAGGAAATTGAAGAAAAGAAAAAAACTGGACTTGGCGAGCAGTACGCTGCAGTTTTGGTTATGGGGAAATATAAAGCGGAAATTATGAAGCATCGCGAAGCCCTTGAACCACTGATGGGTTTGATGCAGAAATAAAAATGTTATCATTTTCGGAAAAAGTTTATAAGGTAGTAATCAAAATCCCGAGAGGAAAAGTTCTGACATACAAAGAAGTTGCAAAGCGAGCGGGCAATTCAAACGCGAGTAGAGCTGTCGGAAATATTTTAAATAAAAATCATAATCCAAAAATTCCTTGTCACCGTGTAATTAGGTCAGACGGAAAACTTGGTGGGTACAATAAAGGGACTCGACAAAAGAGAAAAATTTTAAAAATGGAGGGATATATAAAATAATTTTTTTAATCTTTATTTTTCGGTCATAATTTGCTAAAGTTCTTTTATGTCACTATCAATTGGAATTGTAGGTCTGCCAAACGTCGGGAAATCGACTCTTTTTAATGTACTAACAAAAAAGGGTGTACCGGCCGAAAACTATCCTTTTTGCACAATCGATCCATCTGTGGGAATTGTGCCTGTTCCTGATGAGAGATTATTTAAATTATCTGAATTTTCAAAATCAGCGAAAACGATACCGGCTGTTATAGAGTTTGTCGATATTGCTGGACTTGTGAAGGGAGCTTCAAAAGGAGAAGGATTAGGTAATAAATTCTTAACAAATATTCGGGAAGTGGATGCGATTGCTCACGTCGTTCGAACATTTGAAGATAATTCGGTGATTCATGTTGATAATAAGATTAGCCCAATGGATGATATTGGTGTTATAAATCTCGAGCTTGTTCTGGCAGATTTTGAAACAGTTTCAAAACGAATTGCAAATATTTCCAAAGAATTAAAGAAGGGGGATAAAGATGCGATTACTGAGGAAATTATTTTAAAAAAATTAATGAAAGTGTTTGAGGAGGGGAAGATGGCAACAGATGCTAATTTACATGATGAAGAAAAATTTAAAATAAAATCACTTAATTTACTTACATTAAAACCGATGCTTTATGTTCTAAATACGTCAGAAGCAAGTGAAAATATTGAAATAAATTCACCTGGAATGTTTGTTAAAATTGACCCAGTATTCGAGCGGGGATTTGATAATTTGATTAAAAAAAGTTATGAACTTTTGGGACTTGAGACATATTTTACAACCGGAACTGACGAAACTCGGGCCTGGACGATTAAAATTGGTAGTACCGCACCGGTGGCTGGAATGGCAATCCACACTGACTTTAGAGACAAATTTATTCGCGCCGAAGTTATTAATTGGAAGAGTTTACTTGAAGCAGGAAGCTATGCCGAAGCAAGAGCCAAAGGGAAAGTGCGGACAGAGGGTAAAGAATATATAGTTAAAGACGGAGATGTGATTGAATTTAGAATCTAGGCAAAAAAATACGCCCCACAAATTTGTGAGGCGTCCCTTGCGGGATATTATAGCATATATTAACTTACTTATATCATAGCAAATCTATCTAATTTTGTCAAGTTCAGAAGATGGTAGTTTTATAAAGTTTAGGATTTAAAAAACAATTAAATATCTTCATAAACTTTATCAATAAAAAAGTCCTCGGAGGAGGGAGGACGAGGAGCCAGACATTTACACTTTCAAAAGTTTATTTTAGTAAAGACACTATGAAAAATTCATGGGAAAAAGCTGAAATAGTTTTAAAACACAATGGCCTGCCTCGACACAAGGCGGGGGTAATCATACTTCCGACTGATACGATTTACGGTATTGTCGGGGATGCTTTTTCGAAGAAGGCAATTTTGAGAATGTATAAAATCAAAGGACGGAATACAAAAAAGCCGTTTATAGTTCTTATTTCTGATCTGAATGATTTAAAAAAATTTAAAATTGACCATTTACCTATTCGTACGAATAAGCGAATAGAAAATCTTTTAACAAAAAAAATAAGCATATTGTTGTCTTGCCCCAGTAAAAAATTTTCTTATTTACACCGGGGTACAAAAAAAATTGCTTTCCGACTAATAACAAAGAACAATAAAAATCTTTTTAATTTAATAAAAAAAGTTGGGCCAATCGCGACAACAAGCACTAATCCGGAAGGATTGAAACCAGCAGAAACAATTACAGAGGCAAAAAAATATTTTGGCTCAAAAATTGATTTATATGTTTCTGGAGGCAGGAAGAAGGGGACTCCCTCCACTTTAATTGAATATAAAAACAACAGAATAGTGGTTCTCCGTCAAGGTCAAACGATAATAAAATAAAGTTTATATCGGGCCATATTTCTGCTATAATAAGGCCATTATGGAACCAACAATAAAAAAAGCATCTTTGACACCCAGATTCTTCTTTGTGTCACTTGGAGTCATTGTGACTCTCATTACTAGTGTTTCCTCATTTTTGTTACTTTTTTTCGCGACTTTAGAAAAAAAGTTTCCTGATGTTTTGAATTCTGCTTATCAGTATGGATACAATACTACGACATTTGATAGTATTCGTGGATCACTGGCCACTCTCATAATTATTTTCCCAGTATTTTTTATTCTGGCATATTTTTGGAGAAAATTATCGAAAGGTGAATTAGGAAGTACCGATATTATTATTCGTAAATGGATGATTTATTTGATTCTTTTCTTGGCGGCTATTGTTATCATTGCTGACCTAGTCACTCTGGTTCGATATTTTGTTGCCGGAGAAATTACAAATAGATTTATCTACAAGGTTATCGGGACATTGGTGACAGCTCTGATTGTCGGTAAATATTTTTATATTTCTGAATTTTGGAATGGCAAAGAAATAATTAAAAAATTAAATAGTATTATTAATCCAATTGTTAGTGTTGCCTTGGTAATCCTTGTGATTGTTTGCAGTTTCATTATTATGGGTAGTCCAGCAAAACAAAGGTTACTTAGGTTAGATGATAGAAGGGTCTCTGATTTACAGAGTATCCAATACCAGGTGATCAATTATTGGCAACAGAAAGAAAAGTTGCCAACAACGCTATCTGAATTATCAAATCCGATGTCTGGCTATTCTCTACCAGTTGATCCTGAGTTTGAAAAAGGAAAGGTATATGAATATATTCCAAAAGACAAACTCTCATTTGAATTGTGTGCAACTTTTTCTCTTGATATGCCAAAGGGTTGGCAAGAATATAATTATGGTGGGGGAGTAATACCAATGTATGCAGAAAAAGATATCGCTGTTTCATCTTATCCATATCCTGGAGGAGGAACAAATGAATCATGGGATCATAAAGCTGGACGAACTTGCTTTACTCGAACAATAGATACAGATATCTATCCACCATTTCAGAAATAAAAATAATGAAAGAATACGATCATAAAAAAATTGAATTAAAATGGCAGAAAGATTGGGAGAAGAAAAAGATTTTCTCGGCTATTAATGGATCTAAAAAACCAAAATTTTATGCTCTAATAGAATTCCCATATCTTTCTGGGTCCGGACTTCATATTGGCCACATACGCTCAAATACAGCAATGGATATAATTTCTCGAAAACGTTGGATGGAAGGATATAATGTTATGTACCCAATAGGGTATGATGCTTTTGGCCTACCAACTGAAAACTATGCAATTAAAACTGGAAAGCAACCGACAATCATCAATAAAGAAAATACAGAGATGTTTCGTCGACAACTCAAAAAAATTGGGTTTGCTTTTGACTGGTCTCGAGAATTAAACACAGCAAACCCAGCTTATTATAAATGGACCCAATGGATATTTTTACAAATGTTTAAAAAAGGTTTGGCTTATAAACAAAAAACGATGATTAATTGGTGTCCGAAAGATAAAATTGGTTTAGCTAATGAAGAAGTAGTAAATGGAAAATGTGAGCGATGTGGAACAGAAACTATAAAAAAGGAAAAGGAGCAATGGATGCTTGCTATTACAAAATATGCCGAGCGCCTCGATAAAGATTTAGATGATGTGGATTATTTAGAAAGAATAAAAGCCCAACAAAGAAACTGGATAGGTAAGTCAGAAGGAAGTGAAATTGAGTTTAAGGTTAAAGGTGATTCTCAATCAGTGCGAGTATTTACCACTCGAGCTGATACTATTTTAGGAGTAACGTATGTTGTGCTTGCACCGGAAAGTGTATTGGTTCAAAATCTAAAATCACAAATTACAAATTGGAATGAAGTAGAGAAATATATTGAAAAAGTAAAAAAAGAGTCAGAGCAAGAAAGAACGAAGGAGGATAAAGAAAAAACTGGAGTTGAACTGAAGGGAATTAAGGCTATAAATCCAGCAAACAAAGAAGAGCTTCCTGTTTGGATTGCCGACTATGTTCTTGCGTCTTATGGAACAGGCGCAGTTATGGCAGTTCCACAACACGATAGTCGTGATAAAGAATTTGCTGAAAAATTTAATCTTTCAATTATTGATAGACCATTAGTGGATGCAGAAGAAATAACAAAAAGAGTTGGCGGGAAAATGGTTACAAAATATAAATTACGTGATTGGATTTTCTCAAGACAAAGATACTGGGGTGAGCCTATTCCTTTGATTCACTGCGATCGATGTGCCCTAAACGATCCCGACGGGCAAGGATATATTCCAGTGCCCGATAAAGATTTGCCAGTAGTTTTGCCGAAAGTTAAATCGTACACCCCTACAGATACTGGCGAATCACCACTGGCTAATATTTCCAAATGGGTAAATGTTAAATGTCCTAAATGCGGAGGTAAAGCGCGCAGAGAGACAGACACAATGCCAAACTGGGCGGGTTCTTCTTGGTATTATTTGCGCTATACTGATCCTAAAAATAAAAAAGAGTTCGCTAGCGCAAAAAATTTAAAATATTGGACTCCTGTGGATTGGTATAACGGTGGGATGGAACACACGACACTTCATCTTTTGTATTCTCGTTTTTGGCACAAGTTTTTATATGACATGAAATTAGTTCCAACAAAAGAGCCATATAAAAAACGCACAGCACATGGGATGATTTTGGCCGAAGATGGAGAGAAAATGTCAAAATCAAGAGGCAACGTGGTTAATCCAGATGAAATCGTTAAGCTATATGGAGCTGATACTTTTCGACTTTATGAAATGTTTATTGGTCCATTTGATCAGACGGTTACTTGGAATACAAATAGTATTATTGGCCCTCGAAGATTTTTGGAAAAAGTTTGGAAGATAGGAGAAAAAATCACTACACAGAAACAGATAAATTCTTCGCGCTTAACCCTAAAGGGCTCCGACACGACGAAGAATTTTTCTGTTTCTGCTTCATTCCAAACGCTTTTAAATAAAACAATAAAAAAAGTTTCTGAAGATATTGAGAGTATGAGTTTTAATACAGCTGTTTCTTCAATGATGGTTTTGGTCAACGAAATGGAAAAACAAGATGTTGATAAAAAAGATTTTAAAATATTTTTACAGATTTTAGCACCATTTGCTCCACACATTACCGAAGAATTGTGGAATATGTTAGGTGAAAAACAATCAATAAATAAAAGTAAATGGCCAAAGTGGGATGAAAAGAAAATTATTGATGATAAAATAAAAATAGCTGTTCAAATAAATGGCAAAGTTCGCACCGAAATTATGGTCTCGAAAGATATGTCCGAAGGGGAAATTAAACCTTTAGTTTTGAAAGATCAAAAGATCATCAGTTGGATGGAGGGAAAAGAAATTAAAAAATTCATATATGTTCCAAATAGAATAATAAACATAGTCATTTAGGTTTATTTAAATTATCGATGTATAATGAGTAGGTCTGATTAATTAATAATTTTTTACATAAAATGGAATCAAAAAAAATAGAATTTTTTAATAAGTTATCATTTTCAATTTTTCTTTTAACCATATTTCTGTGCTTTTTTTTCTTTGTGCCCAATACTTTAGTGGGGTTGGATGCCAGTAAAGGATTTATATTGTCAATTGGCATGACCCTGTCTCTATTTTTTTGGTTGGTTTCCAGATTGGGTGATGGAAAATTTGTAATTCCCAAAGACAAATTACTTTTATTTGCTGGAATTGTACCATTAGTATTTCTTATTTCATCATTCTTTTCTTATTCTTTCTACTCCTCACTTTTTGGTAATGGTTTTGAAATAGGAACATTTGGAAGTATGTTGATACTTTTTATTGTTTTATTTTTATCTTCCATTTACTTTCAATCAGAAAAACGTTTGTGGTATTTTCTCGGAACCGTATTTATAGGAGGGTTGATTATTGTTGTGTTTGAATTAATCAACATAATATTTATTGGTTTAAATTTTGCTTTACCAAGTTTTTTGGGCTTAAATGCCGATAATCTTGTGGGGGATTGGGGTAATTTTGCTTTACTGATGGGAATTATGGTTTTGCTTTCTCTCTTTACTATTGAATTATTAAAAACCAGACGTTTAGTTAAAATAATTCAATATATTTTGTTAATTTTGGGTATTTTGTTTCTTGTAATGGTCAATATTTCCTGGATTTGGTTATTAGTAGGATTGTTTGCCGTAATTATTTTTGTTTATATTTTTTCTATTCAACGTTCGGGGGTCAAAATTATTCAAGATGGAGGAGAAAAAAGTAAATTCCCATTGACTTCTCTGGTTGTTATTTTTATTTCTTTAATATTTTTAATTGGTAGTAATTTAACGAGTAATTTTCTTTCGAATTATATAAGTATTAACACTTCGGAAATTCGCCCATCTATTGTGACCACATCTAAAATTGCCTACAAATCACTTCTACACAATCCACTTTTAGGAACTGGTCCAAATACTTTTGTAATTGATTGGGCACTTTGGCAACCGAAAGAAATAGCCCAAACAGTTTTTTGGAATGTTGACTTTACAAATGGATTTAGTTTGCTCGCTACTTTTGCCGTAACCACCGGCTTACTAGGAGTTATTTCTCTATTGTTGCTATTTATTGTTTATCTTGCTAGAAGTATACAGTCAATCAGAGTAGCTTTACGTGATACTCTCTCGAATTATTTTATCATTACTATTTTAATGATTTCTTTATATTCATGGATTACGATTATATTTTTTAATCCTAATATTACATTATTAATGTTGGCTTTTTCTTCTAGTGGTATTTTGGTGGGTATCCTAGTTAGCAAAAATGCGATTCCAGCCAAAGAATATTCTTTTTTATCTGATCCTCGTAACAATTTTCTGTCTATTTTAGGAATACTCTCCTTGATGATTTTTGCAGTTTTTTTAACTTATGTTTATGTGGAAAAATTTACTTCAGTCATATACTTTTCTAAGGGTTTATCAAATCAAAACACAATTGAATCTTTAGCTCATTCAGAAAAAATGTTTTTAAAAGCAATAGCTCTAGATAAAAATGATGCATATTATCGTTCCTTATCTCAGATATATGTTAATCAAATAAGTATTTTAATCACTGATAAAACATTATCGCCAGATATATTAAAATCAAATTTACAACAATTAATTTTCCAAGCTGAGAATTCAGCTAACTTAGCGATAGAACAAAATAAAAAACAATACCTAAACTATATTAATCTTGGAGATATTTATAGTTCTTTGGTTCCATTATCAGTTGAAAACAGTTACGAACGAGCTGTCTCGGCTTATAACAAGGCATTAACTCTTGCCCCCAACAATCCATCTATTCCTTTAGCTCGGGCTACTTTGGAATTTATAAATAAAGATAATAGTGAAGCAAGAAAATTTATTAAACAATCGCTTGATTTAAAACGAAATTACATTGATGCTATTTTTCTTTTAGTTCAAATTGAAACAAATGAAGGTAATCTACCTGAGGCAATTAAACAAGCTGAATACGCTGGTGAGATGGCTCCCAATGATGAAACAGTCTTCTTTAGATTAGGGCTACTGCGTTATTATAATAGTAATTATAATGGAGCAATTAGCGCTTTTGAAAAAGCTGTTATTCTTAATAATGGTTATTTGAATGCTCGTTTTTTCCTTGGACAATCATACAAAAAAGTGGGAAGAACCAATGATGCCTTAACGCAATTTAATATTTTAAATAAAATTATTCCTGATAATCAAGAAATAAAAAATGCAATCAATTCAATAAGTGAACCAACTAGTGTTACCGGTGAAGCAACAGATCATACCGCAGACTCACAACTCAAGCCACCTCTAGAAGAGAAAAATAATTAATATATAAATTATAGTAATGGTCAATCGCATTATAACATTTCTTAATAAAGAATTTCGTGGAGTTAATGAAGCCGCCTTATTGCTTGGCGGTTTTGCTTTTCTTTCACAACTATTAGGGCTTGTTAGAGATAGAATGTTGGCTCACATTGTGGGCGCAGGGCCAATGTTGGATATTTATTATGCAGCATTTAGAATTCCAGATTTTTTGTATATATCAATAGCATCTCTGGCTTCAGTTACAGTCCTGATGCCATTTTTGGTGGATAAAATAAATAATGATAATAATACTTCAAATAAAGCACGAGCATTTATGAATAATATTTTTAGTGCTTATATGTTATTCATGGCTATTACTAGTGTGATTATAATTATTTTTATGCCGTATTTTGTTTCTCTAATTGCCCCGGGGTTTAATGAATCACAGACTAATTTATTAATTACAACCAGTCGGATAATGTTGCTCTCGCCGATTTTTATTGGCTTGTCAAATCTAATTGGAACAGTTACTCAACTCTTTAGGAATTTTCTTATTTTTTCACTTTCTCCAATATTTTACAATATAGGTATTCTTTTTGGGGTTATATTTCTCTATCCACAAATGGGAGTTTATGGGTTAGGGGTTGGAGTTATTGTTGGGGCTATGATGCATTTTTTGGTTCAAGTTCCTGTCGTTGTAAAACATAAATTTTTTCCCCGTTTTATTTTTAAAATTAAATGGCGAGAAATATTGCAAGTAGTAAAATTATCAGCTCCGAGAACCTTGACCCTTTCTTGTAATAGTTTAGCTTTTATCTTTCTTATTGCTATGGCTTCAACTTTGAAATCTGGTTCTATCTCGTTATTTACTTTTGCTTTTAATCTCCAATCAGTCCCAGTTGGAATTATTGGCATTTCTTATTCTGTGGCAGCTTTTCCTATTTTAGTAAAATCATTTTCCATGAAAGACATGGATAATTTTATTGGGCAAATTATTTTAGCGGCCAGGCAAATTATTTTTTGGTCTTTACCAATTATTACTCTCTTTATTGTTTTGCGAGCTCAGATTGTCCGTGTAATTTTAGGTTCTGATACTTTCACTTGGGCGGATACACGATTAACCGCTGCCTCGGTTGCACTTTTTGCGGTGTCACTTGCCTCGCAGGGATTAGTTCTTTTATTTGTTCGTGGGTATTATGCCGCGGGAAATACGAAAAAACCTTTATATATAAACGTTTTTTCGTCAATTATGGTAATTGTTTTTGCTCAGATTTTAATTTATATTTTTAGTAATTACCCGAATGTTTTATCACACTTGGAAATAATTTTAAGAGTTAAAGATGTTCCGGGAACAATAATGTTGGCTTTGCCACTTGCTTATGCATCCGGATCACTCCTGAATTTCTTTTTGATTTGGTCTGTCTTTAAAAAAGATTTTCTTTATAGTAATAAAATTAATCTCTCGAATACTTTTATCCAAAGTGCCACAAGTGCCATTGCTATGGGGCTAGTTGCTTATTTATTCTTGGGAATTTTAGATAATGTCTTTGATATAAATACAGGACTAGGAATATTCTTCCAAGGATTTTTATCTGGAATTTTAGGGATAGCCTCTGGAGTAATTATTTTAACTATATTAAAGAACAAAGAATTTCTCGATTTGATTAAAGCTCTTAAAAATAAATTCTGGCGTAATCGTGTCGTTGTTCCCGAACAAGGGGAACTGTAGATATAAAAATCTAGTGAAGTCCGACTTCACTACTATAAACCTCAATATTGAGTGTACCTATAAAATAGTTGACTAACTAAACAAATAATGTTATTATTCAAATAACAATAGTTTTTTGACAATGGATTTTGGTTATTCATTTGGTTTCTTTTTCTTAGTTTCTCGTGGAGGGGGATTGGGGAAAAGAAATCATTTAATAATCTTAAAATCTAATATTATGGCAAAGAAAAAATCTTGGCAAAAGGATATCGTTTTCTTCTTTCTGAAATTTGTTTACATTATTTTCTTTACCCAACTCGGTTGGTTTTTATTAGGATTAACCGCCTCGGTAATATTTTTTGTGGTTTTACCTTATGAAAAAAGAGTTGAAATATTACTCCTTACCTTTCTAGTAGTAATAATATTTGGACCGTTTATCCCTTTTCTTTTTGTTGGGTCTGACGATTAGTCTCTTGAAAGAAATTGATATAAGAAAATTAAATTAACTAAATTCAATGATATGAAAACAAGAAGATTTATCAGACTTTGGATTGCTTTCTGCTTGATACTAGGAGCAATTATTGGTGGAGCTTTAACATATGCTTCACAACATCCTGAAAGCCCAATACATCAAAAATTTACGAGTTGGGGATTCCATCTCGATAAAAAATAATTCAAAAATGGAGGAAATAAAATTGGAAAAAAGAAATAAAATGAGACTGGAAATAGTTTCTAATGTGCAGACTGAACTGGCTACGATGCCAGATGATGAAATTATAGCAAAGTTTTTTGCTTATGTTCGTGGTGCTCTTCGTACTTTTGTGGATCATCCAATAGGAGAGGAGAAACCTTCTTACCTTACAGCGGTAGATTACGTACTTTTGGTGGCTTCTTCTTCAAAAATTGATGACAAACAAAAAGAGATCTTTAAAAATAAATGGATAAAATTTAAAGAACACATCTCTGAATTTGCCAGAGTAGATGAAAATCTTCTTGAGGAAAAGCATCTTTTAATTTTATCTGAATTGGAAAAAGAAAAAGTTCCTGGCTGTGAGGAAATAGTTTCAGCAATTAGAGAAACACTTCCTTCAACCTGTGGGGACATCTGGAAACAAACACAGGATTATGAAGATATACTAAGTGATAGGCAATGGAACAGTGCGTGTTCTATGAGCGAAAGCACTGGACTCAGCCCTTGGTTGTTTCTGGAGTAATAAACAATAAATAAAAATTGACCCTATGAAAAACTTCCATAAGTTATTTATAGGGTTTTTCATTTGTCTAAAATACTCATTTGAACCCCAGTAGTTACGGGGCAGGCATCTTCCCTCTAGGTCGTCCCAACACGGGCATAGGCAGGTTTGAAGCCAGCTAGAATACCCTTATTTTATAATGGTTATTTTTCGGGGGTTAGTAGAAGTTTGAACCTATGATAGAATATTTTTATGCAATCACATTATTCAGAAAAACTCTTTTGGAAAGTAATTTATATTATCTGGCCTCCAGTTCTCCGCCTAATAGAAATTCTTAAATTGCATAATTCTAGGCAGAAATATTTTTTAGGGCATCTTAATTCAGGTTACGACAAAAAAATTATTACAGATTTTCTTTTAAGTCAAGGTTTTGAGTTTGATGTTATCGCTTATAGGGATCCTGGTCAGATTTTAGGAATGAGAAAATTAGATACACCATTATATCAATACCACATAAGATTTTTTGATGACGGAGAAATTAGAGGCCATTTTGAATATACACCAGAGGCAAAGCCAATAAAACATTCTCTTGAAACTGGGATTGAATCTCGCATCGACTTCTTTAAGAAGATGTTAGGGGAGATGCTTGTTTAGTAATACTTATTCCCAGCACGGGCATAGGCAGGTTTGGAGCAGAATATAAACCATAATTTATAATGGTTGTTTTTTGGAGGTTAGTAGAAGTTCGAACCTATGATAAAATATGTTTATGGATAAAAATATATTAATTAAAGTCAGAGGAGTTATTACCCACGATAGTAAACTACTTATTGTTAAACATTTTGGCACTGGTTTTATGGCTCTTCCTGGCGGTCATTTGAAGTTTGGAGAGGATATTATTGCTTGTTTAAAAAGGGAACTAGTTGAAGAGTTAGGAGTTTTGCCTGAGATAGGGAGATTGTTATACATAAATACTTTTATGGATAAAAATGAATATGTAGAATTTTTCTTTGAAGTTAAAAATGGAAAAGATTATATAGATATTGACGGGCTAGAAAGAACTCACGCTCGTGAATTAGTAGAAATATTATGGGTGTCTTCCGATAGTGATATTGAGATTTTACCAAAACAATTTAATAAAGATTTTAAGAGTAATAAGATTTTTGAAGGAGAAACTAAATTTATTAGCGAGTTATAAGTCCGACCATTAAAGCTGTGCACTTTGTGCCCGTTGTGAACTTTCTAGGAAGCATACCTACTTGTTTAGGATAGTTATTCGAACAGCCTCCCAGGTTTGAAGCCAGCTAGACCCTGTCGTTCGCGAACGACAGGGTAGACAAACTCACACAAATATTGTAATATCCAAACGAGGATAGTTTTTTGACAATGGATTTTGGTTATTCATTTGGTTTCTTTTTCCTAGTTTCTCAGGAGGGGGATTGGGAAAAAGGAATCAAATTGTATAACATTAAAATTTTAAGAAAAATGGAAGCAAAAAACTTGAATTTTTACCACTTTGCATTTTTTTATCAAATGCTTAAAAAAAAGTTTCCCGGTTTTTATTTTTATTTTTCGGGAACAAAAGATCAATGCCAAATAATTGAAATCTCTAAAAACCGTCGTTATGGGCCTGGCGCTATAATAACAACTGGGCAAATAATGGTAGAGATTCATAATCCGACAGCAGAAGGCTACTTTGATTTTGAAAAATTTGATCCTCAAAAAGAGGATACAGGTTTTATTGAAATCATTTTCTTTGTTTCTGGGTGGGGCGGATGGAGATTTGATATAAAAAAAGAATCGTTTGACAATGATGAATTCATTAAAAAATTGTCAGAAATGATAGGGTTAATTGCCCCAAAAGAAAACCAGGAAAATGAGGAAAAATTGAGAGAATGGATAATGAAAAAGTCTGTTGAATTTAACCTTGGTTTCTACGGGGTTTCTGGAAAAATGTCTTTTTGACAATCTCCTTCAGTGAAGATAATAAAATTAAGTAAGCCGAACCGAAAGGGGAGGCTTTTTATTTATCATCAACCAAAGTTATTCGAATCCCGAACGAAAGCGAAGCTTCATACGGTCCCCTAGACCGTCCCAGCACGGGCATAGGCAGGTTGGATCAAATTTTTAGCTATATTTATAATGGTTATTTTTTTGGGGGGAGTTAGTAGAAGTTCGAACCTAAAATTTTAATGAATTACTCATTTTGTGCTTGTGCTTGACTTTACAAGTTGGAAAATGTAATGTGAAAGAAAAATAGTATTCACAATTAATATTAAGTATTATGGAAATAGAAAAGATTTATGAATATCCCGAGTTAATTGTTAAATCGATAATTACAGATCGGCTAAGAGTAATAATGAATTTGTCAAAACAATTTGATGATGAAAAACCAAAACTTGATCAAGCGGTTTTGTCCATTCAAGAAAACTGTCGTCATAATCTTAAAAAAATTATGATGTTTGATAAAAATTATAATCTTGGAATTGATAATCACAATAATTCTGTTTATGGTGATTATGTATTAAGGGGGAAAGAGTGTATTCACTGTGGGGCATTTTTTCCAAGAAAAGATGATGTTAAAATATGCCGTAAGTGTGGTAATGGTCAGTGGGAATTTACTCCTATACCAGGTTGTATAGGTGGCGAAACTCGCCAAATTAGCACATGTAAAAACTGTGGTCATCGAATAGAACAAAGGTAGGATTAGTAGGACTATCCTGCTAGTCCAAAAATGCTTTGGACAATGAGAGAATGGGCACAAACTTAATCGCTAGTTTAATGGAAAATCATCGTTAACTGGCGATTTTTCATTTGTTTGATAACAAATAGGCTCGAACATTCTCCCAGGTTTGGAGCCCCGTTGACATAATTACATTTTAATGCTATTCTACCAAAATAGTAGTTCTTTGATACTTGGTTTAACAGTAAGGGTTAGATTGATTTTCCGAGTTTCTTTTTATGGAAATTCGGAAAATCAATCTAATTTATTTACTAAATAAATCAAAAACAATGAAAAATTCAAACAAAGATTTTTTCGAGAAAATTCCAGGGTTTTTAGCTACTATTGATGAGATCAAAACCAATGGATTTTTTGATACCATGAATTCAAACATTCAAGGTTCAGAAGGTGTATTAATGGGTATAATTTTTAATGGTATTGGATATATTCCCTCGAGTAAAAAAGAGAGAAAATTAGGAATAAATCCTATCATTGATGTTCAATCTATTTTGCAAGAAATCAAAAAACAGATAACTGAAGAAACCCGCATTGTTCATTCAGTATATTCTGAAGTAAAAACCGAAAAATGGCCTCTCTGGGATGAACCTGGTGAAAACATTATTGGAGAAAAAGGGACTAAAATCAATTTTTCTTTTAATGTATTTTTCAAATTATGACAATACCGCTAGTCGGGTAACGATAGAAATCGCTACTCACTAGCGGTTTTCTATTTGTCCTATTAAAGTTCCCACTTCGTCCCAAGTTCGGAGCCAGCTAGACAAACTCATATAAATATTGTAATATCCAAACGAGGATAGTTTTTTGACAATAGTTTTGATTGGTTTTCAGAGAAGATTTTGTCTTTTGTGACAACCAATTAAAGCTAATAATATGAAAAATTTCATAACAAATGAGTCCACGAGTTTACCTATTGGTAAAACAGGATTGTTTATTGTTGAGGACACTAAAATTGAAGATTTAGACATAAACAAAGTAGAATATATTGCCGGTAGTTTGTACAAATTAGAACTTCGGGGGATGAGAGTTACAGAAGCAGATGAAACAGGGAGATGTAGTAAAACTGTTTGGGATAGTGAGATTCTTGACATGGATGATCAGGAAACTATACCAGGATATGCTTGTCCAATGAGTGAAAACTTATGGGCAATTTTTAATGTCACGTCTATTGATTTAGGCTGGCCGTCATATGATGAAGTTATTGTAAAAAATATCGAGACAAAAAAAAGAGTTACGTTGACGTCTAACGCCCCATTAGATGAAGAATTTGAAAACTCTGATGGATTATTTGTTTTCAAGGGATCACTGTTTGATTATGATAAAAACAAAGAAATGAAACGCTGGAGAGCTTTTGTGGACAATAATGGCAAAGTTATTTTCCGTGGTTTTTGTTGGGACTACAAAATAACCAACAAAACTTTAATTATCCAACGAGGAAGAACAAGTTCCAAAAAGCATTTTGTTAATTTTTTAAAAAAATGAACTTTTTTTGAGGCCGCTAAATATTTATAGCGGCCCTTTTATTTTATCACTCCTTTTGTTTTCAGGGGTTTTTTGCTAGTATAGACCTATAATGATAAATGAACACATTAAATCAATTCGGAATTTTTCAATCATTGCTCACATTGACCATGGCAAGAGTACTTTGGCTGACCGAATGTTGGAAGTGACTGGGACGATTGAGAAAAGAAAAATGAAAGACCAGGTCTTAGATTCAATGGAACTTGAACGTGAGCGTGGAATTACCATAAAAATGCAACCGGTTAGAATGGAGTATAAAGTTGGTGAAGAAAAATATATACTAAATCTCATTGATACACCAGGGCACATTGACTTCTCATATGAGGTATCTCGTGCTTTGAAGGCTGTGGAAGGCTCTATACTGCTAGTAGACGCGACTCAGGGTGTCCAAGCTCAAACATTGACCACTCTTCAAATGGCCCGTGATTCTGGCCTTGTGATTATTCCGGTGCTTTCTAAAATTGACTCACCGCTTGCTCGAGTGGAAGAAATTAAAATGGAATTAGCTCTACTTCTTGATATTGACCCGGAAACTATTTTACTTGTTTCTGGAAAAACCGGAGAAGGAGTCCCCGCGCTTCTTGAGGAAATAATCAGAAAAATACCACACCCTCATGTTGATGAAAAAAATTTAGTACAAACAAATAGTGGTCGGGCTTTAGTTTTTGATTTTAAATATGACAACCACCGCGGGGTCATTGTTTACGTTCGTGTATTTGATGGAAAATTTAAAAAAGGGGAATCTCTTTCTTTTGCTATTTCTGCGGAAAAATTTATTTCACTTGAAGTTGGAACTTTCTCTCCAGAAGAAGAACCCCGTGAAAAGATAGAAAGTGGAGAGATTGGCTATATTATTACGGGGATAAAAAAGCCAGGGATTGCTTCTGTCGGAGACACAATTACATATTTAAAGAGTCCGTTACCGGCGCTTCCTGGATATCAGAATCCTCGACCTGTTGTTTGGGCTTCGGTTTATCCGGAGAGTCAAGATGATTTCCCAAATCTAAAGCTTGCTCTAGGTCGTCTGCGATTATCGGATTCGTCTTTTTCTTATGAAGAAGAAAGTTCAGGTTCTCTTGGTCGGGGATATCGATGTGGTTTTCTTGGTATGCTTCATTTGGAAATTATTACTGAAAGATTAACACGAGAATTCAATTTACAATTGATTGTCACAATGCCATCAATAACATATAAAGTATTATTGCGCAACGGTAAAGAAGAAATCATTTACTCACCCCATCTTTTCCCTGATGATGGAAATATTGTAAAAGTATTTGAACCTTGGGTTAATGTGAAAATTATTACCCCCTCTGCTTATATAAGCATGTTGATGCCATTTCTTTATGATCATGAAGCGACAATTAAAGCCACCGATAACTTTGGAGATAATCGGTCATCAATTGATTTGGAAATGCCCCTTCGTGAACTTATGCGAAACTTTTTTGATGACATGAAAAGTATCACTTCTGGATATTCTTCTATTTCTTATGAAATTGGTGAGTATCGAGAAGCTGATGTTGTCCGACTTGATATTGTTATTGCCGATGAGCCAATGGCGGCCTTTTGTCGAGTAGTCTCACGTCGCAAGGTCGCCGATGAAGCCAAGGCTCAAGTTGAGAAATTGAAAGACATTATTCCAAGACAACAATTTGCTTTTAAAATTCAAGGCAAAGCCTTGGGTCGAATTATTTCTTCTGAGTCAGTTTCGGCTTTCCGAAAAGATGTTTTAATGCATGGAAGTAAAGTTGTTGGTGGGGGAGACGTCAGTCGTAAAAAGAAATTGTTAGAAAAACAAAAGAAGGGGAAAAAGAGAATGCAGGCCAACGCAAAAATAAACATCTCACACGATGTCTTTTTGAAAATGATGAGAGGTAGTAATAATTAAAAAGACCCAACACTGTAAAGCAATATCATACTTACAATTACAAGAATGGAAATTATCGCAAATATCTTCTCAACCCTCTTTTTGTTTTTTGAATCAAAAATCATGATATAATAATAACATTAATTATGAATAAAGGAAAGGGAAATCATTATAAATTTTGGCATTCACCTATTGCACTTGTTGTTATTTTTTGCCTAGTGGTATTATTTGGTTATAAAATTATAGATTTAATTCAAAAAGAAAAAGAAACTGCTCACAAAAAGGAACTTGTTTTGGAAGAAATAGAAAATTTAAGAAAAAGGGAATTTGCTCTGTCTAACGATATATCAAAATTAGAGACAGAAGCAGGGCAAGAAGAAATCATTAGAGAGAAATATCAAGTTGCCAAACCGAATGAAAAAATGGTAATAATAGTTGATGATGATGGAAAGGATGATTTATCTCCCGAAAATGATAAAGCAAGACACGGGTTTATTGAATGGTTAAAAAAATTTTTTAAAAGATAAAATGCGGGATTGGTTTAGTGGTAGAATGCGACCTTCCCAAGGTTGAGACACGAGTTCGATTCTCGTATCCCGCACAATAAAAAAACGAAAGTTTTTTTATTGTGCGGGATAGAAAGCAAACTGCTTTGCTTTCGGCGAGAAGCGAAAGGCTTTTCCTTATCGAAGATGGAAAAGCACCTGGCTATGTAATAGCCGATTCCCGCTACTCGCACAAAAATTACTTTATAAACTTGACACGACTGTCAAGAGTGGTGAATTTGAAGACTGTGGTATACTTTAAAAAGGTAAGATATTATTAATTAATAAATATTTATATTATGAGTAAAATAACGATTTACAGTACACCAACATGTCATTTCTGCCACATGGCGAAAGATTTCTTTACATCAAAGGGAATTGTTTATGAAGATTTTGATGTTTCTAGTAACTTAGAAAAAAGAAAAGAGATGATGGACAAAAGTGGTCAAATGGGAGTGCCGGTCATTTTGATTGATAATAATTTGATTGTTGGTTTTAATAAACCAAAAATTGTGGAATTATTAGGAGTCAAAGAGTAGTAATTTTTCAAATAATGACGTATTATAAAAGCACCAGTAATGGTGCTTTTATAATTTGCTCTTGTAGTTCAATGGATAGAATGGCTCACTCCTAACGAGCTGATTCAGGTTCGACTCCTGACAAGAGCACCTTTTATTTTTAATTAAAATATGATAATATCTGGGAATATGGATCCCGAAGTAAAAAATTTATTAGAGGAAAATTTGAAATTATCCAAAGAAAATAATGAATTACTTTTAAAAATCCGTAGTATTCAGCGTTGGCAACAAATTACTCGTATTTTTTACTGGGTAGCAATTATTGGAGTTTCTTTTGGAGCTCTATATTACTTAAAGCCATATTTAGGGAACGTTATGAATTTATATTCTGGGAGGAGTATCTGGTATAAATAATATTAGTGATATTAAAAAGAGTTTAAGTGATCAAGATCAGATAAAAGAATTATTAAAATCATTGAATCAGTAAGTTTGTGAAAAATTTGCCGAGATAGCTCAGTTGGTAGAGCATTCCCCTGAAGAGGGAAGGGTCCCCAGTTCGAACCTGGGTCTCGGCACCACACAAATAAAAATCCCCACGTGAGATATATTCTGAATCTCACGTGGGGATTTTTATTTGTGTGGTGCTAAATTGATTTAATCTTTAATTTGGTTTCTCTATTTTTATCTAATTTAGGAAGTTTAATAATCAAAAGCCCATGTTTTTCTATCGCCTCAGCTTCTTCAGGATCTACTTCTTCGGGGAGGGAAATAGTTCTAGAAAACGATCCCCAATAAAGTTCTTGAACAAAATAATTATCTCGATCAATAGATTGATTCTCCTCGCGTTTACCACGAATAGTAATCATATCACGAGTAATAGTTATTGAAAGATTATCTGGTTGAACACCAGCAATCATTGTTTGAACGATAATATCAGTAGGAGTTTGATATAAATCAACAGTTAATTCTGCATCTACTTCTTCTTCCCATTTTGATTCTTTTGACTCACCATTTTCCTTAAGAGACAGAACTGTCTTTTTATTTGATCCATTACGAGGAGCTTCTTCTTCTGTATTTTCCTCGTTTTCTTCAAATCGAATACCACCAGCAAGACGTTCTAAAAATGATTTCTTTTTTATCATATTATTCATAATTCAGTACAGGTATATCTTTACCCATACGTTTTAATTTTTCAAATATAAGTATGTTGATAATCGTGACGACCCACAAAAATCCAAAAACAGAAAGGAAATTTTCGCCACTTCCTCTCATTATAAAAAAATTAAAGACACTATGCAAGGCAATGGCGCAGATTATTCCAGCCAAAAGATATATTAATCTGTATTGTTTTAAGTAAAAAGACAATCCAAGGGCGCTACCAATCATTGCACTTGATATTGCATGTAGTAGTGTCGACCCCAAGAATCTCAAATGTCCAGTTAACAATCCTACAACTGTTCCACTGACACTGAATGGGTTAAGTAAGTAGAGGAAATTCTCTAGTGCAGCGAAACCTAAAGCAGTTGCAATAAAGTACATTGGGTAATCAATTGGTTGATCGACATTTTGGTTTCCAAATATAATAACCATTACTCCGATAAATTTGAGTATTTCTTCAATAATCGCCCAAACGATGATTTGAGTAGTATTATTTTGAATAAAATTAAGAGAATATTTTTCAAGAGCAATAGCTACAAAAACAATTAATCCACCAAGGATAAAAGAGATAATGATAAGACCCAAAGGTTCACGTTCTTCTTGATCTTCTTCTCTCAACCAAAACCAAAGCCAAAAAACTGCAGGAATAATTCCACCTAAGATAGCGAAGATTAAAATTTTTGGTTCTTGTAATAAATTAGTCATTCAAAGGCCACTTTTCAACTAATAATAAATTCTTATTATCGACTGGAATCATAGACCAAATTTCTTCGGTGACAAATGGCATGAAAGGATGAAGAATTTTGAGAATTTTTATTAAAGTATCAAGTAAAAATTGTGCGCGAGATATTTTTTCTTTATTATCATCTCCAGATAAAATATTTTTACTCTCTTCTATTATAACATCAGCAAAACGACTCCAGGTGTATTGATAAATTTTTTCTCCAACTAGGTAGAATTTATATTCATCCATTTCTTTCGTAATTTCTTTTATTAATTCATCTCGTTCTTTAATTAAAATTATTTCTGAGTCAGCATAATCTTTAAAATTCTTATCGTATTTTATATCTGAGGTATTACTCAAAACAAAACGAGTAATATTCCAGAGTTTATTGGCATAATTTTTATATGCACGGATTTTATCTTCAGACAAAGAAAGGGAAGTTCCCGGAGTATTCCCCACAATCATTCCAATTCTAAATGCATCTGTCCCATATTTAGCAGTTAGTATAAGTGGATCAATAACATTACCTTTACTTTTACTCATCTTTTGCCCCTTAGCATCTAAAACTAATCCATGTAAGTAAACTTTTTTAAATGGTATTTCTCCAGTGACATACAGCCCCAGCATTATCATTCTAGAAACCCAGAAGAAAATAATTTCTCCAGCTGTTTCCATTACATCTGTAGGGTAGAATGTTTTGAAATCTTTACTATCAGGATATCCAAGTGTGACAAATGGCCACTGACCTGAGGAAAACCATGTATCAAAAGTATCTTCATCTTTTTTAACTTCACCATTACATTTGTTACATTTCGTAATATTATTTTCGAGGTCTACCATACCGTGTCCGCAGATTTTACAAATTTTGGCTGGAATTGGAATGCCCCAAACTATTTGTCTAGAGATGTTCCAGTCCATTATATTTTCAAGCCAATGCGTTGTAATCTTTTTATAGTGGCTAGGAATATATTCTATTTTATCTTGATTAACCACCTCCAATGCTTTGTCTGCTAATGGTTTCATTTTAACAAACCACTGACTTTTTATTTGAGGTTCTATGACCGTCCCACATTTATAACAAGTTCGGACAATATGTTTGTAATTTTCTTCTATTTTATCGACTAATCCTTTTGAATTTAATTTTTCAATAATTAATGAACGAGCTTTATTTATGTGCATACCAGAAAATTCTCCAGCAATTGGAAGTAGTTTACCAAACTCATCAATTATTTGTTCTTTGTCTAAATTATGTCTCTCTGCAATTTCAAAGTCAGTATTGTCATGCCATGGAGTAATAGTCATAACTCCAGTACCAAATTCCATATCAATAGATTCATCTTTGATAATTGTTGCTGTTATCGGACCATTTATCCATTCCAAATCTATTTTTTGACCATCTTTGTAATTTTCGTATCTTTTATCAAGAGGATGCATTACTACGTATTTATCTCCAAATTTTGTTTCAGGACGAGAAGTTGCAATTATAAATGGACCATATTTAAGATAATAAAATTTATCAATTCTTTCTTCATCTTTAATTTCTAAATCAGAAAAAGATGTTTGATGTTTTGTACACCAAGATACAATTCTATTTCCTCTATAAACTAATTCATCATCGTGGAGTTTTTTAAATGTTTGATAAACGGTTTTTATTACACTATCATCTAGGGTAAATTTTTCTCTAGACCAGTCACAAGAAGCACCCATTTTTTTAACCTGATCTTTAATATTTGAAGAATTTAATAATGTGAAATCTAAAATTTCTTTATATAATTCTTTTTTATCCATTCCAAACCTAGTTCGGCCTTCTTTTTCTAACTTTCTTTCATAAACTACTTGTGTTTCAAAACCTGCATGGTCGAGCCCCGGTAGCCAAAGTGTTTTAAAACCTCTCATTCTTTTATACCGGATAATTAAATCCTCAATAGTCATCACAAGACCGTGTCCAGCATGAAGAGAACCATTTGCATTTGTAGGAGGCATTATAAGAGTGAAAGCCTCAGCATCAGATTTGATTACTCCTTTTTCTATACAAACATCCGGATTAAAAAAACCACTCTCTTCCCAGAGTTTGTATATTCGATCCTCAGTTGTTTGGGGATTATAAGGGCTTAGAAATTTGGGATTGATATCATTATCGTGTTCACTTGCCATATGTAAAATATAGCATATTTTGCTATAAAGATAAATTTCCTATAGCTTTTATTGATTTTGAATTTTTTGCAGTTTTTTTATATTTATATTGGAAGTATCCAGCAATTCCTATCATTAAAGCATTATCACCAGTTAAGTCACGAGAGGGAAAATGGATTTCTGTTTGTAATTTTTCTTTTTTAATTTTTAATTTCATTTGTTTTTGCAGATAAGAATTAGCTGAAACTCCACCACCAACAATTAATGTTTTGATTTTGTATTGTTTAATGGCCTTAATTGTTTTATGAACAAGTACTTCAACAACAGCATCTTCAAATTCTCTTGCAATTGTTTGTATCATTTTGTCATTTTGCAAAATGTTTGAATGTTCTTTTTTGAGATCGCGGATTAAATACAATACCGCTGTTTTTAAACCGGAAAAAGAAAAATCGTAATCTTTTGAATACATCATTGGACGAGGAAGTTTTATTCTTAATTTTTCATTCTTAATTCTTAATTTTCGAGCTTGGTCTGCCAAGCGAGATATCTCTGGTCCACCAGGATAAGGAAGCCCAAGCATGCGTGCTACCTTATCGAATGCTTCTCCGGATGCGTCGTCTCTTGTCCCGCCAATTTTTTTATATTTCATAAAGTTTTTTACTAAAACAAGTTCTGTGTGTCCACCTGAGACCAGTAGCGAGAGCACTGGGAATATTTTTTTATTTTGAGTGACTGTGAAAGTTTTTCCTTTTTGGGGAAATATAGAAAATATGTGCCCCTCCATGTGGTTTACCGGAACAATTGGAATTTTGTATTTATCCCCAAGTTCTTTGGCAAAAACAATTCCTGTCCAAAGTGCTGGTTCAAGTCCTGGACCATAAGTGACAGTAATTAAATCGATTTTTTCTATTTTTATTTTTGCTTGTTTTAAAGTTTTTTCAAAAATAATTGGCAGATTTTTTTGATGTTCTCTTTTGGCAAGAGCCGGAAAAACACCCCCATACTCGGCATGGATTTTTATTTGTGAATTCGTATTGTTTGCTAGAATCCTGAAAATGTCATTTTTACCACTTATTTTTACTTCCAAAATACTTATTCCAGTATCATCGCACGATGTTTCAATTGCTAAAATTCGCATAGAGACACTATATCATAAGGGTTTTTATTTGACTATTTATATGATAAACTCATCTTATGGAGAAAAAACACATAATAACGATTGCTGGTAAGCTTGGAAGCGGAAAATCTTCAACTTCTAAAAGAGTGGCTAATCTTTTAAATTATGAGAGAGTCTCTACTGGTGAGTTTATGCGATTGATGGCTGACAAAAAAGGAATCGCATTAGATGAATTAAGTAAAATAGCCGAAGCGGATATTTCCATAGATAAGCAATTAGATGATTATAATTTAGAAATAGGAAAAAAAGAAAATATTATTTTAGATTCTCGGCTTGGTTTTTATTTCATTCCTAATTCTTTTAAAGTATTTCTTGAGCTTGATCCTAATGTTGCCTCAGAAAGAATTCTAGAAGATAAAAAAACAAATCCTAATCGACACACAGAGGCGACTGGAGTTTTTGATACAAAAGAAAGTATAATTGAAAGCATAAATAATCGTCTATCAAGCGAGAGAAGAAGATATAAACAGTTATATGGAATTAATGATTTAACGGCGCATGAAAATTTTGATTTGGTTATTGATACCTCTAAGATGCCGTTAGAAGAAGTCTCTCAGAAAATTATAGAAGAATATAATAATTGGTTAAACAAATAAATAAGATGAAAATACTAAGCGAATTATTAGAAGATATAAAAGTAATTGAAAGCCATGGAAATCTTGATGCTCGAGTGTCTTCTGTTTCGCTTAATTCAAAAACTATTGAACCGAGGTCATTGTTTGTCGCATTAGTTGGAAATGTCGTTGACGGACATATATTTATTGATGAAGTGGTTGAAAAAGGAGCTACTGTGGTAATTTATGAAAATGATCCCAAGGAGTTTAAGAGTGGCGTGACTTATTTGAAAGTGACTGATACTCATAGTGTTGTAGGAATAATCGCTGATAATTTTTACGGGAATCCGTCTCGCAAGTTGAAATTAGTTGGAGTGACTGGCACAAACGGTAAGACTACAACAGTGACATTACTCCATCAACTTTTTCGTAATTTAGGATATAAGGTAGGAATGATTGGGACAGTTGTTAATAAAATAAATGATAAATTTTATGAAGCTACTAGAACAACTCCGGACCCAGTTAGTTTGAATAAATTACTGGCCGAAATGGTAGATGAAGGTTGTGAATATTGTTTTATGGAAGTCTCATCTCATTCTGTCTGCGAAAAGAGAATTTCTGGACTTTCTTTTGTTGGGGGTATATTTACAAATCTTACGCTTGATCATTTGGACTATCATAAAACAATAGATAATTATTGTAATGCCAAAAAAAGTTTTTTTGATATTTTACCTGCGACAGGTTTTGCAATTGCAAATATTGATGACGAGAAAGGGGAGTATATACTAAGTACTACAAAAGCCCATAAATATACAATGAGTTTGAAACAAGAGGCAGATTTTAATGAACGACTTGAGACAAAACTAATCGGCGAATTTAATATGTATAATGTTTTAGGTGTATATGCTGTGGCTGTTTTACTCGGACAGGATAGGGAAAAAGTTAAAGAATTAATAAGGGAACTAGATGGAGCTCCAGGGAGATTCCAGGCAATTAAAAGCAAAAATAATATTACCGGAATTGTTGACTATGCTCATTCACCAGATGCCTTAGAGAATGTTTTGAAAACAATAAACCAAATGAAAGGAGATGGACGAGTTATTTCTGTTGTTGGGTGTGGCGGAGATCGAGATAAAAGTAAACGTCCAATTATGGCAAAGATTGGCTATGAAATGAGCGACATTCTTATCCTTACATCTGATAATCCAAGAAGTGAAAAACCTGAAGATATTTTAAGTGAAATGCAGAAGGGAATTCCGCTTGATGGTATAGATAAAGTTGAGATTATTATTGATCGGCGGATAGCAATTCAAAAGGCCTGTGAACTTGCCAAAGAAGGGGATTATATTTTAGTGGCCGGTAAGGGCCATGAAAATTATCAAGAAGTAAACGGAGTCAAAACCCATTTTGATGATATGGAAGAATTAAAAAAATATTTGGAATAAATTATTATTTTGTCATTTTGCAAAATGACAAAATAATCATAAAAAATGGAAACAGAAAAAAGAATTTGTAAAAAATGCCAGCAGGAATTCATTTTAGACCAAGATGATTTTTCATTTTACGAAAAAATGAAAGTACCTGTACCTGAAATTTGTCCGGATTGCAGATTTAAAATGCGAGCAATGTGGAGGAATGAAACCACTTTATATTCAGGGCAGAAATGTGGTTTGTGTAATGATAGTATTATAACTGTCTATAATAGTAAGAATAATTTTAAGGTTTTTTGTTATAAATGTTTTTTATCTGACTCATGGGATGCGAAGGATTATGCAAAAAATTATAATAAGGAGGAATCTTTTTTGGGTCAATTTCATGATCTTTTTAGGAAAGTTCCAAAGAAAAATTTATCAATAGATTTATCAAGTGGTCCTATTATAAATACTTCATATGCGAATGGGGCAGGAGGTATGAAAAACTGCTATATGGTTTTTAATGGTGGAGGCGGAGAGGATATGATGTATTGTCGTGGGATAATGAAAGCCAAAGAAATTAGTGATTGTTATTTTGGTGAAAACATAGAGTTATCGTATGAATGCATTCACATAAATAAGTCGACAGGTATTACTTTTGGAGATAGTATTGTCGGATGTGTTGATTGTATGTTTTTAAAAAATTGTAGTGGCCTTACTAATTGCTTTGGGTGTGTAAATTTAAGAAATAAAAGTCATTGTTGGTTTAATGAACAGCTCACTCGTGATGAATACACGGATAGGCTAAAAGAAATAAATGGAAGTTATTCTAAAATAGAAGAAATGAAAAAAAAGTTTTGTGATTTTTGTTTGTCGTTCTCTAATCGAGAAAATCATAATATAAAAGCTATTGATTGTACGGGGGATTATTTATTTGATAGTAAGAATCTAAAAGAATCGTTTGAAGTAACTGAATCAGAAAATTGTAGATATCTTTGTTATACAAAAAAAACAAACGATTCATTAGGGGTAATGGGTTTTGGAATAAAATCGGAACAATTGTTAGAAGTTGTATCTACTGGATATTCTAGTAACATAATATCTTCAAATGGTATCGATGGTTCTCAAAATATTATGTATTCAAATTCATTACATAACTGTCATGATTGTATTGGTTGTGATGGTCTTAAAAATGCTGAGTACTGTATTTTAAATAAACAATATAGTAAAGAAGAATATGAAAAGTTTAAAGAACACATAGTTAAAGAACTCACAGAATTGGGTATTCATGGGTTAATGATGCCTCCAGAAATTGCTCCATTTGCTTATAATGAGACAATTGCTCAGGATAATATGCCTTTGACTAAAGAGGAAGCTATCGCAGAGGGGTTCAGATGGGAAGATGATATTCAGATGACGAAAGGGAAGGAAACATTGCAACAAGAAGCAATTCATGATCATATAAATGAAGTCAAAGATGAAATTACAAAAGAAATATTAAGGTGTATAAATTGTGAACGGAATTATAAGATTACAGAACAAGAATTATTGTTTTACCGAAAAATGAAATTACCAATTCCAAGAAAATGCTTCTTTTGCCGCCATCAGGATCGTATAAAAAGAAGAGGTCCGTATAAATTCTGGGATAGAAAATGTGACCATTGTGGAAAAGATATCAAAACCAATTACTCACCAAATAGTCCAGAGATTATTTACTGTGAGGATTGTTATAAGCAGGAAGTAATATAATTATGCAAAATTACAAACAACAATTTAAGGATAAGAAAATTACAATTATGGGATTGGGTATTTTGGGGAGAGGGGTGGGATATACAAAATTCTTGGCTGAATGTGGGGCTGATTTGATTGTGACAGATTTGAAAACGAAAGAACAACTTGCAACTTCAATACAAGCATTAAAAAAGTTTAAAAATATTAAATTTGTTTTAGGTGAGCATCGGTTGGAAGATTTTATAAACAGAGATATGGTGATTAAAGCGGCAGGTGTTCCCATAGATTCTATTTACATAAAAGAGGCCAAGAAAAATAAAATCCCAGTTGAGATGGACGTGTCTCTTTTTGCTAAGTGTGCTCCTGGTGTAATGATAATCGGAGTGACGGGGACAAGAGGCAAATCAATGACGACAACTTTGATTTATCAAATATTGAGACAGAATATAAAAGACAACAATGTCTATGTGGGTGGTAATCTTCGTGGAGTTGCGACCTTACCACTTCTTAAAAAAGTAAAAGCGAGGGATATTTTAGTTTGTGAACTTGATTCATGGCAATTGCAGGGTTTCGGAGAAGCAAAGATTTCCCCACACATTTCAGTATTTACGACATTCATGCCTGATCATATGAATTATTATAAGAATTCGATGAAAGATTATTTTAATGATAAGGCAAATATTTTTAAGTATCAGAAAAAAAATGACGTACTAATTATTCGTCCAGGGATGAAGAAGTTTATAAATAAAAAAGAAGTTAAGGGTAAACTTGTAGTTATAAATTCAGAAAAAGTAAAAAATTGGAAGTTCAATGTTCCAGGTATTCATCATCGAGAGAATTTAGCTTGTGCTGTGGCTGTGGCAAAGCAACTTGGTATTTCAGAGGTAAAGATTAAAAAATCAATTACGGATTTTAAAGATTTAGAAGGGCGGCTGCAACTTTTGCGAACGTATAAAGGAATAAAAATATATAATGACAATAATGCGACAACCCCAGAAGCAACAATTGCTGGGATTGAAGCATTAGTTGACCAGCCCCGAACCCGGTTCAGGGCTAGCCCTGAACCGGGTTCGGGGCAAAGAAGAATAATTTTAATCTGTGGAGGTTCAGACAAGGGTCTTCCTCTTGATAATTTTGTTAAAACTGTAAATAAATATTGCAAAGCAGTAATTTTTCTTGAGGGGAGTGGTACAGAAAAATTACTGAGTAGTAAGCAGAAAGTAGTAGGTATTAAGGTAAAAACAATCAAAGAAGCGGTACAAGAAGCAATTAAACAAGCCAATAAAGGAGATATAATTTTGTTTTCTCCAGCGTTTGCATCGTTTGGAATGTTTAATAATGAATATGAACGTAACGATTTGTTTATGAAGATTATTAGAAGTTTAAAATAATTTTATGAAAAAACAAATAATATTTATAAGAGGAGGAGAAGTGTTTGATAATATGGAAGACATGTATGAGTATTTAAGAACTGTAAAATGCGATCCGTATAATAAGACAAAAGAGTGGAGGGATTGGATAATATGGGCACTTGAAGAATCTTATGATTTAATATGTCCGCTGATGCCAAACAAGCAGAATGCTGATTACACAGCTTGGAAAATATGGTTTGAAAGACACTTCGAGTTTATTACAGATGATAATCCTATTTTGATAGGACATTCTTTAGGTGGCGCCTTTCTCCTTAAATATTTATCTGAAAATGGTTTTTCTAAAAAAATATTACAGTTACATTTAGTAGCACCTTATGTTGAAAATAATGGTATTTATTTAGAAAAATTAAATACTTTTGCTTTTGATATTAAAAAAATAAATAAAATTAAAGATATGTGTAATGAAATACATCTTTGGCACTCAAGGGATGATAATTCTGTTCCTTTTTCTCACAGTGAGTTAGTTAAAAAAAATATTTCTACTGCAGAATTCCATATCTTTGATGACCGTGGGCATTTTCGACAACCTGCCTTCCCTGAGATATTAGAAGTAATAAATAAATCAATATATGAAAGAAATTGAGAAAAAATATACAAAAAAACAAACGATTAAAATCCTTAAAAGACTGGTAGATTCTTTGGCTAAAGGTAAAGCTTTTCGAATGCAAATAAAAGGGAAAAAAGTTTATGTTTCAAAAGAAACGGAAATAGAAATAGAATACGAGAAAGACAAAAAGAAAGAAAAAGTTGAGATTGAAATTAAATGGGAAAAATAAGATGAAAAAGGTTGTATTTATTGATCATGGTAATATGCTTCGAAGTCCAATTGCAAAGGCTATTTATAATCAACTAGCAAAAGATGGTTCTTTGGCTTATAGTTATGGTACTCATGTGTTAGAGCAAGGATATCAAGGCAAAAAACTTTCTTCATTTAAAAAATTAGAAATAGAAATCAATGAGATGAAAAAATATGGACTAGATATTTCTAACGAATATTGCGAACAGCTAAAAGAAGAATATCTGAAAGATGCTGACAAGGTTATTGTTATGTTAGAAAAAGAATTTATTCCAGAGTGGCTGAATAATTATAAATGTGAACATTGGGAAATTCCAAATCCAGAGGCTCATACAAGCCAAATAATTGAAGATATAATTAAATTAATTAAGAAAAAAGTTTTAAAATTAATAAAATAAAAAAGACGGGCCGTTAATCGACCCGCCTCTATTTTTATTTATATATAATCAAAATAACTTTTCTTGCACAGGTTTTTCCTCCTGTGGCATCGTAACAATGATCCCACCAACATAGACTAGGGGATGTCTGCATCTTCTGGTAACTTATTCTCTTGGATTTAAATCCGTGAAGAATAAATTGTTCTCCGATGATACTTGGCACTGACACTCCGCCATGCTTTTCCCCAAGAGGCACTGCATTTTCTGCGTAATTGTTTTGGAGGAAACTCAGTACCATTTTATTCGCTGTTTCAGATCCTGGCTCTTCGATATCATACCTAAATGAATCTGGCTCCAGTCCACCCACTATGAATATTTCATAATCATAGGATTCATGAGCATCAGCCAACTTAGCAATATTATCGATTACACTCCAATGTTCCCTGAATTTCTGGCCGTGAAATATCTGAAGTTTATCAATAACCGAATTAAATCCTGCCTTGGCGGTAATTAATAGATCATTCCTTTTATCATGGTAAATCACAATCGGACTGCATTCTGTTGTTTCAAACATAACCGCAGAATTTTTTTCAATAGCAAGCCCATCTGTTTGTGGGCCCTTCATAATTTTCATATTTCCAATGCTCATAAACTCTTGGAAATCTG
This sequence comes from Minisyncoccota bacterium, assembly GCA_041663185.1. GTDB lineage: Bacteria > Patescibacteriota > Minisyncoccia > Phycocordibacterales > UBA9973 > UBA8515. Next base: position 160,288 of record JBAZQY010000002.1, read on the forward strand.
AGGGTTGGGAAAGTTCAGCAGTAAATCCTGAACAATCTGGCCAATACAGAGTGGAAACGTCATTGTTTCGCAATATTGATAGTAGCTCCGGGTGATTACGCAAATCTTTTTCTAAACTTTCAGTTGTATCTAACATCAGAATATCTATTCTGCCCGAAAGCGAAAAAATCGAGGGATTGGTATTTTCCTGGTTTTTCATTGGTATATTTATTTGGTTATTTTCAATTTTATTTTTATATTAACACAATTTATATAGGATGTCTAAGAGTTATAAATTATCAATTTTTGTTGTATTATGTAAACATGGATTTAGATTTATCCCTTGGCCGTAGTCATACGAACGAGGCAAAAATTAAAAATGTTCACTTTATTGGTATTGGTGGAATCGGTATTTCAGCGGTGGCGCGGATGATGCTAGAGGAGGGGAAGAATGTTACCGGGCAGGATATGCAGGATGGGGAAATTGTTAATGAGCTTCGTTTACTCGGTATAGATATCAAAATTAGACAATCATATGAAAATATTCCGAAAGATACAGATCTTGTAGTCTATACAATTGCTATCGAATATTATGACCCAGAATTATTTAAAAAACTGAAAGAAAGGAATGATATAGCAATCAAATCTTATCCCGAAATGCTTGGGGTGATAAGTAAGGATAAATATACAATTGCAATTTGTGGAACTCATGGGAAGACTACAACAACAGGAATGATCTCACAAATTTTGATTGACGGTGGGAAAGACCCGATGGTGATTGTTGGAAGTTTATTAAAAGGTAAAACTAATTTTATTGCGGGTAAAAGTGATTTGTTTGTAGTTGAGGCTTGTGAGTACCGAAGATCATTTTTGAATATTAATCCAAACGTTTTAGTTATTACAAATATTGATGAAGACCATTTGGATTATTATAAAGATATAGAAGATATTAAAAATGCCTTCCATGAGATGGTGATGAAAGTACCAGAGGATGGATATGTAATTTGCAACCCAGATGATGAAAATATTTCGGATGTTATTAAGGGGATAAAGGCAAAAGTAATAAATTGGCAAGATTATTTTGATGCAGGTTTGAAATTAAAAATTCCTGGGATACATAATAAGAAAGATGCCGCGGCGGCCATGGCCGCCGCGGCTACTCTTGGTATTTCTCAATCCTCTGCAAGGGGAGTCCTTGCAGAATTTCCGGGGACATGGAAACGTTTTGAATTCAGGGGAAAACTTTCTAATGGAATACTTCTTTATGACGATTATGCTCATCATCCGACAGAAATTATGGCTACACTCGAAGGTTTTCGGGAATTGTATCCAAAAACTGACGGCTGGAAAATCACAGTTATTTTCCAGCCACACCTATTTTCACGCACCAAATTACTTCTAGATGACTTTGCGAAAAGTTTTTCTGATGCTGATGAAGTTCTTGTTTTACCAATTTACTATGCTCGGGAAGTTGATGATGGAACAATAAGTTCAGAAATTTTAGCGGGGGAGATAAACAAACACACCAACAATGCAAAATCTTTTTCAGATTTTAATGAAGCAGAAAAATCTCTGGAAGTCGGACCTGCCTCGCCAACGAGTCAAGGCGGGCTTCCAGAAATGGGTGATAAAAATATTATTGTGACAATGGGGGCAGGAGAAGCTTCAAAAATTGGAGATTTCCTATTAAAAAAATAATTGTGATATAATAAAAGAATGAAAAAATATTTTCTTTCCATACTAATCATAATATTGACCATCATCGCTTTTCCAATTTCTGCAGAAGTGGTGACTAATTCCGGATTTATTCCTGGGCAAATCTGGTACTCAAAAGATACTTTAGTTGAGGGAGAAACTGTAAATATCCATACGGCAATTTGGAATGGTGAGAAAGAATCGCTTTCTGTGAAGGTAGAATTTTATGACAAAAATGTTATTTTAGGAAGTAGAGATGTTGTCTTATCACCATCAGAATTGAAAGATGTATTTGTTCCCTGGAAGATTACCTCGGGAGACCATGTTATTTCTGCAAAAATTATCTCATCACTAGCTACTATTTCTGGGAAAAAAGAAAAAGTGACTCTTGATCGTGTGACAACCTCGACAGATAAACAATTTGTCCCAGTTGTCGTGAAGAACGCACAAGGTGAATCAGTCTCTGGAACAAGTTCCTTGAAAGATCAAATAGATAATGTCGTTCCTGATAAGGTTAGCACTTCTGTGGCCAATGGTTTTACCGTAGTAGATAATTTTCGAGATAAAACATTCACGCAAGTCTCGACAGTTCGAGATGACACCCAAGAAGAAATAAATCTTCTGAAAACAAAAGAAAAAACAGTCGCTGAAACTTTGAGTACAAAAAACAATATTGAAGATGCCACCGAAAAACCAATTGCTTATATTAAACTTTTTATTTTTTCAATCCTGGCGCTCATTTTTGGGAATAAAATAATTTTTTATGGACTTCTGGCTATTGTCGTTTTCTTTGTATTGCGTTATTTATATCGCAAAATTAGAAATAGATAATATAAAATATATTTGTCAAATCTAGACTCTTTAGGGTACAATTGATTCGTAATGAAGAGAGTCATTTTTGATATAATTTTATTTATTTCAGTATTTATTTTTCCTTGGTGGATAAGTGCTATTTTATTGCTCGGGGGGATTTTTCTTTTTAATAAATTTTACGAATTTATTATAGCCAGTGTAATTATTTTTGCCTTATATTCTGTTCCTGGGGTCAGGTGGATATCCTCGCCAGTCATTTTTTCACTGTTTATAATAATCTTTTATATTATGGTTGAATATTTTAAAAATAGAATTATCTTATATAAAAAATAAAAAATGTCTTTTCACATTAATCACAGAAGAATAAAAAGAGATATTGACCCAGATGAAATTTTTCTGGATTCTAAAAATTTACCTGATTTCAACAAACAACAATTTGAAGGTAGATTAGAAAAGGCAATACCCAAACATTCAGTGCTACTGGTAGGAGCTTTTTTCTTGGTAGTTGTTTTTATTTTTGTGGGACAAGTTATAAATCTTCAAATAATAAAAGGCGAGGCATATTTTAAAAAAAGTGAAAATAATACATTGATGGAAAGACCGATTTTCGCAGACAGGGGACTTATCTATGACCGTAATCAAGTTCTTCTTTCTTGGAATACTTGGGCAAAAGAAGATATAAATAAATTATCTTCACCAGAAAGATCTTATTATGATGCTTCCGGATTTGGATTACTTCTTGGTTATGTTAGTGCGCCAGCCAAAGACTCCTCTGGGTATTATTGGCAAGATAATTTTATCGGGAAAGATGGTGTTGAAAAATTTTTTAATGATAATTTAACTGGGGTTAATGGAGTTCGTATTACTGAGACTGATGTGAGTGGAGTTATTCAATCAGAAAATATGATTCAATCTCCCAAGGCCGGTGAAAATCTTACATTATCGATTGATTCAAGAATTCAAAAGAAAATGTATGAATCAATGTCGTCGATGGCCAGGAATGTAAATTTTCAAGGAGGAGCCGGTGTCATGATGGATATAAAAACAGGGGAGTTACTCGCTCTGACAAGCTATCCAGAATATAATGGGAATATTTTATCTCTCGGTAAAGACAGTAAAACGATAAGCGGATATTTTGCTGACAAACGGAAAGTTTTTTTGAATCGAGCAGTCTCAGGACTTTATAGTCCGGGGTCAACCGTCAAACCATTTCTTGGTTATGGTGCCTTGATTGAAAATGTTATTAGTCCTCTTAAATTAATTTTTTCTAATGGGTCAATTTCAATTCCAAATCCATATTTCCCTGACAAAAAATCTGTCTTTAAAGATCATGGAACATTTGGTTATGTGGATATGAGGAAAGCGATTGCCGTTTCGTCTGACGTATATTTTTATCAAATCGGTGGAGGATTTGAAAGCCAAAAAGGTTTAGGTATTTTAAATATAGATAAATATATAAGATTGTTTGGTATTGGAGAGAAAACTGGGGTAAATCTGGGTGGAGAAAAGGATGGAACAATTCCGACACCAGAATGGAAAGCTAAAACTTTCAAGGGTGAACCATGGCGAGTGGGAGATACGTACAATACCGCTATTGGTCAGTATGGTTTCCAAGTCACACCGGTTCAAATGGCTCGAGCAGTAGCAGGTATTGCCAATATGGGAACGATTTATACTCCACACATCACACTTGCTGATAAAAATTTTGAATCACCGCAAATGACAATACCAGTTGACCCTGATAAAATGAAAGTTATACACGAAGGAATGCGAATGGCGGTGACGGAAGGGACTTGTATGGCCCTAAATATTCCGAGCGTTAAGGTCGCGGCTAAATCTGGAACTGCTCAAGTTGGGCTAGGTAACACAAATACTAACTCGTGGATAATTGGCTTCTTCCCGTATGAAAATCCGAGATATGCATTTGCCCTTGTCATGGAGCGTGGACCCAAAGAGGCCTCCGGAAATGCGACGAGGGTAATGAGTGAAGTCATTGATTACATGAGCGTCTATACTCCAGAATACTTTCAATAAAATACCCCTTAGATATTTACCCCATAGGCAAGGCCTATGGGGTAGGCCTAGGGGGTATTTGTTTTTAAAGAAGATAATTTTGCCCTTTTCTCTTTACTTTTTTATGAAAAAATGTTAGTATAGACCCATTATTTATCCCGTTATAAATCATAAGTATGAATTACGGGATTTTATATTTAGTGTAGTGCGGAGGAAAACCTTATAAGTTAATTTTTGTATCGGAATCCAAGGGTTCTATACTAACAATTATATGGAAGAAACAAACTATATCACAGAAGACAAAAAACAAGCACTGAAAGACGAACTTCATAATTTGAAAACTATAAAACGTAAAGAAATACTTGAAGCACTTGAAGCGGCTCGAGCTCTTGGTGATTTATCTGAAAATGCTGAGTATCATCAAGCTCGCGAAGATCAAGGTAAAACCGAAGATCGAATAAATCAAATTGAGCACATGCTCAGGTCTGCCATTGTTGTTAAAAAACATTCAAGTAATAATGTAGAAATTGGTACAACTGTCAAAGTTAAGAGAGAAGATAGTAAAGAACCGATTACTTACAGTATTGTCGGGGCAGAAGAAGCAGATATGGCCAATAATAAAATTTCTAATAAATCTCCACTCGGCGAGGCTCTTTTTGGAAAGCGTAAAGGGGATGTCGTATCTATCAAAACTCCCAAGGGACTAGCCAAATACACTCTTATTGATATACAATAGAGATATATGGCAGGAATAAAAGAATTACGCGATGAGCGAATAAAGAAAATAGAATTATTAAAGAGTGCAGGGATGAACCCATACCCAGCATCTGTTCCGCGGGACTACTCAATTGCCGAAGTTAAAAATTTTTTTGACAAACTTATAACAGAATCGGAAAAGAAAAATATTTCTATTGCCGGTCGAGTTATTGTCGTCCGAGGGCAAGGAGCAATCTTGTTTGTGGTCTTACAAGATGGAGTAGAAAGATTGCAGGCTGTTTTGAAGAAAGATTCTTTAGATGAAGATTTATTTAATTTGTTTGTGAATACAATTGATAATGGAGATTTTATTTCAGTCACTGGCTCATTGTTTATTACTCAAAGAGGGGAGCAAAGCATTTTGATTAAAAGTTGGCAAATGGCCACCAAAGCGCTACTACCATTGCCCGATAAATGGGCTGGTCTGCAAGATCAAGAAGAAATCTATCGTAAACGATATCTAGATATTTTAATGGATAAAGAAGTTTACAATCGCTTTGTTCTTCGTTCTAAAATTATTAAATTTATTCGAGAGTTTTTTGATAATAAAAACTTTTTGGAAGTAGAAACTCCTATATTGCAAACTCAAGCCGGAGGAGCGATGGCGAAAGTGTTTGAGACATATCATAATGATTATGCGATGCCAATGGTTTTGCGTATTGCTCTTGAGCTTGACCATAAAATGCTGATGACGGGTGGCTATGAAAGAGTTTATGAAATTGGTAAAAATTTTAGAAATGAAGGTACAGACCCGACGCACTTACAAGAATTCACGATGATGGAATGGTATGCTGCTTACCAAAGCCTTGAGACAAATATGAAATGGACAGAAGAGCTTATTAAATTAATTGCGAGTGATTTAATCGGGAAGACATCATTTAAGGTTTATGATAATGAAGGGAATGGAACAGATGTCGAGTTGGGTGGGGAGTGGCCACGAGTGACGTTCGATTCTTTACTTAAAAAAGATGCAAATATTGATATTGAAACAATTACGGAAGAGGAAGCACGTAGAGAAGCGATAAAATGGGGAATAAAAGAAGAAGAAGCAGAGAAACTGGGTCGCGGTAACTTACTCGATAAAATTTACAAGAAATCTTCCAGGATTAAAATTATTAATCCGACTTTTGTGACAGATTTTCCTGGGGATTTGAAACCTCTGGCTCAACAGAATGAAAATGGAACAGCGAAAGTTTGTCAGTTGATTATTGCTGGAGCAGAAATTACAAATCAGTATGCTGAATTAGTAAATCCAAAAATCCAACGCGATCTTCTCATCGCTCAATCAAAGGCCAAAGAAGGGGGAGATGAAGAAGCAATGCAAGTTGATGAAAATTTTTTGACTGCAATGGAGCATGGCATGCCACCGATGACTGGATTTGGAATGGGCATAGACCGACTGGTAGCAATATTTACAGAACAAAAAAATCTCAGGGATGTTATTTTCTTCCCAATAATGAAACCAAGAGAATAAAAAATATTAAAAAGACCCAGGTAATTTACCGGGGTCTTTTTTGATAGAGATAATCTATCAGAATCCTGATATCTGTCCTTTGGGGACAAATGGCATATCAATCTCTCCCTCTTTGCAAATAGAGGTGGTTGATTCTTTTTGTGCACTTTGAAGGGCATAAATTGTTTTGGAAAACGGCCAGAAGCCTATTTTCTTTGCAACAATAAAATATACTCCAGGCGGGTAAATGACATTTTTTTTCATGGCCTTAAATTTACTATAAATTATATAACAAAATAAGCTTTTTGTCTATTTTTAGAACCCTTAGTTATCCACAGATTTAAAGTGGGGAGGGTTGTTTGTTTTGTGGGATAAAGTGGTGTATAATTAAAGCAAGTGGGATACAGTGGGAAAAGATAAAATAGTAAATATTCCACTTTTTAATTTTATGTTAATTGGCGAATACACTCACACACTAGACGATAAAAATAGAATGTCTCTACCCGTAAAATTCCGCAAGGAGATGGGGAAAAGTGTTGTCGTTGCCCCAGGGCTAGACAACTGTCTTTCAATTTTTACAACGCACGAGTGGCAAAAAATTTCAGGAAAATTATCTGACTCATCAATGCTCGCTAGTGACAATAGAAGTTTCTCGAGATTTATGTTTGGTCAAGCTGTCGTCGTCGATGTCGATACAAATGGCCGAATACTAATCCCGGAAAATTTGAAAAATCGTTCAGGCTTATCTAGTAAGGTTGTTGTTATTGGTGTGCAGAACCGCGCCGAAATCTGGAATGAGAAAGCATGGAATGATTACAAGAAAGTAGTGGAGAAGCAGGCAGATGCCCTGGCAGATAAATTAGGGCAAATAGGTGTTCTTTAAAATGAAACATATTTCTGTATTACTAAGTGAATCAATTGATGGGCTAGAAATAAAGCCAGGTGAAATTATTGTTGATGGAACACTCGGAGGTGGTGGACATACACTTGAAATAATCCGTCGTCTTGGAAACAAAGTGAAAATAATTTGCCTCGACTTAGACACTGACGCAATCAGAAGAGCAAAGAAATTAATAGACAAAACATTGGGTGATGTAGTCTACCAGACAGCTGGGTTCCAAGATATTGAGCAAGTGCTTGATGGTTTGAAGATAAAAAATGTCGATAAGATTCTACTTGATTTGGGGCTAAGTTCATTTCAATTGGAAGAAGGAGATAGGGGATTCACATTTTCAAAAGATGAACCACTTCTAATGACAATGAAGAAAAATCCAAACTCAAATGATTTAACTGCTTATGAAATTGTGAATACTTGGGGAGAAGAATCGTTGGCGGATATAATTTATGGTTTTGGAGAAGAAAAATATTCAAGAAAAATTGCCAGGGCGATAGTAGAAGCTCGCGAAGAAAAGGAGATAAAGACAACTTTTGATTTGAATGAAATTATTGAAAAAACTGTTGGCAAATTCTATCGAGGTAAAAAAATTCATCCATCAACTAGGACCTTCCAAGCATTAAGAATTGCGACTAATAGTGAATTAATTAATTTGGAAAAAGTAATACAAAAAGGTTTCGAAAGATTATCAATCAGGGGAAGAATGGCCATTATTAGTTTTCATAGTTTAGAAGATCGCATTGTCAAAAAAGCATTTTTAAAATTAAAACAAGAAGGTTGTGCAAATATTATTACAAAAAAACCAATAGTGCCGAGTGATGAAGAAATTAAATTAAATCCTCGTTCACGTAGTGCTAAATTAAGATTAATAGAAAAAACAAAGTAAATATATGACAAAAGCAAAAGCAATCACAAAAGATATCACAGAAAATATTAAAACACAAAAAATGTTACTTCGAGTGTTGATTTGTAGTTCAATCGTTTTGTGCGCTGTCTATATTTATCTTATTGGTTCTATAACTTTCAATATTATTGCCCGCAAATCATTAGAAAATACAGCAACTAACCTAGCCAATAGTGTGAATCAACTTGAATTGACCTATTTGAATAATGTGAAGGGAATAGATAAAGAATATGCTTTTTCAAAAGGATTTGTAGATGTTCATCAAAATATTTTTGCAACAAGAGATATTAATCATGTCGCTATTCGCTAATGAAATTATCATCGTTCCAAAAGAGAATAAGGGTTTTGATTGGTTTTGTTCTTTTAGTGTCTATCATTCTCTTGGGTAGACTTTTTTTTGTTCAGGTTATTCATAAAAACTTTTATATTTTGCGTGCCGATAAGCAATATGTCACTCCGGCGGGTAATATATTTGATCGTGGTTCAATATATTTTTCTAAAAAAGATGGTTCACTTGTGACTGCTGGGACAGTAACTTCAGGATTTAAGCTGACAATGGTTCCAAAGAATATTGTTAATGCTTCGGATGTTTATACACAATTAAGTCCATATTTACAAATGGATGAAGATACTTTTTTAACAAAAGTTTCCAAAATTGATGATCCATACGAAGAAATTGCAACAGGTTTAAATAAAGAACAAGTTACAGAAATTGAAAATCTCAAAATTAAAGGGCTTTCTATTTTTAAAGATAATTGGCGATTTTACCCTGGAGGAAATCTTGCTTCGCATACGCTTGGTTTCTTAGCTTATAAAAATGATTCTCTGGTTGGTCAGTATGGATTAGAACGTTTTTATAATAGTACACTTTCTAATAGAGAAGATGAAGACTATGTGAATTTTTTTGCTGAAGTTTTTTCAAATATTAGAGATACAATTTCAGATACAAATAGAGGTGATGTTATTACAACGATTGAACCGTCCACGCAATCTACCCTAGAAGGTGAGCTTGCGTCAGCTTTAGAGAAATGGAAAGCTGATCAAGCCGGTGGAATAATTATTAATCCACAAACTGGAGAGATATATGCTATGGCAGGATTACCAGATTTTGATTTAAATAATTTTAGAAAAGTAGAGGATGTCGGCGTTTATCGTAATCCTTTAGTTGAAAATGTTTTTGAATTTGGGTCAGTTATTAAACCATTGGTGATGATGGGGGCGATTGACGCGGGAGTTGTTACTCCAGAGACAACTTATTTTGATAATGGATTTATCGTTGTAGATAAAAAGACAATAAATAACTTTGATAAAAAAGGGCGTGGACTTGTGACGATGCAAGATGTCCTTAATCAATCCTTAAACACTGGGATGGTTTTTGTTGAAAGTAAACTCGGGCATGACAAATTTCGCGCTTATTTAAAATCGTATGGAATTGGAGAAAAAACGGGGATTGATCTTCCCAATGAAACTTCTGGTCTTATAAAAAATATTGATAGTCCTCGAAATATTGAATATGCCAATGCCGCTTTTGGTCAAGGGATAGCCTTGACTCCGATTGAAGCAGCCAGAGCGTTTGCGATTATTGCTAATGGGGGCAAACTCGTGACACCACACCTAGTTAAAGAAATAAAATATGACAATGGACTTTCCAAAAATCTTGATTATCCTTTCATTAAAGAAAATATAATAAAAAAAGAATCATCTGATACTGTGACTAGAATGCTCATTAAAGTTTTTGAATCTTATGATAACGGAGTGCATAAATTTAATAATCACAGCGTTGCCACAAAAACAGGTACGGCACAAGTAGCAAAGGAAGACGGGAAGGGGTATTATACAGATCGTCATATGCACTCATTTTTTGGATATTTTCCAGCTTATGAACCCAAATTTTTAGTTTTTCTTTTTCTTAAAAATCCTAAAGAAGTCAAATATGCTTCCCAAACATTAATTCCACCTTTTATTAATATCACTAAATTTATTATAAATTATTATAATGTTCCACCCGATAGATAGTTATGACCAAACAAATATTTAAAAAAATTATAATATTCATTATTACTTGGCAAGCCAAATTGGTGCTAGCCAAATATCATCCCAAAATTATTGCGATTACTGGATCAGTCGGTAAAACATCGACTAAGGATGCTCTTTTTACTGTTCTATCAAAATTTAAAATAGTTAGAAAAAGTGAAAAAAGTTTCAATAGTGAGATAGGTTTACCATTGACTATTTTAGGGCTACCGAATGGTTGGGATGATCCTTTTGTTTGGCTTGTAAATATTCTTCATGGTTTTGCTCTAATATTATTTAGGAAGCCTTATCCAGAATATTTGATTCTGGAAGTGGGAGTAGGGAAGCCGGGAGATATTAAAAAGAATGTTGTCCCTTGGTTGAAAACTGATGTAGTGATTGTTACTCGTTTCCCTGATAGACCAGTACATGTTGAGTTTTTTGAATCAGCCGAGAAAATTATAGAAGAAAAAAGTGCTCTAGTATCTACTTTAAAGAAAAATGGAGTGCTAATATTAAATCACGATGATGAAAAAGTTTACGCTCTCCACCAGAAATCAAATTGCAAAACTGTCTCTTACGGGATGCACGAAAACTCGACTTACCATTCAATGTATCCAACTTATTCTTATAATACAAAACATAATCATAAAGTTCCCAATGGAATTAATTTTAAATTAGAATATGAAGGGAATACTTTCCCAGTAATTTTACCTAATGTTTTAGGAATGCATAATGTTGGTCAGGCTCTTGCAGCTGTGGCTTGTGCCCATGAACTTGGTTGTGATTTACTCGAATCAATTCGGGCGATCAGTGAGTATTCTACTCCTCCTGGTCGGTTATCACTTATTGAAGGGATGAAAGATTCAATTATTATTGATGACACTTACAATTCATCTCCAGTGGCGATGGAGTCAGCGATAGAGGTATTGAGAGACATTGAAGGCAAAAGAAGAATTGCTGTACTTGGAGATATGCTTGAATTGGGTAAATTTACCGAAGAAGAACATCGTCTTGTTGGAGGGAAAATATTTGGTGTCGCTGACATTTTAATTACTGTTGGGCCAAGAGCGAAATCTATAGTAGAAGGGGCTAAAGAGAGTGGTTTTATAAAGAAAAATATTTATAGTTTTGATTCAGTAAAAACGACTGGTGAATTTTTAGAAAAAATGATAGAAGAGGGGGATATTATCCTAATCAAAGGTTCCCAAGGAGTACGCCTAGAACGTGCTGTAGCGGCTATTATGGAACATAAAGAGATGAAAGGTAAACTTCTATGTCGCCAAGATAAAGAATGGCAAAATCGCTAAAATAACGAATAAAAAATAGAAATAAAAATGCCCCGGTCGCAAAAATTCGCGACCGGGGCATTGTGTGCCGGTTATCAATTAGTGATCAATTAATAACCATAGCATCAGGATTTTCTTTACCATTGATTTTACAAGGTCCGCCAGATCTGATGACCGGATATATGTTTTCGGGGAAAAACTTTAATAACTCAAAAATGTCATTAAAGTTTTTGGAATAGTTTAATGAATTCCACCCCCCAGTATACTCACTTTTTTGGAGTAACTGGAATAGGATTTCATTTTTTTCCCCGATGTGAATTTCCAAACATCGGTGAGGGAACTCCCCTGAGATAAACATCTCAAAGAGATAAATATACCCTCCAAAATCAGAGGGAATAATTGGGTTGGTTTCTCTGGAAATCGTTATTTTGACTTCCGGGATATTCTCACCTTGGATGGAGAACATCGCTTTGATTAAATACTTCTCAGAAAATACTTCCCTTAAAAAATTTAACAAAAATTCCTGGGTATTGTTTCTTGTTTTCATGCTATATTTTTTAGAATGTGAATGTTTTTATTTTTTATCAGTATAATATATTTTTGCTCTCGAGTCAAATCTATTGACTTTTAATTTAAATTATGTTATCATTTAAGTAAATACTCTGAAATCAAAAACTAAACCTTAATAATATGAAAAAAATATTCTTTTTATTCATTGTCTTTTCAGCATTTTATGTAAGTGCTTTAAAGGCAGAGGGGACGGATTCACTGTCTCTTTCAGAAAAATTCTTTTCGAAGTTCACCGAAGTCACGGTGAGCTATGGAGGAATTGCCCAGAGCCGGTTATATTTTACCCAGGATCTGGATAATGAAAAGGAAACTAATCTTATTTGTTTTCCCTCCAAATTTATCCAGTTAAACGGAGGGGCTAATATTACGGTTAGGTCTCTCAAGACCGTTCATGTCTTTACCCTTGCTATTTTTGACCTCAGCTTTAGATTGAAAAATGGATACTATTTCCATATTCCCCGTTTGGGTGATTTAGAGTGGGATGCCTATGTTATTTATTCGAAATCGTTTTGTGATTTCGGTAGTGAAAATAATTTTAGCCCCAAATTTCATTGGGGGACTAATTATCTTGGGGTAGGGCTGGAATGCCCAATCCCTGGGATTTATACCAGCAAGGATAATCCTCTGGAGATAGTTCCTTTTTTTGAAATCGGCAACGATTTCCGGGGAAACATTCTTCCCATATTGGGATTTCGGATTAATTTCCCGCATTATATTTGGGAGAGATAATATGTTTATCTACTCTAATGATATTTTAGCCAACGCGCAAGTGTTGGCTATTTTTTTATTTTTCAAATCACATAATAAAAAATAACCTCCCGAGAGAGGTTATTTTTATATGACTATTGAGCTGGGGTTTCTTCAGCAGCTGGAGTTTCTGTAGTCTCCGGAGTTTCTGGGGTTGTTGTATCACAAGTACAAGGGTCATTGCCACATTTAGGGCATTTTGTTGTTTCGTCCATATTTTATTTAGAATTAATTAACAATAAACACATTAACAGCCAGTCGACTAACTTGCCATTATTAGCACCTAGTGACATTATATCTTAAATAACCATAAAAACCTATTTATTTATCAGAGGATTTTTTGGTGTTGACAATATTTTCTTCAAATAATAAAATTAGACTTACGTAATATCTATTTGTTTTAATGTGTGGAGTTTTTATCTATTTGTTAAAAAATTTATTAATTAATAATTATATAAAAATATATGAAAAAAATATTAATTGTTGTTGGAGTTCTTGTGTTAGTTATTGTAATTGTGGTTATTTTAGTTCAAAAAAACAAAGCGGGGGATTTAAAAGGGTTTGTGGATACTAATTCTTTGCCAATTGAGGCACCTTCTTCGAATCAGCAGGAGTTAACTAATTTGGAAAATTCTACCACCCAAAATAAAGTATCTTTTGCTATCAATGGGGGTAATTTTTATTTCAAACCAAATATTATTACTGCCAAGCAAGGTGATGTTATTAGTGTCACCTTTAAAAATGATGATGGTTTCCATGATTTTGTTATTGATGAATTTAATGTGAAAACTCAAACCCTAAAATCAGGCGGGGAAGAAACAATTACTTTTACGGTAGATAAAAAGGGGAGTTTTGAATTCTATTGTTCAGTTGGATCTCATCGCCAGATGGGTATGAAGGGTACCCTGATTGTTGAATAAGAAGTTGTTAAATAATCAAAAATAAATACCAAGGACTAGCCTTGGTATTTATTTTTGACATTTACTTACTATATTTTAGCCTCTAATAAGTCTGAAAATAATTACTATAATAGCAATTACAATCAGAATATGAATAAACCCTCCCAAGGTAAAGGAAGTTATCATTCCAAGTAACCATAAAATAATTAAAATAATAGCTATTATCATTAACATATTTTTTCGAATTCCTCTTTGATGAGATTAATTGTTAAAGTGAACTTACAAACCACCCAAACAAACTGAATTGTTCTTTTTGTTCAAGGATAAACTTCTCGACCTTACTTTGTTCATCGTTCAAAAAATTTATTTGAGTATCAATTTGATTTTTACTTATTTCATCTTTTGCTTCCATTTTTATAATTCCCAGAGAATAATTTAAATTTTTTATCTGAACTAATTGAAAATTGAGTACCTTTAAATTATTACCAATTAAAAGTTTCTTTATCTTACTCCCATTTTTTATATTAAATATTGCCTTATTTATTTCTCCTGTAGAGAAATTTTGTTTCTCAGTAATGTTTTCTAATTTTGTTTTTTCTGTTTCAATTAAAATATCGCGATCTTTGATAAGTTTTGAATCATTAAAATTTTTTACTAAATCAGGAGAGAGGGAATTGCTCTCTAAAATGTTTAACTCATTATTTATTTCAAATTCAAAAGCGTCAACGTTAGCAAAAGATATTAACATAAATATTACCAACAGCCCTTTTTTAATTTTATTTACTATGTTCATATATAAATTTATTTTCGTTTTCTAAACAACTCTCTATATATAGATGACGTTAGACAAAGTAAATATATTACAACTATTTCTTTCAAGTTTTATTTTTATGATCTTTTTTTAATCCATCAATTTCTTTTTTTAATTTCAAAATTTGAACTTCAAGTTTTTTAGTTTGTTTTGTGAGATTAGCTTCTACATAATTTGCATGACTGGCAAGTGTTTCAGCCACAAGCATTATTTCGGTGACATCTTCCATCGCTAGAAGAATGATTGGAGGAAATGTTTCAAGTGTTGTGTCTTCTTTAAAATGAATTTGACGAGCATTTAATATCATCACCTTGCGTCCAATAATAGGGAACTCATGAACAACCTCAAAACCCTTAAAAAATGTATTTTTAGGTAAAATATCTTCTAAAAGTTTTTTTAACGCGGGAATATTCCATTGTCCATCTCCCAATTCATATACAAGTTTGTTTTGAGTTTCTTGTAATTCAACTTGAAATGTTCGGAAAAATGATTCATTGGCTGTCATCACTCTTAAATCTTTATTTAGAATTAACACTGGCTCTCGCACGACGTCAACTACCGTTTTTATATATGTCCAACTTTTTGACCACAATTCTTTTATCATTTTTGTCTCATTTTGGCTAATAATTTTACTAGAATCTTTTTTATTTTTTTTCATACCCCTTATGCCGTAATAAGGATAAAATTATTACAGTTCGCTATTAGTTATCTAAAGTGCTATACTTTAGTATCGAGATTATATTTCTCGGCAAAACAATTATTGTAATGCCAATGCCACAAGACCCTACAACTCACTCTCTCAAATAACCATACAGAAATCAATATATTCTAATTACTACATTGTGATTGTAATAATTATGTAATTAAAAGTCGTGAAAAACGGCATATATGTATATGTCTCAAATAAAAGAGAAGAAAAATAAAGAAAATAAAGATATATTAAATCAAGCCCACCAAAATTTTTCAAAAGGGCTTAATTCTTATGCTTATTTCAAGATTCACAATCGTACTATTAGTACAGATTTAGTCCAAGATACTTTCATCAAGACATGGAGTTATTTAGTTAGGGGTGGGAAAATTGATATCATGAAGGCTTTTCTTTATCATATTTTAAATAATCTTATTGTTGATCAATATCGCAAACACAAAACTCTTTCACTTGATGATCTTATGGAAAAAGGGTTTGAGCCCAAAGCAAGTGAATTTGATCCCAATTTTGATATTTTAGATGGCAAAACAGCGCAATTGATGATTAAATGTCTTCCCGATAAATATAGGAAAGTAATGCTTATGCGATACGTCCAAGAGTTAACCCTTAAAGAAATTTCTTTAATCACCGGAAAATCAAAAAATAATATAGCAGTCCAAATACATCGAGGACTTGAAAAATTAAAATTATTGTATCGTCGCGCGTAAATGTCCTTTCTGTCATATATCTCCAATACAGAGATATATTTTTTTATCTATTCGTATCCTAAACTGTAATACCTTCAGGGCTGGCTCGGCATCATAATCAGTGAATGATGTTGGATAAGTAATTTAGTCGATTATCAATCCGAAATAGTAATTATTAATGTTTATAAAAATAATATGAAAAAGTATTTTTTAATTAGTGGAATTCTGGTGTTTGTTTTAATTGGTTTGTTTACTCTAAATAGTAATGTCTTTGCTGTATCTGTGGAACCACAAGCTATAGTTACTACTTCAGATACAGAGGCAGAACCCCCAACAGCAACTATCATAGCCACAAAGATTGTTTGTGATAATGAAAAAGATTTACCAGATTGGGGGAGTGGTGGAGCTGATATAACAGAAAATACTGCCATGAGTTTTGTTTTAGAAAATAATAATTGTCAGATAGTCCCTTGGACATTTGAATGGTCTGTTGATTGGAATACTAACCCCGGAGATAATCTTTTATCTGGTGGAGAAGGGTGGAATTCTTTTGAGGGCAAAGCAGAGATATCAACAGGAAAAGGATTAAATATATTAGTTCGTGAACGAATGAAAGATGAATATATCCCATTTACAGGACCAAACGATAAGGATGCTATTTCAGCAGAATTTTATTGTAATACAGATGTTTTAGCTTATGATAATTATGAATGGATAAATTCCATAGCTCCGGATGAAGTGTATTACTGTGTTGGATTTAATGTTTTAAAAGAAATTTCACCGGAACCAATAAATGGTGGATGGAGTGCATGGAGTGAAAAAAATAATACCTGTGGATATTCAGGAACCCAGACAAGAACATGTACTAATCCCTCTCCAGCCAATGGTGGGGCAGATTGTAGTTTGTTAGACGGTGGAAATTTGACTCAGGCATACACAAATGATGCTTGTGGAATAACCCAACAGTGTAATATTAAAAGTGACAATACCAATGTTCTTGGAAACAATAGAGGTAGTGCAGTTCCAACATGGAAATCTACCAATTGGGTTCAATCAATCCCAACATCGAGTGCTTTATGGATATGGAATGCATATCATGTTACGGCAGAGAGTGCAAAAAATGGCGAGAATGAGACCTTTACTAAAACATTTAACGTTGGAGAAAATATTACCTCGGCAAGTATTAAATTAGCTGTTGATAATGGATATAGATTAGAAATAAATGGGACAGAGGTGATAAATAGAATGGCTGATCAATATAAATATACTAATTTTCAATCTCTGACAACAATAGATATAAAAAGTTATCTAGTTACAGGAACAAATACTATAAAATTTTACGTCAGAAATTATTCATCATCATCTAATAGCCCAACAGTTAATCCAGCCGGACTCATGTATGATCTTACTTTAGTGAGTGATACTTGTTCAGTAAATAATGAAGCGGTTGTTGTAAATGGCGGATGGAGTGCTTGGAGTACGAAAGATAATTCTTGTGGAATAACAGGAACGGAAACTCGTACTTGTACAAATCCAAGTCCTCTAAATGGAGGGTTGGATTGTAGTTTACTTGATGGAGGAAATTCCTCACGAGTGTACACAAATGATGCATGTGGTAGTACACCGATTGATATGTGTCTAAATATTGAAGGAGTTCAAACAACAATTCCAAATGGAATGGAAGTAAATAATGATAAAGAATGTACAGAGATAGAATCTAGGGACAGCGGTTCAACATATGGTTCTAGATCTACTAAAGTAGCAATAGCTAATGCTAATGAAGGAAGAGTCCTCGGAGCTAGTACTTCTTGTGGACAATATTTGTTTACTTATATCAAATATGGAACTACTAATGATAAAAGTGAAGTAATTAAATTGCAACAATTTCTAAATGAGTATTTGACTTTGAATCTTCCAGTTGATGGATACTATGGATTAGAAACATATAATGCCGTCAAAACATTTCAACTCAAACATTCTCCGGAAGTCTTAAGACCATGGGTGGGTGTTAGTTTGAAGAATGAGTCAAAAGGTACTGGTTGGATGTATAAAACAACTCAAAGATGGATAAACATGATAAAGTGCCCAGAGTTAAATTTACCAATGCCAATTTTACCATAAATACCAAAAAACAATCCCCCTAACAGGGGATTGTTTTTTTTATTGAATAATAAAAAACACTGACCCTGGGGTCAGTGTAGTTCTTAATATAAAATTCAAACCAATATTTTTTTGTTTTGTATTTATTACATGGGCTACTGTCCTTTTTCTTTGAAGTATCTCTCGATATTTATTTTGTACCATTCCGGAGGAATTTTCTCCTTGAACCAGATACTGTTTTCATAATTATCCAGCTCCATTACAACTTTGTAAATTAGAGTGACCATGAATACTACAGAGAATACTGAAATTCCGCCAATCCATGCACTTGAGAAAGGGAAGAACATAACAAAGAAAACAAAAACGAAAGTTATTCCAGCTACCGGTAAATGAATTAATATTGGCAGCTGTTCATCTCGGTAGAGTAAGAAAGTTTCCAGGTCATTTTTTACCACAGCTTTTGAAACAATTTTATACTCGTCCAGAACCTTATTCACAGCATATCCCGCAAAGATGACGTAGGTAAATGCTGAGAACATCAGGGAGATGAAAAGTATTGCATTTTCGTCTTCTTTGGGAAAGCTCCAGTCGAAGTGATAAATTGTCATCCCCCATACAAGCGCGGATATAATTCCGGCATAAATAGATTTTGTCACGACAGGGCTATGCCGTTTAATTGTGACCCACTTTCTGTTGTGAGGAATATAATTCCTCGCATGTTTCGGTTTCGAAGTTTTTGAAGGATCCATTTTTTCTAATATTTAGATTTAATGATATTTTTCGATAAGATATTATCATGAGATGAGATGTTTGTCAATATGGTTTGAAAATACAAGTGAAGGGGAGTATGATTGAAGGGTAATTAAAAATTAAGAATTTGGAAGATAATATATATGGAGAATTTTCAGATAAAAAATATTTTTGATAATATTTCAAAAGGCGAAATGGATCAAGTCGCCGGGATAAAAATCACTCATTTGGCTGGCGGAGAAGATTTGAGTTTTTATTTGGCCGAAATAGAATCACATAAAAAGATCAATGCACATTACCACGCAGATGGTACTGAAATCTATCAAATATTCGAAGGTTCCGGAGAGATTCGGATTAGTAAAAATGAAAATACGAATCATTGGGATATTAAAAAAATAGTAAAGAAAGGGGACTGCTTTTCGGTACAAGAAGGCGAAGTCCATCAATTAGTAAATACCGGAGAAGAAAAACTCATTTTACTTTTCGCTTGCCCGAAATCCCATTTATCAAACGATAGAACCGTGGTTGCGATAGAAAATTAGAAATAACAAATAAACCCAAGGGTTGTAAAAATTGTATTTTTTTGTTATTTTAAGTGAGTAATAATTCGTAATTCCTAATTGGTAACTATTAATTATTTTGGCCCCATCGTCTAACGGTTAGGACATCGCCTTTGAAAGGTTGAAGTTTGGGATGGGACCCAAACAAAAAACCTGTGATAGTATTATATGAGTTATAACGAAATAGAATACAGAACAGGTGTACTGCTTCTGTAAGAAGGTAAATTCTGAGGTCGATTCGAATCGAACTTTGATTAAAATAAAATAAAAAATTTGGCCCCATCGTCTAACGGTTAGGACATCGCCTTCTCAAGGCGGTAATCAGAGTTCGATTCTCTGTGGGGTCACAAACGCGGTATTCAAAAAGAGTGCACTTCTGCACTCTTTTTCGCGTTTGTGAAGACGGAAGCATATTTTTCTAGTAAGAAAAATAGCTGAGTCCGGGGCTGGAAAATTTGCTTTTGACGAAAAGCAAATTATTGTGGCTCACATAGATTATGCATGCGAAGCATACAAAATTTATTTTAACGTTGGAGTTTGAGAAAATTAAAAAGCCACTACTATAATTCGTGGCTTATTTTAGCAACCTACGGACACGTTAATTTTTCGAGATAACCTCCAGCAAGGGTTTGAGTCTTTCGGAGCGCTGAAGTTTTACTGTCCATTCGGTTTTTTCTTCAGGGTTTAATTTCCTGTATCCCTTAATTCCCACATGCTTTCCCTTGACCTTTTCGTTGGAAATATATAACCGGTCTGTCCAGACGTCACTTACAGGATAGGGAATTTTAGAGTTTTCCAGTAAATCCACCAGCTTGAAACCAAGCAACATCGTAGCGCCAGTAATTGATCCAACTTCCTTTTGCTTTACAAAATATGGTTCTTTACGACCATCTTCAAACTCAATCAAAATGATAGAGTTCTCATCAATTTCTGAATGAATTAAGTATTTCATTTTGTGAGAATTTAGTTAAACACTTTTTTCTTCACATTACCTCATATTTCGTATTTTGGCAAGATAGGGAAGTAAATACCCATATATTCTTTACAATTTGATTCCAATTTTGTCCCACCTGAGGTTCATCTAACGGGAATAGCAAGAACCGTTCTTGCTATTCAGGGGGTTTGGTGAGGAATGCGGGGGCGACCCTGTATTGTATTATATGGCAATTTGGAATATTACGCAATGGAATATTATAATAATCTTATGCCTAGAGCAATATATACAAAAGACCATAATGAAATTGTTAAGCGCTTAGTAAAAGCACGACTAGAGTCTGGACTAGGACAAGTTGAAGTTGCTAAAAAATTAGGGAAAACTCAATCATATCTTTCTAAAATAGAATCCGGACAAAGAAGATTTGATGTTTTGCAATTAAAAGAATTTGCAAAACTTTATAAAAAACCATTAGACTATTTTGTTAAATAAATATATGAAAAAAAATAAAATTACTGTAACGATTAATAAGAAACAAATCAAGCTTGATATCTTAAAAATAGAAAGCTCTGATAAAGCTAAATTACGAACAATATTTAAGCGTTGGTTGGAACTTAGTAATTTACTTAAAAGTCTTGGTTCAAGAGGGGTAAATATACCAGAAGGACTTACAGAAAGTTTATTTTGCTTGGAAATGAATTCTGCTAGGGTTATTAAAGCATATAATTCAAAAGGTTCATTTGATACAATCAACAGGAATAATAATAAAAGACAACAGGTAAAGGCAACAAGTAGTAGTGGTCCTACTTCATTTGGACCAAATTCTTTTTGGGATGAAAATGAGTTATATTTAATGGATTTTGTTGGAAAGGATGGAATAATAGATGGAACTTTTAGTATTTATAGAATTCTTGATAAATATATTTATCTCTCTAAGGTAAATAAAACTGAAAGATTATCAGATCAACAGGCCCAAAAAAGAAGACCCAGGATGGATTTAAGGAAAGATGTTGTAATAAAATACAAATTAAAACCAATTAAAAAAGGTTCTATCGTTTAGTTACTCCATTGCTTTCATCATCTGTTTAGCCACAGCTTCTACTACTGGAACACTCACAGAGTTTCCAAATTGTTTATACAATGCAGAATCTGCTAAAGGAGGTAATTTAAAACTATTTGGAAATCCTTGTATTCTTGAACACTCAAGGGGTGTTAATTTTCTTATTCCTTTCTTATCTTTAATTATCGGAACATTGTGTCCACCCATTCCCATGTTAGCTGTAAGTGTAGGGCAAACTCCACTTTTATTCTCTCTGACATATTGTCTTCTCCATTGATATACTTTTCCTTCTTCTTTTACATCTTTTTTTAGTTTTTCAAAAAGAGGCTTTCCGTTGTAATAGTATTTCTCAGAAACATTTTTCTCTAATAAATCAGTAATTTTTACATTAAGTTTAATAGGCTCAGGAAATGTAAATTTATCTGAATACTCTTTATTTTTAAACCCAACGATATATATACGTTCACGATTTTGAGGGACATTACCATATTCCATTGTATTTAATACTTTTGCTTTAACATGATATCCTAAATCTTTTAGAGTTTCTTCAATTATTCTAAATGTGTTGCCTTCGTCATGGCTTTTTAGATTTTTTACATTTTCAAGTAAAAATCCTTCTGGATTTTTTGCTTTAATAATTTTGGCTATATCAAAGAATAAATTACCTCTATTTTTTGGATCATCAAATCCTTTACGATATCCTGCAATAGAAAAAGCCTGACAAGGGAAACCTCCTAATATAAAATCAAATTCTGGTAAATCATTAATCCCTATTTTTCTTATATCTTCAACTATCAATTTTGAATCTTTAAAATTAAGATCATATGTTTGCTTACAGGGTGCATCAAAATCATTTGCAAAAACTGTTTTAAATCCTGCATTTTCAAATCCCATTCTTATGCCACCTATTCCAGCAAATAGATCTATTGTTTTAAATCCGTGTTTTGTTTTCTTTTGAGGTTTTACTTCCTGTTCTATTTTTGGATTACTTATAATCTGAACAACTACACCACGAACTTCAACTTCTTTTCTGTAAAAAGGAAGCATTGATTGATTCCTAGGTTCTAGTCTAAATCTATTTTTATCTCGATATAGTTTTTTTAATGTTGCTTCATTGTCGTCAATAATAGCAACTACGGTTTGTCCGTTTTCAGCCACTGATTGCTTTTTTATTATTACAATATCCCCATTAAATATTCCTTCTTCTATCATACTGTCTCCTTGGACTCTTAGTGCATAATAATCTTTAGGACTTTTAATATTTGAGTTAATTATTGAAATGGCATCTTGTTTATCTTCAATCGCTTCTATTGGATAACCTGCTGCGATAGTTCCCATAACTGGTATTTCAATGATTTGAAAATTTTCTTTATTAGTTTCTATACTTCTTGATAAATTATCAGACTTTGAAATGTAGCCTTTTTCTTTTAAAGCGTTTACATGTTCATGTACAGTAGAAATTGCTTTTAATTTAAATTTCTTTCGTATCTCGTCATTAGTAGGAGATATACCATTTTCATTGATATATGAGTTAATAAAATCCAGTATTAATTTTTGTTTTTTTGTTAGTGTTTGCATATTGCTAAATAATATATGTTTTGCTACAATTCTATTATAACCGAATATATACCGAAAGTGCAAGCAGTTACCTATAGATATTATAAATAACTGTTACAAGTCGAAATTTATTAAAAAATAAAACGATTTTTATGTCATCAATTATTCAAGATTTACAAATTGAAGCTACAGATCAAAGTAACTCATGCTCAGATTTATTAAGAAAAGCGAAGATTGTTGCTGTTAAACTCGATTTAGAAGAGTTTGCAGAGTGGATAGAAAAAGAATTAAATGGATACAAAGGTTTCTCAAATAAAGACCTCCCAGATTATAGAATAGTAAGTGGAGAACCAAAAGCTTGGAATCCATATCATGGCTGGCAACCTATTTTGTTTGGTGATACAGAGGCTGGAGATATCATGGCAAAAAGAGGCGTAATGCAACCCATCGGTGAACTTGATGATCTTGCAAAAACAGATTCAAGTACTTTCATGATTGATTACAATACTTCTGCCAAAAAACAAATAATGGAGGCTATTGGCTTTGAAACAGATATAAAATTTATGATAGGTAGAACTGCCGTTACTGGGATCTTGGATGGTGTACGAAATTTAATACTTGATTGGGCTTTAAGATTAGAAAAGGCAGGTGTAGCAGGAGAAGGTATTTCTTTTTCTAAAGAAGATAAAGAGAGAGCAAAAATAACTGGTGATATCTATAATGTAGGTCATATCGAAAATTTTGCTGGTACATTAGGAAATGTGTCTGATGATGTTACTCTTAATGTTCATCAAATTAATACGAAATCAATAGAAGAAATAAAAAAATTAACTGATCAAATTAATAAATATACCCCAGATATTGACTTACCAATAGAAAGAAAAAGTGAAGTTAATGATATAGTTACAGAATTAAAGAATGAGCTTTCTAAAAAATCACCGGAACAATCCAATATAAAATTGGCATTAAGGTCGTTAAAAACTATTTTTGAAGCTGTAGCAGGAAATGTTATTGCACAAGGTATTATTGTTGAGATTAGTAAGTATATTCACTAATTAAATGAAATCCATAAAAGATTTTATCAATTTATTAAATCAAAACCTTGGCTTAATTCAAGCAATTTCAACAATTATACTTGTCATTATTACAGCATGGTATGCTATTTCTACTAAACGAATGGCAAATTTAATGAGAGCACAAATAACATCTAAAATTAAGATAGAAAATACATCAATAGGTTCACAGTTTAATGAAGATTGGATATTAAAACACGGTTTTGATAAAAATAGTTTCTTAACAATAAAAGCTATTTTTGATATCAGAAATGAAGGAAATGCCTCAGGTAGTATTTATAAACCGTCTTTAGAGATTAGTCTTCCTGTAATTAATTTATCTTTTAAAATTGGTCCAAAAACTAAATCCTATGAAGATTATAATTTTAAATCAAATGGCAATATGACTTCTTATGATACTAGAACGATAAATCATGGAACTTCAATATTTTTGCAAGGCGGTGGTTCAGAAAGAATAGAACTTAATTATCACTTTGACATCAATACAGATGATAAGCTAAATTTTACAAATGAAGCTAAAAAGAATCCGTCTAATATTAAATATTATTTAATTACAATCGATAATTTTGGAAGAGAACATAAGATTTTAGTTTCTGATATAAAAGAAGAAAGAAATTTTGGACTTAAATAATACATAAAAAGAAAGCTCCCAAAGAAAGCGGGAGCTTTCTTTGGGAGCGATGTTTTAATTTACTTCGTAACTAACCATGCACGTGACCAGATTCGGCAAATGTGATAATAGTCATTTTCAAGCATGAAACCGAAAGACAATTCTTCGCGCATGAAATGTCCATCTCCACCAAAAAGTCCACTGAGTCCTTTTTCTTTGTCTTGCGTAAATGAAGTACCCCAACGCTTACGTTCACTTTCGATAAATAGCCAGAGAGTTTCTACGACGGTCATTTGTTGATCAACGAAATTATCATATTCGTTTTCGTCTTTTATTGCACCGAACAAATAACGCAATCCAAATTTGGGAACAACCCTAATTTGCGTAATATAACCATCTTTGCCTGGTTTTTCAGATTCAGCACCAAATAATGCAAAATCTTTTCCTGGATTAACAACCTGAGCAGATTGAATATCCATTATGCGCACCAAAGCTTCAAAGTCTGCTTTTGTAATGGAGTTATCGAAATAAACAATTCCTCCACAAGCATCTTGTTCTGGGGCTCCTAAAAATGGATTCCCGTCATTTCTTTTTTGATAACCATAAAAACTGTTACCCATTGGAGCAAATTTTGAAAGATCTCCTGGTTCAACTTTAAGTTTATTATCGGAATAGATTAGTGGTGAAATACGAACTTTATCACCCATGTCAAAAATAATTCTTGTCGTTTCCATGTTAATAACATTTTAGATTTAATTGATTATCACAAAAGACTTTTATAAATCTTCTCTAATAATCAATCAAATCTAATTTCAAAGAACTAACCTTATCTATACATTATACTCCTTTTTGAGTTAAATGTCAAGCTCTGAAACCCCCTATATTTAAGCCCTATTTGTTATAATCTATATATGTCAGATGAAATCACACCAAAGGAAGAAGTAACGGTAGAAGCTCCAATTGAGCCTGTTCCCGCTTCTGTAAAAGACTCCAGCGAGGCAATGTCTGAGCCTATAGAAACTATTCCCTCAGAACCAGAGATTCCAGCTGTTGAACCAAAACCAACTCTAAATTCCACTATGGAATCGGGTGCAACGGCTCAAATACCAGGAAATGAGCCGTTGGACACACCAGAGGAGAAACCTCTGGCTCCGTCTGAACCTAAAAAAGAAATCCCATTAGAGCCAACGAGTCCACAAGTGAACCCTGCCTCTAATGGGACAGGGAAAAATCTAGCTCGTGAGTTACTTGTACAAGCTAAAAATGCAATCCAATCTAGAAAAAGAAAAAAGTTGGATAAAATTATGACTTTGTTTGCGAAGCAAACAAAGATAACAAACGACGAAGTTGAGAAACTTCTTCATGTCTCGGATGCAACAGCAACTCGGTATTTATCGCAACTAGAAAAAGAAGGAAAAATAAAACAAAACGGAAAAATAGGAAAATCTGTATTTTATTTCAGAATTTAATTTCAGTCTTTAAATACTAATCTTTTCGTGTTATAATCAATAAATGCAGGATTTAGGAACACTATATATCGTGGCGACGCCGATTGGGAATATGGAAGATATTACTCTTAGGGCAATTCGGGTGCTGAAGGAGGTGGATTATATTTTGTGTGAAGACACTCGGACGACGCAGAATTTACTGAATAAATATGACATTAAAACAAAAACGATGAGTTACAATACTCATAGCACTGAAAACAAAGAATCGGTTGTTATTAATTTGATAAAGGCTGGGCAAAGTTTTGCCCTAGTGTCTGATGCTGGAACTCCTTGTATATCTGATCCGGGAGTCCTTCTGATATCTAATATAAGAAAAGAATTTGGAAAAGAGGCCAAAGTCTCGCCAATTCCTGGACCAAGCGCTTTGATCTCGGCACTTTCAGCCAGTGGTATTTCATCGGCGGAATTTATTTTTCTTGGTTTTCTGCCACACAAAAAGGGGAGGCAAAAATTATTTAAAGAAATAAAAGAAACGGATAGAGTAGTAGTTTTTTATGAATCAACTCATCGAATTTTGAAAACTCTTGAATCGCTCGATACTTTTGTCCCCAAAAGAGAAGTCATGATTGCTCGCGAAATTACAAAAAAGTTTGAAGAATTTGTCAAAGGGACACCAAAAGAATTATTGGAACATCTTAATAGTGATAAAGATAAGCAAAAGGGGGAGTTTGTCGTGATTGTTTCTCCTTCATAAATGGAGTATAATAAAAGAATGAGAAAAGAAAAAACTTTATTTATTATTGGCTTGTGGGTAATGTTGTTGCCCTTTTTAGGTTTTCCTAATTCTTGGCGAAAGATATTATTTCTCATAACTGGGTTAGCCATTATATATCTGGCATATCTATTTTATTTAGAAATTAAAGCGCGCCTATCTAAAGATACGAATCATAGTAAAACATTTGTAGACAATATCGGTAGTGGAGAATAAATATGCTATCTAAAAAAAAGATAAAAGTAATTTTTATAACTGGCCTCGCATTGGTATTATGCGGGGTAATTGTTTTTTATATTTTGCCATTAGTTTACGGAAGTAATATAGAGTATGACCAGAATAAAGATTCATCTATCAGTGATAAAAATAATTTAAAAAATAGTGATGATAAGATTGAGAAAGAGAACTTGGTCAAAAGTGAAAATGCCCAAGCACTTATTCCGGTGACTCATATTGCCACCCCGGAGCACGTCCGAGCACTTTATATGTCTGGTTGGGTTGCTGGCTCAGAAGATTTTCGTAATTCATTAGTAAAAATTGTCGATCAGACAGAGTTAAATGCTGTGGTCATTGATATAAAAGATTCAACGGGGCGAATTAGTTTTGCCACGGACAATTTGGAGATTCAAGAAATGGGGAGTTCAGAAAACCGTATAAAAAATATTCGTGCACTTACTTCACTACTTCACTCTAAGAATATTTATATCATCGGCCGTGTTTCAGTTTTTCAAGATCCATATCTGACAAAGTTAAAACCAGCCTGGGCGATAAAAAGATTGAGTGATGGGGGAGTCTGGAAAGATCGTAAGGGTTTATCATTTCTTGATCCAACAAATAAAAATGTTCATGATTACATTTTAGATATTTCTTTGTATTCTTATAGTGTTGGGTTTGATGAAATAAATTTTGATTATATCAGGTATCCTTCTGATGGAAATATGAAAGATATTAATTATAATTTAGCAACTGGAGAAACTCGTTCAGATAATATGGAAAAGTTTTTTAAATATCTCAGAACTGAAATTAAAAAAGTAGATAACATTCCTATTTCAGCTGATCTCTTTGGGCTAACAACAGAAGCCAAAGATGATATGGGTATTGGTCAAGTTTGGGAGAAAACTATACCGTATTTTGATTTTGTTTGTCCGATGGTTTATCCATCTCATTATCCTCCTGGACATGCCGGATACAAAAACCCCGCTCTTTATCCATATGAAGTCATAAACAGAGCCCTGGCTAGTGCTGTAGTCAAAACTAAGGCCATTAATCAAGACCCCAAGAAAATCCGCCCATGGCTTCAAGATTTTGACTTAGGGGCTACATATACAAAAGAATTGGTTAGAGCTCAAATGAAAGCTACATATGATAATGGTTTAAATTCGTGGATGTTATGGGATCCAAGCAATAAATACACTCCTTCCGCATTAGAGGTTGAAACAATAAATTAATTTTGTAATAATAAAGATAGAATTATGAAATATAAAATTTTAAAACAATTTGGTTATGTAATTATTTCCTTGATAATTATTACTGGAATTTTAGGATTGGGTGTTTATCTTGGATATTCACATCGCCCAGAAATAGACAAAGTCAC
The DNA here is from genome assembly GCA_041663185.1 of Minisyncoccota bacterium. GTDB lineage: Bacteria > Patescibacteriota > Minisyncoccia > Phycocordibacterales > UBA9973 > UBA8515. The sequence goes on from JBAZQY010000002.1 coordinate 188,978, forward strand.
ATCTATTATCAATAAAACTCCACAAGTAGAAACAACAGCGGATTTTAATTCATTTTGGAAAGTCTGGAATATTTTAAATGAGAAATCTATTTATAATGACCAGATAAAAGATCAAGATCGTGTCTGGGGAGCCATCTCGGGGCTGGCTTCTTCACTTGGAGATCCATATACAGTCTTCTTTCCACCGAAAGAGAATAAAGAGTTCACCGAAGAGATTTTGGGCTCATTTGATGGTATTGGAGCGGAGATAGGAATGAAAGAAAATATCTTGACGATTATTGCTCCACTCAAGGATACTCCAGCATGGAAAGCAGGTATCAAGAGTGGAGATAAAATTATAAAAATAAATAAAGAAAGTACAGTTGATATGACAGTTGATGAAGCGATTGATTTAATTCGAGGGCCTGCCGGGACTACTGTGAGCTTAACGATTCTTCGATTGGGAGAAAATGAAGCCCGTGAATTTGTTGTTGCTCGAGAAAGTATCGCTGTGCCAACTTTAGATACGAATTTACGAGATGATGGAATTTTTGTTATTACCCTGTACAGTTTTTCTGAAAACTCTTCTAATTTGTTTAGAGAAGCATTGATGAAATTTATTGATTCTGGTTCCAGCAAACTTATCTTGGATTTACGTGGTAACCCTGGTGGTTATCTGGATTCAGCTGTGAATATTGGCTCATGGTTTATTGATGAAGGTAAAACGATTCTGAGTGAAGATTTTGCTGATGGGCGTGAACCTAAAACTTATCGCAGTCGTGGTCCGCGTTTGTTCAATGAGCATCTTTCACTCATCGTGCTTGTCGATGGAGGTTCTGCTTCTGCTTCTGAAATTTTAGCCGGAGCTCTTCGAGAGCATAATATTGCGACTTTGGTTGGAGAAAAGACTTTTGGTAAAGGTTCTGTCCAAGAATTAATAAAGATCACCGATGAGACATCTCTCAAGGTTACTGTTGCGAACTGGCTTACTCCCAACGGCGTTTCTATTTCTCTCGAAGGACTTACTCCAGATATTATTGTGCCTTATACCCAGAAAGATTATGAGGCTAAAAAAGACCCACAAATGGATAAAGCGATTGAAATATTATTAAAATAAAAAAATTATGAAAGTTATCTTACTTACAGATATCCCAAAAGTTGGAAATAAATATGATGTTAAAGATTTCAAAGAGGGCTATGCTCAGAATGTTCTTCTAGCTAAAGGGTTAGCAATTCTAGCGACTCCAGTCGAGCTTGCAAAATTAGAAGCCAGAAAAAGACAGACAGAAAAAAAGAGGGAAGAAGAAATGAAATCTTTTATAGAATTGATTGCAACTGTGGGCAATAAAGTGATTACCATAAAAGCCAAAGCCAACGATAAGGGGCATTTATTTAAAGCGGTTGGTCCTAAAGATGTTGTTGTTGCAATTAAAGAAATTGCTGGAGTAGAAATAGATGAAAAATCTATCATAATGGAACACATTAAAACTCTTGGCACTTATAAAATTTCTATAAAAAAAGGTGATCAGAAAGGGGAGTGTGAAATTTTAATAATAAGATAAAAAAATTCCCGATATATCGGGAATTTTTTGTTAGATTACGTGGACGATTTTTTTGACTGATGATGAGCGGTTGAAATTTATTTTTCTTTTTGTTCCATATTTTATAGTACCTTCTTTAAGAGCAAAAAGAGTATGATCTTTGCCAAGACCGACATTGTTTCCTGGAAGAATTTTTGTACCACGTTGTCGGATAATGATTGAACCAGCTTTTGCTTTTTCACCAGCGTAAAGTTTCGTACCTAAGTACTTTGGATTTGAGTCTGTTAAGTTTTTGGCCGAACCCCCGGCCTTTCTATGTGCCATGAAATGTTTATTAGTAGTTTACTGGCTAATGACAGGATTTTATCCTCAGAAAGGACTAGCAAACTACATTTGAATAAATTATAATTGAACTGTATGAGTATATCTGATTTTTTATATAAAATCAAGAGCCAAATTGACATTGACAAGATTACTTTTTTGTATCTTTGTATAATAATAGGGGTGGGGATTAGTGCTTTTGGTTTGGGTCGGCTATCTGTCGATAATAATTCCGAGAGAAGCAATAATATAATTATTACAGAAAATGACAACTTATTACTTAGGCAAGATAAAAATAATTCTGATGATTACCTGACGCCATCCATGCAATCAGCCGAGAGAAGGTATGTGGCCTCAAAAAATGGTAAAATGTATTATAGTCCTGGTTGTAGTGGAGCTAAAAGAATTAAACCAGAAAATGAAGTTTGGTTTAGCACGACGGAAGAAGCTGAAAAATCCGGTTATGAATTATCTGTTCTGTGTAAATAAATAAACAAATGAAAATACGTTATCAATTTTTTATAATTATTTTTGTTGGACTCTCTCTTTTTATTTTAAGAGAGGATTTTTTGTCTGTTGTAAAAAATATTTCCTCATCTTTAAATAAAGAAGATAAGCCAAGTATTCAATTAGAAGAGGAGCCCCTCTTACTCGGACAAGCTGATACTCCAGGGCCTTTACGGGTCGTTAATGATTTGTTAAATATCAACAGTGATGCAAAGTTATCTAATAATAATATTATTGTTCTCACGAATAAGAATAGAAAAGAGAATGGCGGGCTAGCTCCATTAATGGAAAATTCGAAATTAAATTTATCCGCCAGTAAAAAATTACAAGATATGTTTGATCATCAATATTTTGAACATACTTCGCCAACTGGAGTTGGGGTCTCAGATCTTGGCAACGAAGTGGGATACAATTACATTTTGATTGGCGAAAATTTGGCCATGGGCAACTTCCAAGATGATAAGGCTTTGGTGGATGCTTGGATGGCAAGTCTAGGTCACCGCGCCAATATTTTAAATAAAAATTACACAGAGATCGGAATAGCTGTTGGGCAGGGTCAATTTGAAGGCAAAAATATTTGGATGGCTATTCAACATTTCGGTACTCCTCGAAGTATTTGCCCAGTTGTTGACCAGGTTCTTTATGGAATTATTAATGCCAATCAAAGTCAAATTAAAGAAATGGAGCAAGATCTTATCTTACGCAAAGAAATGATCGATAATGGAGCTGTTTACGAGGGGAGTAGTCGTAATGAGCAAGTTGATCAATATAATGATTTGGTAAATATTTATAATGATTTAATTGCAAACACAAAAGAAAAAATAAAAAATTATAATAATCAAGTGCAAGCATTTAATTTCTGTCTTTCTGGTATTAATAATTCCGATTAATTTGGTTTTCCACAAGAGTGGGGTAGTGTCAAGAAGCCTATTTATAGCTATATTTTTAAGATAGAAGGACGTCGCACAATATATCTTTGCGACACTCTTGTTTTTTAAAACAATCCTTATTATTATTAGGGTTATTATGATGCCTCAATTTTTCATTGATTGTGCGACATCAAAAGTCGATATTATAAATAAAATAATTTAAAAATATATGAAATTTGAAGAAAATGTAAAATTATTGACTGCCCTATCGAATCCATATGACATGTCTGCTACCGGTGGACCTGTTGGTGTTTCTCATAAGGTTCGTTTGAATATCAATGGTGAGATTTTTGTTGCTAATGCGACAGAAGATCAGGTTAAGGAATATTCAAAGTTTGAGGGTAAGGACGGTGTTGCTGTTTTGAATTTTACTTCTCCAAAGGAGAAGTTACGTTTGAGTTTGGTTTCGTTTTCTGTGTAGTGTTTTAAACTTGCTGACCCTTTTGGAATTATTCGTATTTTATTTGTCCTTTAGGGTCGGCATGTTTAGAAAATTATGAAAAAAATTATTTTATCAATTATTCTTGCATTTATTTTTACTTTTGGTTGCAATACTGCTATTGCTGATGATAATTTTGATTATGTTACTCAAACTTTTGTAGTTACTCTTGATTCTTCTGTTATTACTAACATGTATTCTTCTCCTTATGAGATTTTACCTTCTCCTGGTTCTGGTAAGTACATTGTGGTTGATACTGCTAATGCTCATTTTGTTCCGACTGTTGGGAGTAATTATTCTGGTGGGGGAAATGTTCGACTTGTTGAATGTAGTGGTGGTAGTTATCAAACTCAATTAGTGGTTTCTTCATCTGTAATTAATTCTGGTGTTGAGTTTTTTACTTATGCAATTTATCAAAATAATTCTTATTACCATGAATCTGATCCTGTTTGTGTTACAAATTTAACCTCAGCTTTTTCTGGTAATGGCGGTACTTTAACTTTTTATCTTCAATATCACGTTGTTGATATTTCTTCTCAGTCTTTTGTTTCTTCTACTGACTCCCCCTTTTTTCCACCGGGTTTAGTTTGGTTTTTGGAGTTTGGTGTTTTAACCTTTCTTTTCTTTTATGTTATGAAATTTATTATTAAGTATTTTGGAAAAATATTATGAGTGATGAGTATTCAACAATTTATATTTTAGTTACTTCTTATCTTCCTCGGATTTTATTTTTAATATTTTTTCCTGCTGTTTTGGTCGGTGTAGCGTTTAACTTTATGAAAAATCCTTTGCGTAATATATGAGTTTATCTGAATTACAACAATTATCGATAGAAGTTATTGCTACTGCTTTGGTGTGTGGATTTTTGTTTGCTCTTTTCATAGCCCTTTTTGGTCATGAAAAGTAGGTCGTAATTATTAGAATTAATTTAACAAGTATTATATGGAAATTGGAGTTATAGGAAATTGTTTGACTGTTGCACAAGCGACTTGTACGGGTACTGGAGTTATGAAGGAGTTAGGAGGTGCGTTTTATGGTTACTCTGGTGCTTTGGTTACAATTCTAGGGGCTGTTATCGGAATTGGGGTTGCTTACTTGGTGTTCCGTTTCGGTTGGAGAAAAGTTAAGGGTTCTACAAAGTAGAATTCTTATGTGGGGTCGTAATTATTAATTAATTTGTATATTAATTTATACCAAATAACATGACTGCAAGTGCAATGACAACGTTAGTTACCGACACTTTAACATCATATGGTGGAGCATTACTTACAATTCTAGGGGCTGTTATCGGAATTGGGGTTGCTTACTTGGTGTTCCGTTTCGGTTGGAGAAAAGTTAAGGGATCAACAAAATAAAATACCCCTCGTATGCGAGGGTCTGCTCGACCTTTAGGGCGAGCAAGCCCTCGCACGTGAGATTAATTGCGAAAATTATCATGAAAAAAGTTATACTCAAAAGTGTTTATGTTGGCTTGCTCGTTCTAGGGTTCGGGCTGGGTATTTCGCATTTTGTTTTTGCTGATGAAAATTATCGTGTTCCTGCTCATTTAGAAAATAATTCTCAAATATTTTGTGATAATCCTCCCTGGAATGGTACTGATGGTTATTGGGTTTCTTGGGGTGCAAGTATTGGAGCTCAGGTAGCTGAATTTCCTTTTGAATATCCCTTAGGTGGTAATGGTACAGCAACGATTTGTACCGGGAATGCAAATGTTCCTTATGGTGGAGCTGATGGTAATTTTTCTGATCATACTGGTACAGCTTATGAAACTTTTTATACAGATAGTGCTCGTACTCAAATTTTTGGTTTTATAGAATTTTCTTGTGTTGATAATGTTGGTTGTTCTATTGTTGAAAGTATTGCTGAAACGTGTTTAGATGGTATTCAAAATCAAGATGAAACCGCTATTGATTTTGGAGGTGTTTGTCGTTTTTCTTCTCGTTTGTATCATATTTCTCCTGTAAGTGATTCTACTACTTCTTCATCTGTGTTTGATATTGTTTATAAATATTATGTTAATAGTGTTGATGATTCTGATTTGGATAAGGTTTTGGTTACTGTATGTCCTCGTTCCTATTCTTTCGATGATTGTCAGATTTTTGAACACGATATTACTACTTATGATTCTTTGGTTGAAGTTACTGATGAGTTTACTGCTGTAACTGGTCAAAATGGTCTTTATGAAGTTGCTGTTTCTCTTTGGAATGGAGATTATGATGTTTCTTGTTCTTGGTATCAAGTTTTTTGTACTCCTACTACTTCTCGTATGGGTCCTGGTGATTTGTGGACTTTTAATGTGATTAATCAATCTGGTGAGTATGGTACTCCTGAGGTTATTTTAGATACTGATTTTTATGTGAATGATTCTTGTGGATCTACTGATTTAGGTTGTCAAATAAAAAATGCTATAAAATGGTTTTATGTTGTATCCCCTACTACTCTGCAATCTTTTTCTAATTTGAGTTTACAGGATTCTGTTCCGTTTTCGTATATTTATGATGTTGGTAATTTGTATGATGAGTTATTTGAAAATGGAGGGTCTGCTGAGATTGATATTCATGTTACTACTCCTATTGGACAGATAACTTTTATTAATGCAGATATGATTGAGGGTGTTCCGTATGCTTCTACCATTAAAACAATTTTAGGTGCGTTACTTTATTTGTTTACAGCAATGACAGTTTATAAATTAGTATTAAATACTTTTCATTCAAAAGTATAATTATATATGTTAGATTTTTTGGCTCAACAAGTTCATAGTTTCCTGTCATTCCTTATTGGGTTGTTTCCCTCTGGTACTGGTTTTCCTGAGGGCTTTCATACTGCTATGGCTACTCTTGGTGGTTATGTTCATTTGCTTGATCCTCTTGTTCCTATGGCTACTCTTTTAACTTGTGTTACTTTAATTTTTACTGTTGAGATTGCTATTTTTGGATTTAAGGTTTTGCGTTGGATTCTTTCCCATGTTCCCTTTTTGGGTGGTAAGGGTGTTTAATTATTAGTTTTTAAAATAAAATACATGGCTATATTTGAAATTTGTGAGGGTGCTCCAGGTCAAGGTAAGAGTTTATATACTGCTCGTCTTACTAGACGTATTTTGATTCGTAATAAAAAATGGTTTAAAAAAACTGGTGTTATTCGTCCGATTTTTTCTAATTTAAAATTTTCAGAAGCTTTTGAGGAGGAGGGAAAAGATTTTATTTTTTATTGGTCTGATACTGCTGAATTAGTTAAGCTTTCTGATTGCGATATTATCTGGGACGAAATTGCGACAGAATTAGACAGTCGCAATTTCGCTGAATTGACTGTGGAAATGAAAAGATTTTTATCGCAATACAGAAAGCGTGGTATTGATATTTATGCTAATACTCAGGATTTCTCAATGATTGATAGACGTGCCCGTTTGATGATTTCTGCTGTTTATACTCTTTATAAAGTTTTGGGGTCTAGGGATATTTCTACTACGAAACCGAATCCTAGTGTTATTTGGGGGCTTGTTATGATTCGTCGTGTTCAAAATTTTAAAGAGGATAACCCTGAAAAGAAAAAGTATGATTTTATGCCCTCTTTTATGTTTATAGAAAAAGAGTTAGTTTCTCTCTATGATACTCGTCAGGATATTCCTATGGGTCGTCCGGCTCCTTTAAAGCATAAAGTTTTGTATTGTGAATTCTATGGCGTTAAAGGTCATCAATGTGAAAATCATTGTAAAGTGGTTCATTCATGACTTGATATAACCACATAACATGTAAATTATTAAAATATACACTTAAAATGATTTTATATAGAAAATATGGTAAAACAATCGAAATTACAAAAACTCAAAAAGAACCCTCCCCCATTCGTCGGGTATCAAGTTCCCGAAAAAATGGCGAACCTTTGGCTGTTAGACGTGCCGATTCAGTTCGTCGGACCAAAAGAATATGTCTGCGCCGATTGTTATCTGCTATTGAGGAGCTTGGATCTCCGTTATTCATTACGCTCACCTTTCAGGGTAGTGCCTCAGATGTATTATTTAGTTCCAGTGCTCTCACTCGTTTCCAAAGGAGGTTGTCAATTTCATTTCCAAACTCTCAATCCCTCTTTGTTCCCGAACTCTCTCCTGGTGGGAGAATCCATTTTCATGGCTTGCTCTTTGGAGTGTCGCAAGAGTGGGGTGATGTTAAAAAAGGTAAACGTACCATATCAATCGGTCGAGAAAGAAAAGAGAGGGTTTTCTCAAAATTGTGGGGATTCGGTTTTGTTGATTTGCTCCAAACTGATGGCTCTCCCCGATTGGCTTATTACGTATCAAAATACGTAATTAAAGCGTCGTATGAGCCGTTTTTAACTCCTTTACGACTTGTAAGAACTTCCCGGGGGTTTCCTAAACCGACCGAGTATAGATTTAAAACTGAAAGCGAGTTTAATTATTTATTTTCTCGTATGAAATTACGCAATGTTTGGGAGTTTTCCACTTATACGCCTTATTTAGGTAAGGTATCAAAAATTTTTTATGATATAATTTGATTATGGAAAATTTAAAATTAATTTTTTATGTTCTCGGTGCTTTTGTCTGTTTATTTTTGATTGGTCGTTTTGTTGTTCTTTGGTATTTTAGAATTAATCGTATTGTTGAGTTGTTGGAGAATATTTTAGAAAAATTAGAAAAAAAGGACTAATTTGACAAAATATCTTTATAATGTCATAAGTGAAACTTGTGAAACGGAAAAAAATAACCTTATATTCCCTATTCAATAGGAACATACCCTTGACAAGGTGTCAATTCCATAATATATCTTTGCGACACTCTCTTTAATAAACATAATGTCGCAAAGATTAAGACCGTTTTGCAACATATAATATCGCAAAACGGTCTTTCCCCACACTCATATAATTATTTTTATGTGACCAAAATATTTTTATAGTATTATTCCCCATTTTTCTTTACCTTTAAATATTTTTTATTTTTTAATTTTTCGGGCATTAAACTCTTATCTGTGTACTTTTCATAGCCTTTTCCATAATCCAAGTCCTTCATAAGCCCTGTAGAGGCATTTCTTAGGTTAAGTGGTATCGGAAGGTTCCCATACCTTAAAACGTCCTCTTTGGCGAGTAGATACGCATTGTAGGCGCTCCTGTCTTTCTTGGCTTGAGCCAAATACACTACTCCATGAGCAAGATTTTCAGCACACTCTGGAAGCCCAATTATTTCAACCGCTCGAAAAACATCATTAGCAACGACAAGTGCGGTTGGTTGAGCAAGTCCGATATCTTCTGAAGCAAAAACTATCATTCTTCTGGCAATAAATTTGGGATCTTCCCCGGCTTCTATCATCCTTGACAAATAATACAAAGCAGGGTCTGGTTGTGAAGCCCTCATACTCTTAATAAAAGCACTTATTAAATTGTAATGCTCCTCCCCTTTCTTGTCATAACGGAGAAATTTTGACTGCAAAGTATTTTTTAAATTTTCAATATTTATTTCTTTATAAAGTGAAGCAGTATTTTCTATCATCGCAATAACTTGTCGAGCATCACCGTTTGACATTCGAATAAGCCAATCAAGTGCATCTTTCCTCATTTTGTATCCCGTTCTTTTGATAATTTTTTTTATATCGTCATCTTTTAAATTTTCCAAAACAAAAACACGACAACGTGATAGTAGTGGCGAAATAACTTCGAAACTTGGATTCTCGGTTGTGGCACCAATGAGTACAAGTCGACCACTCTCAACATAAGGCAATAAGAAATCTTGTTGAGCTTTATTGAAACGATGAATTTCATCCAGAAAAAGAATTTTTGGCCCGAGAAGTGTACCACTTCCTTTGGGAGATGAATCAATTATTTGCCGGATGTCGTCTTTACTAGCCGAGACGGCTGAAAGTTCATGATAATCTGCATTAAGAGATTTAGCATATATTTTAGCAAGAGTTGTTTTGCCAACTCCGGGTGGGCCCCAGAAGATAAACGAAAACACATGCTTTTGTTTAATAGCAACTGCCAACGGCTTGTTTTTGCCTACCAAGTGCTCCTGACCGACAAAATCAGCAAGTTTTTGAGGTCTAATTTTAGATGCTAATGGTTCCATCTATCTATTATATCTTTATAAAATCTAAAATCCATACCATTAAAAATCCCCTCAATTGAGGGGATTTTTAATGAATTTGAAATTAAAGTTTTTCTAATTCCTGATCGACTGCGTTTAATTCATCTGTGCCAATGGTATCATCGACATTGATGCTATTAATATTGTCATTGATTGTTTTTGTACTATCAGAGACAATAGCTTGGTTAAGTCCCATTTCTGTTTCAGTTAATGGCACTGGTTGTTGTTTTTGAGTTTTTAGTTTTAAGATAACTGCTAGCAAGACAACTAGGACAATGATAACAATGATGACAATTAAATTATTTTTTTTGTTCATAAATTTTTATTGTATTAATTATTGACCGGAGTACTACTTGTAGTTTCGACCTCAGTTTCGACTTCTACCTCAACTTCATTTTCATCGTCATCTATCTTAGGGATTTTAGCAAGAGCTGTAGCGGTAGCTCGAACGGCAACGTGAGCTAGTTTAACTTTTTCTTTAACAATTTTAATATCAGCGGTAAATAGGTCACGAAGCTTTTTCATTTCAGCTCGAAGAGTGACTTCATCTGTGATATTTACTTCATAAACCTTACTACTTTGAGCTTCGATAGCATCTCGAGCGGAAGATATAGCGGTCTTTGCTTTTTCAACTTCTGTTTTGACAGAAGATACATCCAATCCTCGACTTTCTGCTTTAGCAATTCGTGATTCAATACCCACAAGAACATTTTCAATCTGATCTACTTTGTCAGAAAGATGATTGGTTAATTTTGTATTTAATGCTTGGATTGTCTCGAAAATTTTTTCGGCAGAAATCTTTTTATTTTCATCTTTTATTTTACCAAGATCTTCTTTGAAATTTACTCGCATTTCAGTAATTTTTGTTTTTATTTCTTCTCTCTTGGTTTCTAACTCAGTTTTGAATTCTTCACGCATTACTTTGATTTGTTCAATTTTTGCTTCAAATTCAGCCTTGTGTTCTTCCTTAATTGTTTTTAATTCATTTTTTTTCTCTTCTATTTCTTTTTTAAATTCCTCACGTTTTATTTTATCTTCTTCATCTAACCCTTCACGTTCTTCTTCTCTTTCTCTATCTCTTAACATAAACCCATCACGATTCTCTTTTGAATCTTCTTCGACGTCATTCTCGTTGGCATAAGCGACGTACCCCAACATTAATGATAAGACGATGATAAGGAGCGATGCCCCATATTTTATATTTTTTTTCATTCTTCATAAAGCAAGAAATGTTTACATTTCTCAAGCTTTGATTAATTTAATAAACTCGACTTAACTAATAAAACTCTCACACTCTAATTGTAATCTTATTGAACCTCGAGTGCAACCAACAAAAACCCCTTACAAATACTATATAGATAGGGATTTTTTTTAATTTGAAACGCTGTTGATAACTTTTCCAGTTTCAAACACCGAGATTATATTTCGCACTGCAATCAAGGCCATCATATCTCGAGCTGATTGTCTGGCTGAGGCGATATGTGGGGTAATAATTACATCGGGTAATTTGGTGAGCCCTTTTGTCAGTTTTGGTTCAAATTCAAAAACATCAAGAGCTGCTCCTCGGATAGTATCATTCTTTAGTGCTTCGACTAATGCTTTCTCGTCGACAACAGGGCCACGTGAAGTATTAATCAAAAAAGCAGTTTTTTTCATTGTTGCTAGCGATTCTTTATTTATCAGATGATAAGTCGATGGTAAAAGCGGAACATGGAGTGAAATAATGTCGGCCTCTTCCAAAATTTCTTGAGTTGTTTTACGTGTTGGTCCGGTGACTTTTTCTAATTGAACGTTAGGAGCGATATCACTATAGATGACATTTGAACCGAACCCATAATGCAACATTTTTGCCACTTCAGTGCCTATCTGACCAGCACCAATCAGCCCGATTGTTTTACCTTTTAAATCAGTTCCAATAAATAAATTTGGGTCCCAACCCTTATATTTACCGCGACGCATGAATTCATCTCCTTCAACGAGACGAGTTGTTAAAGCAAGCATAAGAGCCACAGTGTGCTCTGCTACGGCAGTAGATGAAGTTCCAGGTGTATTGGAAATTCCAATATTTCTTTTTGTCGCTTCATTTATATCAATATTATTAAAACCAACAGAAAAATTTGCAAAAACTTTGGCCGTTGGGCAAGCATCAAAAACTTCTTTGTCAATTTGATCAGTCAAAAAGGAAATTACTCCATCATAAGGTTTCTTTTTCAGGGCTTTGATAATTTCTTTTTTAGTTGGTGGAGTTTTTGAATCTCCCATATCAAAAGAAATATTTTTTTCTCTTAATAATTTTAATCCAGCCTCAGGAATTTTTCTTGTAATATAAATTATTTTTGTCATTGTATTTTAGGCGGAACAAATTATTTTATAAAAAAATGTCTGGCCCCTCGTCCTCCCTCCTCCGAGGACTTTTTTTAGAATATAATTTGTGTAGCCAATATTATTAACCAATTTTAATTTTGTTATGATATTTTTCGGCGACCAGAGCGATTTTCTCCATGACAGCAATTGCTTCGACTGGAAAGTTCCCCTTGGCCGATTCTTCCGAAAGCATGACGCCATCAGCTCCATCCAAAATTGCATAAGCGACATCTGAAACTTCGGCTCGAGTCGGATTCAAACTGTCAACCATCGAGAGAAGCATTTGAGTAGCGACGATAACCATTTTGCCGGCTTTTTTGCATTCTTGTATTATATGGTGTTGAATAAAAGGAATTTCTTCAAGTGGAAATTCATTTCCTAGGTCACCACGGGCTATCATAATAGCGTCTGATTCTTTTATTATTTCATGGAGATTTTCATAGGCGAGTTTGCGTTCAATCTTTGCAATGACTTTTTGATTTCCACCTTTTTCATTAATTAATTTTTTTAATTCAATAACATCATGAGCAGTACCGACAAAAGATAAGGCGACATATTCTACATTATGTTTTATTCCAAACGATAAATCAGCGATATCTTTTGAAGTTATGACTTCCTCATTTTCTTTCCCTCCAAAATGATGGCTACTCCCCTCTTGGACTCTTGGACCAGACAAATCTTGAATAATTGGAATTGATAAATTATATTTTTGAGACACTTCACGAATATTTTTTATAACATCTTCGTACCATTCATACGTTCCCCATGAGAAATTTAAACGGGCCATATCCATTCTATGTCCTATCATATTGGATATAATTTCTTTACTTTCGCTTGATGGACCCAAGGTTGCAATAATTTTTGTTTTAGATGATTCTCCCATATATTTTTAATTTATTAATTTGAACGACTAGTTATTTTAATAATTCGCTCATATTTGACGTTTCTTTCTTTGGGCCCCAAGGCGCCCGCTTTAATACCAAAACATCCAAAGGCACAAGATAGATCACCAATAAAGTCATCCATTGTCTCTCCACTTCGGTGGCTGACAATACAGTCAATATTATTTTCTCGCGCAAGCTTCATTGTTGCGAGAGTCTCCGAAAGTGTACCGATCTGATTGGGTTTGATAATTATTCCCTTGATACTTTTTTCGTCGATGGCTTTTTGAAGTCGCTTGGTGTTTGTAACAGTCAAATCATCTCCGATGAGCTTAATATCACCAATTCTTTCTTGTAATATTGTAAATCCGATATAATCTTCTTCATCAAGAGGGTCTTCGGTGGAAATCATGGGAAAGCCATCACAGATTTGCTCGTAAAGATTAATCATTTCGTCATTGGCCCAGTCCTTTCCCATAAATTTATATACGCCCTTATCATGATCGTAGAAAGAGCTGGCGGCGACATCAAGTGCAAATTTAATTTTATCTTGATATCCCAATTCTATGACAGCCTTTTCCAAAAGTGTTAGCGGTACAATAACATTTTCTACATCAAGAGCTACTCCGCCTTCATCGCCCTTTACGGGCGGTTTCCCAAATTCTTTTAAAATAATTTCGTCTAGTTTCTCTTCTATTTCCCGGCTGATTTTTACACTTTCTTCTGCTGTCTCAACTTGAGGAACGATATGATATTCTTGAAAAGCTAATTTTGTTTTAGCGTGTTTACCTCCATTGATCAGATTAAAATATAAAAATGGAACTTTTCTAGATGGAGTTATTTCTGCCAATGTTTTTAAATATTCATAAACCTCCATATTCATAACCTTGGCGGCAGTTTTTGCGCAAGCGATACTTACGCCGATCATACTATTTCCCCCCAGGTTAGTTTTTTGAGGAGTGCCGTCAAGTTGTATCATTATGTTATCAATTTCTTTTTGCTTATCTACCTCTTTTCCAATAAGTGCTGGCTTTATGATAGTTTCAATTTTTTCAATTGCATTTGAAACTCCACTTTTACCACCCTCGTCATCACGAAGTTCACAGGCTTCATATTTACCAGTACTTGCGCCAGATGGAACTTCGAAAACCCCCACGACATCGCCTACATAGACAGAAACCCTAAGCGTCGGATTTTGACGCGAATCAAGAATCTGCTCGGCTGTTATATTTGTTATTTTTTTATCCATGTTCCTATATTATATCCTTAAAATAACATTTTTCCAACAACTTTAATGTATTGAAATATTAAATTTGACAAAATTGGCTATAAATGATATAGTTAAAATGAGTTTTAAAATTCTTTTTACTAACCAAAATACAAAAAAATGAAAAAGGTTTTATTTATTTTTGTTTTCGCTATTGTTGCGATAATAAATTCGAATTTTGTTAATGCCCAGGTTGCTATCAATACAACTGGTGCTTCTCCGGATTCATCAGCAGTGCTCGATATTTCTGGTACAACTGGAGGAATATTAATTCCACGAATGATAACTTCACAAAGGAACCAGATTTTCTCTCCCGCAAGTGGTTTGCTGATTTACAACACTGATGTTCAAACGTTTGAATACTGGAATGGCACAGTATGGTGCAAACTTGCCGTTGATACGGATAACGAATTTGTCTTGCCGGTAATTATCGATATTCCCGAATTAGACAACGGCGAATATTGGCAGACATCCATTTATGTATCAGGGCTAACCCCAACATCAACTGTGGAGATTACCGCAACCTGTAATCTCAATGACAGCAATGGAAATGTAATGATTTCCTTGTGGATTGATGTAGTAAACAGTACCGTTTGGTTAAGATTCACAAACCAATCGCATCACAAAAACGACGAAGTTTGTGGTGCAACTTTCAACCTGAGAGTTGAAAATCCATAATCACGAAAATATCCCCCCAACAAAAAAGGCTATCATTGCGATAGCCTTTTTCTTTAGCCCAATTTATTACTTCTTTGCCTTTTTTGGTTTCTTTGCTTCCTTTTTATGAGTCATTCCTTTTGCCATATATAATAAAATATTTATTATTAATAATATTTATATTATAAACTATTTTAAAAAATATTAAAATGAATTATAATGTGGATATGGACGAAGAAGAAAAACAATTAAATAAAAAAGAGCCAGTTTGCCCACGTTGCGGGCTCCGTTCTTATGATGATGTATGTCAAAATTGCGGAACTCCAATTATTGATAAGAAAGATGATGAGGAAGAAGATTACGATTGGCGAGAAAAATATAGATAACAAAAAATCTAGGCCAAGCCTAGATTTTTTGTTTATTATTTTTTTACTTCAAACTTTGTAATAGTTATATTTTGTGGACTTTTTTGATATGTGTAAACAAAGTTGGCTTTACTTTGAATGTGTCCATCTTCGTAGGTAACTTCTCCAGTATCAGTTGCAGGAATTACATTTACAATTGTGACATACCAAGTGCCCCCGAGGACTGCTTTATCAGTCGCAATAGTTGCGATATTGTCTCGAATATATTTTTCAACAAATAATTTTTCATCCAATGATTCACAATCCATTTGACTCATCTGGTCGATATAATAAATATTTGCTTTGTCTTTATAAATATAAACCCCATCCCCCCTGTCTATCATTTCACCGAATCCAACTGTCGCGCTACCATCTCCAAATTCTATTACTAATTCTTCTTTTACATTCATTCCTTCAGCAAGTGAATCCCACCAAACAAGGGCACGTCTCCCCATAATGCTTTGGTCAAGTGGTCCGACAGTTCCTTCAAATGTTCCTACCTTGGAATCTGATTCGGCTGGTAAATGTTGGAATTCTCCAGTAATTTTTTCATCTAAAATATTTAATTTAATCCAAGCAACATCAGAAAATCCACTATCTGTAGGAGTTCTACGGTAGTAGCACATTTCTATTGGAGTTTTCCCCCCAATTATATCCTTATCCTGATTAATCTTAGATTCTTTATTTCCCCCCAAACCAATAATTACAAGAACAATAGCAATAATAATGATAATTATCGTGATTATTTTCATTCTATTTTGTGTTTTCATAATCTTATTGTATTCCTATTTAAAGAAAATAGATACCAAATCCCAGGGTAGGTTAACACTAAAGATGACAATATATAACACAATAAAAATTATTGGAATATTTCTTTCAATAGATGAAATCTTTCGATATTTTGTATTATCTAATCCCCTACCTAATAATTCCCATTCGGTTTTGAATAATGAAATTGGTAACTTATCTTCTATGTTATGGATAACATTAAATTTTGCTCGATGAAGTTTTTTATAAGAAATAATAATTTGATACCAGCAGAAACAAATCGCAATTCCAACAAATGGAGCAAATAGAAAAATTGCAGAACTACTACCGGTAATATCTTTTGTTTCTAAATAACCAAGAACTCCAATGATGGCGGTATTTAGCCCAAGATAAAATTCATTTGCTCGATTCCTTCGGTCACTTGTACTATTGAAGATATGCAAATACATACGGTATTGTTCCAAATAATGATTCTCATAATTATTATCTTCTTTACCATCGTTATAATTATTAGTTCTTGAATACAATAAACTGTCTAATTTGTCTTTTTCCATATGTAATAATTATAACAAATATTTAGAAAAGTGTCAGTCACAAAAAATCTCCTAAAATAGGAGATTTTTTGTGACTTCTAATAATTTATCGATTCAAAACTTCACGAGTTAATGGCCCAACAATTCCATCATCATCTAATCCATTTGCCAGCTGGAATTTCATAACCGCAGCTTTTGTTTTTGGTCCAAAGATTCCATCGGCAAGACCGCAATTATAACCAGCAGTATTTAGGAATTTCTGAAGTTCTATGACTTCATTACCCTTTGAGCCAAGCTTCAAGGGTAAAGTGAAAATGAATTTTTCAGCACCGAGAACTTGTCCAAGAATTGGAGTAATAGTAGGAATTGGTCTTATGTAACTTCCAGATGATCCTCCACCACTGCTTGATGTCGATTGACATGCATCGTTTGTAATTATTCTAGTAGAATTTCCTCCATCAATTGCACTACAAGGAATTCCCCCGTTGGTTGGTTCTGTACAAATACGAGTTTGGGTATATATTAATCCACATTGTTCGTTTACGGGGCTCCACGCACTCCAAACTCCATCTATTGGTAATGGAGTATCGTCGACTACCTCACAATTAGTTCCATTTGTATTTGCACTACCAGGAGTTATACAAACATAGGCAAAATCAGCCGAGTTATTATTTGTATCTTGTCCATCTGGATATCTTGAAATACTATGCGGAGTTGAATCAGTAGGAGCTAAATCAGCTTGAGCGCCTGTGCCTTCAGTATAACCTGCCACACTTCCTTCATAACTTACTGTATCAATTATAGTATTAGTTGAATCAAATATAGCAACCGCATCTGCTCCAGCTCCTCCATTTTGGATTAAATCAGTATTAGGTGATATATCAAGATCACAATTTATAACTGTAGCTGTATTAGAACAAATTATATAATAATCACCAGAATTTAAATTAACACTAGGTAAATTTATAGTTTGATAAAGCACAATCCCAGTCCCATTAATCAAACGCACTTCATAATTATCAAGATTAATTACTCCCTCTCCGATATTTTTTAATTCGACAAATTCAGCTATATCAGCACTTGGTTGATCATAATCAATTTCATTTATTACTAATTCAGTTGAAGTTGGAGGAACAATTTCTGTTTCTGTCACATTCACAGTTCGTGTGATTGGCGAAGCGACATTTCCTGCACTATCTGTGGCTGTGTAAGTAATTGTGTAAGAGCCAGCTGTATTTGTATCCACAACACCAGAAGCATTAACGACGATTGAGCTATCAACAATATCAGAAGCAGTTGCACCAGGATCAATGAAAGTATCCCCAACTATTAATTCCATTGGATTTACTCCAAGAAGTGTAATGACTGGAGCAGTTGTATCAACAACTATTACTGATCTTTCTGCTTGATTAGCCGATGTGCCCCAAGAATCCGTTACATTGTAGAATATTTTATGAAGTCCAAGCACAAGTGTGTCTATTGGTAATCCAGTCGTAACAATAAGACTTGAGATATCAGCACCGATTTTATCTTCCGCTGTTGCTCCCTCATCCATATATATAGAACCAGCCTCAAGATCTAATACATTATAACCAGTTCTGTAAATTATCGGCTTATCTTTGTCAACAGCATTAACTTCGATTGTTTTTTCTGAAGAATTTTCTTGATTATCAGTTGCTTTATATGTGACGTGATAAGTGCCAAGAGCACCAGTATCTACATTATTATCTGTTACCTCACAAGGAAGTGGTGATCCATCAACTAAGTCGGAAGCAGCACAAGTTGGTTCAGAAAATTCTTCATTTATCCAAGTATCAATTGAATCTGAACTTGCAATATTTATAATTGGACCAGTCGTATCCTCGATTGTTACAAGAGAAGTTACTTCTTCTGAAATATTTCCAGAATGATCAGTCGCTTTCCAGTTCACAATAGTTTCCCCAAGAGGAAAAGTTGTCGGAGTATAAGAAATTATTGGATTTTCGTCAGCAATATCTGTGGCAACTGCTTGAATAAGAGTCGGATTTGTTAATGGTCCAGTTGCTTCAAAAATTTGATCAACTGGAGCCGTAATGGTTGGAAGAGTGGTATCAGTAATTATTACCGCAAAACTATTTGTGGCAGTATTTCCAGCTGTATCTGTTGCACTACATTCAACATCATTAGATCCCACCGGAAAAGTTGAACCAGATTCCGGAGTACAATTTACTGTTGGAGTAGCTGGATTTGTGTCTGTCGCAGTTGCTGTAAAGATTGCAACAGCACCATTGTGGCTAGTAGCCTCTTCGGTAATTGTAGTTGGCAAAGTTAATACTGGAGCAGTATTATCAACATCTATAGAAACAGATGCAGATAATGCATGATTTCCTGCTTCATCATATGCGTCAACCCAAATATTATGAACTCCATCCGTCAAAGAAGTTGTGTCAAAAGAAATTGAATATGGAGAATTTGTATCTTCGCCAATTTTTACTCCAACAACACTTGAATGCCAAAATTCTACTTTTGAAATATCGGCGGTTGTATCACTAGCGTTAGCCTCAATTGTGATTGTTCCATTGACTAAACTACCAGAAGAAGGAGAAGTGACAGAAGAAGTTGGGGCAGTTTGATCTATACCACCAATAGCATTAGACATTTTATATGTAGTATTTGAAGCAGAATCAATTGCTCGATAACAAACTTTTTTACCATTATCTGATTCAGATGTGAATGTTTGACTTGTATAAGAAATAAAAGTTAAAGATGAATCACAGACAGAACCAGTTGTGTTACTCATTTTTAGAGTTCCCTCATTAGCACTTGCGGTGATAGTTTTACTTTGAGCAGGAGTGGTCCCAGGTTCATTAATAGTAATTTCTGGAGCAGTAGTGTCTGGAGTGTAATAAACGGTAACAGAAATATTATCAACTGAAGCAATTCTTGTTCCACCGGCAGTCCGAGTGATAGATAAACCAACACCAAAATTTGATGAGTTAATATCACTAGCTGTCCATGTTGTCCCCCATTTCTCAGTTTCACTTCCATAAGTCACGATAGTATCGGTTGTTGGCCAAGCTTCGGAAGTCTTGGCTTTATTACTACTTGTTGCCGAAAGACCCTTAAACACTTTGACATATTTATCACTGACAACAGAGGGAGAACACCCAGCAACTTTACAGGCTTGTTTTTTTTCAATATTTACTTTGATTCCATTGATTGTTGAACCAGCTGGAATAGAAAATCCAAAGTTACTTGCTCTTAGATAATCTGAAAAATAAGTTGCATCTTCCATTTTGAGTGTTGCGTAGGTATTATCTGAAGTTGTTGCATTGTTTGGATTTGTCCAAACAATGCTTGAACCAGTAAATGAAGTGTCAGCTACCACCGTAGGATTACCAGAGACTTCTATAACTGAAGAAGTCGCCATTAAACTATTTGTAAATGTTAGACCAAACAAAACTAAAACAGTTACGAAACTAATTGAAAAATAGACATAATAAAGTGCATATCAAGTGGATAAAATTATGTGTAAAATATCCTTACAATTATTCATTTTTTGTTTAAATAATACTTTCTTTTAGTTTCCGGTAACCGTTCAATAGTATATCGGAGCATAGTCCGAGGCATTTTAGTTGTATAAATATCTAGAAATGCAATTAACTCTTTTTCGGATACCCTCTTCCCAATTTCTCGAAGCATCCAGCCGACAGCTTTATGAATGAGGTCGTGCTTATCTTTTAAAAGTATTTTTGCAATTCTAAAAGTCCACTCCGATTCTCCTTTATAGATAAATGCAAATGTAGAAACAATTGCAATCCGACGCTCCCAAATATTTTTTGAATTTGCAAGTTTAGTGAGGATTGTTTTTTTAAATGTATCACTTTGGTCGTATAAATAATTTCCAATAATGTATCCTGCAGATAGATCAACTAAATCCCAGTTATTAATATACTTAGTGTGTTTCAAATAAAAATTAAATATTTTTTTATGACTCTCCGCTAGGACTTTCCTAGCGGAGAGGGGGGAAGATTTATATTTATGAACTAAGATTAATAAGGCGATGAGGCGAACTTCGTGGTATTTGTTTTTAATAAGTTTTGAAATATCAGGAAGTGGAATATCACCATATTTTACTGCAATTTTTCGGGCTTCGGGAACAGTAATTCCCAAAAACAAATCCCCTTCTCCATACTGACCTTTGCCAGTCTTGAAAAACCAAGACAAGTTTTTAGCTTTCTCGTAATTTTTATGTGACATTATTTCTTTCATAATTTTGTTATACATATTTCAATTATATCATTTAAAAAAATAAAATCCGTTTTAATCCTTGTGGGGAATTAAAACGGATTTTTAATATCTTATGCTAACTAAATTATTTTTTCCCCCAATCACGAAAATTAAATAAGGGAAAAATAAAAATGAAAAATATAACCGACCCAATTCCTGCATACATTAAAACTGGATTGTTAATATTGAAGCTATACCAAGCAGATATTTTGATACCCGCCGCTGGGTCATATTGGGTTATGTCCAAAACCCAATATGCTACGTAAGCTACAGTTACAAAACCCCATAACCCAATAAGATTATCAAATAATGAGGGTAATGAAGGGGTTACATTTTTTACAATATTTTTCAAAAAATCTATCAACCGATAGACTCCAAAAATTACTGAAACGACAGCAATTTTTAATAAGGAAATCTTTGTCATAGTTGTGAATTTTAAGTTTAATCAATTATACCATAAACTAATACTAAAAGTCAAGCTCAAAAAAGCCCTTTATAAAGGGCTTTTTTGAGCTGTTTTCTTATTTTTATAATTATTTTCGGTATTTTTTAGTTCTCCACTTATCGGCAATCTTGATTCTATTAAGTGATCTTTCGAGTTCTGTTTCAAAGTGTTCAAAGTCAACAATTTCATTATTCTCTGCCTGTTTACGAAGCTCTTCAGCTTTGGCTTTAGCTTTTTCAATTTCTTCTTCGGTGATGTCTCCAATGTGCTCGGCAAAGTCAGCCAAGATTGTGACGGTTGTCACGTCACCATCTTTTTTTGTTTCAACGAATCCACCGACAACACCCATAGGAATATGTTCCCCATCATTTTGAGCAACGATATCACCTGAGGCAAGTGATGCGACAAGAGGAATGTGGTCAGGCAGAATTGTTATCTCCCCTTCTGTCGTTGGAATTGTAACCAAATCCACCAATTCTTCTAGAATTAATTTTTCTGGTGTGACAATTTTTAATTGTAATTTTTTTGACATATATGTATTTGCGGAGGTGTATGTTTAAAATTTATGAGTAGGTGTGGGCGCGCCGGAGCGAGCTTTGCGAGCGGAGAGGGATAAGCGAGTAAATTTTAAATATACACTGACGCAATGCTATTCTAAATGGCACCTTGCATATAGAAATCATTTTCTGGTTTCGCATCATGCTTACCTTCTAAAATTTCCTTAAACGAACGAATTGTCTCTGAAAGTGGTACGTATACCCCTTTTCTTCCTGTAAATTGTTCAGCTACGAAGTTTGGCTGAGAAAGGAACTTTTGAATCTTTCTGGCACGAGCCACAAGTTCTTTGTCTGTATCAGACAATTCTTCCATGCCCAAAATTGCAATAATATCTTGCAAGTCTTTATATCTTTGAAGGACACGTTGAACTTCACGAGCAACGTCATAGTGTTCACGCCCGACAATGTTTGGATCAAGAATTGTTGATGATGAGTCGAGTGGATCAACCGCTGGATAAATTCCAAGTTCGGTAAGTGAACGATTTAAGACGACGGTTGAATCAAGGTGAGAGAAAGTTGTGGCTGGGGCTGGGTCAGTGAGGTCATCGGCCGGCACATAAACTGCTTGAACGGAAGTTACTGAACCTTTATCTGTCGAAGTAATACGTTCTTGCAAGATTCCCATTTCTGTTGCCAGGGTTGGTTGATATCCAACGGCTGATGGAATACGCCCAAGCAATGCGGACACTTCAGATCCGGCTTGAGTGAAGCGGAAAATATTGTCGATAAAAAGAAGCACGTCTTTATTTTCTTCGTCTCGGAAGTATTCAGCCATTGTAAGTCCTGAGAGCGCCACACGTAACCGTGCACCAGGTGGCTCATTCATTTGTCCGAAGACCATGGCAACTTTTGGAAGCACGCCCGACTCCTTCATTTCATGGTAGAGGTCATTACCTTCACGAGTACGTTCACCGACACCAGCGAAAACAGAATATCCGCCGTGGTTTTGGGCAATATTGTGAATTAATTCTTGAATAACAACAGTTTTTCCAACTCCAGCACCTCCGAATAGACCAACTTTTCCTCCCTTAACGATTGGACAAATAAGGTCGATGACTTTAATACCAGTTTCGAGGATTTCAACTTTAGTAGCTTGAGAAACGAAATCAGGAGCTTTGCGGTGAATAGATAAACGTTTGCTAGTGTCTTTCAATTCTCCTCCATCAATTGGTTCACCAAGAACGTTGAACATTCTACCAAGAGTGACGCCACCGACTGGAACGGAAATTGGCATGCCTGTGTTTGTGACTTCTATTCCACGAGCAAGTCCATCGGTCGAATCCATTGCCACTGCTCGAACGGTATTCTCACCGATGTGTTGTTCGACTTCTAGAACGACAGTTTTGCCATTGTTGCCAGCCATGTCGCTAGGCAGGTCGACAGTAAGAGCTGTGTAAATATCTGGGACATCACCTTCGAATGCGACGTCTACGACCGGACCAATAATTCTTTTTATAATACCTGTTGTTTTCATCTTCTTTTAATTGCGGAACAAATTATTTTATGAAAAAATGTCTGGCTCCTCGTCCTCCCTCCTCCGAGGACTTTTTTCAGAATATAATTTGTGTAGCTTTTTTAATAATATTAATAATAATTTTTTAACCGACACTTGCCATCCCGGCACTAATTTCTGATATTTCCCTTGTAATTCCTGCCTGACGAGCCTTGTTAAATACTAATGTTAGGTCATCAATCATTTCTCCGGCGGCCTCGTTTGCATTCTTCATGGCGACCATTCGGGATGATTGCTCACTCGCGCTTGATTCAAGGATCATCTGGTATATTTGCATTCTGGTTAATTTCTCGGCTAAGCTTTCAAGTAATTTATCAGTATCTCCTTCAAACAAATACGGTATCTCCCTTGTCTCGCCATAGCTACTTGCGGAGGCGGATTTTTTGTCTGGCAACTTCTCATTCAAATTCCCGCTAATTTCTTCTCGGATGTCTTCTTTTGAGATTGGCAGAATTTTTCTGATTTTTGGTTTTTGGGTTAAGGCTGAAACGAAATCAGTATAAGCAATGTAAACATTTTTATAATTACCATTTTTAAATTCATTAATAATTAAAGTTGAAATTGGCACAATATCTGATACTTTCAAATTTATGTCTGGCATTTCGGCAAATGTTGCCACAATATTTTGTCCAGTTTTGCGCATAGCACTGTCACCCTTTTTTCCAACTGAAATAATATCTATTTTTTCCGAGGAGGTATTTTCTTTTAGCATCAGAATGGTTTTCTTTATGATCTGCGAATTATATCCACCACATAAACCGCGATTTGAAGTGATAAGAACAATAAGATTTTTGTCATCAGAATTACCACTTGTCGCCTTTCCGTTATTTGTAAAAAATGGATGAGTAATTTCTTCCAAGCGATTTGAAAGTGATGTCAAAACTTCCCAAGAATAACTGGCATAAAGACGAGATGAAAGTGTTTGCGAAACCGCTCTCTTCATTTTTGAAGCAGAAACAAGCTCCATCGCTTTCGTGATTTTCTTTGTGCTTTTAACACTCGTTATTCGTCTTTTAATCTCTTTGGTACTTGGCATTTATTTTAATGAAGAACTTACTTTGTAAACGATTGCTTAAAATCTCCCATTACTTTTACTAATTCAGCTTCGCCAGCATCTGTCCACATTTTTTCTGTTGTAACTTCCTTATAAAAAGTTTTAGCATTTCGTCTGGTATATTCAATTAATCCTTCTTCGAAAGTTTTAATTTTATCAATGGCAATATCGTCCATGAACCCTTTGGTCAAAGCATAAAGAACAACAACTTGGTCCTCTGTTGCCATCGGTGCGTATTGAGGTTGCTTTAATACTTCTACAGCACGTTTCCCACGTTCTAGCTGATTCTTCGTCGATTCATCAAGGTCAGAACCGAATTGAGAGAATGCTTCCAGTTCGCGGAATTGAGCAAGATCAAGCTTCAATGTTCCTGAAACTTTCTTCATGGCTTTAATTTGAGCAGCTGAACCAACACGGGAAACCGAAAGTCCAACGTTAACAGCTGGGCGAATTCCTTTGTAGAATAAATCAGTTTCTAGGAACATTTGTCCATCAGTAATTGAGATAACGTTTGTCGGAATATATGCGGTCACGTCGCCTGATTGAGTTTCAACAATTGGCAGTGCAGTAATAGAACCTCCTCCATATTCTTTATTTCTTCGGCAAGCTCGCTCTAATAATTTTGAGTGCAAATAAAAGACATCTCCTGGGAAAGCTTCACGGCCTGGTGGTCGGCGAAGAAGCAGTGAGATTTCACGATAAGCCACAGCGTGCTTTGAAAGATCATCATAAATTATCAAAACATCTTTTCCTTGGTCCATGAAATTCTCAGCAATAGTAACTCCAGTATAAGGAGCGATGTATGAAAGAGCAGCCGATTCAGAACTCCCAGCCGAAACGATAATCGTGTAATCCATTGCTCCACCTTCTTCGAGTCGTGTCTGAAGTTTTCGAAGCTTAGAATCTTTTTGACCAATTGAAACGTAAACACAAATCATGTCTTGTCCTTTTTGATTTAAGATTGTATCGATAGCGATAGCAGTTTTTCCTGTCTGGCGGTCACCGATAATAAGTTCACGTTGACCACGGCCGATTGGAATAAGCGCATCAATTGCTTTAATACCTGTCTGAACAGCCTGAGAAACTGATAAGCGAGTAATAACCCCAGGGGCAACCTTTTCGATTGGGCTATTCTTTTCGGTTTTAATTGCTCCTTTACCGTCAATTGGTTCACCAAGAGCGTTCAAAACACGACCAATTTGAGCATTTCCGACTGGAACTGAGAGAATCTTTCCTGTTGATTTAACCTCATCACCTTCGCGAATTTTTGTGAAGTCACCAAGAATAATAACTCCAATGGAATCTTCTTCGAGGTTTAGAGTTACGCCAGCTTCACCGTTTGGGAATGAGACCATTTCTGAAGCTTTGATATCTGAAAGTCCTGAAATTTTTGCAATACCATCGAAAACCTCAATAACGTGTCCGACTTTTTCAGCCTTGACATCATCTTTCCATTTTTCGATTTGTTTTCTTAAATTTTCTACAATGTGATTTTTTGTCATATATTCCTTGGTTCGCCGTGGCGACTAATTGGTTACTAAATAATTTTTTAATCTATTTATTTTGCTTTTTAATGTCATGTCTATAATTTCATCTCCGACCTCAATTTTGATTCCTCCTAGAAATTTATCATCGGTTTCAAATTCTAGAATTGCATTTTTGACTTTGTATCTCTTTTTAATAAAATGTTCAATTTCGCTCACTACTCCTTTTTTTATCTCTGCTTTTGAACTGATCTTTGCTCTGACGACTTCTTCATTTTTATCAATCAGTTTTTGTAATTTATTTAAAATTTCTTTGGACTTACCGAGCGCATGTTTTTCTGAAAGTAATTTAACAGTATTTTTGAGTATAACTTCAAGTTCCACTCCACTTTTCTCATTAGTGGATTCGTAGATTGCTCGAGCGATGTTGTTAACTGAAATAGTTGCCATATTAAATATTCTTTAATTGATCGACTGTTTTTTGGTCAAACTTGTCCCCTGCTTGTGACTCTAATAATTTTTCTGTTGCCTTGACCACAAGAGAAACGATTTCCTGCTTGGCTTCTTCTACCATTTTCACTTTTTCAGACTCAAGAACCTTCTTGCCGTTTAAAATCAGTGCATCAACTTCTTTTTTAGCATTTTCCATCATTTCGGCTTTCTTTACCTCGACTTCTTTTTTGCCTTCTTGGAAAAGAATATTTGCTTCTTCTTTTGCTTTTAGAATAACACTTTCATATTCTTTCTTTGTCTTTATGAGTGTTTCGGCATTTATTTTTGCATCTTCTACTCCTTTATTTATACGATTCTCTCTTTCTGACATCATCTTCTTTAATGGTTTTAGAGCGAAGAAATATAGAACCAAAAAAACTACCAAAAAGTTTAATGCCTGAGCAATGATTATTTTCCAATCTATGTGAAATGTTGTTATCAATGATTCCATGTTTTAAATAATTAAAAATTAATAATTAAGAATTACGAACTAAAAACGAAGAAGCTTTAGCTTCTTACTCCTAGCCATTTGAAAAATCAACTGACTAGATGTAAATAGCAAAACTACTTAATTGAGAATGCGATAACGAGTGCGTAAATTGCGATAGCTTCGGCGAAGGCTGAGGCGATCAACATTGGAACCAAAACTTTTCCTGATGCTTCAGGGTTACGGCCGATAGCTTCCATGGCCTTTGCTCCAATCATACCGATACCAATAGCTGGACCGATTGCTCCTAATCCGATTGCGATTGCTTTTGCTAAACTTCCTATTTCCATATTTTTATTCTCGTATGTGACGGAATAAATTATTAAAATTATTTTCGCTTTACCCTAAAGGGCTCCGACACGATAAATAATTTCAATAATTTATTCCGCCTAACGATTTTGTATTAATAATAATTTCGACGACTAATAATAATTTCTACTACGTCACAGCTTGAACATGTTTTTCTGCGTGTTCATGCTCCCCGCCTTGACTCGGCGAGGCAGGTTCGTGTTCATCGTGATCTTGTGAAGCAATTGTGAAATACACAATTACCAGAACTGCAAAAATGAATGCTTGTATCAATCCTACGAAAATTTCCAAAAATAGAAATGGAATAGGAAGACCGTAAGCGATAATGGCACTCATCGATAAAAGTAGAACTTCTCCGGCAAAAACGTTTCCAAAGAGACGGAAAGAAAGCGAAGCTACTTTTGCAAATTCACCAATAAGCTCAAGCACTCCCACAAAGAAACTAATCGGGGCAACAACTAAAATCGTTGGGTCACGTCTTACTTTTGTAAATATTTGCCCGAGTGACCTCAGATTAACATATTTGTTGAATGTTTTCCATAATCCAATAGAAATAATTCCAAAAACATTGGCACCAATAACGGAAAGAATAGCTAAAGCCAGAGTGGTATTAATATCAGCAGTTCCACTTCTAATAAATGGAATAAAGACAGATTCTTTACCATGTGTTTCTACTAAGCCGAAACCACCGAATGGTAAGATTCCAAGCCAATTATTAATTAGAACGAAAAAGAAAATAGAAAAAGCTAAGGGGAAAACCTTAAGGGAGATTTTTCTATTACCAGTCACTTGATCACAGAGAGACATTGCTCCATCTAAAATAATCTCAAAAAAGTTTTGGAATTTACGTGGTATCTCGCGGAGTTTAGCTCGTAATAAAATTGAGATTACTATAATTATAAAAACAGCAATCCAACTAGTCAAAAGAGCATTCGTTACCGGGAATTCTCCGATATGAGCAATTGGTTCGGCGTATAATGTCGCCTCGTGTGATATTTCATGAGTCGATTCACTTTCTATTGTGATCGGTTGATCTAATTGATCTTCTATTTGATTATCATTAAATTCTGTTGTTGTCGCCATATATTATTTTTCTATTGTGTTGTTTTTATTTAATGAATCTTTCTTTTCTTTAGCTTCCTTTTCTATCTGTTTAATATACTTGATCATTATTTTTAAAATTCCGAAAATTGAAACAAGAAATGCTAAACCTGTTAATCCAAGAAAAAACCAGGGTTCACTGTTGTACCGTTTATCTAAGTATTTTCCAACAATTAAAGCTAAAATTATGGGCCCAACAATCCAACCAGAAATGTTGGTGAACATTAGTACTGCTGGTTGCCACCATAATTGTTTATTATCGGAATTATTCATAAAAAGAAATAAAAGGCTTTGAGCCTTGTGCGTGTGGAAGGAATCGGACCTTCGGCCTCTGTCTTATCAGGACAGCGTTCTACCACTGAACTACACACGCAATACCTGAATAACAAAGTAATTACACACGTTATAATAACAAAAAAACATTTTTTTTCAAAATTACCACCAAATTATATCAAAAATATCTAGTTTTTGCAATAAAAAACCAGTATGTATGACAAATTTCTCTGTCCTACATACTGGTTGTAGATTAATACAATCTTCCCCATTTTTGATTACCCATAAATGGAAATTTTGATGTAAATTTATCTGGACCATTTGGTTCAAAAATGTTACGAATTTTTTCACACAATATCCGATTATTTATCTCTGGATCGCCAGACAAAGTATCGAATCCTGTGACGATTGAAAATAATTCTATACAATCAAAAAACAATCCTCCTTCTGTTGATTTTAAATCATCCGGAGGTAAATCTCCAATTAAATTATCTTCATACCAGATTTCAATTCGAGCTGGATTTGAGAGAGAGTCTTTAAAAAATAAAGAATTTAAGAATATTTTATTTTTAATGGTACTATTGATAACCGTGTATAAAGTATCTTTAGTAAGCAAAAATGGAATAAAATATCTTTGAATCTCAATATTACAACCTAACTGAACTGAAACAGCGATACCATTTTCTGATTGTTGTCCATTATTCCAAGTATATGGGATATATTCAGCACAGGAGTCAACTGGAATTTTTATTGTTATATCTCCTGGAAATACTTTAAAAATAAAACAACTATCTCCACTCTTGTTTATTGCGTAAATCTTTTGAGTGGATTGATAATGGAGAGGTTGTCCAAAGGCAGTGTTTGCTAGTACAACTGTTATAATAAATAACAATATAATATTTTTCATTTCACTAATTTTTTTGTTTTATATTGTGAATGATTATTTCTACTTATTATATCATATTTAAATATGATAGTCAAATATAGAAAATCCCCTATTCTTGCGAATGGGGATTTTCTATTCAATATATTATTATCGATTTCCACGGAAACCTCCACCACCTTGTGGACGCTCTTCCATAGGACGAGCTTCGTTAACTGTAAGATTTCTTCCTTCGAAATCTTTACCGTCAAACATTGAGATTGCTGTTGCTGCGTCGGCATCGTTTTCCATTTCTACGAAACCGAAACCTTTTGAGCGACCAGTCATTTTATCCATAATAATGGTTGCTGAAGCGACCGCTCCGGCAGCACTGAAATGAGCTTTAAGCTCATCGTTAGTAGTCTTGTAAGGAAGACCGCCAACATATAACTTTTTTGCCATATATGACAATGTGCTTCTTATAGAAATACTTTCATATCATCTATTTGAAGTAACTAACTTATAAATGAATTCACTTTCGCCCGATTTCATTTACATGCCTCAATGTTTAACACATACGAAGAATGAAACTAATACCAAAACATAAGTAAACTACTCGGTCAAGTATAACATACATCTAAAAATAAAGCAAGGGTTATTACTCTTCTGCGTCGCCTACGACACCTGAGGATAGTGCATCGATTATTTTATCAATATTACCCTCCATAATGCCTGGAATGTTTGACCAGGATTGTTTAATGCGATGGTCGGTGACTCTGTCTTGGGGAAAATTGTACGTGCGGATTTTTTCGCTTCTGTCCCCTGTCCCGATTTGATTTTTACGATTCTCTGAATATTTTTTTGCCTCTTCTTCATCTTGCAACATTTGTAATTTTGAAGAAAGAATCATCAAAGCTTTTTCTCTGTTGGCGAGTTGACTGCGTTCAGTTGTACAACGAACATCAAGTCCAGTTGGTTTGTGAATTAACCTGACAGCTGTTTCAACTTTATTAACGTTTTGCCCCCCGGCTCCACCGGAACGCGAATACTCAATTTCAAGATCAGCCGGGCTAATGACAATTTTATTTTTTTTACGAAGCGGTAATATTGCAACTGATGCGGT
Source organism: Minisyncoccota bacterium (assembly GCA_041663185.1). Lineage (GTDB taxonomy): Bacteria > Patescibacteriota > Minisyncoccia > Phycocordibacterales > UBA9973 > UBA8515. The sequence goes on from JBAZQY010000002.1 coordinate 219,625, forward strand.
AGAAGTATGAATCCTTCCATTTTTCTCTGTAGCGGGAACTCGCTGAACTCGGTGAACTCCTGTCTCATATCGAAGTAATTTATAACAATCCTTACCTTTTACTTCAAATGTCGCTTCTTTATACCCGCCTACATCATTTGAAGAATCGCTCAACATTTTCCAGCCCCATTTTCGGACTTCGGCAAATCGTTCATACATATGAGCTAGTTCCCATGCAAAAAGTGAAGCCTCGTCTCCACCAGCTCCGGCTCGCACTTCTAAAATCATTTCATTGGGAAATTCTTCTTCCTCGTTTTCTCTCTTGGCCATTTCTTCGAGCTGACGTTCAATTGCCTCTTTTTGAAATTTAATATTTTGTAATTCTTCATCAGCCAGTTCTCTGAGGCTCTCGTCGCTTGCCACCATATCATTTACTTTTTTTTCTTCACTCAAAAGTCGCTCATACTCCTCTGCGAAGTAGCTTGTCTCATGATTCTTCTTTAATTGTTCTAAATCTAATTGCATTTGTTTATTATAACTTAAGAGAATAAAGTTCGCTATAAATACAAAATAAAATCCACAAATATTCTTATCAGAGGGGCTTTTGAGCGCGACGGCGCGAAAACTGAGAAAATTTCTAGCAAGAAATTTTGGTACCCTCTGGGAAGAGATATTTGTGGATTTTATTATTTATCTTTTTGTTTTTGCCGATGCTGCGCGCTTCTTGAATCTGTCTACTCGTCCAGCCGTATCAAGAACTTTCTCATTTCCAGTATAGAAAGGATGGCATTGACTACAAATTTCAACGTTTATTTTATCCATGGTTGAACCGACAGCAAATGTTGCTCCGCAAGCACAAGTTACTTCTGATTTATTATTGTATTTTGGGTGTATGTCTTTTTTCATAATATTTTGCTATATTATCACGATTTTATTAATCTTGCAATGGGTCGATCATATTTGTTTGGATATTTTTTGCTTTTGCCATAACTTGATCTCCATAAGCAGTATTCCCCTTTACTAGTCCACAAGAACTTCCAGAATAATATCGACAAGCGGCATTCCTTTCTGCTGTGTAGGTTTGAGCTCCAGCCCCCAAGTCGGTTAAGTAAATCGATGAAGCCATAAATGCATCACGAGCTGACCATGGATCAGCGGTTTTTATTCCAAGAGCAGTAGCGATGCGATTTTTCAAAATTTGCCAAGTAGATGGAATAAATTGAGCTGGGCCCATGGCTCCTCCATAACCAAAACTACCAATTGGGCAAGAGACAAGAGTTTTGTATGGATCTCGTCCGACAGATGCTGTGATTTCAAAAAATGGTTTAATATCACGAGTTGGTTTCATAACGTTTGTAAATACTTTGCCAGATTTTGAGCTCATTCCTGCTCCGGTTTCCATATTTGTCACGTAACATGAACCCTGATTGGCTCCCAGATTACTTTCTTGAGTAAGAATTGCTAAAAGAAATGCGGGGCGAATACCTGTTTGTTTAGAAGCTAGATTTGCATATTCATATGCTTTTGAGAATGGGATTGCTGATGTATCACGAAGGTTAAAAAGTGCAGAAAGAATTTCAGCTCGTCTTTTTGCTTTTTCAGCGAGAACTTTTTGGTATTCTGATTCTTTACTTTTACTAATATTTAAAAGTTTTTTCTTCTCAGCCTCGCTTAATTCAACCTTAGCTTTGGCATTTTCTAATTCTACTTTTGTATCAGTTTCTTGATTTTTCTTTTCTTCGAGAGTTTTCTTTTCTGATTCTGTCGCAACTCTGACTCCCCGGATTTCATTTATAGAATCTTGAATACCTTTTTTAATTGAAGCAAAAGCTCCAATGTCTCCATATGCTTCGGAAATACTGTCTTGTGATAATACTAGAGAAATAATTGATTGATCATCCAGTTGCCTTTCTTTTCTTATAAGTTGAGCTAGAGAATCTTTTTCATTGTCTATTTTAGTAGAAAGCGCTTCAATAGTTTTACTTTTAGCTTTAATCTCACCCCCTAATTTTTGAATAATTAGATTTTTGGCCTTAATATCGAGTTTTGATTTTTGAATTTGAGCGGTGAGAACAGCAATATCACGAGAAATTGAAACGGATTTACCCTTTTGTTTATCAAGTTCTTTTTGTTTAGCGGCGATTTCTTTCTCGAGATTTGAGAGTTCAGCCTCGAGTCGGGCTTTGTCAGCTTGAGCATTGTCTAATAAGACATCGGCTTGAGAGACAGATATCGGCGAGAATAAAACACTTATTATGATTAGAACGATAACGACAAACGAAAAACGTTTTCTGATATAAAAACTCATAGGTATAGTATAGCATAAAAATCCCCCGATTTTAATCGGAGGATTTTTATGCTCAAAATAGTATTATTCAGCTTTTTCTTCAGTTTTTCCTTCTGTTTCATCTTCCTCTTTCTTGCCCTTCTTTTCAACTTCAATTGCTGATAGATCAACTGGTGCTTCTTCGACAACTTCTTCTTTGATTGGAGCAATGAGAGCAACAACTTCTTCACCAGATGTTTTCATTGTCACTTCTTTAGGTAATTTAATATCCTTCACGTGGATTTGATCGTTCAGAGCGATAAGAACTGATAAATCAACAACAACATTGTTTGGAAGATTTTTTGGTAAGGCCTCAACTTCGATTTCATGCATAACTTTTACTAAGTTACCGAGTCCATCTTTCTCGGCTGGTGCTATTCCTGTAAATTCAATTGGAATATTGACTTCAACTGGTTTGTCCATATCAATGGCTAAGAAATCAATATGGATTGGATGTCCTTTAACTGGATCGACTTGCATGTCGTGGATAAGCACATCGATTTTTTGAGGTTTGGTTGTTTTGTTTTCCTCGTCCTTTATTTCAAGAACGATAGTGCTTGACTCACCTGCGATTTTTAATATTTTTTCGAAGTCAACACTCGGAACGGAAAGCATAGTGTTTTCCACACGAGCGCCATAGACGACAGCCGGAACCATACCGTTATTTCGTATGAGTGCAAGCTTATCTGTCTTACTTCGCTTTGTTGCGGTTAATATATTCATGGGAGAGATAATAACATTAAAATTGTTCATTTGCAAGTGATTTGGATAATAAAAAATGCCTCGTCAGATTTTACTCTGACGGGCATCATTTAAATATTTTAATCTGCCAAGGTTATTCATATTTTCCATGACAGATGTTTGCTACTATCATCCACAATTGATCAGTCAAGATAGCTCCGTCTCTACCATTAAGTGATAACTCTTTTGTTTCGGAGTTATATTCAATCTTACTGGTATATCCATTTTTTTTAATTTGACAATTTAAAAAAAGAACTTGGTTGTTAATTTCATCGAAGTTAACTTCGGCAGTGCACCTGGCCCTTTTATCGGTTTCAAGTGTAATGTTTGATCCAACATAAGATTCAACTACTACTTCTAGTAGTTGGAATCCGGATACATTTCCTGCGCTTATGCCGGCACGTACCCAGTTTGAATTTTCTCTGACAATCTCTTTTGCGAGATCAATCATATAACGATCCATTTCCTGGACCTGAGCCAGTTGTTGTCCTTGCAGGGAATCGTTTTTCTGTTCCTGTAAGTAGGGCTTTTGAGCTTGGATAGCTTCGGGTGATATCACGATGGCTGATATCACCATTAATGCGACAAGAAATAAGATATTTTTCATATGCTTTCGTTTTAAGGTTTTCTAAATCATATAATGATTAAACATAAAAGTCAAGGCAAATAAAAAAGTCGTTACCTTTTATATAAATTAGGTAACGACTAATGCGAAAATAATTTTGGCATATCCTCTTCCGATACAAAAAATAAAACATAATAATTACTGTACCAGTTGTGTTTGTAACAGCCGGTATCAAATAACCAGTCATCTTGGTTCGAATATTTACTCACACACATTACTTTGTGTGATTTTCCATATCCTTCCCACAATTTAGTTGATTTTTCACTAAATCCAACGATATATTGTTTTGTCAGATTTGTTGAATCTGTTGGAAATGAATCTTTCCCCTGTTCCCATGCAAGTATAAGCCCTAGATCACCAGGCAATTCACCATTCATCGTTTTTATGAAGGCGATAACTTCCTCGCTAGTCATAACAGTTTGGATTCGATAGATAACTGCCCACATGGTGTTATCTTTTTTGTCAGAGAATTTATCAGAAAAATGATCGACATCAAACACAAAGTTTGAAAAAATAACCTCATCTGTATGCTTTTCTATCACCCTTTTCAAAAGTGAAGAATTTAAATCTGACAAATCTACCTTGAAATCACTAAAGTGTTCGGGCTGAAAGTATTCTGCCAAAGGAGGAGGAAACGGTTCTGGAATTATAATCTTGGTTGTTTTACAACCGATGAAAAGTACAGTTATTGCTATTAAGACAATAACTAAAAAAACACCTCTGCTTGTTTTCATGGCTTTTTGGTTTAGTTATTGAATAACGTTTATCTATATATTGCTACAAAACTAGAATAAAGTCAAATATTTTATATTCCATTGAATAATTTTAATCTTTTTTCTACAACTGCTGAAATGGCGTCAACTCCCGGTTTTAAAATTTTATAAGGAGCGATTTCATTAGGATTTTCGTTTAAATATTTTTCGAGAGCCTCTTTATAAGCGACACGGATCTCAGTATTGATATGAATAACAGAAATTCCAGCTTTGATTGCATTTATAAAATCTTCGTCAGCTATTCCTGAGCCCCCATGAAGCACGAGTGGAAGACCACAAGCCAAACGTATTTCTTTAATTCGGTTAATATCAAGTTTTGGATTTCCACCTTTGACCATGCCATGAATATTTCCGACTGATGGAGCAAGTAAATCTATGCCAGTTTGTTCTACAAATGTTTTTGCCTCATCTGGTGATGTCATAGTTTTTTCAGATACTCCTTCAGGAATTACGTCTAGAAGTTTTGATGATTGGCCAATGAATCCAAGCTCGGCTTCAACTAAAATATCTCTTCCCTCTTTTTTCCCTAACTCTTTTGCATAATCTACACATTGTTTTGTCAGAGCGATATTTTCTTCCAGTGGCAATTTTACTGCGTCAATAATAACTGCATCATATCCAGCATCAAGAGCCAATTTTACAGATGAAAAAGTATAGTGATGGTCAGCGTTTAAGAAAATCGGATAATTATCTCTTTCTCGAATCTCTTTTATTAAAACAGTCACTTCATCTTTACCGATGAATTCCTCCTCCCCTTCTGAGACGCCAATAATAACTGGTACGCCTAGCTTTTTCACAGCATTATAAATCCCATGCAAAGTTTCAATATTGGAAATATTAAAGTGACCAATCGCCACCCCTGCACTTTCCGCTTCTTTTATATATTCTCTTAGTGTTTTCATATATTAATATTATATCATACCTGTGATACAATATTAATATATGAAAAACATAGATTTACTTGCTATTGGCGACACCGCCGTTGATGTTTTTATTAAAATTAATGATGCGGAAGCGTCTTGTGATCTCGAGGGCGAACACTGTAAGCTTTGCCTTAATTATGGAGGGAAAATCCCTTATGAGTCTGCTGAAACTTGCCCAGCAACTGGTAATAGTTCAAATGTTGCTATTTGTGCCAGTCGCTTGGGTCTTAAGTCAGCTTTGATGACAAATATCGGGGGTGATCAAAATGGAGTTGATTGCCTAGATAAATTAAAAAAAGAAAATGTTGATACTTTTTGTGTCAAAACTGAATCTGGTAAGCCGACAAATTATCACTATGTCCTTTGGTATGAAAAAGAGCATACAATCCTAACAAAGCACGAGAAATATAATTATGAATGGACAAATACAAAAGAAAGTGAAGAATACCAATCTCCAACTTGGATTTATTTAAGTTCTCTGGGGGACGATTCATTATCTTTTTATAATGAGATAATTGATTATTTAAAAAGACACACAAAAGTAAAATTAGCTTTTTCTCCAGGAACTTATCAAATCAAACTCGGAACTGAAAAACTGGCAGATATTTATAAAAATACAGAAGTATTTATTTGTAATCACGAAGAAGCACAGGAAATTTTAAAAATCGAACAAGAAAATATTCCATTACTGACAAAAATGATGCACGACTTGGGTCCCAAGATTGTAGTTATCACTAATGGAAAAAAAGGTGCTTATGCTTATGATGGGAATGATACTATTTTTATGAAAGCTTTTACACAGCCAGCATATGAAAGTACTGGGGCTGGAGATTCTTTCTCTGGAGCTTTTGTTGTCGCTCTATCAGAGGGCAAAGATATTTCAGAAGCCTTAATTTGGGGAATGGCCAATGCCATGTCCGTTGTTTCGCATGTTGGTCCACATAAGGGACTTTTAAATAGAGATCAAATTGAAGAATATATTAAAAGTGTCTCAGTCGAAAATAAACCAGTTAAAATTTAAATAGTAGTAATTAAATTTTTCTTTTCAAAACTTTTTCAACTCTTTCTATTATATTAGGAGTATCTACCCCGTAATGTTTTTCTAATTCTTCTGGTGTTCCTGATTGGCCAAATTGGTCACGGACTCCCACAAATTCAATTGGAACTGGGTAAACCTGAGCTAAGCATTCTGATACAACGCTACCCATTCCTCCAGCGACTTGGTGATCCTCACAGGTTACAATTGCTTTTGTCTCTTTGGCTAGAGCGACTACTGCTTCTTTGTCTAAGGGTTTGATTGTAGATAAATTCATAACTTTCACTTTAATCCCTCTTTTTTCTAATTCGTGAGCGGCTAAAATTGCTCTGTATAAGATAGGTCCAGTGGCAATAATTCCGACATGAGCAAGACCTGCTTCTGGAACAAAAACAATTTGTGCTTTTCCTATCTCAAATGGAGTGTCAATGGTTGTAATAATTGGAGTATTATTGCGTGCGAGACGAATATATGTTGGATCTTTAGTTTTTGCACAAGCGATTGTGGCTTTTTGGGCTTCTATCGCGTCACATGGAGAAATGACAACCATATTGGGCATAACTCGAGTCAGAGCGATATCTTCAAGTATTTGATGACTTCCACCATCGGGTCCAACAGAAAGCCCAGCGTGAGAGCCCATAATTTTTACTGGTTGATTGTCGTAACAGATTGTAGTTCGGATTTGTTCCCAATTCCTTCCTGGGCTAAATATTGCAAATGAAGTTATAAATGGAATTTTACCCATAGAAGCAATTCCGCTTGCAACACTGGCTAAGTTTTGTTCAGCAACTCCTACTTGGATAAATCTATCAGGAAATTTGTCAGCAAAAAGATTTGTCTTTGTTGATTCTGTCAGATCAGCACATAAAGCCATAATATTTTCATTTTCCATTCCTGCTTGAAGTAATCCTTCACCAAATCCTTGGCGCGTTGTAATTTTTTCAACATCTTTATTAAAAATTTTTGTATTTAATTTTAAATTTTGATTAAGCATGAATCTTGTTTAATTCCACTAATGCCATCTCGGCTTCAGCTTTGTTTGGAGCTTTACCATGCCAATGATAATCATTCTCCCATTCTTTAACACCACGCCCTGGGATTGTATGCGCAATAATAACCGAAGGAGAACCTTTGTTTTTATTTGCTTTATAAATGGCATTATTAATTGCCCAGAAATCATGACCGTCAACCTCTTGGGCATTCCAACCGAATTCTTTGTATTTGTCTTTCAAATCACCAAGTGGCATGACTCGTTCTGTGTTCCCTTCTATTTGAATTTTATTTCTATCAACGATGACAATTAAATTATGAAGTTTTTCTTTGCTAGCGAGCATTATCGCCTCCCAAGTATTTCCTTCATCATGTTCTCCATCTGACAAAATTGCGTAAATTGTTTTTTCTCCGCCGTATATCCTATCCGCAATTGCCATCCCGATAGCCTGCGAGAGCCCTGAACCAAGTGGGCCTGAAGAAGTTTCGACAAATGGCAAATATTGCCGATGTGGGTGACCTTGAAGTCGTGAGCCAAATTTTCTGAGGGTTTGGAGCTCTTCTTTTGGAAAATATCCAGCATGGGCCATAGTGGCGTATAGCACAGGGCAAATGTGCCCATTTGAAACGACTAATCTATCACGACTTACCCAAAGAGGATTTTTGGAGTCGTGTTTTAGCGCGTGGAAATAAAGTAGTGTGAAAATATCTGCCATCCCGAGTGGTCCAGCTGTATGCCCACTTCCCGAGGCCAAAAGCATTTCTATAATACTTTTACGAATGTCGTTTGCTTTTTGTTTCAAGTCTTTTATTTTTTCGTCGGTTAGGGTTTCTTTCATTACCTTATATTTTAACAAAATATAAAAGTAAATGCTATAATGTAATTATGAAAAAGTTTATACGGACAATTTTGCGTGGGACAGGTCAGGTAATGCTTCAAAATAACGCCCTAACGGGATTATTATTTTTGGTTGGTATTTTTTATAATTCTTCAATATTAGGTATAGGTGCAATTTTAGGAAATCTTATAAGTACAACCACTGCTTATTTATTTAAATACAAAAAAGAAGATATCGAAAATGGTTTATATGGTTTCAACGGCACATTAACTGGCATCGCTATTTATTTATATTTTGGATTAAACTTCACTTCAATAATAGCTGTCATTTTAGGTTCTATTCTTTCAACTATTATCATGCATCAGGTGAAGAAAAAAATTCCTGCACTAACGGTTCCATTTGTAATTTCAACTTGGTTAGCAATCTTAGCTATTAAAATTTTTGATTTGGTTCCTTATTTAAGTCAAACAATCCAAAAAGCAAATTCATTTGATTTTTCTTCAGCTCTAAGTATGAGTTTAGGCCAAGTAATGTTCCAAGGCAGTATTGTAACAGGAATAATATTTGTAGTGGCAATTCTCGTTAATTCACGGCAAGCAGCGATCTACGCTCTCTATGGTGCTGCCCTCGGTAGTTTGATTGCCCTTGTTTTCTCTCTTCCAATTTCTATGATAAATATCGGACTTTTTGGTTACAATGCCGTTTTGTGTGGAGTTGCTCTTGAGAGTATTAAATGGAAAGGATTTTTATATGCAACCATAACAATAATTCTTTCTGTTATTTTATATTTGATATTTGAAAAACTAGGAATACCAGCTTTAACTGCGCCATTTGTAATATCGGCTTGGATTGGACTTCGATTAAAAGGTAAAAAATACTTTTTTACAAAGCTTCAAACTCTTTAATTTTTTCTCTGATGTCGTGGCTTTGAAGTAAGGCTGAACCAATAGATAGTCTACTTGCTCCTGCTTCTAATAGGGCTTTCGCTGTATTTTCATTTACAGAACCATCTACACTTATTTTTAATTCAGGATACTTTAATCTTAAATTTTTAATCTGCGCTAGGACTCTTTCATCAAAAGGTTCACCTTGAAATCCAATATGCTCGATTCCCATGCATTGTACAAAATCCACATAATTTATAAATGGATCAAGTTTACTAATGTCTGTTGTTGTATTGATGGCAAGGCCTATTTCAATATTATCTTTATAATATGGATCCATTGATTCTAAAAATTCTCTAAAGTCAGTCTCCGTTTCAGCCTCAAGGTGAAAAATAATTCGTTTGGCGCCCAATTTCATAAAGAAATCGAATTGTTTATGGGCATTTAAAACCATTAAATCAAATTCAAAATCTAAATCATTCCAAAAAGGCAAACCTTCTTCTTCGTCCAATATCCTCTCGACACTGGCTTGGTTTACTGATCCAAGAGGCCAAGTAACAGATGGCACAAATTTTCCATCACAAATATCAATCTGTATCACTTTTGCAATGTTTACAAATTTAGCTAATTTTTCATTTAATTCCCCAAAATCTTTTACGGGAAATGATGGTATTATTTCTGTCATAATTATTAGGTTCTAGTAATTAGTTACTAGGTTCCAGTTTATTAATTCTCCTAATATGTCTTTCATCATTTGAAAATTGTGTTTCAAGAAAAATTTTCACTGCTTTTTTCGCCCTTCTTTCACTCAAAAAGCGGGCACCAAGCGAAAGAACATTTGCGTTCTGATGAATACGGGCTGATGCGACTGCCCCCATTTTATTTCCATTGATATCTCTTTGACAATTTTTACCTCCATAGTAAACAAGAGCGCGAATTCCTTTAATTTTATTTGCGCTCATTGCTTCTCCTTGGCCTGATCCACCTAGAACTATACCAAAATTTCCTTCTTGTTCGGCAACTGCACGGGCAACTAACTTTACATAATCAGGGTAATCATCATCATTATTCAAAGCAAAAGCTCCCTTATCATCTACTTGATAGCCAAGTTCTTGTAAATAAGTTTTAAGTTTTTCTTTTAATTTGTAACCTGCGTGGTCACTTCCAATGTATATCATATAGAACATTATATCATAAACAAGAAAGATTATATTAAAAATTTATGAGTATAAATTTTTAATATAATCTTTCTTGTAATATAATACTTATATGATTACTTTTTATAAATACGAAGGTACAGGTAACGACTTTATAATGATTAATAATCTTAAAGAAGATATTAATCTTTCAAAAGATGATATAAAAGCCATTTGTGATAGGCGTTTTGGTATTGGTGCAGATGGAGTGATACTACTTCAAACCTCAGATAAGGCTGACCTGTCTCGCCTAGACAAGGCGGATTGCTTTATGAATTATTATAATTCTGATGGAACTTTGGCTGAAATGTGTGGTAACGGAGCACGATGTACCGCTAATTTTTTTCTTAAACAAACGAATTCTGATTTGAGAGAGCTTTCTATTGATACTCGAGCTGGAGTAAAAAAGATAATTATAAATGAAAATGGAACTGTCTCAGTTAATATGGGAATTCCTAGGGAAATGACTGTGGACTTCCCTAGTGAAATTATTAATTTAGAAAATTTTTCATTAAAATGCGTGTCCATGGGCAATCCGCATGCAGTGATGGAAGTTGATAATTTAGAAAAATTAGATATAAAAACAATTGGGCCAAAAATTGAAAATGATTTTCATTTTCCCAATAAAATAAATGTTGAATTTGTGGAAAAAATTAAAGATGATTATTATAGAGTGAAGGTATGGGAGCGTGGTTGTGGAGAAACTCTTTCTTGTGGGACGGGTGCTTGTGCTGTATATGCAGTCATGAAAAAATCCAACCCTGATATTAAAGAAATATCATTAGAATTTTCGGGGGGAAAATTATTTCTGTCAGATAATTACGAAGGTGAAATCATCCTCCGCGGCCCCGCGAATTTTGTATTTAAAGGAGAGATATAAATAAAAAACGGTACCCGTTAAGGATACCGTTGTAATCAAATTGTAAATGGGGCAATTTAATCCCAACCAAGAGCAATATTACCTTCGGGATGATAGAGTTGAGTCGTTACTACCCTTACTCCTGAGCCCGAAATTATTGCTGTGGATAAATTCATTGTTCCATAATAAATACTGAAACTGTATGGCAAACCATATTGTAATTCATTGTGGACACGATTCTTGATCTCTTTCTTTGATCTGGAAGAAGCTATGATCGCAACAAGGCGCTTTTTAAATTCTTCTTTACTCAAGGTCTTGTAATCAACCGATTCAACAGCTATCGCCATCGCAGGCTGTGTTCTTCCTTGCCGTAAAACGAGTGGATCAACATTGAAACCGTTTACATACTTTTGTAGTTCATCTTTGGTAAACTCCCGGGCATCTTTTTTCTTGTTTACGAAAAGACTTAGATACATCATGTCATCAGCTTCCGTGAAAGCTTCAAATTTTATACCAAAAAGAATTTCAGTCGCAAGATCAGAGTTCAACGTGAAGGTTTTTACAAAAAATCTTTTACGTAAACTCCAGTCACTTTCACCCGTGATTCTTGAGCAGCCGAAATTACCGCAGAACCCAGAGAGTTCCTGTCCAATGTAAGTAATCATTGTTTCCATATTCTTTATTAATTTTAATTGGTTGCCACAAACTCCAAGATAGAATTTCTGGTCACCAATCAAAATATTTTTCGACGAACCATTTGTCATCAGCTATAATAGCATATTTAGTTAGAAAAGTCAATAGTAAAAAGAACTCCGGATCCGGAGTTCTTTTTATTTATATTTTTAAAGCGGGTCTACTTTATGGTCGTCCCAGTTTTAATTGCATGATCAACAAGTGTATATGTATACCCCATTTCGTTGTCATACCAGCCGAGAACTTTTACTAAGTTACCGCCGACTACGCGAGTCATTTCAAGATCTGCAATACATGCATGACTTTCACCCAAGATGTCTGAGGAGACAAGTGGCTCATTTGTGACAGTAAACAGTTTCTGCCATTTTGGGTCAGTTGATGCTTTTTTCAATATTTCATTTACCTCTTCTTTGGTTGTGTCTTTTTTTGAAATGAAAGTAATATCAACAATTGAGCCGGCTGGAACGGGAACGCGAATAGATATACCATCAAATAATCCTTTTAGCTCTGGAAATGCCTCTGTAACGGCAATAGCAGCACCAGTTGAGCTTGGAACAATGTTCTGCGCTGCTGCACGGCCTTCACGAAGGTCTTTCTTGCTAGGGCCGTCAACGAGTGCTTGTGATGCTGTATATCCGTGTACGGTGTTTAATATGGCTTTCTCTATACCAAGAGCTTCGTGAAGAATAGCAATAAGAGGACTAGCGGCATTTGTCGTACAAGAAGCATTGGAAGTGATATCACAAGTTCCAAACTTATCCTCATTTATTCCCAAAAGAATTGTCTCACCGTGAACTGTACTATCTGCACCTTTTGACGGCGCACTAATGACAACTTTTTTCGCTCCACAATCAACATGGAATTTTGCTTTATCAAATGAAGTGAAAAGTCCAGTTGATTCTACAACGACGTCAATATTCAAGTCCTTCCAAGGAAGTTTCGTTGTGTCTTTTTCTGAAATGAATTTAACTTTCTTTCCATCAATAACCAAATCACTACCAACAACTTCTACTTTATGTCCCCAGTTTCGATAAACAGTATCGTGGCGAAGTAAATAAGCTAGACTTTTAATTGAGCCGAGGTCATTAATCGCAATTATTTCTAAATCATCTCTCTCCCAGGCAATTTTTAAAAACGCCCGACCAATTCTTCCAAAACCATTAATAGCAACTTTTAGTTTTTTATTCATAAATATATTATAACCTTATTCGCCGAGGTATTCAAACCTTGGACCCTTATAATTTTCTGTCTCGACGTTTTCTAAAAACATTTCAATTGGTCGTGCCCAAAGTTGTTCCACTCCATTTTCATCTGGATGAGTATATATAACAAGTTCTTGATTTGGGTTTTCACTGTGGCGGGCAACCCCAATAACATGACTGATAAAGCCCTTATAATGCCGATATTTACCTGGTTTAATTGTTTCCATAATAAATTTTATGCTTGGCCCTCTTCTCCACCATAATCCACACCAGGGATATGGTAACCTTTTTTAAATTCTTTCTCGTTAGTTCCTGGAGGATAAAAATTGTATGCGGTATATTTCATTAATTCATTAATTTGTTCATCTGATAAAAGCAAAATATCTCTTAACTCTATATAATTAGGTTCATCTTTTAATTTTTCAAATTTATTAATGTCAAATTCGTTATTTAAATCAAAACCAAATTCATTCACTGCTTTGATTCTTAAGGCATTTAGCCTTGCTCTGATTTCGGTACTTTTAAAAAAGTAACCCATGCATTCATCTGTCATTCTTTTTGCTTCCTTATCAATCTCGTTTGTAAATACTTGTTGGCTTGTCAGCACTGAAACTAACGGCTCATTCTCTTTTGATATTTTATCTATATCTTCTTGTCTAAAAAATTCCCAAAACATATTTAAATTGAACTCTTGACCATTTTTTCTTAACTCATTTAGAATAAAATCAAATATCTTATCTTCTCCTTTGGAATTTACTATTTCGGGGCGAAATTTAATATTATCCTTATTTTTAATAATATAATTTATTAGCATTTTAATAAATTCTGCATGGTCCTTTTTAAATTCCGGATAATATTCGGAATATTCAGAACTCAAACTTTTCCGGTAATCAAGAAACAGAGTATCAAATATTTTTTTTCTGTCTATAGTTATATTTTTAAAATCTTCAAATCCTTCTTCAAAATAATTATCAGGGTTTTTAAAAAATGATGCTCTAATTCTTCCATCTATGCTATGTGACAATTCATGGAACATTGATTTTGGTGTAGACACTACCTTATTTGAATCTGGGTAAAATCCACCACCTCTTCCTGTTCTTTTTTCTATTAAAACTTTTTTAATTTGTTTTAATCTTTGTTTATATTCTTTATTGACTCCCCTTGCGCTAAACTCATCCCCCATTTCTTTAGCCAAACGTTCTTTATATGAAGGATGTTCCATATATTTAATATATTGTTGACGGTAAAATTCAGGATCATCACTCACTTCCGTTTTATTTTTATCCTCTAGGGCCGTTTGTTCTTTTGGCTTGTCACACGAAGTAGTTGACATTAACAACGCTCCAGCTCCTACTGCAGTTCCAGTTTTTATCGTCTTTTTAATGTTTTCTTTATTTACTACCCTTTTTAATCCTTCAAGAAGTGACATAAAATTAATTATTTAATTTAATAATTCTTTTAATATTTTCTGTACAAGAGCAGGATTGGCGCTTCCTTTGCTTTCTTTCATGACTTGGCCAACTAAAGACATTATAGCATTTTCTTTTCCACCTTTATATGTTGCGACAACTGCTGGGTTAGCGTCTATAATTTTCTGAACGATTTCTTTAAGAGCGCCTTCATCATGGTTCTGAATTAATCCTTTCTCTTTGGCTAGTTCACTTGGATTTCTACCACTGTTAATTATTTCAGGTAATAAATCTTTCGTTGCTCTAGATCCAATTTCATTAGAGAAATTTAAAATAACTAAATTCTTAAATAATTCAGGTGTCATTTTATATAAATTAAAGTCTGACTGACAATAATTTCCAGAGTGTTCTTCTCTTGTCATAAAAATAAGACTGGCTAGTGCATCACTTGAAAATAAAATTGGCTTCTGTATTTCTCTTGTTATTAGTCCTAATATATCATTCGAAATTAAACTTGAAGCAATTTTAATAGCACCTTTATTAGCATTTAATCTTAACGCAACATCTTCAAAAAAGCGCGATAAATTAATCTTGTTTATATAACTCTCAATATCTTCATCTTTAATTCCATAATCATTGCGATAGCGATTTCTTCTTTCTTCTGGAAGTTCTGGTAATTCACTTCGAATTTTTTCAATATCAAAAATTTTATTTAAGAATAATTTTGGTAAATCAGGGTCTGGAAAATAACGATAATCATTAGCATTTTCTTTTGTTCTCTGTGAAAAAGTTGACTGCTTATTCTCATCCCAGCCACGGGTCTCCTGGACAATTTCACTACCTTTGCCCGATTCAAGTAATTCTGTCATTCTTTTGACTTCATATTCGGCTGCACGCTCCATGGCACGGAAAGAATTAATATTTTTAACTTCGATTTTTGTTCCGAATTTATTTGGATCATCGGAAACGGAAATATTTAACTCTACTCTCATTTCACCTTTTTCCATATTTGCTTCACTGACACCAAGATACCGAAGAAGCAACTGAAGTTCTCTTCCGAAATCCCCCGCTTCTTTTGATGAGTGAATTATTGGCTCGGTCACAAGCTCCATAAGTGGCACACCAGCACGATTGAAATCAACAAGAGAATAATCTCCACGGTCATGTTTTGATGTCGCAGTATCTTCTTCTAAGTGAACTCGTGTAATATCTACACCACGCAATTTACCACCCGAAACAATGGGAAATTTATATTGTGAAATCTGATAACCTTTCGGTATATCCGGATAAAAATAATTTTTACGATCAAATTCGGTAAAATCAGCAATATTGGCTCCAAGTGCAAGTCCTACTTTGATTACATTTTCCACAGCTTGTTTATTGATAACCGGAAGAGTTCCCGGATGAGCCATGCAGACCGGACAAATATTTACATTTGGAGTTTTCTCATTTGGGTCATTAACACATCCACAAAACATTTTGGATTTAGTGTTTAATTCTGCGTGAATTTCAAGACCGATTGTTGTGTAATACTGTTTAGCCATATATAAAGAGTATAACAAAATTTGTAATTTTTTGAAAATTATGTAATTATATTGGAGTGTTTTAGTTGCCCTCGATGCCCGAGTGGCGGAACTGGTATACGCGCACGACTTAAAATCGTGTCTCGTAAGGGATGTGGGTTCGATTCCCACCTCGGGCACAATAAAAAATAATCTCGTAATGGAGGTTATTTTTTATCTCTCTAAATCTTCCAGAGAAGGAGTTTTGAGAACATTGTTGGAGAAATTATCCTGCATCTGTTTTAATCCTTTATTAGTCAAATCAATAAATAAAGTTCCAGTTTTAGCTTTTAGTGGATTTAAAATATAATTTTGCCAAAAAATTTTAGCTTGCTCTGTTATGTATGTGTAATTTTTCTGAAATTGTGGAGATTCTATTTTTGATTTTAAATCAACTTTAAAAAGAATAAGGGCGATAATTATCAAAATAATTACTCCTCCTAAATGTATATGCAATCTTGATTTACGTTCATCTTCTGCCATATTTTATATTATACCACTTATAAAAATAAAAGATACTACTTTTTCACCATCGCCGAAGTTATTTTAGGTAAATAAAGAGCGGGGTTAAGATAAGCACTTAACGCAGAGATTGGTTGAGTAAATATTTTACCATTACAACTCTTACTAGGAACAGTATCAACTTTGACTCCATCCGATGCATATACCGCCACATGAAGATGTGGGCCAGTTGATGATCCAGTATTACCAGAGAGACCTACAACATCTCCAGTTTTTACTTTTTGTCCTTTCTTAACTGAAATAACAGATAAGTGCCCATAAGTACTCGACAAACCATTATCGTATTTTATAAAAATCCATTTACCAAAAGAGGCACCCTTACAAGCGACATCGGTATCCCCAGCGCCTTCGACAACACCATCGGCCATAGCTTTGACTGAGGTACCAACTGAAGCTCGAAAATCAAGTCCATAATGGAATCGTCCCCATCTTGCGCCATATTGTGAGGTTACAAGTATGTAATCAAGTGGCCAGGCCAATACCCCTGAACCTTCTTTCGGCAAAAGTTTCGGATTTAAAATAAATTTAAGTTGAGCTTCGTATGCTTCTAGAGAATTTTCGAATGTTTCTTTTATTTTTTGACGTTCAAGTAAAAGTTTCTTATACTCTGCTTCTTTATTTTTTGTTTGATTTAAAAGTGTATCTTTTTCTTTTTTGGTTACCGCAACAGCTTGTTCTTTTTGAACTAGATTATTTTTTAATAAATTTAAATTTTGTTTCTCCCCTTCTTTTTGTGTTTTAGAATTTTCAAGTTCTCCTTTTTTTAGAGATATATCAATTATATTTTCTCTGATTTTTTCATTTAGAGAAAGTATATCATTGTATTCTCGACTGAATTCTGTAAAATTATCAATCGAAAGCAATCGCTCGATGATAAGAGTATTATCATTTTGATTTAAATCTTTAAGCATTTTACTTAAAGATTGTCTTGAAATAGAGATTGACTGCTCCTTATCTTTAATATCACTCGAAAGAGTTTTAATGACTAAACCAGTAGCCTTAATCTTCTTTTCGATTTGCTCTTTTTCTTTTACTAATTTACTTCTAGTTAGAGTTAATTCTTTAATTATTTTTGCCAAAGAATTCGCTTGTTCGCTGGTTTTTGCAATCTGTGACTGATATTGTTTAATCTCTTTATCAAGGGCCTCAATCTGATTATTGGTATCTTCTATTTGTTGACGTATTTCACTTTCAGTTAAAGCCTGTCCTTGATATGGAAAAGTAAAAATGCAATATATTATTAAAATGGTATAAAATAAGAATTTTTTCATCAATACTGTATAGTATACTATACTTTTAACATTTCTATTGCTTTATTTATGCGAACCAAGGTTTCTTCTTTTCCTAGAATTTCGGCTAAGATAAATGGATCTGGAGATTTATCTAGTCCCGATAGAGCAAAGCGCACAGGATGTAAAACCTCACCTCGATTTTCTAAATGATCTGCGATTTCCATTAGTATAATTTTAATATTATCTTTATTGAAATCAGACTCTTCAGTCATCGTCAGGATATCTAGAACTTCTTTTAAGTTCGTAATGATTTTTGATGTTTCAGTATTTTTATATATTAATTTTTCTTTTAGATACTCTGGTCTTTTGTAAAAGAAATCAAGTTCCCCTTTTTCTACCATTTCTTTTATATCACTGAATTTTGAAATTCTTTCTACGATAATCGGAATTAATTTCTTAATCTGTAGTTCTTTTGGTAACCACACGAAAACATGTTTTTCTAAATCTTCTTGCAAAAGTTTTTTAAGATGTTCTTTGTTTATCCAATCAAGTTTATCATCATTCCATTGTGCCCCCGAGTGACCTATTCTTCCGATATCAAAAATATTTATCAATTCTTCTTTTGTATAAATTTCTTTTTCTCCACCTGGATTCCAGCCCAAAAAAGCCAAGAAGTTCATCATCGCTTCCGGTAGATAACCTTCTTTTGGGTAATCAAGAACATCTTTAGCTCCATCCCTTTTGCCTAATTTTTTATGACCATCTTTACCCATAATTGGTGGTAGTGTTGCAAAATGTGGATGCTCAAGTCCGAGAGCATCATAAAGTGATAAATATTTTGGGGTGGAAGAAATAAATTCTTGACCACGCATGACATGAGTCACGCCCATTTCAAGATCATCTATCACGTGAGCAAAATTATAAGTCGGATATCCATCACTCTTTATTAAAATAAAATCATCTAGTGCCTCAGGCCCAGCCGATAAATCTCCATAGACAAGGTCATTCCATTTATAGCTTTTTATCTCTGGAACCTTTAAACGAAGTGGTTTTGAACCATCCCAGATTGGAGGATTTTCGGGACGATATTCTCTATATAAAAATGGTTTTTTCTCCTCGTCGGCTTTTTTTCTGAAAGCTTCAACTTCTTCTTCGGTGTATGGATCAGCATAGGCTAAACCTTTATCTATTAAAATTTTGGCATATTTTTTATATAATTCTAATCTTTCTGATTGTTTGTATGGTGCATTGGGTCCTCCAATATCTGGACCTTCGTCCCAATCAATACCAATCCATTTTAAGGATTTCATTATATGTTCAATTGAACCATCGACTTCTCTTACTTTATCTGTATCTTCAATCCGTAAAATAAAAGTTCCATTATTTCTTCTGGCCCATAAATATGCATACAGAGCTGTGCGCAAATTACCTACATGCATAAAGCCTGTAGGACTTGGAGCAAATCTTGTAACAACTTTTTTGTTTTCTTCATTCATATGATTTTAATTGTCCTTACTGCTTTCTACTTATTTATTATTGTTCATGAGTTAAAGCAAGTTCAATGGCCGATTGAGCAATTTTCAAGGCAGCATCGGGTGAAGCAAAGGCCAATGCATTTTCTTTCATTTTAGTTAATTTTTCTTTGGATGATAATAATTTATCAATTTCAGCGACAAGTAAATGTGGTGATAAATTGCCTTCTTCAATTACTTCACAAGCTCCAGTTCGAGCATAATTGAAAGCATTTTTCCTTTGATGATTTCCATTTGAATTTGTAATCGGAATAATAATCGAAGGAATACCCCATGAAGCAATTTCAAAAATAGCACTTCCCGCTCGTGATATTACAATATCAGCACATCCAGCCGCCATTCTAGTTGCTAAATTATTTAAATATGGCATTGGTGCGTATCTTTCAATATTTCCATTATTTTCCATTAAAAGTTTTGCCCGAGAAAGAACTTCACTAATATTATTATTTCCAGTTTGATGAATTATTTGATAACGAGAAAGTAATTCAGGTAATGTATCAACGATAATATTATTAATCATTTCCGCTCCTTGTGAACCACCAATAACTAAAATTGTTGGGAGATCTGGTTTTAATTTAAAAAATGCATGGGCACCATTCGGGTCACCGTGAAGAATTTCTTTGCGAATTGGTTGGCCAGTTAAAGCCGTTTTCTCTTTTGGTAAATATTCTCCTGCTTCTGGCCAAGAAATGGCCACATGCCAAGCGAATTTTGCAGTCCAGACATTTAATCGGCCTGGATATGAATCAGATTCGTGGACAATAACTGGAATCCGAAGTAATTTAGCAGCAAAGACTGCTGGAAATGCCGAGTATCCTCCTTTTGAAATAACTACATCTGGATAGATGAAAAACATTGATAGTAAACCAAAGAAAAGACCAGTGCCCGTTTTAAAAACATCAAAAAAATTCATTATTGATGAATAAGTTCGCATTTTCCCAGCTGGAATTTGAACAAAAGTAATTTTATTCTCAAAAAGCATTCGCTTGTCATACGGCGAATCAGACATGTAATAAAGTTTGAAATCTATAATTTTTTCTTTATCAGCAACTTCAATAAGTTTTTCAGCAATAGCAATAAGAGGATAAAAATGTCCCCCCGTGCCTCCTCCTGTAAGTAAAATTTTCATATTTCAATTATAACTTATTTATGTTTATTTTTCTAGCAAACAACAAAAAAGACCGCGAGCGTGAACTCGAAGTCTTAAGATCTAACCCTTTACCCCTTTTATCCCACCTCCTGGAGTGCCGTTTTTATTGAGCTTGTTTCTCTTTTTTTGAATATTCCTCCTGGTTCACTGTTAATGTACCAGTATGTGCTTTCTACATCCTTCCATAAAATCAGATCCCTGGTTCTCCAATCGTAAAAGTAGAATTCTACGTTTACGTTATTACAATGATCGTGATCGAAGGATATGATTATCATGCAATTCTCCCGAGTGATTACTTCACCGTCGGGATATGATGCTTCGACGAGTGGATTCAGAACTTTTTCGATTTCCATATTTTTTTCAATATGGTTATAGCTCTTTTCGCACGAGCTCATCATAAAGAGAGCTACAATTAACAATAAAAAGAATAAATTTTTCATGGTTTTCAAGTTTAGTGTTATTTTTAAAATTGCTATTGCTTGTTTTTCCTAAAACTCTTCAAAATCCTAGGAAAAACAAGCAATTAGAATCCATTAACCTTTTAGAAATCCACGAAATTTCCAAAGAACCATTTACCCCTATAGTATATCATAATAGAAGGTAAAAGTCAAGTATTTTAGACCTATTTTATTGAAATAATCTTATTTTTTAAAGTTATTTAGCGAAATATTCTAATCCACTAGGCCTTGCCTAGTAATATCAAGGGCTACCCTCCATATTTTATTTTTCTAGCATGGGTTTGCCTTGGAAGCGAGAAATATTTAGAATTATTCCCACCATTCCAAGCGCAAGAAGGAGCGCGGTTCCTCCTTGAGAAATAAATACCAGTGGAACTCCAGTTAATGGGAAAACCCCGGTCAGCGATGCAATATTCATAAAAGATTGAAAAGTAATGATTGTCACAAGACCAATGACAAGAAGTTTTGCAAATGAATCGGGAGCATTCCGCAGGGCGATTCGATATCCACGCAGGGCAAAAGCAACGTATAAACAAATAAGAACAAAACAACCGAGAAAACCAAGTTCTTCGCCGATGACCGCAAAAATTGAATCACCTTGTGGTTCAGGTAAGTAATTAAATTTTTGAATACTCTGCCCCAATCCTCGCCCAGAAATACCTCCTGAACCAATAGCAATGAGTGATTGTTGCAGTTGGTAAGAAGAGCCACGACTATTTTCATTTGGATTGAAGAAAGTATTAACTCTTTCTTTTAAATAAGGCTGGAAAGAAACTAAAATCGCAAAACCAATTCCGGCAATGACCAGTGAACCTAAAATATATTTCATTGGAGTTCCTGAAACAAATAACATGACTATTGCAGTTGACGCAATAAGAATAAGATTTTTCGTATCTGGCTGTTTTAGTAAGACAAGAGCAATAATTCCTATCATTATAAGTAGAGGTAAAATACTAAACAGAGGATCTTTGACTTTAATTTTGACCCACGATAACCAAGCCGCAAAATAAATAATAAATCCAATTTTTAAAAATTCTACTGGCTGAAAAGAGTATCCCAAGATATCAATCCAACGACGTGCTCCACCGTGTGATTGCCCTATTCCAGGGACAAGAACCAGAGCAGTTAAAATAATAGATAATACAAATAAAATCAGAGAATATTTTTTCAGCCATTTGTAAGGAATTTTAAGCCCAAGATATAAAGCTACCAATCCACCCAAGAAACCAAAAGTGAATTGATTGATAATAACATTGTAAAATTTCGCTTCATTACGAGCAAGTATTCCAAGTGAAGCCGAAGTAAAAGAAACCAACCCTATAACAACAAGAGCAATAACAATTCCAAAAAATATTTTATCAATACTATATTTTTTCATTTTACTTTTTAATCAATTAGAGAAATAATAACTCCAATAATGGAAGTCATTATTCCAACAATCCAATATCGCATTGTTACTTTATATTTAGGCCAACCAAGAGCCTCAAAATGATGGTGAAGTGGCGCAAATAAGAAAACTTTTTTACCATTTCGAAGTTTGCGTGAAAATATCTGAATAATTGTAGATAGAGATGTTATAAAAAGTGGAAAAGCAATAATTGGGAGTAAAAGTACTGTATCGGTCATAAATGCAATAACTGATAATGTAACAGTCAACCCAATCATTCCTGTTTCTCCCATATAAAAACGAGCCGGTGGAATATTGAACCACAGAAAAGCGAGTATTCCTCCTGTAATCACTGCACAGAAGGTCGCAATATTGGCTTGATCATTGAAAAATGCAATCAAAGTATAGGACATGAAAATAGAAGCTAGCACCCCTCCAGATAAACCATCTATCCCATCAATAACGCTTGTTGACCAAAGAGAAAGCATTATGAATATAAAAAATGGAATAAATAAATAGCCTAAATTTATAAAACCAAACCACGGTATATAAAGTTCAGTTACTCCGAGTTTAAAATAAAACCAAAAACCAATAACAAGGCCGAGCAATAAAATAATTCCAATTTTAATGTAACGCAAAACAATCGGATCAGTCACCCACTTACCCCTTCCAAAAATTTGTAAAAAATCATCTCCTAGCCCAACAAGCGAAGCAACAATTAAAGTAAAAAATGGTAAAAGAGTTTGATTACGAGTAATAAAATATAATTTATTAGTTAAATTATTATGAAAAATTACATCAACAAGCCAAATAATAGCAATAGTTAGAACGACAGATACCCAGACAATCATTCCACCGACACGCGGAGTAGATGTTTCGGCTACGCCGTCATTAATTTGAGAAAATCCATTTGCTCCACCTGTTGGAGTATTATTAATTCTAGAAATTCTACGCCACATTCTATATTTGTAGAAATAGTGTGTTGCAATAGGAGTCAATAATATTCCCACAATAAAACTTATAACCGCCGGTAAGAAAATTTTTAATGCATTATCCATTGTTTTCTTCTTGATTAATGATTGCTTGTAATTGAGCTTTGACTTCAGCGTAGTTAGGTAGTTTGTCTATTGAAGTAACTCCCATGAATGACAAAGTATCAAAAGTTGGATGGTATAAAAAGCGTCGGCTGTCTTTAGGGTCAACAACTTTTTCTATTAAACCCCTGACAAGTAAATTTCGAATAATAAAACTAGAATTTACTCCGCGAATATAATCTACCTCGCTTCTGGCTACCCCATTTTTGTACAAAATAATTGAAAGCGTCTCAAGAGTTGCCTTAGATAAATCTTTAGCAATTTCATCTTTACGAATTTTCTCAATAAGTGAACTCAATTCACTAGTAATCCCAAGTACAACTTTATCATCTTTACGGACAAGAACCAATCCGCGATTTACCAAAGATGTTTCCAGTTTCTTGAGTGATTCTTCTATTTCTTCCACCGTAACATCCAAAAGCTCAGCCAATTTTTTAACTTGAACATCTTCGCCTTTATAAAAAAGTAAACCTTCAATTTTTGATTCTAATTCCATAATATTAATTTGTTTTTATTTCCTGCTTATTAATTTCAATATCTCCAAAAGATGAATTTTGAATAACGTCAATAATCCCTTCTCTGACTAATTCTAGCATAGCCAGGAATGAAACTATAACGTGAACTTTGGCTTCTTCTTGATTCCCTGCCCCATGACTTTGAGAAAATTCTTTAAACGATAAATTCATTGCGCTCTGGATTCGATCAGTTAAACTATTTATAACTTCATCAATGTTTATAATTTTCTTGACTTCTATTTCGGGTAATTTTTCTATTATTTTTGGAGCATTGTTGAGAACTTCGGTAATTGACCCAAAAATATTTGGAACAGTTATCAGAGGATCTGGAGAAAACAGTGGTTCACTCCAAACTCGCTCAGTTGGCATAAAAATTATTTGGGTTCCGAAATTATTTTTTATCAGAATACTAGCTTCTTTAATTATTTTATATAACCTTAGTCTATTTTCTAAATCAGAAATTTTTTCTTCTTCATCTTCAGTCAATGATAAACTCGGTAGTAGGGATTTTGATTTAATGAGAATTAGCGTCGCCGCCACTAAAATAAAATAAGAAACATCGGCAATATGTTTCTCGTTTGGAATTTCTGAAAGAGATTTAATGTGTGCAATATAGTCATTCGTAACTTCTGCCAGTGATATCTCATTCACAAAAAGCTTTTTCTCTTCAATAAGAGAAAGTAGAAGCTCCAGTGGCCCTTCGAAAGTTCCTGCCCGAACACTATATGTGGAAACATTTTCTGCCATAATTTATTTACCCAATTTTATACCTAATTCTTTTAATTGTTTATCGCTAATTTCAGAGGGTGAACTCATCATCAAGTCTTTACCTTCACCATTTTTAGGGAAAGCCATCACTTCTCTAATATTTGGTTCGTTTTCTAAAATCATCATTAGACGATCAAAACCCCAAGCAATACCTCCATGAGGAGGGGTTCCTGACCGAAAGGCTTCTAACATGTAAAATAAGTTCTTTTCAACTTCTTCTTTTTTAATTCCCATAATGTCATAGACTGCCAAAAGCGCTTCTGGCTCATGATTTCTAATTGAACCACCGCCAATTTCATAACCATTGAGAACTATATCGTACTGATTTGTTAGAATATTGGGAATATTTCTTTTATTTAACAAATCTTCATGGAATTCTGGCTGAGCAGCTGAAAAAGGATTATGAGTAAATGTCCACTCACCTTCTGCTTGGGGATTATTTTCTTCACTCGCTTTTTCAAAAAATGGAAAATCTACAACCCAGCAAAAAGCAAGTAAATTCTTATCTTCTTTATCTTTTCTAATATCAGGACGATCATTGCCATATTTTTCTATTGCATCCTTGTATGAAATTCTTGGAAAAGGAATTTCTTGTATTTTTTTTTCTGGATATAATTTATTTACAATTCCAATTAATAAAGATTCATTCAAATTCATTACATCTTCGCGATTAACAAAACTCATTTCCATGTCGAGTTGAGTGAATTCTGGTTGACGATCACCTCGGAGATCTTCATCCCGCATACATTTTGCCATTTGAAAATATTTTTCCATGCCAGACGCCATCAGAAGTTGTTTGTATTGTTGTGGAGCTTGAGGTAATGCATAAAATTTACCTGGATCAAGTCTTGACGGCACAATAAAATCGCGAGCCCCTTCGGCTGTAGATTTAGAAAGTATCGGGGTTTCAATTTCAATAAAATTTTCGTTATCTAAATAATCTCTAATGAATTTTACTACTTTATGTCTGTTGCGAATATTTTTCTGCATTCTTTTTCTTCGTAAATCTAGATATCGGTATTCCAACCTATGTTCTTCACCTGTCTCATATCCATCCGTTGATAAATTGATTCCTGGCGCTTCAGCTTTATTTAGAATTTCAATTATAGTAACCTCAAGCTCAACATCACCATTTAATACATCGGCTTTTATATTTTTATCTGGACGTTTATTGACAATACCTGTAATTTTCAAAACCCATTCTGGCCGAATTTCTTTAGCTTTTTCTATGGCTTCTGTTCTGCTTGGTAAAGCCACACATTGCACAATTCCACTCATGTCACGCATATCAAAAAAAACCATCTTACCTTGATCACGACGGACGTCTACCCAGCCGGCTATTACTACTTCTTTACCAATAAATTTGTTTAAATCTTTTATATATACTCGATCTGTCATAAAATAAATTTTCTTTTAATTAATGTACTAATTGTGCTAATTTCTCACAGGGATATCCAAATAAAAATGTAACCCCAACTAAAATCCAATAAAAAGGAGCAAAGGCAATATATAGTATTTTATCTTTTTTCCACATTGGTAAATACCATTTTTGCACTTTTAAATAAAGCATGTTTAGTGGAACATTTACTAAATTCAAAATCACAACAATTAACGCAATTATGTATTTCATAATTAAATATTTACACCTATATTATCGCGAATAATCTTCATTTTCTCTTCTACTATTTTGTTGGCTTTTTGAGCACCATTTTTTAAAATCTTACGTACTTCATCTAAATCCTTCGCGTATGTTTCTCGACGTTCTCGCATTGGTTTAATAAAATTTATTATTTCTTCATAAAGCATTTCTTTTGATTCTTTATATCCCAATCCTCCTTTGATATATTGCTCTCTTAATATTTTTAAGTCTTCTTCATTTAAAAATAATTTATGCAGAGCAAAAATATTGCAAGCATCCGGATCTTTTGATTCATCTGTCCCTTTTGAGTCTGTCACAATCTTCATCACCGCTTTTTTTATTTCTTCATCAGTTCCAAAAAGTGGAATTGTGTTCTTGTAACTCTTACTCATTTTCTTTCCATCAATTCCTGGAACAATAGCGACATCTTTCATAATTAATGATTCAGGAATTTTAAATGTTTCTCCAAAAATATTATTAAATTTGAGAGCTGTGTCGCGAGCATATTCAACATGCTGTTTCTGATCTTGTCCGACAGGCACAACATCTGAATCATAAATTAAAATATCAGCGGCCATTAACATTGGGTAATCAAAAAGACCAACATTGATTTCTTTAGCTTTTAAGTGAGCATCTTTATAGGCTGTGGCCCTCTCTAAATATGGGACAGTAGTAATACAATTAAAATACCACATTAGCTCAGTAACTATCGGGACGTCAGATTGTTTGAATAGACAAACTTTTTCTGGGTCTAACCCACAAGCTAAATAGTCCAAGGCTACATTTAGAATATTTTTAGATAATTTGTCTTTATCTTGAATCGTGGTGATTGCATGTAAATCAGCAATAAAAATAAAAGATTCATAATCATTTTGAAGATCAACAAATTGTTTAATAGCCCCAAAATAATTACCTAAATGTATGTCACCCGATGGTTGGATTCCTGATAATAATCGTTTCTTCATATCTTCTAATAATACCAAAAAATGAATAGTTTTGCACATTTTACACACAGACTTATTAAAATAAGTGATTTTGAGAGCTCGTAGATTATGCTACAATGGGGCTCATATGGCAGATAGAAAAACAAAACTTCGAATACCTCCACAAAATATTGATGCCGAGAAGGCTATTTTAGGCTCGATTATGCTTCGCCCTGGAGCAATTCATGAAATCAATGACATTATTACCCCTGATTCTTTTTATGCCTCAAAACATGCTCAAATTTACAAAATAATGCTTGAACTTTCAAGTCGAGGCGAGCCGATAGACATCCTTTCTCTTTCTCATAAACTTGAAAGTAAAAATTCACTGGAGCAAATTGGTGGGAGTAGTTATTTAAGCGAACTCACAAATTCCGTTCCTGCTTCAACAAACATAAAATATTATGCGGATATTGTAAACAAAAAAAACATTCTTCGAAAAATTATTGAAGCTGGAGACCATATTTCAGAACTTGGTTTTAATGAAGAAGTTGAAGATGTTTTTGATATTCTCGATCAAGCGGAAAAAAGAATGATGGGGATTAATAGTAATACAAGTGGTCAGTCATTTAAATCACTTAAAGATAGTTTACCCGAAGCCTGGGAGCGATTAGAGAAACTTCATGAGAACAAAGGTGAGCTTCGAGGTATTCCAACTGGGTTCAACGATCTTGATCAATATTTATCAGGACTTCAAAATTCTGATCTCATTATTTTAGCAGCTCGTCCATCAATGGGTAAAACAACTCTGGCTTTAGATATTGCTCGCCAAGCATCCTTGAAGCACGGTACACCAACTGTCATTTTTTCTTTGGAAATGAGTACCCAACAATTAGTTGATCGAATGCTTGCAGCTGAATCAAAAGTTAATGCTTGGAATTTACGAACCGGTAGATTATCCACCGAGAATGAATTTTCAAAAATCAGAGATTCTCTTGATAGACTTTCCAAGGCTCCAATTTTTGTCGATGATATGGCCGGAAATTCTATTATTCGCATGCGTTCAATTTGTAGACGTATAAGAGCCGAACACGGGATTGGATTAATTATTGTTGATTACTTACAGCTAATGTCCACTTCAAAAAATTATGACAACATGGTCAATCAAGTAACAGAAATATCTCGATCATTAAAATCTCTCGCCAAAGAATTCAACGTGCCAGTTCTGGCTCTATCTCAATTATCCCGTGCAGTTGAATCACGCGGTGGCCGACCTCGACTCTCTGACCTTCGCGACTCTGGTTCGATTGAGCAAGATGCCGATGTAGTGATGTTCATTCATCGTGAAGATAAAGGCAAAGATGAAAGTGAAAAAACAAATATCGCTGAAATTTTAATCGAAAAGCATCGAAATGGACCGGTAGGTAAAGTTGATTTGTATTTTGATGAAAAGACAACTACTTTCGTTTCAATAGATAAATCAAACAATTTTAATTTACAATCTCCAGATGATGATATTGGTGGATTTTAATTGACAAACAAATAAATCTATTATAAATTATTAAAAAGCTCATTAATATGGGGAATGTTGGCTTGGAAGCAGCCATTCATTTAAAGAGTGCGTAACGGCCCACCCTATCACTCATTCTTGTGAGCTTTTGCCGCAGATTATTTATATCTGCGGTTTTTTTATGATATAATCGAGCAAGTTATGGATGATCCAATAGAAAAATTGTCTAAATATTTCAAAGAATTTCCTGGTATCGGCGAGCGTCAATCAAAACGCTTCGTGTATTTTTTGCTTCATAAAAATCCAAACTACGTCAAAGAACTTGGAGACAATATTCTTTCACTTAAAAATTATATTCATCAATGTCCTTCTTGTTTTCTTTTTTTTAAGGGCACTAAAGATGAACTTTGTGATGTTTGTAAAAATCCCAAAATTGATAAAACTTCCCTTTTAATAATTGAAAAAGATGCTGATTATGAAAGTATTAAACGAAGTCGTAATTATTCCGGTATGTATTTTATCTTAGGTGGATTAGTTCCAATTGTGACAAAAGAAACCCCAAATTTTGTAAGAATTAAAGAATTATCAAATACAATAGAAAATCAAGCAAAGAATAATAAATTAAAAGAAGTCATTATCGCATTATCCCTAAATCCTCAAGGAGAACATACCGATATGTACTTGCGTGAAAAAATGTCAGCTTTGCAAAAAAAATATAATTTCAAAATCGTTTCGCTTGGTCGTGGTTTATCTACCGGCACTGAACTTGAATATTCAGACGGCGAAACCATAAAAAACGCCCTAAGAAATAGGCAATAAAAAAATCCATCAGCTTATGATGGATTTTTTTATTTGATTGAAGATATTTTTACTTCTACAAATGGTTGACGGTGGCCGTTCTTTTTTAGATATCTACTTTTTTGTTTGTATTTAACTACTTTGACAGTTTTGCCTTTACCTAATTTTTGAAATAGTGATTCAACTTTAGCATTTGTAATGTAAGGAGTTCCGATAGTCGTATCTACACCATTATCGACGAGCAAAACCTTATCAAAAACTATCTTGTCTCCAGCCTTAAAATCCCCTGCTAGTTTTTCAATTTTTAGGACATCCCCAACAGCGACCTTATATTGCTTCCCGCCAGTAAAAATGACCGCAAATTCTTTGCTTTCTGACTTAACCTTTTTAGTTGTCGTTGCTGATTTAGTCATGATTTATTTAGCTCCAACGATCTCGTA
This sequence comes from Minisyncoccota bacterium, assembly GCA_041663185.1. Taxonomy (GTDB): domain Bacteria; phylum Patescibacteriota; class Minisyncoccia; order Phycocordibacterales; family UBA9973; genus UBA8515. Next base: position 249,630 of record JBAZQY010000002.1, read on the forward strand.
AATAAACGAATTCATCAGATAAGAGTTATATTACACAAAAATTTTGAAAAATGCAAGTCCCCAGGTATAATAGGATTATAAATATATGGCTTTAATTTTATTTAACACTCTGACTCGCGAAAAAGAAGTTTTCAACCCTATCAAATCAAATGAAGTAGGTTTATATACTTGCGGACCAACTGTTTATAATTATGCTCATATTGGTAATATGAGAACATATATTTTTGAAGATATTTTAAAAAGAGTTTTGACTTACAACGGATATAATGTAAAACACGTAATGAATATCACTGATGTAGGGCATTTAACTGGTGACAGAGATATGGGTGAAGATAAAATTGAAAAAGAATCAAAAAAAGAAGCGAAAACCGCTTCGGAAATTGCCGAGTTTTACACTATAGCTTTCAAAGAAGATTTAAAAAATTTAAATATTATTTACCCAGAAATTTTTTGTAAAGCAACCGATAACATTAAAGAACAAATCGAAATGATTCAAAAACTTGAATCTAAGGGTTTTACTTATCAAACAAGTGATGGAATTTATTTTGATACATCAAAAATTAAAGATTACAACAAACTCTCTCATCAAAAATTAGATGAATTAAAAGAAGGAGCTAGAATTGAAAAAAATGATGAAAAGAAAAATTCTACAGATTTTGCTTTGTGGAAATTTTCTCCCATGAATTCCAAAAGGCAAATGGAATGGGAAAGTCCTTGGGGAATTGGTTTCCCGGGATGGCATATAGAATGTTCGGCTATGAGTGTAAAATACCTCGGAGAGCAATTCGATATTCATTGTGGAGGGGTTGATTTTATCAACTTACATCACACTAATGAATTGGCTCAAACAGAGGCCGTAACTGAGAAAATCCCTTGGGTTAATTACTGGATGCATGGTGAATTTTTAAATCTGAAAGATGGAGAAAGAATGGCAAAAAGTACCGGAAACTTTCTAACCTTAAAAAGTGAATTTCTGAACAAAAATATTGATCCATTGATATATCGCTATGCAACTTTCTCGGTTCATTATCGAAAGCAAATGGAATGGGGTGATAATTTAATTATCTCAGCTAGAAATAGTTACGAAAATTTATTAAGTAAATTTAAAGATTTGGGTTCTGAAATTGGTGATGTAGATTTAAATTTTAAAAATAAATTTTTAAATGAAATTAATGATGATTTAAATATGCCAAAAGCATTGGCTTTGGTCTGGGAATTATTGAAAGATACTTCCCTATCAAATGCCGACAAAAAAGCCACCTTACTTGATTTTGACAAAGTACTTGGACTTAATTTAGATAAAATCATTGAAGAAATAATTTCCGATGAAATTATTGATTTAGCCAAAGAACGCGAACAGGCTCGCAAAGATAAGGACTTTAAAAAATCCGACGAATTACGAGAAAAAATTAATTCACTTGGTTATGAGATAAAAGACACCGACTCTGGTTCAAAAATTTCTAAAATCTTATAATATAATCGTAATCTGCGTTAGGCAAGGCCTAACACAGATTTTTCTTTTACACTGATCGGTATTTTTAGTTAAAGCAAATCTTCTAGCTTATTTGTTAGATTATAGACTAAATTCTTTCTCTGTGATTCTTTGCAACTATCCAAGAATTCTCTTATACTTTTTATATATTTATCATTATTTACAAATTTAGGATAAAGATGTTGTTCTCCTTTTTCATATATCTTAATAAATTTTTGAAGATGCGATGTAAAATCAGCCATTTTTATAAATTTTGCTCCATCAGATATAGTTTTTATCCTTTCATAATATTCTTTTTTTTGCTCTGGATTATAGTTTTTTGGATGAGATACTTCCTGAACTAAATCTGCGATTAGTTTTGAAAAAGTATCTTTTATTTCCTCATATGTCGTAGATGTATCCTCTAAAGTATCATGAAGAAGTCCTGCAATTAAAATACTCTGATCGTTTACATTAAATTTATCTTTTAATATATTAAAAACATCAATATAATGATTATCTACTCCCGCCTCTTTAAATTTATTAAGAGCAAATTCTTTTGCTAGCTTCACTTGTTTTGTAATCATAAAAAATAAATGTTATATAATATAGATTTTTGGGGGATTGATTGATTTTATTTTCCATATATATTATGTTATTCCACACAATTAATTTCTACAAAGAAGGTTGAGCCTTTTCCTAGGCCTTCGGACTCTACCCAGACTCGTCCATTATGAGCTTTCATTACTTCTCGGACTAAATAAAGTCCGATACCAGATCCACCAGCATTTTCTTTTGATCCTTCACCCCGTGAGAATTTTTCAAATAAAGCTTCTTCTTTGCCTTTTTCTATTCCCACCCCTGTATCTTTAATGGAAAGGATAATTTTACCATTCTCATTTTTAATTCCTACATTTATTTCTCCTTCTTTTGTATATTTCATCGAGTTATCAATCAAGTTTATTAAAACCTGACGAAGTTTGTCTTTGTCCCCATTAACAATATATTTTACTTCATTTGAAATATTAGAAATTAATTTCAAACCCTTCTTTTCGGCAGTAATTGATAATTCTTTAACAACATCATTTATCATGTCACCAAAATCAAATTTAATCATTTCATATTTCATCCCACCCGATTCAATCTTTGAAACATTCAATAAATCTTCAACAACTAAAGTTAGATTGTTGCTTGATTCCATTATTCGGCCAACGGTATCTTTGACCCTTGGATCCATTTCTCCATAGTCACCCTCTAACAACATTGATGTATATCCCTTGATGGCCGTTAATGGACTACGAAGCTGATGAGAAGCAAGTGAAACGAACTCAGTCTTAAGTTGGTCTAATCCTTTTAATTTATCATTGGCTATTTCTAAATTAAGATTTGATTCCTCTAATTTTAGTCTCAAGTTTTCTAATCTTTCTCGTTGCTTAACCTCTCTTTTTACAGATTTAATAAGATATTGGCCAAATATGATAATACCAACGAAAGTAACACCATTAAGAATAAAATTAGTAGTTGATTGAATGAAGAAGAATTGAGCACCAATAAGTATAGCCAAACCCCAGACTAAAGCTTGAGTTGCAATTAATTTTATATTAAATAATTGAAATTTTATAATTAAATAAGATAAGATACCAATAAATACAATAAATCCAATAGGCCCCAAAAGATTTATTTCATAAATTTTAGTTAATTCTCCGGCTAGGTTTGTTATATAAAATAAAGACAGAGCAATAATAACAGCAATAGTAAATAAGAATGCCCAAGATATTTTCCCTGTTTTCTGTCTTTCTTTATACCCCCACCTAAAACCTATATATGCAACCATAAGAATTAATAAAGGTTCTATTATGTAAATAAAATTCCAGAGAATACCATTTTGTCCCCCGCAATCAATATCAGATAAATAAAAATAGTTTATATTAAATTGAGATGGCAACAGAATCACAACGACTAATAATATAGAAGCGAATAATCCTTTTTTTTTCCAATCTATATCTTTATTAATTATAAATACCTGATGAAAATATACAGAGAAAATAAAAATTAATATTTCAAAAAAAGCAGTCAGCTGCCAAGAAAACATTTGAGTATAAATATCATTTGAAGTCCACTGGATTAATATATTAATTACCCAAAAAGAAAAGGACAAAGAAATAGCGGTAAATAATTTTCCTTGTAGTGAAAAATTACTTTTAATAAGTATATATATCCCAAAAAAAATAGATAATAAAATTATAGGAATATATGCATAATATAATAATGTTGGTACAGAAGAAGAAAAAATTAAATAAATAGGAGGATCCCATGGACAAATAAGATTATTCATATTATTTTAAACTAGAAAGCATAAATTTTAAATTTTTTGACCTAAAAATTTTATTTTTCCAATCATTGCCTGTAATTATTTTTCTGCAATTTTTTGAGTTACATTTACAATTCATAATAAAATTAGGATTTGTTTCACCTAGTCCATAATCCCAAAATAACTCTTCTCCTCTTTTAATAAATTTAGTAGTAATAAAATTATCTTTCTTGTCAAAACCAACATTATAATTACAACTATGATTTAAATTCCATGGAATAGATATATGGTTTAAATTAAAAGGTGTATAAAATCCACTGGGCGTACCTAAGCAATATTTATTAATTTTATTTTGAGTAATTTTGTCAATTTTTTTATAATTAGACCATGAAACAAAAATAATATTTTTGTTATCAAATAATTCAACTTCACCTATTATGGTTTTAGGTTTTAAATTTTTAGTGGCAAAAACTCCAATTTCTCCAGGAAGCATTTTTGTTGGTTTAATTTCCAAAATTACAGATATTATTTTTTTAAAATTATTAATCATTATTAGTAGTTGTGTTTTCAATAGTAAAATCTTTTATAATCATTGTTTTATAAAAAGTAAACCCAACAGAAACAAGAGAAATTATTATAAGTATTACTAACAATATTTTTGATTTCTTGTCCATAGTTTTATTATACTTTATAATATTATTCTGGTAAAGCTAATATTTTTTAACTCTTACGACTGATAATAAGTTTTTTTAAAAGAAAAATGGGTTTATATTTTTCTTTTGATTTTCTTAATCCTAATATACCCAAATCTTGTTCCCAATTAAAATACTTAACTCCTTTTTCATTTAATATCTTTGCTTCTTCCCAATTTAATATATCACTGATTGCGTGGTGATATTTTGTGTCAGCTTTAGCAAAGTGAGAAATAGCATAATCAGTAGATAAAATTTCATATACAGTAAACCCCACCAAAAGATTATTTATATAAATCGATACTATTTTTACGTTATTCTGTTTTGTCTCAAAAATCCGCTCTAATGCTTTATATTCATACAATTTTGAATAATCTTCTATTCTCTTGTTTTCTGCCCATCTTCTAAACATTTTAATATATTCATCTCTCTTTATTTCCTTTATGAAATTATGCTTAACAATGTAATTAGAGTACTTTTTTATAAAATTTCTAATATTTCTACCCGAACTGTTTTTAGTCCAGTTATTCATATTAGATAGATGTGTGACTGAATAAATATAATCATATGCATCTTGATCAAATACTATATCAAAATTAGATTGAGTTAAATTATTTAAAACTTCTTCTGGAACAAATTTTAGTGTTCGTTTGACTTTTACCTTTTTAGAAAATTCCAATAATTTTTCTGTTGTTTCATCTACTTTATTATTTCCCAAAAAAGAGTAGAATTTTTCCCCTGTAAGATAATCTCTAAATTGAACTACTAGATTATTATTTAATTGAGAGATTTGCATTTTGTCTTTTATGCCCCAAGACCACATCGAAATAAAATTAAAATCCGAATACGGCGGATATTTTTTAGTTATTTTTTCCACATCTTCTCTATCAGAAAGTTCAAGGGATTTCATTTTGGGGAATTCTGGAATCATATATTTTTTTCTTTTGCGCCTTGATTAAAAATATTTCTTTCAGGCATTATTCTACTATGATAATTAATTGAAATCATTACCATTTATATTAACACATTTTTTAAATAAATAAGAACACACTACCAATAATCATTACAATAACAGCTGTAATTTTTTGAATCAAAACACGGTGGGATATATTCTCTTTTATGATATGTGGGAAAAATTTAGTCCCCACAATTATTAGAAGTAAAACTATCGCTGGTTGAAAACTTCCAATGAGATACACCATTGCAACAGGAGCAAGCAATAATGCAAAATTAGTCAATAAATTTCCAAAGATTGTCATCAATTCGCTTATAATATTAACAAAAAAAATTTTTCTACCACCAATTTTGTTCATATAAGCAAATTCATGTCGATATTTAGGAATAAATATATAAAGGAACAATCCTCCAAGCCCCAAACCAAAATATTCCCAAAAAGATGACACCCAAAAGTTACCCTCAATCGTCACATATTTAAAAATAATACCAGAAATAGCCACCATTAAAGAAGCAAAAAGCATATAATATATCATTTTTCTTTTAATTCCCTTTTTTTCTTTGAAAAAATCTATCGAAATAAAAACCAGCCCAATAAAAACAATTAAAGATCCTATTATTTGGTAAAAAGTTAGTGTTTCTCCCAGAAATATAAACCCCAAAATATATCCAAAAATCGGTACAGTCAAAAACCAAGGCACAATAACTGAGATATTTTCAATCTCAAGAGCATATAAATACAAAATAATCCAAATAATAGCTAATCCACCAGCAATAAGTAATAAAATTATATCGGAGAATGAGATATCAAAAATACCAGAAGTAAATATTCCTATTCCAATAGCTATAAATATACCAATTAAACTAGAAAATAAGACTAACCCACCAGAACTTCTCTCTTTTTCTTTTTGAGAATATTTAGAAACAAGATATTGGTCAGCAATATTTACTATTGCCCACAAAAATGGAGCCCCAAGTGCGATAAAAAACCAATTCATATGTATATATTATATCATAAAACCTTTAATTTTTTTGATTTAATACCCTTTTAAAACCACCCTTTGAATCTCATAAAGCTCTTGATCCCCGTGTCACTGTTGCTATCCCCACATGTAGAGTTTTTGCGATTTTATTAGGGGCTTCAATCATATTTTTTTTGTTTTATATTATCCTCCTTTTCTAAATTACTCAAATATCTTATAGCTATAAATATAGATATTCATGATTAATATTGCTTATATCTATACCATCCGTAATCTTTTATAAAATGAAGTTTTATTTTCACACATTTGTTTATAAAAAACATTATAAATTTATAGAATAAAAAAGGCCCTTTTAATCTCCATGACATATGTAAAATTTTCTGGTAGTTTATTTTGCGAATAACAGTATGGGAATATTCACAAATTCTTTCTTTTGTAAAATGTTTATACATTTGCTTAGACCCAAATTTTAGTCGAATAGATCTACGATAACAACTGTAAACACTAGATACATAATTAAAATAAACAATGGAATCGCTTATTTCCTCTGTTTGTGGCCAGTATATATAATGCAAGAATTGATCTTCATTAAGTACTGCTGGAAAATGAACAAAGTTTTCTCTTCTCAATATTATGCTTTGTCCTCTTATTATCCCACTTGGTTTATCATATGGGTTGACGTCAAATTTAATCCCCAAAATCCAATACCAAAATAATTTCCATGGGTTATGACTTTTAAGTGGTAATCTTACACGAGCAGAAAATACGCATCTTAAATTTTTATTTTCTATCAACGCCTTGATTAAATTTAATATACAGTTCTTTTCAAGAATTACATCATCATCCACAACGCCAAACAATTCTCCAGAAGAAAAACTAAAAACTTGATTAAGGACGTTCGCTTTTCCTTTATCATTTATATTATTAATAAGCGTAATTTCCATCTCTTCAGTTCTTCTTTTGCTTATAAAATTTTTTACTATTAAAACAGTGTCATCAGTACAATGATCTGTGCAAATTATTATCTCTTTTTTAATAAAGGCCGGAATCTCTTTTAAATTTTCCGCGATGGAGTCGAGTGTTTTTGATATTGTTGATGCCCCATTGTATGTTGGAACTGCAATGGTGAGTGATTTTATACCCATTAAATTTTCATAGGTTTTAACAGGTTTATTATAGTAAAAATGCTGTCGTGCTTCAAGTAAATTATCTTTATTAAATGAAATTTTTTCAACCGCTTCTTCAAAAGTAACCCAATGAATTGTGTTAAACTCATCTTTAGTGTTTGGAATACAATATTGACCATTAGCTTTTCGCAATAAAGCAACAAACAACTCATGGGTTCGGTTATCTTCAAAAAAAGCAAACCCGCCGACAAGATCATTTTTTGTACCCCTGGGAAAATATTTCGTTTTGGAATTTTCATATAATTGCATGTTAGCAATTATATCATACCTACGACACACAGAGCATGCAAATTCAAGATTACCACTGGTAAAAACACAAATTGTTTTAAGGAGCTATATATGCTAAGCTTTTACTTAATGACTAAAAATAACCATAGAAAAATAAAAGTTGCTATAGCTAATTCAAATTCTAAATTTCCAGGTAAAATACCAACAAGTTTATTCACATCTAATTCTGGGGTGGAGTGATAACTAAAAATATGCTTAGCACGCAAACTATCTTTGATCATAGAAATTAGTAAACATGGTATGTATCCATTAGAATAAATTATATCTGGATCAAACTTATTTAAAATTGTAAATGAATTTATTAATACATCTCTAAAAGGTGCTTTCATTTTAATCGATTCACGAAAAAGAGGAATGCGCTTAACTTTAAAATAACTTGAAGTATAATCTTTTATTTTTGATTTAAGAGTGTCTGGTATTTCACCAGTTAATACCAGTACTTCGTGGCCAAGTTTACCTAGACCAGCAGCTAAATTATATTGATAAGTTTGAGCACCACCAATAATAGGTGGAAAACTATGGGCATATATACATATTTTCATATTATTATATTAAAAAAAATTAAATATTAATCTTTTATCCAAAAATCATCTGGTAAGGATTCTGTGAAATCAAAAACTTTTGTTATGTACTCTAATAAATCCGGTTTTTCTAGTATTTCTTCTAAAATTATTTTCTGTTCAGCTCCGATGAAATTTGGTGAAAATTCTTTATCTACTCCATCTATATTAGTAGTAAATAGCTTTTTAACAGGGTTGAATTTCAAAAATTGTATTACTTCCTCATCTCTTGTATTTAATATTTTTAGTTCTCTAGGTATCCTAATAAAATTCTTAGTTAATTGGTTACAAAAATTTCTATCTACTGGTTTAATGTCATATAACCTCTCCCTCCGTTTATCTTTTTGTGCATTATAAGCTTTCTGTATAAATTGAGTTCCATTAATCTGTGATATTTCAGATTCCCAATCCTTATATACAGAATGAACACCTGTTTTAATAGGAATAGGTTTAGAAAATTTCCAACTAGGCTCTAGAATAAATAAATTCAATCCATTATTTTCATTTGTATACATTATGGAAAGATGTTTAAATTTTAGAAAATCAGCTTGTTTTTTGGTATAATCTTTTACTTCTGGAAATCTACCAATGATTGTTGAAGGTACCCCAACATCCTCTAACATTTTTTGACATAAAATTGCAAAATCAACACAGTTACCTGATCTTTCATTTTTAATATATGATAAACTATCATAATCCCAATTATCTAATAATTGGACGCTATCCTCGGGTCTAATATTTTCTTTACTAGATATATCAGCAAGTTTAGCCATATGAGAAAAATTATCAAATCTATCATTTTTCGAAATTTGAAATAAAACATCAGATATTTTTTCAAGTTGAGATTCTAAATTTTCTCTATCTATTTGTAGATACTGCCTATCAATATTTATCGCTCTTTCGGGTCCTTTTTCCATAATTAAATAAAATTATTTTTTGGTTTATTTTTTGGTTTATTTTTTAAAATTCCAGATTTATCTATAAGATGTTTATTTTGTAAAACCCAATCATACATACTTTTTATACCTTCTTTCGGGTTAATATTTGGAACCCAGTCAAAATCTTTCTTCGCAGAAGATATATCAGAAATATAAACTTTTTGATCTGCTAACCTCCAAGGTTTAACTTTATAGTTAAAATTCTTTCCAGAAATATTTTCTAAAATTTTAAAGAATTCTAAAATAGATACAGTGAATTTTGGTCCTCCACCTATAGTATAAGCTTTCCCTTTTGTTTTTTTAATATTTTTAAAAGCTAAATCAAAAGCATTTACTAAATCACTAACATGTAAAATATCCCTAACTTGTTTACCAGTACCATATAGAGATACAGGTTGGTTAAAAATCAAAGAACTAATAAGCCAAGCAAGCCATCCTTGCCCTTCTATACCAAACTGTCGAGAACCATAAATACATGACTGTCTAAAAACTATTGTATTTAATTTATAAATTCTTGCATAATCTAAAACATATTGATCACCGCAACCTTTTGAACAACCATAGGGACTACAAAAACTTAATGGATGATTTTCAGAAATTCCTTTTAGATTTTTAAAGACATATCTATTTTCTTTTTCTTGAATAGGTATGTCTAACAATTCACCCATTACTTTATTTGTGCTTGAAAAAATCAAAGAGGCTTTTGGAGTCACATTTCTCATAGCCTCTAAAACATTAAAAGTTCCCAAGGCATTGATTTCAAAATCTTCTCTTGGGTTTAAAACAGAACCAGTTACGGTAGTTTGACCAGCTAAGTGTAAAATTAAATCTGGTTTAAATTCTTTAAAAACTTTAATCAAAAAAGCGTAATTTATAATATCTACTTTCTTAAACACTAAGTTACCCTTAAATGTTTTTAACCATTGTAAGTTATATTTAGAACCCACCCTAGAAAGATTATCTAGAACAATAACTTTATATTTTTTTTGATATAATGTTCTGCAGTGTTTGTACCAATAAAGCCACAACCACCGGTAATAAGAATTGTTTTCATAGGGTTATATTATATCACTTGAGATAAGTTTTATTAAATTTACATTATTTACCATATTTTCTGACTCTTAAGGGTAAGCAGGCACAATTTATATAAAACTCGAGCTCCGACGTTACCATCCCATTGATTTTCACCTTGAGCAACTTCACAAAGATCGAAACCAATAATTTTGCGGCCAGAAGCGATCAGTTCTTCAAAAAGAAAAACCATTTCTTCTATATTAAATCCTCCGACAACCGGTGTACCGGTATTGGGACTTAGATATGGCATTAAACCGTCAATATCAAAAGAGATATAAACATTTTGAGGTAGTTTTTTAATAATTTCAGCAAATTTCTTCTTCAGTGTTTGCCCTTCGAAAATAGCTTTTTTAATTTCATAATCGGTGAAAAGCGCAATGCGGTTTTTCTCTTTCTTAATAAAATCATTTTCTTCATGACTAAAATCTCGAACTCCAACTTGAACTAGTTTAGAGATATTTTTTATTTTTAAAGCATTAAAAAATATGGAGGCGTGAGAATATTCAAGCCCAAGATAAGCATCTCTTAAGTCCGAATGCGCATCAATGTGAAGTATTCCAAAATCTTTATATTTTTTTGATAAGGTTTGTAAATATCCTAAAATAACACTATGATCACCACCAACAACTCCAACAATTTTGCCATCTTTCAAAAATTTATCTGTTGTCTCTCTGACATATTCATTAAGTTCAAAACAACTTGTGTTTATTTCACTCTGTAAATTTTTATCTATTTTTCTCTCATTATATCCAGTGATATATTTGGTAGTTTTTTCACATATTTGTTGATTCCTGTAAAAAATACTAGAGGGAATGTCTTGCATTGCGATCCCCTCTCTCCAGCCATCTGGATTAATTGGATCAAATAAATCTACTTGCTGTGAGGCATCTAAAATTGCTTTTGGTCCTAAGGCAGAACCTGCCCCATAAGAAGCTGTAGCCTCCCATGGCACAGGAACCAAAACAACCCTTGATTCTTCTACGTTAAATGGTAATCCAAAAATTCCATGATAAAGAGCCCCACTATCACTCGGATTAAATTTAGATATTTTTTCTTCTAAAATTTTCTTTTTCATTTGATTTTAAAACTTCACAAATTATTTTATAAAAAAATGTCTGGCTCCTCGTCCTCCCTCGTCCGAGGACTTTTTTTAGAATATAATTTGTGAAGTTTTATATTAATATTGTACCCTCTGGGAAAAGCTATTTCAAACCTAACTCATTTTTTCTATTAATTTATTTGCTTCAGCCGGATTTGCAAGGCACTCCATCAACGCTTCGAGCATTAGTGGTACGACAATTGTCGCATCTGATTCAACGACAAACATTGGAGTATCTTTTGTAAGTTTATCCCAAGTAATTTTTTCGTTTGGAGTTGCTCCAGAATACGAACCATAAGAAGTTGTCGAGTCGGAAATTTGACAGAAGTATGACCAAGGTTTAACTTCTTTTTGTAAGTCATACTTAATTGACGGCACTACACAAATTGGGAAATCTCCGGAAATTCCTCCGCCAATTTGATAAAAACCAACACCCTCACCTTCTGAAAGTTTTTGATATTCATCGTAAAAGTTAGCCATATACTCAATCCCACTTTTAACTATTGACGGACTACATTCACCAGTTTTAACATAAGAAGCAAAAATATTTCCGAATGTTGAGTCCTCATACCCAGGAACAACAATTGGAATATTTTTCTTTGAGGCTTCAAGTAACCAGCATTCCTCAGCCTTACCCTCGTGATGTTCTTTATCTATTGACCCAATTAATTCATAAAAATATTCATGCCAAAATTTCCTAGTTCCTTTTGCAGTGGCTTCCTTCCAGGTTGGAACAATCTGCTTCTCAACCACCCGAAAAGCTTCATCTTCAGGGATGCTGGTGTCAGTTACTCGGCGCATGCGGTCTTCCAAAATTTTTGTATCATCTTCCTTGGTAAAATATCTGTAATCTGGAAAATCTTTATAACTATTGTGAGCCACGAGTCTGAAAAGTGATTCTTCTAAATTCGCTCCAGTAACTGACATCCCGTGTATTAATCCATTCTTTATCGCTGGAGCGAGTGTTATACCAAGTTGAGCTGAAGACATTGCTCCGCCCATGGCAAAAAACATTTTGCCTCCTTTTTCTATATGGCGCCAATAAGCAATCGTAGCTTCTTTTAATGCTCGAGAATTAAAATTCTTATAATTTTTTAGAATAAATTCTAACGTTTTTAAATTTGTATTCATAATATCTATATTTTATCACGTTTGCATTTAAAAAGGAAAGCATTAATAAAAATTGTGAGTAGGTGTGGGCGCGCGCCGAGGCGTGCCGAGGTAGGGATAAGCGAGCAATTTTTATTAATACTTTCCTTTTATTTTTACGATTACCATCCAAAATTTTTACCTATGTCTTCGGGTGATTCTCTTTTTCGAGCAACTACTATATGTCCATTTTCTGCAATAATTTTCATCGGCCCAGCAAGCAAACAGTGGTGCATCACAAGCGCATCTTCATAAGCGGCAGTGTCCATCACAGCAATATACATTGGATGTCCATTGGCTTCATAATCTGGTAAAGTCACATGTCCGTCTCTCCCACGATAAACATCATCAGAATCACAAGTTGAACCAGCTAGCCAAACTTTCGATAAATTTTTATCTTGTTTAATATTTACCGGAGTAATGGCCCACTTTTGATCTATTGCCCAAGTATCACAAAGATCATTCATAAAGCTACCATCAATAACATACCATTTTTCAGCTTCAGCTTTTTTCCCATGAATTTTTTTTGTATCTATAACTTTATAAATATTTATCTGAGCTGGTGCGACAATATAACGACCCCATTCACAGATAAGATTAGGATGGGGAACTCCCCTTTTCTCTGATTCGCTTTTTAATACTTCAATAATTTTTTGCATTAACTTATCGACTGGATAACTTTTATTTCTTTCGTAAGGAATTGGCATCCCACCTCCAATATCAAGAGTATCAAGAGATGGATTTTTTTCTTTAAGTTTAAAATAAACATCAAGAGCGTATTTGATTGGACTAACGACGTCTGATAATTTCTCAATTTGTGAACCGATATGATAGTGTAAAATTTTTAAATTTTTAAATGTTCCCATTTCAAGTATTTCTTTGGCTGAAAAACCAAAACGATCAATCGATTTGTTCCAACGAGATTCAGCCTTAATCGGCATATCGAGACGAATGCCAACATCATAACGAGAGTGTTGAAGAAAAGAGAGTTCATTTGGTGCTTCGATAATTGGAAAAATTTTTACTCCTTTGTGCTGAAGCTCATCTATCAGATTCATATATCTGTCTGTTTTTGGGCCATTACAAAGAATGCGAATATTTGGATTAAATGATTCTTGTTCAAGCATTTTTTTAATCAAAAATAAATCAGCATGAGAAGATGTCTCAAGATGGGCTCCCTCACCGACAAGAGCCATGATGACTTCCTTGTTTTGATTTACTTTCATTGGAAAATGATAAAAGAATTTGCCTTTATACGCCATCTTTTTAGATAAAGCCTGAGCAATATCTAGTAAATCTTCTAGCCTTTCTTCAACAATAAAAGGCATCATTATTTCAAGTGATGTCCCAAATTTTTCCGCCAAATAGCGAACGTTATAAATATTATGACCTTCCTTAATAATTAGGTCTCCTTCTTTATTAAAATCAAAATATTGAGTGTTAAAATCCTTAGAACCGATCTTCCAAAGCTTCTTGGAAGCAATAGCACTTTTTGTCATTTCTTTGTATCAAGCAAAACCCTTTGCCTGCGATAAGTAATAATAGAGTAAATTGTATCAAAAATATCGTAGATGTAAAGAGGTTTATATCCCTTCTTTTTTGAGTTCTTCAATTAATTCTTTTGATTTGCGGGAAAGTTTTGATGGCATTTTTATAACGATTCGTAAAATAATATCTCCACGGCCACGATTGGATGGAACACCCTTACCGCGCACTCGAAGTAATTCATTGTGATTTATTCCTTCAGGAATTTTTACTTCAATTGTATTACCCTCTAATGTTTTTAAATTATATGTCATTCCGGTCAGTGCATCTGTCAATTTGATCGGTAAATCCATAGTCAAATTAAGTCCATCTCGCTTAAAGATAGGATGCGCTTTAACATTTACTTTTATATACAAATCTCCAGCATGACCACTTTGAATCTCTTCACCTTGACCTGTCATTTTAAGCATTTCGCCATTATTAATTCCAGCTGGAATTCCTAAATCAATTTCATTTTGTCTGCGGATAACACCAGCTCCATGACAATTAGAACATTTTTCAGATGGAACTTTTCCATTTCCAAGACAAACATCACAAGTTTTTGTTGTCGAAAATGACCCAAGAATTGAACGGCGAACTTCCCGAATCTGGCCATTACCTCCACAGGTTTTACAAGTATTCATCTTTGTTCCTACTTTTCCACCAGTTCCTTTACAGATATCACATTTTGATTGTTTGGTGATTAAAATTTTACGATTCACTCCAAAAATTGATTCTTCAAAACTTAAATCAATTTCAGTTGATATATCTCGGCCTCGTCGAGCATTTCGTGTCCCGCGACCCATACCCCCACCAAAAAAGTCTCCAAAAATATCCCCGAGGTCACCCATATCAAATCCTTGTCCATTTTGAAATCCAGAGAAATCAAATCCACCAAAACCCCCACTATACCCTCCTTGCCCGCCATAATTTCCTCCGCCCATAGGACCATCGGCTGAGCCGAACTGATCATAACGGGAACGTTTTTGATCATCAGAAAGAACCTGGTAGGCCTCATTGACCTCCTTGAATTTTTTATCATCCCCCTTATTTTTATCCGGATGATATTTATGAGCTTGCTTATGAAATGCTTTTTTTATCTCTTCCTTCGAAGCATTTTTTTGTACCCCAAGTGTTTCGTAATAATTTTTCGGCATAATTAATTAAGTAGTAGGTAGTAGGTAGTAGGTAGAAAGTAGCAAGGAATTGTTTGAATCCAACCTTACTACATACTACTTCCTACGTTCTACTTATTATCTTCTTTTACTTCCGCATCTTTTATTTCTTCCCCTTGAGCCCCTGGTGTAGGATTCTGGTTTGCACTAGCGTTTGCTTCTTGATTAGCTTTATTCATTATCTCTCCAACTTTTGATAACTCTGTTGTTAGCGCTTCAAGAGAAGTTTTAATCGCACCCAAATCTGTCCCTTCTTTGGCAGTTTTAACTCCAGCAACTTTTTCTTCTATGGTAGTTTTCACATCCGCTGGAATTTTATCCCCATATTCTTTCAAAGATTTCTCAGCTGTAAAGATCATCATCTCGGCAGTATTTTTCTCATCGGCTAATTCTTTTTTCTTGGCATCTTCTTCAGCGTGAGCTTCTGCCTCATCTTTCATTTTCTTTATATCAGCGTCAGTCAAACCAGAACTTGCTTCAATACGAATTGATTGTTCTTTACCTGAAGCTTTATCTTTTGCTTTAACATTAAGTATTCCGTTGGCATCAACATCAAAAGTCACTTCAATCTGTGGCATCCCTCGTGGAGCAGGTGGAATACCATCTAGAATAAATCTTCCAAGTGACTTGTTGTCACTAGCCATTGGGCGCTCACCTTGAGTTATGTGAATTTCTACGGAAGTTTGATTATCTGCTGCGGTTGAAAATGTCTGCGATTTTGAACTTGGAATGGTTGTATTTCTTTCAACTAATTTTGTTGCGACACCTCCCAAAGTTTCAATTCCAAGTGATAGTGGAATAACGTCAAGAAGAAGAACATCGCGGACGTCACCTTGTAAAACTCCAGCTTGAACGGCTGCTCCGAGAGCCACAACTTCATCTGGATTGATTGAACGATTTGGTTCACGGCCGAATAATTTTTTGACCGCTTCAACAATCGCCGGCATTCTTGTTTGTCCACCAACGAGAATTATTTCATTGATTTCATTCATCTTAAATGGTGAAGCTTCAATTGCCCTTTTCGTAATTTCAATTGAACGAGTCACATATTCTTCAGCGAGTGATTCAAGGGTGGCTCGAGTCATTTTGAGAAGTAAATGTTTTGGACCTGAGGCATCGGAGGTAATAAACGGAATATTTATTTCTGATTCCATTGTTGTTGAAAGTTCATGTTTAGTTTTTTCAGCTGCTTCTTTTAATCGTTGAAGTGCAAGCATATCTTTGGTGACATCGATGCCTGATTCTTTTTTATATTCATCAGCAATCCACTTTACAACTTTCTGATCAATATCTTCACCTCCCATGTGTGAATCTCCATCGGTCGACTTTACTTCAATAACATCATCACCAACTTCAAGAACAGAGACATCAAAAGTTCCACCTCCAAAGTCATAGACGACTATTTTTTCATTTTTCTTTGTATTAAAACCATAAGCAAGAGCGGCAGCAGTTGGTTCATTGATAATTCGCTTCACATCAAGTCCTGCAATCACTCCAGCATCTTTGGTTGCTTTTCTTTGAGCATCATTGAAATAGGCTGGAACGGTAATAACCGCTTCAGTAATTTTCTCGCCAAGTTTTGCTTCAACATCAGCTTTTATTTTGCCTAAAATTTTTGCTGAAATTTCTTCTGGTCGTAACCATTGATCACCAAGCTTGACCTCTACTCCACCAGTTGAACCTTTCTGAATTTTATATGGAGTAACCTTATCATCTTTTTGAATTTCTGGATCGTCATACAAATGACCGATGAATCGCTTGATACCATAAATTGTATTTTCTGGATTTGTGACTGCTTGACGCTTGGCGAGTAAACCAACCATCCGATCGCCATTTTTAGCAACCGTAACAACCGAAGGAGTTGTTCGTGCCCCTTCAATATTTTCTATAATTTTTGGTTGACCACCTTCAATGATAGCCACCGCACTATTTGTTGTACCCAAATCTATACCTATGATTTTTGACATATGTTTTTTATTTGTTAATTAATAATTTATAATAAATTAATTTCTTTTACTAGATTGTATATATTAAAAAATTATGAGTAGGTGTGGGCGCGCGCCGAGCAAAGCGAGGTAGGGATAAGCGAATAATTTTTTAATATATACAATCTAGCTTTCATATTATATACCCAACGTATATTTTTGACAAGTATTTCGTGACCACGAAACTATTGTATAATATATATTATGGTGATATAATAGTCAATACATAAATTATGAAAAAACCACTTATCCAAAAAGCTATATTTAAAACCTTAGCTAGAAAAAAAGCCGTATCTTTGGATACTCTTAAAAAAGAGGTTGAAAATGTGATAAAAAACGCTTATACAAGCAAAAATAGGCCCGAATATGCAATATCCCGTTCTATTAAAAACCTTGCCGGAGAGGGGCTTGTGGAGTGTTTCCAGTCAGATTGTCAGTCTTATTTCCGATTATCCGAAGAAGGGCGAAAACGATTAAATAATAATGCAATAGACGACGATACTGCCATTGTTACAAATAATTGGGATGGATATTGGAGAATTATTATTCTTGATTTACCCGAAGAAAGAAAAAACGAAAGAGAAGCTCTCCGATACCTTCTCAAAAAAGCTGGATTTGTTTGTATGAAAAATTCCGTCTGGATTTCAATGTATCCATATGAAAATCTTTTCACTAATATTAAAAAAGATTTGGGGTTAACTTCAGAGATGATGATTATAGTTACAGATAAAATCGACGAAGAAACCAAAAAAGAATTCCTAAATTCACTCAAAAATTAAGCGACGAAAAGAATTTTAAAATAGTCTTATCAGAGGGGCTTTTGACCGCGACGGCGGGAAAACTGAGTAAATTTCTACCAAGAAATTTACTGTACCCTCTGGGAAGAGCTATTTTAA
Source organism: Minisyncoccota bacterium (assembly GCA_041663185.1). Taxonomy (GTDB): domain Bacteria; phylum Patescibacteriota; class Minisyncoccia; order Phycocordibacterales; family UBA9973; genus UBA8515. Next base: position 267,916 of record JBAZQY010000002.1, read on the forward strand.
AATTCTTTTTGATACTATTCCTTATATTCGTAAATAGTTACTTTCGCCGGACGAATTACCCTTTCGCCAATTTTGTATCCGGTGTGAAGTACTTTTTCTACTGTATGGTCTTTTGGTTCATCTTCGGTTTCTACGACACTTATTGATTGATGAATATTTGGATCAAAAGGAACATTTGCTTCATCAATTTTTTCCACCCCAGAACTAGCGAGCCCTGAAATAAGTTGACTGTAAATTAATTTGATACCATCTTGCCACTCTTTATCTAATTTCTCCCAGTGTTCAATATTTCCAAATGCCATTTCAAAACTATCCAGCGCCGGAAGAAGTTTCTCGGCCATTTTTTCTTTGGCAAAGACAGAACCATTAACTCGAGCCAGTTCGAGTTCCTTTTGAAGATTTATATAATCCGCTTTAGCTCTTTGCCAACCAGTCAAATATTCTTCCTTCTCTTTGCGACAGGTTTTTAGTTCTTCTCGTAATTTCTTTACCACATCTTTTTCTGGCAAAGCTTCCCCATCTTCAGTGCTTTCCACAAATTCTAAATCTTCAAAATTTTCCGAATTTGTTTCTTTATTTTCTTCATTATTCATCCCAGTACTAAAATTTAATTATAATTATTAATGTTTTTTTATACTATTTAATCCCATTATTTCCATTCTTAATTTTTAACTAATCAAAAATTTAGTACGGGACAAGTAATTTTAATCATATACAAAAATTCAAACTTTTTCAAGTTTGGATTTTTGTAATTTTTAGCGTTTAGACCATTGTGGTGACTTTCTTGCTTTTTTGAGTCCGAATTTCTTTCTTTCAACTTGACGAGGATCGCGTTTAAGCATTTTTGCTTTTTTCAATACTCCACGAAGTTCACTATCATGTAAAACTAGAGCTCGTGAAATACCATGACGGACGGCTTCGGCTTGAGAATGAATTCCACCTCCTTTGACAGTCACAATCACTTCGAATTTGACACTTGGTGTTGCTGTTTCAAATGCGGAAGTCACAATTTTCTTTAAATCTGCAGTTTTAAAATATTCGGTAAAATCTTTTCCATTAATTGTATATGAATTCTTTGTAGCTTTTATGAGACGAGCAACAGCCACAGCAGTCTTGCGTCGGCCGATTACTCTAAAATATTCCTTCTCTTTTATTGTTTTTGTTACTTTTTTTTCTGTCATAATGATTATTCTTTAATTGTTAAACGCTTCATCATTTTAGGTCTCAATTTATTTGCAGGAAGCATACCATAAACAGCCAGTTCATATAAACCCTTCCAGCCTTTTTTCTCAACAATTTTTGCGTTTGTTTCCTCTTTAAAACCTCCTGGTTGTCCTGAATATCTTTCGTGTAAAGTCTCATTCATGCGTCGTTCAGACATTTTTGTAAGGCTAGCATTAGTAATTATTACAAAAACATCAGCTACTTGATTAGCTACATAATTCGGTAAATTTTTCCCCATTAAATCTTTGGCGGCTTCACTTGCTACGCGACCAAATACTTTTCCACTTGCATCTATTGTATATGTCTTTGTCATCCCATTAAAAAATATTAATTATTAATTTCATTTTTATGTCCAATTAGATATATTTTCTAACGGGACAAGTATTATTATATAAATTCAATTAAAGCCATTTTACTAGCATCCCCTCCTCGACGAGGCAGTTTGGTGATACGAGTATAACCTCCAGCACGACTCTTATATTTTGGAGCTATTTCATCAATTAACTTGTTGGCTTCAGCAGTCAGATTATACAAACGCGAAATAACTAAGCGACGTGAGGCCAGTGTACCAACATTAGCTTTTGTGATCATCTTTTCAATTAAAGGTCGAAGTTCTTTTGCTTTAGCTTCAGTTGTTTCTATTTTTCCATGAGCAATAAGCGACAACATGAGACCCTTAAGTAGAGCGTGGCGCTGATTTTTATTTCTTCCAAATTTTCTGACATTATTGTGGTGTCGCATATATTAATTCTTAATTATTAATTCTTAATTATTTCAATGTTATTCCATATCCACCAAGAATTTTCTTAATCTCTTGAATTCCCTTATCTCCAATTCCTTCAATTTCCAATAAATCTTCTTTTTTCTTTCTAGCCACTCCGCCAATTGTTCTAATATTTGCACTAGTCAAAGCATTTAGTGTTCGCGTTGATAGATCAAGAGTATCAATTCGAGTTTTTAGAATATCTGTAAATTCATTACTATCATCTTTTTCTTTGTCTTCTTTTTTATCTTTATGTTCTTCAACTGTTTTTTCTTTATCAACATTACGATGGGAGACAGTAAATCCGACGATAGTCTGCAATTGTTCTACCATAATAACGATGGCTTTTTCAAGTGCTTCTCGGGGAGTTAGAGTCCCATCTGTTTCAATCGTCATACGCAAACGATTATGGTTTGTTTTATCACCAACACGCATATTTTCTACTTCGTAAGAAACGCGACGAATTGGAGTAAAAATTGCATCAAGAGAAATAACTCCGACTTCATTTTTATTTTTTTGATGCATTTCTTTTGGCACAAAACCTAATCCTTTTTCAATTGTCATTTCAATTGAGAGATTATTTTTACCAGTTACTTCAGCAATATATAAATCACTATTTAAAACTTCTACTTGCCCAGTAACTTGAATATCTCCCGCCGTAATCTGTTTGGGACCCTTTACTTCTAGTTTAACTGTTTGTGGTTCGTCAGTGTTTAATCTAAAACGAACTTGCTTTAAACGAAGAAGAATTGTAATTACATCTTCTTTCACTCCATCGATAACTGAAAATTCATGATCCACACCACTAATCTTGATAGAAGTAATTGCCGCTCCTGTCAAAGACGACAAAATAATACGACGAAGTGAATTGCCGAGAGTATGCCCATATCCAGGATAAAGACCATCAATTTCGTAAATACCTTTTGTTCCAATTTCTGAAACAATTGATAATTGTGATGGTAGTATAATATTTAAATCAGACATAATTATATTATATTTGAAGGCTATTGCCCTCATAATTATTTATTAAAAATTAAACTTTAAATTTAACGACTATAAAACTCTAACACTGTATCAAGATCTATATATCCTTCAATATTTTTAGGTTTACCTGAAATCTTACCAGATAGACTATCAACATTAAAAGCTAACCAATTAGGACAAGTGTAATCTTTCATTTTATTTGCCATATCCGTAAATAATACACTTTTTTTACTTCCTTCTCGAATGGTGACAACATCTCCAATCTTTACACGACAGGAAGGGACAGTTGTTTTCTTTCCATTAACCAGAATATGTCCATGGGAAACCATTTGTCGAGAAAGACGGCGAGAATGAGTTAATCCAAATCTATAAACAATATTGTCTAATCTGTTTTCTAACAATTCAAAAAGATATTCATTGGCAGGAACTCCCTTCTGAGAGATAGCTTCTTTAATGTAATTTGAAAATTGACGTTCACTAATACCATACATAAAACGAACTTTTTGTTTTTCGATAAATTGCTGAGCATAACCAGAAAGAGGCTTAGGTCGTTTATTTTTTGCATTTTTCGCGTGACGTGCTTCAGACATAGCAAATTTAGTTGTCTGACATTTTTCAAACACTCCGGCTCCTAGTCTTCTACCAATTTTATATTTTTTGACTGGCTTCATTTAATTCTTCTTATTATTAATAATTACTTTATACTCTTCGTGGTTTTTTGGGTTTTGGTCCATTGTGAGGAACTGGAGTCACATCATTAATACATGTAATATCTATATCATAGGCCATAAAAGAGCGAATTGTAGGTTCACGACCACTACCTACTCCTTTAACCAAGACATCAACTTCTTTAATTCCAAGTGCTTTAGCTTTCTCTCCGATCACTGCGCCAGCTTTTGAGGCTGCAAATGGTGTTCCCTTTTTAGCTCCCTTAAATCCAAGTGAACCTGAAGAAGTCCAGAATAAAGTATTTCCATTTTTATCAGTTAAAACAACCTTTGTGTTATTAAAAGTAGCCTCTATATGAAGAGTTCCTGAAACAACTTTTTTCTTAGGAGTTTTTGCGGTCTGTTTGGGAGTACTTTCTGTGGCCACTACCGGAACTTCAACCTTCTCTTCTTCTTTTGTTATAATTTTTACTTTTCCCATATTATTTTATTTATTATGTCTTACTTTCCTTTCTCTTACCGGAAGCCATTGTCTTTCTGACATTACCTCGAATTGTCCGAGAATTTGTTTTTGTTCGCTGACCATTAACTGGTAGTCGACGCATATGTCTAACTCCTCGATAAGCCTTAATATCTTTTAATCTTTTTATATTGGAAGCAACTTCACGTTTAAGTGAACCTTCAATAGACATGGTCTCAATGATTTTTCTAATTGCATTTTCTTGATCAACAGTCAAAGTGTCACCCTTAATCGTTCGATCAACTCCAGCTTCATCTAAAATTTTTCGAGCACGAGAAATACCAATACCATAGAGGCAAGTTAAGCCGACGTCTAAATGTTTATTATTTGGAATAGTTATACCGAGTATTCTCATATGAAATTATTGTTTTTGTTTATGTTTTGGGTTAGAACAAATAACACGAAGATGCCCACTTCGCTTAATCAATTTACAATTTGTACAAATTTTTTTAACAGCTGATTTAATTTTCATTTTTATCAAAACTATCTAAACGCTAAATAAAAATATAGGGCTATTACCCTGTATTTTTACATAAGCATATATCCGGTCATCATACACTAATTTAATAAAAAAGGCAAGTTAATTTCTTTTAATGATTCTCCCCTTGCCGCCATAAGGATCAATCAGGACTTCTACCTTATCTCCAACCAAGACCTTTATCCGATGCATCCGCATTTTACCAGAAAGATAAGCAATGATTATTTTCTCGTCTCCGATATCAACCCTGAAAAGAGTATTGGGCAGTGCCTCAGTAATAATTCCCATAACTGTATTGGTGTCGTCTTTTTGATTCATTTATACAAGGAAAGTATAACAAATAAATAATTCTGCGTCAAATTAAATTTCCATCTCCCCTCGAGTTAAAGGCCCCACAACCCCATCAGGAACTAAATTATTAGCCAATTGAAATCTAATCACAGCTTGTTTAGTTTTCGGACCAAAGATACCATCAGGATTGCCTGAATTGTAACC
>JBAZQY010000003.1:0-60740 GCA_041663185.1 Minisyncoccota bacterium
TACCAGGAGTTGTTCCGGTACTGGCTACCGGAGTGACTTCGAATTTCAGAGTGGTTCCGACGTCAGCTTGGACTGTGGTGTAAGTGAGAGATGTGGCTCCGTCGATGGCGACATCGTCCCTGAGCCAACGAAATGTAGAAGTTCCTTCTGGGTCAGAGTCGGCATCGGTGTAGGTGTAGGTACCGGTGAGAGTTTGGCTGATGTTTGGGGTGCCGGAGATGGTGACGGAGGAGGCTACGGGAGCGACATTGGACACTGAGGTGTAAATATAACCATTACTAACTACCGCTCCCAATTTTGTACCATCAGAAGAAGAGGTAATGCCACGCCAAGCCCTCAAACCAGCTTCGGTCTGTTGTGTCCAATTTACTCCACTGTCAGTGGAAACATATATATAACCACCATCAACTGTAGCTGCTAATTTTGTACCATCAGATGAGGAAGTAATGGAATACCAATTTCGTGAACCAGCTCCAGTTTGTTCTGTCCAATTTACTCCGCTGTCAGTAGAAGTATAAATGTAACCACCATTAACGATTGCTGCTAATTTCACTCCATCAGAAGAAGATGCGATGCCAAACCAAAAACGTGAACCAGCCCCAGTTTGTTCTGTCCAATTTACTCCGCTATCGGTTGAAGTGTAAATATAACCATTCACAACCGGAGATGCCAACTTAACGCCGTCAGAAGAAGAAGTGATGCCATGCCAATATCTAGAACCAGATCCAGTCTGTTGTGTCCAGTTTGCTCCACTGTTTGCAGAGGTATAAATATAACCACTACCATCAACTACTCCTGCCAATTTAACACCATCAGAAGAGGAAGTAAGACCATACCACCAACGTGAACCAGCTCCAGTTCGTTCTGTCCAATTTACTCCACTATTAATAGAAGTAAAAACACTACCTCCATATTCGGCAATTGCTAATTTTACACCATCAGAAGAAGATGCGATGGGCCACCAATCGAACGCACTAAGTGCTGTTTGCGCTGTCCAATTTACTCCACTATCTACAGATGTATAGACGTATGAACCAGCAACGGTTGCTGCTAATTTTACGCCATCAGACGATGAAGCAATTTCACGCCAAGCTCTTGAACCAGAACCGGTTTGTTCTGTCCATCCGGCTGAAACATTTTGGGTAAATGTTAAACAAAATAAACTTAACAATAAAACTAATAATATACTATTGGGGTTAAAAAATTTTTGCATAATATTAAAGATTAAAAAATTAATTAAATAAAATAAACCAATATTATGATAACATGAATTAATTTAAAATAATATTAATTTCCTCTGGATTGTTTGGTATGTATGGACGCCATGGAGGAAAGATTCTGACCATGGCTCCTGCAATTCCTGGGTCTTGTCTAAAGATTGATAAAACATCATCCTTATGAACCCCCAATAATTTTGCTTTAAGTACTTCTATGTTGGGTTTCCAAATAGCATCAATATTTCCATTTAATAAAAACTGGACCGATGTCGTCTCTTTATTGATTACTTGGTCTTTATTTAGAAAATTAAAAGACAGAGCGCTTAAATCTGGAATTGTTATTTCCTTTAATTCTTCTTTTTCTATTTCAGGAAAAGAAACGTTTAGAATATTTTTAACTAAACTTTCTTCTTTTAATAAAATAGCTGACAATTCACCATTGATTTCAATTGGAGCCTCTGGAGTCTTGAATAAAACATTATCATTTATTGTGTAAGAAAAAGTAAAAGCTCCTGGATACAAAATATATCCTGGTGGAACAAGAGCTTTAACTTTTTTAATCATATCTTCTTTGAAAGAAGTTTGGGCAATAGTATCAACTGTATTTTTATCTAAATCATTCATTACATAAATCAATCCTGAGGCACCACCAATCAGTGGACTTTTTAATTTACCGTAGATTTTATTATATTTGGTGGTTCCCTTAAAAGCAGTTACGTTAAAATCTGAAGGCGCACCATTGTAAGCTTCTCCGGGAAGAAAAGCACTGATTTTAACAATTACCTGGCCAGGAACAATTTTTTTATTAACTAATTTATAACCTGGAATAGTCACCGTATTATCTGTTTTATATGATTTACCTTCATTATCCGCTAGAAAAGTTCCGGCGGAAATTTTTTGAGTAGTTGTGCTAAATTCGTTATATAACGTCACACTGCCTTGTGCTTTAATCGAAACATCTTGCGTTTCAGTTAAAATTATATTTTTATTTTTTGTATCACTAGTTATCATTATTTCAAAATCAACAGTTTTGCTTGTCTGATCTCCAGAAGCGAGAAATTGTTTATTGGTGAAAGGAATCGATTGGTGTTTTGAAGTGATAGTGATATTTGCTTTTTGAAAAACATTACCAGCCCAATAAATACCACCCAAAAAGACAATGAGAACAAAAAGAATCAGAGTCAATCGGCTAATAACACGTTTTTTAATTTTAACTTGCGGAGTATTTTGTAATCTTTTTATTTTAGATTTATCTTTGGATAAATTTCTAAAATATTCTTCTATTTTAGATTCTTTAACTACTTCCTTGTTGATTATCTTACTCTCATCTTCTATTGTAGATTGATTAGGATCAATGGAAATTGGTTGACGAGCAACAACTCCCTCTGTTTTTTTGGGGATTATTGTTTTTTTGTTTTCTTTTCTCTTTATATCTTCTATAATAATCCTAATCATATTACTTAATTTTTTTTCTTGTTAAAGCAATAGCTTCAATCATCAAAAATGGATCGCAATCTCCATTTTTAATATCGCATTGATTTAAAAATTCTGGCCCATCTAAATTTACTACAATACATTTATGCCCTGAGACCATTGATTGAATATTTTCTTCGTCTTGTAAAACATTTACAAACCAATTTCTAATATCATTATCCGCTGTTAAAAATATTGTATTGGGTAAAATAAGAATTCTCGGTAAAGTACTTAAACATTTACTAAAAGCTTCTCCCCAGGAATTTTCGATTGATTTAAAGAGTGGTTCAACTTTCTGCTTAAAAGCCGATGACAAATTGTTCGTACTATAGAGTTTGAATAATTCTTTAGCATCTCGTAACTCAATTTCTAATTTAGTACACATATACTTGAAAAAAGTTTTCTTACCAAAAGGAAAAGACAGGACTGATTTCAGGACACCCTTAGTGACAATACCAACATCAGTTATTTCTCCACTAATATCAAGAAGTAAATATGAATCTGGAGTTACATATTTATCCCTAACTGCAAAATAAGTATCCACAGTAAAAGAAGAGAAACTCACATTTTTATGATGATAAATTTTAGATAATATTTTACGAATTTCATCTAAACATAATTTAGGAACTAAAGATATAATCATATCCATTTCGAGCAGTTTACATTTTCTCCCAAATGGATCATTGACGGCATAGCCATTGAGTGATACAGACATAATGTGTTGTTCAATCAATTCGGGGATACTATCTAAACTACCATATTTATTTTTATACATATCTTTAAAACCAGAAATTTCTTTTTGAATTAATTCATCGGCTAAACGTTTATTAAAAATAAAAGATTTAGTATCTGACATTTTTACAACTCTGGTTTCTGATAAATACCAAGGAGAAGCAAGCACACAAAATATCTCATCAGGAACTCCGGCTTTTTGCTGATAAAGATCGTCCGCTGTTTGATAAAGAGCCGAGAGCATATTCTTCATAAATATACTAAAATTGAAATCTTTTTCTGTCTTAATCTCATGACGAACAGATTTAAGGATAACTGGTATGCTATTTTCACTAGATGGAAGACGCACGACGGCACCACCGATACTTCCTGAGCCAATATCAAAAATTGCGACAGTTCGTTCTTTTTTATGTAATCCAAATAAAAATCCCATAGTACATATATTATACTATAGAATTAGTAAAATACTTAACTATTTGTGGAAAAATTAAACGAAAACCGCTTTAATCCGACGAATACCCGAAGCGACAGCTTCTTCTTTTTGAATTTTAAATACACCCAATTCACTAGTGTTTGAAACGTGTGGCCCGCCACAAAATTCTTTTGAAATATAATTACCATTCTCGTCTTCAATAAAATAGACAGAAACAGTTTCTGGGTATTTTGCTCCAAATTCCATCTCGGCACCAATCATTTTGGCTTCAGTTAGAGGCATATCTTTATGAATTACTTTCAAATTTCTTTTTATTTTATCATTTACCCAGTCTTCCACTTTTTTCTTTTCCTCATCTGTAAGTTTATGGTCGCACATAAAATCCATACGTAAACGTTCTTCGGTGATATTACTACCCCTTTGTTTGATATTTCCATCAATAACATTTTGTAATCCAGCCAAAAGTAAATGATGCGCGGTGTGAAGTCGAACAGTTTTCTCATTGTGGTCCGCTAGTCCGCCTTTAAATGTCCCCGCACTAGATGTGCGGGAAAGCTCTTGGTGCTCTTTTAATTTTTGATTAAAATCTTCTAAATCAACAGTTTTACCTTTTTCTTTGGCTAATTCAACAATAAGTTCAATCGGAAATCCATATGTCGTAAACAAAATAAATGGATCGGCCCCCTTTTCAAATTCGCGAATTCCATGTTCGAGTGTTAGGCGAAACTTACTTTCTTCCACATCAATTTCTTTTTGAATAATTTCTTTATTTTTTAAAAGCTCTGGATATGTATTTTTATATTTTTCTATTACTATTTCTGAAAGAGCCAGTAAAGACCCATGTTTAAGAGAAATAAGATCCGAATGCCTGACTGCTCGACGAAGAACTCGACGTAAGATATATCCACGGCCTGTATTTGATGGTAAAACCCCATCAGCAATTATAAAAACCGCCGTGCGGATGTGGTCAGCGACAATTCTAATTTGGCGTCTGGTGTCAACAAAATATTGTTTACCATCATTAATATATTCTTCATCTGATTTGTCTCCATAAGAAAGTCCTGAAAGTTCCTCTATCTTTTCTATAATCGGTAAAAATAAATCTGTCTCATAAGTACTTCTTTTACCTTGGACCATAGTTGTCACCCGCTCTAGCCCTGCTCCAGTATCAATATTTTTTTGTGGAAGTTCTCCAACAATTTCGCCATTGACTTGATTGTAAGTCATAAAAACATCATTCCAAATCTCTACAACTTTTTGTTCATCTTCAGCCAGATTGAATTCTTCTGCTGTTAAATCACCAAGCTTGCCAGTGACATCATAGAACATTTCTGTACTTGGGCCAGCTGGTGAATTGAGCCCAGCACTCCACCAATTTGATTTTGAATTTTTATAATAAATACGATGCTCTGGTATACCAAGTGATTTCCAAATTTCTACTGATTCCTTATCGGCTTCGAGTTTTTCATTTCCAGAAAAAACAGTCACATATAATCTTGCAACATCCAAGCCCAATCCTTCTTCTTTTCCCGTTAGAAATTCATAACTCCACGAAATAGCTTCTTTTTTAAAATAATCACCAAGCGACCAATTCCCCATCATTTCAAAAAAAGTGTTGTGGGTATTGTCTCCGACTTCACTTAAATCTATTGTTCTTAAACATTTTTGAAAATTGACTAGTCGGACTCCCTGTGGATGTGGCTCACCTAAAAGATAAGGAACAAATGGTTGCATCCCAGCTGTGTTAAAAAGTGTGGCATCCATAGCCCCAGCTATCGTTGTGGTCACAAGCGAAGCTGAGGGAACATAGGCATGTCCTCTTTTTTCAAAAAACTTTAAAAATCGTGATCTAATTTCATCTGACTGCATTTTTTTATCATACAACAAAAAGGTGAAATTAAAAAGCCCCGCACTAAATTGTTTACAATTTAGTGCGGGGCAATTCATCTCAACTTTTTTAACTCAAATCTTGTATATCTTTACCTCTAAAATATTTAGTTTTTTTCAATTGTTCTTCAACAAACCACAATACAATAAAAATAAATAATGTCAGAATGGTAGCTATAATAGCTATATCAAAAAGTTTAAATCCAGCTGCCATTCCGATTCCAGCTGAAACCCAGAGCCCAGTCGCTGTTGTCAGCCCCATCAATTTTGTTTCTTTAGCAAAAATAAGTCCAGTACCAATAAAACCAATCCCAACAATAATTTGAGAAGCCATTCTTGTTGGGTCAAAACCCCCGATACCTAAATAACGAACGGAAATCATTTCTGAAATAATAATAAATAATGCCGCCCCCATAGCAACAAGTGCATATGTTCGCATCCCAGCTGTCTTGTGCGCCCAAACACGTTCAACTCCAATAATCATCCCAAGTAGTAATGCAACCAGTAAACGAATAACGATATCCATTGTTGTTATATTTAAAATATTTTCCATAGGTTTATTGTAACAAATAATTTGATAATAATGAAACTAATTTAAAATTCGTATTCTATTAAAATTTTTTCCAGATAAACCATTAATCGAAATTGGTACTATCTCAAATTTAGCGTTTTCTAGTTGAGATGGAGAGAAGATATATTCTATAAAATTAGTATCTAATTTTTTCAAAGCTCCTACCCCCACCCAAAATTTAGCAACTGAAGTTTTTGTGGTTCCTACAGCCATAACTTTGCCATCCTTAACAGGCGTAGGAAATACCAAGATTTTATCTTTTGCTCTATTGTATGGTCTTCTTTTATCAACTGCATAATATGATTGGTGAATTAGTTCTACTTTTTCTTTCCATAATGGATCATTATCTTGTCCTGGATTTAATTTAACGTTAAGTTCAACCATCCGTTTTTCTTTATCCCCTAAACTAGGCAAACCTCCAAACTCTATTTTTTTCTTTTCTATCTTATCGGCTAAATCTTTTTCAAATTCTTCTTTTTCATAGAAAGACGAAACGGGAGTAAACGTGAATTTAATATTTTTGGGTATATAATTTTCAAGAAATTTAACTAATTCTTCAAAACTACTTTTATATTTTTCTGTGTCTTTTTTGGGAATATTGTTCATTCTTTCGACAATCATATCGTCAGAAACAAAATCAAAAATGATTCCTGGTGTGTATACTTCAGCAATAGATTTTAGCCATTTTGTATAATACATCAAAGTAAATAACTCAGCCCAATCAACTTCTGGAGTTTCTTCTAACCTCCATAGTTTATATCCACCAAAAGGAAAAGAGAACTTAATTGGCAAATTATTTTTAATACTTTCATTGATAACCTGTTTTATGTAACTTTGATATTCAGAGATAACCATGTATTTTCTGAATTTTTTAGACATAATTGTCTTAAAAATAAAATCCGCTAAATCTTTTTCTGAATTGAAAATATCTACTTTGGGGGAAGTAGACTTTAGTTCGTTTAGTTTTTTTTCTATAAATTCCTGTGCTGTCATACAATGAGATGTGGGTAGGAATTGAACCTACGATATATCTCTTGCGGAGATATGCCTTACCACTTGGCTACCACATCAATTTCATCCTACAACAAAATTATTATTTATTCAACAATTCCGCCCCCTAAACAAACGTCATCATCATAAATAACAATTGACTGACCCTTATCAACCAAAACTTCTTTTTCAAAAATAATTTTTGCTTCATTTTGCCCCTTAACTTCAATCCGACAACTTAATAATTCTCCATGATAACGAATCTGGACTTGATACCCGCCTTGACTCGTAGGCGAGGCAGGTCTTTTTTCATTTTCTGGAACATTTAAAATCCAATTCACATTATTAATTTTTACTTTATTACTACCCCCTAGGTCTTGCCTAGTGGGTTGTCTGGTTGTAACAGTAATCGTATTTTTTTCTATGTTTTTTGAAATTATATACAAAGGTTCTTCCTTCTCTGATTTTTGGGTTATTGTAAAACCATGTCGTTCACCAAGCGTAAAAAATACTGCTCCATCGTGGGTTCCAATAATGTCCCCTTTTTCATCTAAAACATCTCCTTTTTCCGACTTAATATAATGTTTCAAAAAATCTTTCATATCAAGTGGACCCAAGAAACAAACCCCTTGACTGTCTTTTTTCTCGGCAACTGGGATTTTGTATTTGTTGGCAAGTTTACGAACCTCTGTTTTCTTTAAATGTCCAATAGGAAAAAGAACGTGGACTAAATCATCTTGATTTAGTGTCCAAAGAAAATATGATTGATCTTTTGAAGCATCTACTCCTTTCTTTAATTCGTAATTCTTAACCCGCCTTGCGTCGTGGCAGGTTCCTAATTCGTAATTATTTATTGCGTAATGCCCCGTAGCAATAAAATCAGCCCCGTGAGCTTTTGCAAAATTCCAAAATACTCCGAACTTCACTTCACGATTGCACATTACATCTGGATTTGGAGTGTTGCCCTTTTTATATTCTAGAATCATATAATCCGCCACTCCTTTTTTATATTCTTCTTCAGCGTCACATTCTAAAAATGGAATACCGAGATGAGCACATACTCGCATTGCATCACGTCGCTCGTCTTGCCAAGTACACTTTATAAAATCTGGCGTCCAAGTACGTATAAAAACCCCAACAACGTCATATCCTTGGTCTTTCAAAAGTGCGACAGAGACAGAGCTATCTACCCCGCCCGATACACCAACAAATACAGTTTTGTTTATTTTATTCATAAATTTATTAAAAATAGGTTGTGGAATATTAATTTTATGAGTCGTGTCGGAGCCCTTTAGGGTAAAGCGCGAATAAAATTGATATGCCACAACCTATTTCATTCACTATTTATCTCATACTCTCCCACTTCGCAAATATACCACAAGGAAGTAACCTTTCGCTATCACTTTCTTCAATAGCTAGCTCACCAATCTCTATCTGCCCTTTATAATCTTTCATCATTTCCTTTAAATTATTCTCGTAAACAATCGGGGAATATCCGGCCGTATACCCATTAATTAAAACAAAAAGAGGTTTATCGGAAAGTAACCCTCGGCATAATTTCATTAATTCTAAAAAATTCTCTTCGATTTTCCAAAGTTCATCATGTGGCCCATGCCCAAAAGACGGTGGGTCCATTATTATAGCGTCATATTTTCTTCCCCTTTTCACTTCTCTTTTAAGAAAAGAAATAACGTCATCAACAATCCATCTGATTGGGGCATCTTCTAGCCCCGACAATTTTGCATTCTCTTTGGCCCATTCTACTGCAGTTTTGGACCCGTCAACATGACAAACTTCCGCCCCAGCTTTAGCGCAAGCAAGAGTCGCTCCGCCTGTATAAGCAAATAAATTCAAAACTGATATTTTTTTAGAGGCAGAATTCCTAAACAATTTTTCATGGTCTGGCCCCTCGTCCTCCCTCGTCCGAGGACCTGACAAATTGTTTAGGAATTCTGCCTTTTTAATTATTTCCTCCATCCATTTCCAATTAGGAAGTTGTTCAGGAAAAAGACCAGTATGCTTGAAGGATGATGGTTTAATTGAAAAATTTAAATCGCCATATGAAATATTCCAACTTTTAGGAATACCATTTTTCACAATCCATTTCGTCTTGGTACCCTCACGTACAAATTTTAATTCAGCTTTTTCCCATATTAAAGAATCTTTTGATTTCTCCCAAAGAGCTTCGGGATCAGGACGTCTTAAAAAATAAGAACCATATCGTTCTAACTTTTCTCCATTACCCGAATCAATTAACTCGTATTCTTTTTGTTTTGCTGTTTTTAAAATCATATTTGCCTAGATCTGCATGATCATTAAAATTTTTATCCGTGTCGGAGCCCTTTAGGGTTAAGCGGGAAAAATTTTAATGATTATGCAGATCTTCCTTATTTTAAATAATTATCTATATTGCGCTTATGTTCTGTATAAGTTGTTGCAAAATGCACTTTACCATTTTTATCATGAAGATAATAGAGGTAAGATGAAGTGTTAGGATAAATTGCCGCATTAATTGATTGTAACCCTGGATTATTAAGTGGTTTAGCTGGTAATCCTTTCTCTTGATAAGTTGATTTATCAATATCCACTTGAAGAGGCATACCAATAGAAATTCTTTTCCATAAAATTCCAGAAATTATTTCAATATCTTCTTTCCCCCCTGCTTCACCTTCCAAAATTGAGGCCATTGTTATAATTTCATTTAAGCTATACTGACTTGCATTTATCGATGGTAAAAGATTTTTAATTTGATTTTCAAAACTATTTGTCAATTTATCAACAATCTCTCTTCCTGTATCTAATGGAAAGAAAAAATAAGTATCCGGGAATAAATATCCCTGTTTAGCTTTTTCATTTGTTAAAAATAAATCTTTTCGAAATCCCGCTAATTTATCCGCTAGTAAATCTGCTATTTCTTCATTGGTTAAACCTTCACGAATAGTTACTTTGATAGGTTCAATATTGTGATGCCCTCGACTAAGTTGCCAAGCGATAACCCAAACAGGTGAATTTTTTTTAATCAAATAATCCCCAGTAATTATACCTTTCCCTGATTTAAGTAATTTAATAAAAACCTTTAAAGCAAGATCATGCCTGACGGCATTCTTAGTTTCTAATTCTTCGGTAACAGAATTAATTGATTGGCCAGAAGCCACGTGGATAATAATATCTTTATTGGAAAATGGTGCTGACAAAAAGTAATAAGCAAACAAACCCAAAAAACCAATAATTAAAATCAGGTTAGGAATTAACTTAATAATTTTTCTTGTTGAAGGCAAATTTGTGCCAGTGTTATTCTCATCCATAGACGTAAACTATATAGGTAAATTGGAAGGTGGTTTGGCAATCTTTGATTCGATACGCTTGAAACTTGGTGTCTCTGAGACCATACCTGGGAAATGAAATAGGGTGGCTAATTCTTCATTCGAAAGAACAAAAATTTGCGGTTTACCTGAAGGGAAAAACATATTAAAGACTGCTGGATATTTTACCGCATATTGAATAGGTGGATGGAAGAAAGTCCTCATTCGATAAAAATTAAGCATACGTTTTTTGAGTTTAGTTAAAGCCAGTCCGGTTGGGTCAGACCAGGGTGCATCGAACTGAGTAGGACTAATACGATTTAATTCATTTGAATATGGTTGAGCAAATTGACGAAACACCAGACGAGAGTTACGCCTGAGATTATTAAATTGATCTTCTGAAATTAATTTTTTATCTGATAGTGTCACAAGTCGAATTCCACAATCAAAGTGAATCTGTTGTAAATTTATAACCATCTGTTTGATTATCGGATCAAGGAAACTTGGAGCACGAACTTCGAGAGAATTCCCTCCACCAAGACCTTGCCCCACTCCGACTTTGGTATATGGTTTAAGAAGGTCTTTGATGTGTTCTTCAGCAAAAGTATCAAAGTTTACATGTTTACCTGTAGCATGACTGTGATACTTTTTGATACTTTGTCGAATAACAATTTGAATCCACATTTGTTGACCTTTAGCGAGAGAGCCCATAAATTCAATAGTCGGAGTTAGTGGATCAATTTTATATTCTTCTTTTGTTCCAGATTTTAATTCATCAATTTGTTTATAAGTTCTAAATGGTTGGACATCGTGCTTTAATTTAGTAAATTCACATCCCCAGACGTTCCAATCTCCATCTTTGGTATATTGAGGAACATTTAGAGTATAATCTTCTGACTCGACAACTTTGGCTTGTGGATATTGAGCATAGATTTGTGTCTCGACTAAATCTCTAATACGTGATGGTGTTCGAACAAAAAAACGAACTCGTCCATCAATCGAAACAATTTCAAGTGAAAACCAAAGCCAAGGGGCACCGATCATGAACTCTTCCCAGAACCCTTTTATACTTTTATGATAAAAAGCGTTCGAGAAAATAAGTTCCATCGCTGCTGGAGTTTTGATAACTTCACGAGGAACTTGAATTTCAAGTAAAACCCATTTGATACCCATAATAAAACGTTCTTGTCGGTAATGATGCCAAAAATGAAAAGCAACATAAGCCAAAGGAATCGGCATCAAATAACCTATTGCCACAATAAGAAACTGGATTAAATTGAAATTATGAGTATTTAAAAAATCTTGTATCATATAATATTATGATCTAGTGAAAAAGCCAATCAAAATAGCAATAATAATAAAACCTGCTACAATGATAATAATATTTACAATGAAACCTTTCTGCATACCATTTTATTATATCATATCCAAAAGAAAATCCCGACAACTGTCGGGATTTTCTTTAAGCTATAGTGTAAAGACCAGCTTTATTCTTTTTAAAATATTTAGAGTTTTGAAGATTAACTAAAATTGTGTTCTTTTTTAGATATCTTTCTTTCATTACTTGATCAATGATATCTTCTTTTTTCATTGGACCATTTTTCTTCAAAAGTTCTTTGATAACATCTCGGACTACGCCAGTTTTATAACCCCATTCAGACAAAGCATAAATACCTCGGCCAACAAGGACAAATCTAGGATCTTTAATGAGTTCGTTGTGACAAGTCGCTACATGACATTTCTTGTCGAAAGTATTCGCAACTGCTTTTGCCACTTCTCGAAAATGCATTGGGCTACCATGTTTCCTCATCATTAAGAAAGCGTAATCCTTGACTCCGCGAGTTTTGATAGAAGATGATGTTGACTTTCCCCATTCGCCAAGTGGATTCTTATTAATCTTCTTTGACATTGAAAGCCAGCGTTTAGCAATTTCTTCATTCTTGTATTCTTCAGATAAATCTTTGACTTCTTCAAGAAATCGAGAAATAAGTTCTGCTTCAGAAACTAATTCATCGTCAGAAAGATTTTCAAAAAGATTTTTTAATGATTTATGAATTTGTTCAGCGATATCAGCATCAACACTCCAACGAGTCTTAAAGTGATCATCTTCTTTGTGTTTTATAAAATCATCTCCTAGAGTGAGATATAAATGAATGTGATTCTGGGTTAATTTGTCTTTAGAAAAATGATTGAGTAATTCTTGTTCTTCAACTACAGCACCAAGAGTGTGCATTAACTTTTTTAATTCTTCGAAAACCTGCTTTTCATTTTTAAAAGTTTCTGATTTACGAATAAAGCCAAGGGCTGAATTTTCTATTTGGCGAACACGCTCACGAGTGATCCCGTATTTTTGACCAATTGCTTCTAATGTTTTGCGTTGAACATCATCAGTGATGCCGAAACGATTAACTATCACTTCATAAGCACGAGGTGATAGACCTGAGAGCATACGCTTGGTAACTTGTTTTGGTTTAAATGAAACTGTGCTTGTCATTTGAATTAAAAAATTAATCTACTAATTTAACTTACTGGTACCATAATATCATTACTATTAAATAAAGTCAACTAAATTTACAGCACATAATTTTAACCTTGTAAAATATCGCTTTTTTTCGGTGATTTAGATTTTGACCTATCCATTTCTGTTAATAACTTTTTTCTCAAACGGACACTTTTGGGGGTAATTTCTAGATATTCATCGTCAGCCATAACTTCAAGACCGCGTTCAATTGAGAGTTTATAGGGGGGCTTCACATTTATCGCTTCATCAGTACCCGATGAGCGCATGTTTGAAAGTTGTTTACTTTTTGTTGGATTCACAGCAAGTTCATCCCCCTTTATAACATTCCCAATAACCATACCTTCGTAAACTTCATCTCCATGTTCTACATATAAAGTTCCACGTTCTTGAAGCGTCCAGAGAGAGAATGCTATAACCTTACCAGTTACTATTGAAGTCATCGAGCCAACATCTCGTTTTTTGATTTCTCCAGCATAATTTTTAAATCCGATAAATCGTGAGGCTAAAATTCCTTCACCTTTTGTATCGACAACAAATTGCCCTCGATACCCAAGAAGTCCACGTGTCGGTATCTCTATCAACATTCGTACAATTCCTTCTTTCTCATGCATACTTGTAATCATCCCTCTGCGAGCAGTTAATTTTTCAATAACTGCACCAGAATATTCATTGCGAACATCAATAGTTGCTTCTTCGTATGGTTCCAACTTTTCACCATTTTCTTCTTTGATGATTACATGTGGCTGAGAAACTTGCAGTTCATATCCTTCACGTCGCATATTCTCAAGTAAAACCGCGATGTGCAATTCGCCACGGCCATAAACAAGAAATCCTTCTTGAACTTCTTCGTCGTCAGGAGTATCGAAATTTATTCTAAGTCCAACATTCATTTCAAGTTCTTTCTCGAGTCTTTCTCGTATTTGACGACTTGTGACATATTTACCTTCGCGCCCACAAAAAGGAGAATCGTTGACTAAAAAGTTTAGCGAAATAGTTGGCTCGTCAATATCAATAGATGGTAAAGGTAGAGTATTTGGATTATCACATATTGTCTCACCAATATATACATCTGGAATACCCGCAATCAGTGCAATATCTCCAGTATTGAGTTCGGTTACTTCCTTTCTATTAATTCCTTCGAATGTGAACATTTTAGAAATTTTTGCATTTCTCATTTTTCCACTTGAATCTTTTACAATAATCTTAGAGCTTGTTTTTATTGATCCCGAATATGCACGAACAATGGCAAGGCGTCCCATAAAATTGTCATAGCCCAGATTGAAAACTTGAGCACGAAATGGATCATCTTTGTTAATTGATGCTTCTTTAACTTCAGCAAGAATTAAATCAAATAAGGGGGTAAGGTCTTTTGATTCATCCTCTAAATGAAGCTTGGCAATTCCTTGTCTACTGATGGCATACAAATATTTAAAATCAATTTGTTCTTGTGTTGCTCCAAGTTCCAAGAAAAGTTCTAAAATCTCATCGTGAACTCGATCAGGATTTGCTGCGGGCTTATCTATTTTATTTATGACAACAATTGGTTTAAGACCAAGCTCAAGTGACTTTTTTAAAACGAAACGAGTTTGAGGCATTGGACCTTCCTGAGCATCAACAAGTAATAAAACTGAGTCAATCGCCCGAAGAACTCGCTCCACTTCCGAACCAAAATCCGCGTGGCCTGGAGTATCGACAATATTTATTTTCGTTCCCTTATAAACAACCGAAGTGTTTTTGGAATATATAGTAATACCCCGCTCAAGTTCAAGAGCGTTTGAATCCATCGTGACCCCTTCTTCCACCATTCCGCACTGCTTCATCATCTGGTCAGTCAAAGTGGTCTTCCCATGGTCCACGTGTGCTATTATTGCTATATTTCTAATTTCCATTATATTAATACGTCTGATTAAATAATAAGTTATAATTTAGATAAATCACTTCGCGCCCCGTATAAAACTTTATATGCATTCGATTTAAAGTTTTTGTACTGGGGTTGCTATACTTGTCCCGTAGCGAGCTTTGCTCTGCTACTGGGATTTCTAATTTCCATAAAATAAAAACGCCCCGAGGCGAAAAACTATTTGTATAATATCATATATTTTGTAAATTGTAAAACATACAAATATAAAAGGGAGAGTCAAGATTGAGACCCTCCCTTATTTAATGTAAATGTTTGATATCGTTAATTGGGGAAATCTAAAAAATAATCTTTCAACTGAATATCCCAATCCTATATAAAACAAAATGATATCATCCCGTGTAATTTTCTTATCGATAAATTTTCTTTCTATTTGATTTACATCGATAACGCCAATATCAACAAGATGATATAGCAACTCATTAGAAATAAATCGTTGCGTTTTATTCTCATCGATTATTGTTTCAAGTTCACGTCCAAGAACCATTACCATAATCTTAGTTCCCGGTTTCAAATTTTTTATCTCTTCCATAATTAAGATTTTCTTCACCCTACCACCATAAATAAAATCTGTCAAACTAAATTTAATAATAAAAAACTGGCTCACCAAAATTGGAAGCCAGCCATTATTCATTCAATATTTTTTGAATCTTCTTTCTTGGTAGCATTGCGAGCTATCATTATTCCAGATTCAGTGATTTAAAATGGAACTTACTCCTCGTTCAGAACCACCCCTCATCACTTCATTATAGTATATCATATTTACTATACTTTGTCAATACCTATAAAAGCTTTACAATATCGTGATAAGTTATGACAACCATCAGAACCATTAACAATCCAAAACCAATCATATTCACCACATTTGCAATTTGAGGTTTGATCCTTGAACCCTTAATTTTTTCTATCAATACAAATAAGAGTCGTCCCCCATCAAGAGCCGGGAATGGTAGTAAATTTATAACTGCAAGATTTATAGAAATGAGTGCTGTAAATGACAACAAATAAATAAAACCAAATTCCGCTGCATCACCAACAACTCCAACAATTCCGACAGGACCAGTCAGAGTATTCATATCAGCCTGACCCAAAAGTGCATCGTGAATCAAATTATAAAACCCAACTACAGTTGCCACAAAAACATCGGCCGATAATTTCAAACCTTCCCAGACCGCCCGATGAATTGGTAATTTGAGAGTACCAATTATATCCATTGAAATACCAATCATCACACTATTACTTTTATTACTTTCTTCTGGCACAACCATGACTTCCACCTGTTCTCCTTTTCGAATTAACGAAATTGTTACTTCCTCACCACTATGAGCTTTGATGAATGATTGGACGGTTGAAGCAGAAAAATTAGAAGATAAAAGTTTTGTTGAATCAGTGCTTGTTTCAAGCGATAAAATTTTATCACCAGTTTTAATTCCGCCAACTTCAGCTGGAGAATCAGGTAATACGCTTGTAATCGTCAAAGCTTGATTATTCACAATTGCTCCTTTGGGAACACTGCCGACAGAAGTTGGGAGCCCTGAAATAAATCCGACAGAAAAAAGAAGCCAGGCCACTAAAAAATTCATCAAGACACCTGCCAATAAAACTCCGGCTTGGATATACCTTGGTTTGTTTACAAAACTTCTTTTGCTATCTGGACCATTGATCGAATCTTCATCTGGATTTTCTCCAAAAATTTTCACATACCCTCCAAACGGCAAAGCATTAAAATTATAAGTTGTCTCTCCAATTTTTTTCCCAAAAAGTTTCGGCGGAAAACCAAAAGAAAATTCATCGACACGTATACCTGACTTCTTGGCAACAAAAAAATGCCCAAATTCATGGGAGATAACTAGAACCAATAAAATTACAAGAAAAATTAATATATTCATTTTTTAATTCATTATTTCAGTTTCCTTTTTATTAAAAATAGTTTCAAGGTTTTGATTCCCTTCATCAACACATTTCTGGATGTCTTCTTTCCCCCTTTTCTTTTCGTCTTCTGATAAATCATTTAATTTATCTATTTCATTCTGGCGCTCTTTACGAACACTGATTCGAGCATCTTCGAGCTTTTCTTTTAAAACTTTCACGAGCTTAGTACGATTTTCGGTTGTTAACATTGGGAAAATTACTCTTACTCCGTCACTATCTGAAACAACAGAAAGACCAAGATTCGAGGCATTGATTGCATTCTCAATATCTTTAATCTGATTTTTATCCCAAGGAGCAATTCGAAGCGTCTTTGGGTCTTCAATCGTCACCCCGGCGACATTTTTAATCGGCATCCGACTCCCATAACTTTCAACCGTAATACTATCGAGCACCGCCGGCGTCGCTCGCCCAGTGTGAATCTGAGAATATTCTTTCCCGAGCCACTCTTCAATTTTCTTCAATTCCATTTTAAAATTTTGTGTATTGTATGCCATATATATATTCTACTATATAAATGTATTTTTAAAAAGCGCTGAGATTAAGACAATATTAAAATAAATATAAATAAAACAAAAAATATTATGTCTCGGCTTTAATGGCAGTTACAATAAGACGCTTATCGTGAGTTCGCAAATCTGGCATCCACTTCCCTGTGCATGTAATAATTTTTAAATATGCTCCATCATTTTGATTAAATACTTCTTCGGCCGATGAATTATAATCATAAATAGCAGTAGAAGTAACAACGAAATGAATTTTCTCTCCCAATTCTTTTTCTATATAAATATCATCGCCCTCTTTTATATTTTTTAAATTCCCAAATACTGCTTTCAACCCAAGTCCATTCTCTACATGCCCAGCTATTACCGCACTACCAATCTCTCCTGGCGGTGTCCCATATTTATAAAGTCCAACATCAAAAAAATTAGTTGGGGTAGACATGTTCCCCTTCTTTGTTATACCAACATTTTGTATTTTGGCATTTATTTTTAGAGCAGGAATAATGAGGCGCTCGGTAAATACCGGCATATTTTCTGTATCTATCTTCTTTTCTACTTCCATATCTACGCCTACATTCGTGGGGAGAACTCTGTCTATTAATTTTTCCTCAATAAATGGCGGAACTGCCATATCGTCTGTCGGTGCATAATATATTTTATTAACCAAAATAATCATCATTATTATAATGAGAGAAAAAATTATTATAAAAATTGTTTTTTTATTCTTTTTCATATAACAATAAAAACGGATACAGATGCACCCGTTTTTACTTTCTACTATTAAGCCGATTTTGCTTTACGAGTAGCATAAACTACACCCCCAATAGCAAGCAATCCGAGTAATGACATAAAAGCTATATTCATCGAACTTATCGGAGCTACTCCTGTTGTGGGTAAATAAGGAGTAATAATAGGTGCATAGTAAAACTCAGCAAGGAGTTCTCCATTACAAGGATTTCCATTGGTCAAACTATACCCAAACATTGAAGTACATCCTTCAATAGACAATATTGCTTCAGATGTTCCACTGCAAGCATTTCCATTTGAAGTACTATAACCTATAACACTTGGGCAACCTGCCAATCTTTCTGTAGCATTTGATGTTCCATTACAAGGATCTCCATTTGTAATACTGTAACCAATAGCAGAAGAACATCCAGTAGGAAATGTTTGAGCTGCTTGTACTTTTGATGCGGTATAACCTGAAAAAGTTATTACGAATGCAAATACAAATGCAAATGAAACTATTTTTTTAATAATCATAAATTTTATATAAATTAAGATTCTTTAATAAACAATAAGAGATTAACCTAGCAATACGACCAATTTACGCAAAATAAGCATAAAAGACTGCAAAAGATATAGTCTCTTACTTATTTATGCCGTTTCAAATAAAAAATTATTACATAAATTTTATTTATCTGGTTCATTAAATATTCTCCTCTTTAATTAGTTTACAGTAATTAGAACCCATCCTATATTATAAGTGCTAGATGTTCTAAAATCATTTTGACCGATGCTCCGGGGGTACTCAAGTATCCACGAGCTTTTTGTAATTCACTTAAAATAAATTGCGTCTTTTCATTTTTTTTATCTTTTTTAAATTTTTGGTAGAAAACATTTTCGAGTTCATTTACAAATGTCGTTGCATAAAATCGTAATTGGCCACTATTATCTTCATCTTTGTTTTCTTTTACAATTTGAGCAACTTGATCAATTCTCTCTTTGGGAGTAGCTGTTAAAAATATAGTGACAGATTTTTGTAAATCTTTACCAGTTAATTGTTCTGTTTTGACAACATGAGTTCTTGATAAAATCGTTCCCGCTAATCGAGATGCATCTGGAACTACAATAAAAAAATGGGTATTTTCTGTTGGTTCTTCTATTATTTTTAAAAGTGTTTGCTCAGCTTCACGATTTATAAATTTGGTCGCGACAATACAAACTTTTTTACCTCCACTAATTCCTCGTCGATTATGCCAATCTTTTATTTCACCATTATCATTCATCGTGAACGATTCATAAACTTGAAATAAAACATCGGGGCTCTGACTTTTAATTTCGCCGCGCACCTCCAAAAACTTCAACAACTCTACTCCTGTTGTTTCCGGCTCTCCTTCTACTACATAACTATGATATAAATTTTGTGGAAATAGTTCTTCAAAAATGTTTTTTGTCATATATTCTTCTCCGCTAGGACTTTCCTAGCGGAGATCTTAATAAATAATTTACGAACTTATACCTTTTTTATTTAAATAACTAATAAACTCATTATAACTTTTTACATTCTCTTTTATGACTGCATTATAAATATCGGTGCTAAAAATCGTCTTCCTATATTCAGGATGAACTGCCATTTGATTTTTGATTATTAAAATACTTTTTCTCTTTTCTTCATTTATATTGTTATTAAGCCATTCAACATCGTCCTTGCCACTATGCTGTTTTTCATTATGAATAAACCAAATATCAATCTTCCAAAGTTCTTGATCTTTAAATTGAAATCCTAAATATAAACCATCGGGATTTTCTGCTCGTATTCTACCTCCAATATTATTATTTAGTTGTATATTCTTTATATTATCAATTTCGAATAAATAGCTCACTGTATCAAATATATTTTGAAATGATTTGGTTTCATCTACTAGCTCAATATCAATATCCCTCCAAGTCATTAGACTTGTAGCTAAACTACCTGTTATAAATGGTTGGCCATATTTTGAAATAAATTGAATGAGTTGTAATTTTTCTAAAACATCACTCCCTTCTTTTTGTAATTTATTCTGTTGTAGAACTAAGTCGTTATAATCCATATTTTTATTATATATTAATTTAATCTAAAATCATTTTCTCCGCTAGGACTTTCCTAGCGGAGATTAATTTTTAAAAGATAACCATTCAAATATTTCCTTTTTAAAATATTTTTCCGTGGAAAAATACTGAGGAAAATTATCTATATTTAAAACTTTGTTCTGAACTCTATTTTCTCCTAAATAATCAGCATAACTAGAATATTTATACTCATTTAAAAATTTAAGGGCTTGATTTTTATTTTTAATCCCTTCTTCTTTCCATTTTTTATCTATAAGTTTTATTGGATTAAGATGTATGTAAGAATATAAATATTTTAAATATCTATCATGATCTACATGCTCTGCTTTAAACTTACCCTCAAAAAGACTTCCTGTTCTTTCGTATTTTTTATTAAAATACATTACATAAGCAGTTAAAAGCTTTTTCATAAACTTACTAATTCCTTCATCTTCTTTTTGTATAATTAAAATATGAAAATGGTTAGGCATTAAACAATATGCTCCTATACTAACTAAAAGATTTTTTCTTTTTACATTAAAAAGACCCTCATCTTTCTGTAAATTATCAGATTTAAAATTTTCAATTTGATTACAAGCATACATTAAGCCGACAAAACGCTTATAATCTTCTTTATCTTTAAAAATAACTTTTTTATCATTTCCACGATTGTAAAGATGAAAATATTCACCTTGAATAAATTTTATTTTTCGTAGTGCCATGTTTATATTATATAACAATATTCTCCGCTAGGAAAGTCCTAGCGGAGAATTCATAAATGCTATTGTACCTCAATTTCAAAAATATCCGAAAGCTCATCTGAATAATAAAATTCATGGCCCAAATCACCAAAAGTATATTCCGTATTATTTATATTAATCACTGCTCCACCAATTAATGGATTTTCCTTTGGAACTGAGTAATAAAAACCAAGGTTGTAAAGGGTTGATAATATTCCTGCATTTTTACTTATGTCATAGCCTGACGCTTCCCACTGAGCAATAATTTCTTTCATATAAAGACCAACATATAAATAGGAGTAGTAGGGGTCTTTCGCATTGGTTATTCTATTCATTCTTTCCACTTCAATGTTTACCCCATCTTTATAATCAACAATATGCTCCATCTCAGGACCTAGATAAAATGGCGAATCTATATCTTTTAAATTATTTTCAATAATACTGACTGTTTTAGGTTTTAATCCGGCTATCCCAAAAGAAGTATTTGATAGAGAGGCTAAAATTTTTAGTGGTTCAAAATAATTTTTAAAAGATTCCCTTCTATTTCCAAAAAATCGAAACTGCTCACCAATTACTCCACTTAATATTAATCTTGGAGAAATTTGTGCGTCCCTACCAGCTTTTTTTATAATTTCTTGATCGCGAGTAAAAACTTCTTTCATAAGATTCCACTCGTCTGTATTTGCCCAGGGGTATGGAGAGATTTGAGGATTTAGTTTGTTTTGAATGATATCATCGTTATTATTTTTTATCCCCATTTTATTCATATTAAAATACGAATTTCTTTCTGAAACAGAACCTTTCACGTTTAGCCAGCCATACTGCATTGCCACATAAACACCACAAAAAATAAAACCAACTAAAGCAAATCCAAACAGAAGGACGCGAAAGATATTTCGTTTTAATTTTTTAAAATTATTTATCATTATTTTTTACTTAAAATACTTTTTTTATAAGTGTCTAAATGATTTAATGCTTCCCCCGTACCCTTGGCAACACAAAGAAGTGGTTCATCGGCGACTCTGGCTTTTACTCCAGTTCGACGATAAATCAAATCGGCTAAATTACGAAGTAGAGATGATCCACCAGTCATAATAATTCCGTCATCAATAATATCAGCCGCAAGTTCTGGAGGAGTTTGTGATAAAACATCTTTAATTGCAGTAATCATTGCACGGAGTTCTTTGTCTATGGCTCTGACTATTTCATTTGTTGAAATTTGGGCTGTCCTTGGTAAACCTTGAATATAATCACGGCCTTTAATTGTAATTGTTAATTCTTCTTCAAGTGGTATTGCCGCGCCAATTTTTATTTTGATTGCTTCAGCAGTTCTATCGCCGATCGCTAAGTTAAAAGTTTTCTTTATGTAGTCGGTAATTGCCTGGTCGATTTTATCACCTGCACACTTAACGGAAGTCGAGGCCACAATTCCTCCGAGAGCGATCACTGCAATATCAGTCGTCCCACCACCAATATCCATAATCATATATCCACGTGAATCTTGAATATGAACACCAGCTCCAATAGCAGCGAGTATTGGCTCTTTAACAACGTAAGCATTTTTTGCTCCAGCCCGGATTGCCGCTTCTACTACCGCTCGACGTTCAGTTGAGGTAATTCCTGCTGGAACCGAGACCATAACGTCTGGTTTAAATAAATTATATTTACCAAGAGTTTTACTAATGAAATATCGAAGCATCGCTTCGGTCACACGGTAATCAGCAATCACCCCATCTTTCATCGGCCGATAAACAATTATATTTTCAGGAGTTTTCCCAATCATTTCTTTAGCTTCAATACCAATGGCCATGATTGTATTATCTTGTTCAGAAACGGCTACTACTGAGGGTTCATTTAAAACAATACCCTTACCTGGAAGATACACCAAGGTATTAGCTGTGCCTAAATCTATTCCCAATTTTTTAGAAAAAATAGCCATAAATAAGTGATTACAAATCCACTATAGCATAAAATTATAAATTTTTAAATTTATAATTTTATGCTATTAATTCTTGATTTTGTATCTATGTGATACGATATTAGTATGTATATCGCGACAGTTATACCACTTACAAAAGGAGCTTACCAGAAAGAATATCTTTCTTATTTTTCTATCAACGACATCCCACTTGGTAGCATTGTCACAATCCCGGTCAGGTCTAAAACACAAGATGCTATTGTTATCAATATAGAAGAAGCCAGAGATATAAAATCTGATTTAAAGAATGCTGATTTTCAATTAAAAAAAATAATCAAAGTGAAAGGTGAATCACCTTTTTCTAAAAGTTTTTTTATTGCTTGCCAAAAATTAAAAATTTATACTGTAAGTAACATCGGTGCAATTATTAAATCTCTTTTGCCTTCTATTTTTATTGAAAATATTAGTAAATTAAAAAAATTTCCCATTCAAGAAGAATTCGAAACTGAAAACATTACACATGAGAAATTAATTTTTCAAGCAATCTTGCCTGATCGTTTAGCTTTTTATCGAACTCTTATTCGTGAAGCTTTTGCCAAAAAAGAATCTGTTTTCATTTGTGTCCCTACTCTCTATGATATCGACCATTTTCATAAAGAATTAGCTCGTGGTATTGAACAATATGTTTTTACTTTTCATTCCGACTTAACAAAAAAAGCCTTAATTGATACATATAATTCATCCCTGCATGAAATCCACCCAATCCTCATTATTGGAACGGGAATATTTCTTTCTAACCCTCGACACGATATTAAAACCATTATTCTTGAACATGAAAGTTCGGACGTTTACAAACAAATAGGACGACCCTATATAGATATTCGAACTTTCGCCGAAATTTTATCTTCGATTCAAAAAACAAAATTAATTATAGGTGATACACTTTTGCGTCCGGAGACACTATACAGACATGACACGGGAGAATTCGGAGAAATAGCTTCACCATTATATCGCCTACCACAAACTGAAAATCAAATCTTAGTTGATATGAAAAATGAAATCAGTGACACCGGTAAAAAAATTTTCAAAACAATCTCACAAACAACAAAAGAGGCCATAGATAAAACTCTAGCAAACAATAAATCAATTTTTCTATTTTCTGTTCGTAAGGGACTTGCTCCGATCACTGTCTGTAGTGATTGTGGAAAAACTCTCTTGTGCCCTGATTGTGCTACTCCGATTGTTCTTTACGGGACCAAGCAATTAACTGCCAATAAATCCACCACCCCAAGAATTTTTATGTGTAATAAATGTGGCCGAAAAGAAAAAACGGAAATTCGTTGCCCTCATTGCTCCAGTTGGAATTTGACTCCTCTTGGAGTTGGGACTGATAAGGTTTATGAAGAAATTATAAATTTATATCCTACAACAAAAGTTATTCAGATAGACAAAGAAGCCACTCCAACTCAAAAAGAAGCAAAAAATGCTATTGCTTTATTTAACAAAAATCCTGGCATTATTTTAATTGGAACTGAAATGGCTTTTTCTTATATAAAAGAACAAATCGATAGTAGCGCAATTATTTCCCTTGATGGACTCTTCTCTGTCCCGAGTTTTAATATTACTCAAAAAATTCTACACATTATCGAAAAATTACATTTCATCACATTAAATAATCTAATTATTCAAACGCGTATTCCTGAAAACAAAATCTTGCAATATATTTTAAGTGGTAATGTTTTGCCTCTTTGTCGAGAAGATTTAGCGGAAAGAAAAGATTTCGGCTATCCTCCATTTAAACGGCTTATTAAAATTACCTTTGAAGGCTCAGCCTCTGATACAGAGAAAGCTCGGGCTTTCATTGAAAATATTTTAGGAAATTATGAACCACAAATATTTTCGGCGTTTGTTAGTCGTGTTAGAGGTCAGTATATTACAAATACTGTTATCAAAGTTGATCCAAAAATTTGGCCTCTGCCAACTGATGAAAAAAAATTACTAGACAATGATTTGGCTCAAAATCTCGCCAAACTTCCTCCATCATTTTCTATAAATGTTGACCCGGAAGATTTGTTATGATAATATACTGTTTATGATAACAGTTATAGAAGTTAAGAAAAATGCAAATGAAAGCAATATGAATCTAATTCGTCGATTCAGTCGCAAAGTACAAGAATCAGGAATTATTCAAAAAGTTAAAAGTAAGCGTTATAATCAAAGAACCGAGTCTAGAGTAAAAATTAAAGCTGGAACGTTAAAACGCTTAGCAAATAAAAAAAAGCAAGAAAAACTCTTTAAGCTTGGTAAAGCAACCAAAACTTTTAAAAAGAAAGGACATAGATAATTGCTTATGCTAAATACGGGTTATTGCACTATTACAAATAGAACAAAAGGGCATCTTCCACGATGCCCTTTTGAAACTATTAAAAATAAAATTTTGGGTAAAAATTATGAATTAGGAATAATTTTTTTACCTGCCTCAAAACAAAAACAAATCAACTTAACTTACCGCGGGAAAAATGAAACGACAAATATTCTCTCTTTTCCTTTCTCAAAAACCTCTGGTGAAATTACTTTCGATTTATTGAGAGTTAAAAAAGATTCTAGTTTATTTGAGATGAGTTATCCAGAATTCTTAAAATATCTACTTATCCACGGGTGCTTGCATTTGAAAGGTTTCGAACATAGTAGTACAATGGAGGAACAAGAAAGGAAGTATCTTAAAATGTTTTCATAGCCACCTTCTTTCTTCCCCCAACTCATGTTAAAAAATAATTACACTTGCGGTATTGATATTGGTACACATTCTACAAAAGTCGTAGTGATGGGTTTTGATAAAGGTAAAAAAGATCCGATGGTCCTTGCCACTGGTATCGCTGAAACAAAAGGTATGCGTTTTGGTTATATCAAAAACGTAGATGAAGTTGCCTTAAGTATCAAAAAAGCCGTTAAACAAACCGAAAATATTCTTGGGATAAAGATTCGTCAAGCTTATATTTCTGTCGGAGGAATTAGCCTTAGCTCAACGGTCTCTTCCGGTTCAGTCATCATTTCAAAAGCTGATCAAGAAATTACAAATCTGGATGTTACTAAAGCAATCGCCAACAGCGAAGAAAATCTTGATATTGTCAACAAAAAAATTATTCACAGCATCCCACTTGGTTTTAAATTAGATGGCAAAGATATCTACGTACGACCCGAAGGATTACGTGGTATCAAGCTAGAAGTTAAAACTCTTTTTATAACTTGTTTAAAGCAAAATATTGATGATCTAATAACAGCACTCGCTTTAGCTAAAATAGATATTGAAGAAATTATCGCTTCACCGCTTGTTACCGGAAATACTCTTTTAGGTAATAAACAAAAAATAGCAGGTTGTGTTCTTGTTGATATTGGAGCCGAAACTGTTGCTACTATTGTTTTTGAAAATAACTTACCTATTTCTGTTCAAGTTTTCCCTATTGGCAGTATGGATATTACAAAAGATATCGCCTTGGGTCTGAAAATTTCTCTCGAAGAAGCCGAAAGTATTAAGCTCGGGAGTGTTATTGGTGGAGATTATTCAAAGAAAAAAATTGATGAAATCATTGAAGCCCGTTTGGGAGATATATTTGAACTTGTCGGCAATCATTTGAAGCGTTTGAAGCGTAATGAACTTTTGCCAGCAGGTATTGTGATTACAGGGGGAGGTTCTCTAATAAATAATATTACTGATATCGCGCGAGGGCAACTTAAACTTCCCGCACGAACAGAACCAACCGATTCAACTTTTAAAAATAAATTTAAACTTCGAGATGCTTCTTGGTACACAGCACTCGGACTCGCATTATCGACTAGTGATGATTATGCTATTAATCAATCTGATAGTTCCATCGGTGGAAATATAAAAGAAGTAAAAAGTTTCTTTAAATCTATCTTGTCTCAGCTCTTACCATAGTTCTATAAGGAAATGGAAAGCATTTTTGTCAAATCTTCCCTTTTTTTTAACTTCTGGTATGATATACATACGAAAATTTATTATTAATAAAGGGCTCAAACCTTATAAATTATATGCCTAAAATAAACCCGGAGATCGAATCATTTGCAAGAATTAAAGTTATTGGTATTGGTGGTTCTGGAAAGAATGCACTCAACCATATGATTAATTCGAAAGTTCGAGGAGTTGAATTCATTGTAATGAATACCGACACTCAGGACTTACACAATTCATTAGCAGAAAAAAAAGTCCATCTAGGAAAAAATCTAACTCACGGATTGGGAGCTGGAATGAATCCAGAAGTTGGTCGTCGCGCTGCTGAAGAAACAAAAGCCGAAATACAAGATGTCATCAAAGGAGCTGATATGGTCTTCATTGCTTGCGGTATGGGTGGAGGAACAGGAACAGGAGCCGCTCCGATTGTTGCTCAAGCGGCAAAAGAACAAGGGATACTTACTGTCGCCGTTGTTACTAAACCATTTTCTTTTGAAGGAAATCAAAGAATGAAAATCGCAGACTTGGGTTTAGCTGATCTTGAAAAAGAAGTTGATGCAATCCTTGTTATTCCAAACGATAGATTAATTGTTATCTCTGGTAAAGAAGTAGGATTCCGACAGGCTTTTGCAATGTGTGATGAAGTTTTGAAACAAGCCGTTGAAGGAATCTCTGAACTAATTACAACTCCGGGAATGATTAACGTCGACTTTGCTGATATTAAAGCTGTGATGTTTGATGCTGGAAGTGCCTTGATGGGTATCGGTATTGCTGCTGGTGAAGGACGTGCAGAAAAAGCAGCTCTTCAAGCTATCAATTCCCCACTTCTCGACCTTTCTATCTCAGGCGCAAAAGGAGTATTATTTGCAATTTCAGGTGGTGAAGATTTAACAATTCATGAAATTCAAGAAGCGGCAAAAGTCATAACTGAATCCATCGACAAAGATGCTAAAGTTATTTTTGGAACAATTCGTGATGATAAACTCAAAAAAGGAGAAATGAAAGTTACGGTTATCGCCACAGGATTCCCTACCGATATGCCAAAGCGTTCTCTTTTCCAAATTGGCCAAAAAGCAAACGAACAAACTGTTGCCAATTCTACTAAAGAAGAAATATTGCAGGCTGTCGTCAAAGATACCAAAAATGGTTCTTCTGATTACATGAAAAAAACTGAGAAAGAAAAAGTTGAAGATGATTTATTTATTGACGATACTGATGATTGGAGCACCGTTCCAGCATTTCTAAGACGAAATAAAAAATAGCAGAAAAAAGCAGGCTATATATAAAATTTTTTGAGTAGGTGTGGGCGCGCGCCGAGGCGAAGCCGAGGTAGGGATAAGCGAGAAAAATTTTATATATAGCCTGTTTTTCTATTATTATTAAGAATTTTTTATATTATTATGACCTATTTTATGTTAGAATATCTATATGTACGATTTAATAATATTAGGGGGAGGACCAGCAGGAGCTGCAAGTGCCGTCTACTCTGCCCGCAAGCAATTAAAAACAGCAATTATAACGAGCGAGTTTGGGGGACAATCGGTTGTTTCAGAAACAATTTATAATTGGATAGGAACACCAGAGATTTCTGGAGCTAATTTAGCAGAAAATTTAAAAAAGCATACTCTCTATTACAAGGGGCCATTTTTGGATATTATTGAGGGTGAAAAAATAGTGGAAATTACTAAAAATGATAATGGATTTTCTACAAAATCTGAATCAGGAAAAATATATGAGAGTAAAGCAATTTTGATTACGACAGGTAGTGGTCGTCGTAAATTAGAAGCCACCAATGCAGATACTTTTGAGCACAAAGGTATCACCTACTGTGCTTCGTGTGATGGACCAATGTTTGCCGATCAAGATGTGCTAGTGATTGGTGGAGGCAATGCCGCTTTTGAAACATCTATGCAATTAGTTGCTTATTGTAAAAGTGTAACTCTGATACACAGGAGTGAAGAATTTAGAGCCGATCAGATAACCGTAAAAAAAATTTTAGAAAATCCTAAATTCAAGACGATTACTAATGCTGAAATATTAAGAGTTGACGGCGAACAATTTGTTAGTTCACTTACATATAAAGATAAAATTTCAGGCGGAGAAAAAACAATTCCTGCAACTGGGATATTTGTCGAAATTGGACAAACGCCTAATACAGATTTTGTAAAAAATATAGTTGAATTAGATAAAATTGGAAAAATTGTCGTTGATCCAATGACCCAAATGTCATCAGTCCCCGGAATCTGGGCCGCTGGTGACTGTACAAACGGTAGATACCACCAAAACAACATCGCCGCCGGCGACGCCGTCAAAGCTCTCGAAGACGCCTATATTTGGATACATAAAAATAAATAGCGGTTGCCAAAAAATAAACACTAAAATTATTTTTCGTGTCGGAGCCCTTTAGGGTTAAGCGAAAATAATTTTAGTGTATATTTTTTAGCTAAAATTATTCTTATTTTTTACAAATTTTGATTAGCGAGTATTCCTTCTAGAATTTCTAGTTCTGCTTTAGAGTTTGGTTGGAAAATTTCCATCATATTTACAAGTGGCACTCCTTCCACTTTTTCTTCATCTCGGAAAGCCATTTTAATCAAATCCGGCAGATAATACTCCCCAGCCGCATTGTTATTTTTTATTTTATCAATATTCTCCCAGAGCCAATTTGCATCAAAAGCGTAGATAGCAGGATTTATTTCTTTTATTTTTCTTTCTTCTTCATTTGCATCTTTATATTCAATAACCTCAACAACTTCTCCTTTTTCATTACGGACAATTCTCCCTAAAAAATAGGCTCCAGCACGCCAATCTTTAAAATCTGGTAAAATAACAGTTCCCATAGTTATAACCGCTCCACTGTTTTTATGAGCTTCAATAATACTTTCAATTGTATCTCTTGAAATTAAAGGTTGATCGTTCGACAGAACAAGGACTGTTTTATGGTCAGGGTGAGTTGAACTCTTAGCAGACATAACGGCATGGCCGGTTCCTAATTGTTCTTCTTGATGAGCATAATTATAATCTTTACCAATGACTTCAAAAATTCTTTCTTTTTTGTGTCCAACAACAATCACTGGATCAATTGATAGATTTAAATGAGAAATTGTATCTAAAATATGTTGCAAGAATGGCTTCCCCTGAAGCATAGCAAGAGCCTTAGGATCATCAGACTCCATTCTCTTTCCCTTCCCTGCTGCTAAAATTATTATTTGTGTATTTTGCATAAATTTCTAAATGTGATAGAGGATTCGGCTATTACATAGCCAGGTACTTTTCCACCTCACTTCGCTCGTAAGGAAAAATCTTTCGAATCCCTTACACAAGCAAAGCAGTTTGCTTGCTATCGCGAATAAAATTACTGTCGTAATTTTGTGCGCGATAAGGGATTCGAACCCCTGGCCTACCCCACGTCAAGGGGTCGCTCTACCAACTGAGCTAACCGCGCGTATCTAATTTGGTTGCGGAGGGTACAGGATTTGAACCTGTGATCCTCTTTCGAAGATTCCGCTTTTCGAAAGCGGTGCATTCAACCTCTCTGCCAACCCTCCGCGCCAAGTATACAAAAATAAGGACCAAAAATCAATTTAACAAACCTAATCAAACAGACAGATTCCCGTCATTTCAGATGGTTTTGGAATTTCAAACAATTTTAAAATAGTAGGAGCAACATCCGCCAAAGTCCCTTCATGTAGAGGTTTTGTTATTTCTGTAATGATAAATGGAACTAGACTTGTCGTATGTGATGTATGTCTTAATCCAGTTTCTGGGTCAATATTTATTTCCGCATTTCCGTGATCAGCAGTTATACATGCTATTCCATTATTAAACTTAAGAGCTTCTAATATTCTACCTATTTGCTTGTCTGTTTCTTCTATTGCAGTAATTATTGCTGGAACATTAGAAGTATGCCCAACCATATCTGGATTCGCAAAATTCACAAAAATAAAATCGGTTCCTTTTTCTATCTGTTTAATTGCTTCATCTGCAACCCCTTCCGCTGACATTCTGGGAGCAAGGTCGTATGTTAGGACACCCTTGGGACTTTGAATAAGTATTTGATCTTCTTTCTCATATGGAGTTTCTTCCCCGCAATTAAGAAAATATGTTGCATGTGCAAATTTTTCGGTTTCAGCAATGTGAGCTTGGGACATACCATTTTCACTGATTACCTTTCCTAAAGTTATTTCAAATTTCAATGGAGGAAAAACGACATGACTTTGAAACTCTTTTCCGTAATTCGTCATTGTTGCCAAAAAGATATTATCAGCTTTTGATCTCTCAATAATTTTTTGTGTTAACATTCTCATTCGATCAGCCCGAAAATTAAACAAGAAGAATCCATTATTCTTACTCAGTGTATAAGTGCCACCATTTTTATTTAGACAAACAAATGGCTCTAAGTATTCATCTGATTTAACCTCATCTTTATATAAATCCTCAAGAAAATTAGAGGCCCTTGTATCACAAATCCTCCCCTTACCCTCAAACATTACTTCTTCTGTTTTAGCTAGACGTTCCCAGCGCTTATCTCTATCCATCGAATATAATCTTCCGGAAACTGACGCAATTTCACCAACACCTAACTTATTAATAAAATCTTCTAATTCTTTAATATATTTTGCTCCGTCTTGAGGTGGAGTATCTCGCCCGTCAGTAATAACATGAATGGCTATTTTCTTAATATTATTTTCTTTTGCTACTTCTAAAAAAGAAAATAAGTGCGATATGTGACTATGAATACCTCCTGGAGAAACAAGCCCTCCAACATGCAAAACTGAATCATATTTTTTAACATGATTAAATAAATTTTGAAGAATGAGATTATTCTTAAATTCTCCACTAGAAATAGATTTATTTATTCTGATTAAATCTTGATCTAAAACTCTTCCTGCCCCAATTGTCATATGCCCCACCTCACTATTACCCATTTGTCCCTCGGGTAGTCCTACCGCTTCCCCAGAAGCCTTAAGAGTAGTATGAGAATACTTATCCCAAAGATTATCAAAAACAGGTTTATTGGCTTGCGCAATTGCATTGTCTTTAGTTTCTTCTCTATATCCCCAACCATCAAGAACAATCAAGGCAATTTGTTTTTTCTCCATATTTTAATTATATCATATCATTTGAAAGAAAAATTGTTTGACAAAATATGATTTTGGTACTAAAGTGAAGAAAACGTAAGTCAAATCTTTAAAAATAAAAGCCATGAAAAAAATTCTTTGGACAATGATTATCTTAGCGATATTGTCCTTTACTGCGCTTTGCTTGGGTATTTGTAATGTTATTGGGCAAACAAGTATTGTGCCTGATCTCTTTAATTCCAATGTTCATCTCCAATTCACAAGGGCTGAACAAGATTCTATCCTTAAATCAAGAACGTACCTCATAAAAAACCTGCTTCCAAAAGACCCTAGTAGAAAACTTTGGTGCCAGGATAGCGGATTCCATAACGGGAATGAATATAAGATATCGTTTAAATTCGGGAAAAAG
Organism: Minisyncoccota bacterium; assembly: GCA_041663185.1. Lineage (GTDB taxonomy): Bacteria > Patescibacteriota > Minisyncoccia > Phycocordibacterales > UBA9973 > UBA8515. Next base: position 32,406 of record JBAZQY010000003.1, read on the forward strand.
GATACTTCTATAAATTTTTTCTATTTTTATTTGGTGCAAAACGATCTTCACACGGCCATACGTTATTGGCCGAAGAAAAATGCAACGGTAATTCTCATTTTTACCTTCAAGGAACCCTGTGAGTATTGTGTGGGCTTTGATGAAATGAGATTTGGTGAATTTAAAGAAGCCTACACTGAAGCTGATTATTTTGATTTCTCGCGACGGGAAAAGCCAAAATATGTCTGGCTCAGAATCCCGGAGATAAGCACAATCCAGCCATCGGTCCTCAATGATTTTATAGAAATAACTGACAACATTATTGAGGGTGGAAATGATGTATATGTAATTAAAGAATGAACCTTAAAAAATTAATGCGATGACACAGCAAGCCAAAATTATGTCAAATTATCCAGTAGCAAGTAGAGTAATCGTATTTGCTTCAGCTGGAGTTGTTTATGAGGGGGTTGTTTCCTATCATTTACCAGCATCGCGTGTTCGTCCACACGTTTTGGTTATTGAAAATGGAAATCAGAACTTGCTGACTTTCATTTTCTTTACAAGATTAGATGGAACAAAAGGCTGGGTCTTGGTACCCAACGAGTCTACTTCTGGGCAATCAATTGCACAGACAGACCCGATTTACTCAATCAAAAAAGTTGAGTTACCTGCCGGTAAAAAAAGGTTTTCTTTCGTTGAATGTACTTGCCCTGAACTTGAAAACAAAAAACATGGGCATATATTTGACCACATTGAGGGTAAAAATGCTACACCTCACATTTATAACCCCAAAGACGCAAGGAATTATTTTAAATTCCTTAAAAGCCTTGGTCGTATCTTCTGTGAAGATAAAGACAGTATAAAATGTGTTCTGTTAGAAGTCAGAAATTATTTCTGATCTTCTGTAAGATATAATAAAGGGTCTCACATCGTGGGCCCCTTTTTTGTTTATAGTATTGATTGGCTGGGCAAGACTTAGTCATTTTCTATTGAGGACTGTCTTTACTAGCCCATCTTGCAAAAATAGTAAATTGGGGGTAATGTGTAGAAAAAAGAATAAGATGAAAGAAATTACTAATTTTATTTTTCCGTTTAATCCTCGGGTGTTTAAAGTGGGAGATCGAGTAAAAATATATTTTAAAGATAAATGGTGGAAAGGAATAATTGATCATTTTACTCCAGCAAGAGAAGAGATGTTTAAAGTTTGGTTCAATTCATTTTTAAAAAAAGATCCTAAAATAGAAATAGTTGGAGAAGGAATTTCTTGTGGATTAAAATCAGTTATTTATAATGATTACCATAATGCCCGAATGCACATAAAAACGGATGAAAAAGTAGATGACGAAGATGGTGCACTTTTTGATGGTTATGGAATAAGATCAAGTTGGGGAGGGAAAGATATACTTTTTGAAGATGAACTTGAGTATATTCCAAAACCAGAATTTATTTTCTTAGATGAAACATCTGAAGAAAATTATGAAGGAGATGATTTACCTTTTTAGAAGCCACTAGAATTTATTCTGGTGGTCTTTTTTTCTATAGCCATAAGAAATTCAAATTGGCATCAGATTGTGGAGAATATATTTGAATTTAAAAATTAATATATACTTAGCAAGGACAGTCCTTGCTAATTTCTTGCTAATTTTAGGACAGTCCTTGCTAATTTGTTGCTAATTTGACTGTCCTTGCGAATCTTAATTTTATCCAATCTTGCTCCTGTTGTTTTTTGTTTCGAGTTTTTTGAGCAAGACCAGATGTGTGATAAACTGGAAATATATTTATAGAACAATCTTTAATGGGCGTCCCAATATTATTTTTAAGTTTATATTTTCTAAGAGTTTTAGATTCAGGATATGTTTTCTTAATTGAATATAATGCACTGTTACCTAATGGAACTATTAATTCCGGATTTGCTAATTTTATTTGTTTTTTTAATATAGATAAATTGTTTTTTTGAGCCAATTCTTTTTGAAGTGGAGCATAATTCCTACGTTTTCCTGTTGGTACCCATATAATTGCATTAGTTATAAATATATATTTTCGGAAATTTATCCCGAATGTTTTTATGAATAAGTGTTTAAAAAGTTTTGCTGAAGGATCACAATTTTCAAAAGAAACAATTTCAGCTTTTGGTCCTGGACGTTCATTTATAAATAAAATTTTTATTCTATTTTTTCCTGGTATACCATTTTTAAGATCATTACTAGGTATAATGACCTTTTTATTCCTGTTACATTTTTCACATTGTTTTCTATACTTTTCAAAAAAATTCATATTTTTTCAATAATTTACATGCTTCGCATTCATAATCTATGTGAGCCACAAGTTACTAAATATACCAGGACCGCGAGTACGCTTATCGGTCATTACATGACCAGTATACCTTTTCAAAATATTTTTACAAGATAAAAATATTTAATGAAAAGCTTTTCGCTTCCCGGACATGAGCAAAGCAGTTTGCTCACTTAGGGTAATTGGAGTGCTTCGCACACTAGACTGTTGTGGTCACAAGTTACTAAATATTTTGCTCCAAGTATTCTCAAAATATGTAAGTACTCGCGACCCCAGCTCGGCAATTTTTCTGCTGAAAAATTATGCCTGCGTCTTCACAAAAGCGAAAAAGACTGGAGCAGTCCAGTCTTTTTGCATTCGCGCTTTTGTGACCCTACCGGGAATCGAACCCGGATTACCGGCTTGAAAAGCCGATGTCCTAACCGTTAGACGATAGGGCCAGATTAATTAATAATTATCAATTACGAATTAGGAATTGGAAATACAATTAATCTTAATTCTTAATTAATTCCCGAAGTATAGCATTTTTGTCGTAAAAATCAAATTAATTATTCCAATAAGCCCTTAAATATAGGCCATTTTGCCTATATATTTTACTTGACAAATGCATACTATATGTGATATAATACAAGAAAATTCGAACTCTTTGACATATGGTTATTAATGAAATTGATTTGTTTATTTTGAAAGCGATCAATCCCCTACTTCTTTCCGTTGGCTTTTAAAATAAACAAATCAATTCATAAAAAATAATAACTTAAAAAACAAAATAGGCCTGGAGGGCCTCGAAAATGAACTATAAAGAATATTGGTTAAAACCATTATGGATGAGTATGATAGTAATTTTTGTTGTGTGGATAGTAATTCTTTTACTACCACTCAAACCTACTATCACTCTTTGGTTTTCTATTTCTCTGGGAATAGTATTTGTAATACCAGGATCATTATTAATACAGTCATTATTTACTATTCCTAGTGATCCACAGCATTTTGGAATGATCACAGAATTCGATAAAATGGACTGGATAAAACCTGGAGAGATTGTGTTTGTTGGTCCGGGGTTACATTCATTGTTACTTAGAGGATTGTTTAGAAAAGTTGTCCTAGTAGATATTTCACAAAGACAACCAGAATTCACCCCTCAAGATGTACTTACCCCTGATAATGTAAATGAAGAAATTCCTATTTCAGTGGGTTATATTCCTGACAAATATAATTACATTACCTTCATCAACTTAAAAAAAGACCCTGGCGTTCTTATTTCAATGAAAGAAATTATTGAATCTGAAGTCCGTAAGTGGTCAAGACATCCAACAGAGGGCCCACAAAGCTGGGAGGAAATTATCAAATCATCCTTGAAGGCAATTAATTTTTTAATTAAATCTCTTGGACAATACCTGTCGGAAAACTCGGACGATATTGTCCCTGGATATGATTATCTAAAAACGATTGAATCTTCAATTCCAACCGAAATCCTAATAGATTGGTATGATGGAAATAATCCTTCTAATTCAATTGTCCGTAAAGAATACGGTGATGGAGAAGAAGATTTTGAAAAACCATTTATCCAAGCTACTAGGTGGCAAAAACTTGAGCAAATGATCCCAGGATCACTGCAAAATAATTGTACCGAGGCGAATCTGAAACAACAAATCAAAGAGAGAAAACAACTCTTGATTAAACTACGCGACGGTAAGGCTATGCTCCCGACGATTTCATTGGGGATTGTTCTATGCCGGCTAAGTATCACCCAGATAAAACCTTTCGGACCAATTTATGAAGCTTCTGTCGCCCTTCAAAAAGAACAGAAAGAGAGGATATCCGAGGTTTATGAAATAACAACAGAGCTTGAAAAGGCAAAAATTCTCAGAGATGAATTAGCTAAGAGTGGAGTAACTGTGACTATACAAGAAGCTCTTCAAAAAATGATGAGCTGGAAGATTGAAAGAGAAGCGAACAAATTAGTTTCTGTATCCGCTTTAGCAAAAATTATTACTGATTCAACGAAAGGAGGCCCCAAATGACACCAACCTGGATAAAATGGTTATGGATTGGATTAATCTTAATAATTGTTATTCCTCTATTAATATGGGGGATAAGAAGTATTAATGATAATAATAATCCTAAAAAATCCGGCGATTCTGGGAAAAACAATCGTGGTACTGGATATGTACAGATTGAAGACCCGGCACCTCATGACACTACCTATTTCTTGGAAAAAGGAAAAGTGTTTCTTGTGGATGTTCCGTCAGATTACACTTCTTCCTGCTCAAGTGGTGGTAAAAAATACTACAAACGACCACAAAATGGAAAATGGGAAGTTCGTGGAGATGGTGGAAACCATCGTGATCGTTACACTTCATTTTTTGAGCTCAAATTCTACGAAGAAGAAATCATCGTAACGGTAGAGTTCAATAAAATAGTTAAATAACACAACCGCAAAGGCGCGCCCTGATGGGACGCGCCTTTTTTCATTTCAATTTTTATGTTATTGCAGATTACCAATAGTATAATTTCCGTTATCTTGTATTTGAATTCTATCTTCACCAATGGTGTTTAAAATAATATTCATAATTCCAAAAACGGCAACCATGATAAACATTCCAACTACTCCCCAGAGCATATGTGATTTACTTGATTTACGAACTTCTTCATTATCTGGAGATAATAAATATTTTATTAATCCATAAACGAAAATCACAACCGCTAGAGCAAATATCAATATAATGATAGGGTTGATAACTACCCTATTGATACTCATCATTAGAGTCGCCACACTGGCTTCAGCTACTGGTATAATCGAAAACATCATAATAATTATTGTGGACAGTTAATACCGGCTGCAGGATTATCAATACAAGGAATTGCATTTGGATCTAATTGTTCAGGCCCAACTCCGAATGTATTTGTAATAAGAGCAATGATTCCCCAGAAAGCCACGATAACAAACAAACCAATGAGACCAGTAATTATTTTACCTCGAGCTTTCTTTTTGGCCTCTTCGTCTTGTGATACAGTGTATTGAATAACTCCCCAAATAAAGTAAACAACAGCTAGGGTGATTAATATAGGAATAACAAACTGCAATAGATTTGCTAGGGTTGCAAGAATACCAAATGCATTTGGTCCATCAACATCAGCAAACACAAACATTGGAGACATTGCTCCTAGAACAGCACTGATTGAAACAATTTTTTTCATAAATATTTCTTATAATCTTACTAATAATCTTTATAATATTGTCTTCTCAACCGACCAGAGTGGAAAAGACGCTGAACTTTATACCCCTTATTGTAACAACAAACAATAAAACTAGCAATATATTATTGCCCTGGAAGCTGTGGAACAGTATTTGAAAGCTGGAAAGTCCCCGTCAGAATACCCACCAATCCCCAGATTGATAACATGACAAACAAAGCAATTAATCCTCCGATTATAAAAGCTTTCCCTTTTTTACGCTTTTCTTCATTCTCGGGATTCAAGTAAAATTGAATTACTCCCCAGATAAAGGCAACTGTCGCCAAAGCAAACAAAAAAGGAACAATAACTTTATACAAAAAACAACTAGCCCAATTCACAATACCTGTGACATCTTTCATGGAGTTATCAGAACAAACTTGATTGACAGAGACCACAGGGTCACCATTCGCATCTAGTGTCGTAACAGCTCCAACAGAGGAAAACATAAACATACCAACTAAAATCAATGTACCAATTAAAATATTTTTCTTCATCCCGTTAGAGATAGGAAGTCCTAGACTTCCGTATCTGATTAATTATAATAAAATCTAAACTTCATAATCATTTGAAACTATCCCTTAGATTATAACATACACATCTCTAACGGGATTCATAATCCAATAACTATGTTGTACTCTTAATTTCTTCGACCGTTTTACCAATTGCTTGCGCTATGACAAATGCTCCAAGTAACAGTGCTGCTCCTATCAAAGTATAAAGAAGGGCTTTCTTGGCTTTAGTAATTTTTTCTGAATTACCCTGAGCAGTCACGAATAGAAAACCCGTATAGATAATCGCTAGAGCCACAATCGGAATACCGACGATGAGAACTATTTCAACTAGAGCTTGTATGAAAGAAGGGATATCTGTAATGTTTGGTCCAAGAGGATTATTTATTTTGGTGTCTATAGTTAGACCAGTTTCATTACTTGAAACATCTGATTCTTCATTTGAACTTATATCACTACCTTCAGGACAAGGTGGTTCATTAAGTCCCCCACAAGCATTTACAAAGATAACTGGAGTAGTTAACATGATTACAAACATTATTACAAAACTAAACTTTAAAATATTCGATAAAATACTGTATTTTTTTGTCTTGAAAATTTTCATATTTTCTTTTATGTTAAATGATAATTAATTTATAAAAAGTTAAACGCTCCATGGAATCCAAGGCTTGCAAGTATCGATTTAACTATCAGCCACGCAGCCAGTGCGATAATATAACCAATAAAGGCATTCTTGAGGATTGTCTTGGCCTTTTTAACATTTTCCGAACTCCCCTGATCACTTAGATACAACCAGCCAACATAAACTAGAATAAGAGCAAAGAGAGGCGTCGCTAAGGTAACAACCAAAAAGTTAATAACTGTATTAATCAATTTAAGAACCATGTTAAAATCGCACGGATTTGCGTATTCATATCTTTCTGGAGACCCTGGAGTAGTCACTACTACACCATCTACCACTTCTGTTTTTGGTTTTACTTCTGGAATAGTGTAAACTTTTCCCGTATTACAATCAGGCACTAATCCGGCACCTAGAACTAGGAAAGTCGGAGTAAAAATTATCATAAATGCTAAGATGAATGGTACGATTTTTCTAGACATAATATTTATTTAACTAGAAGCTCAAGTTGGCCTTCCGCTTTATTTATAGCTTCATAAACCGACAAATTATTTGATAATATATTCTCTACCAAATCTCTAAAAACTGCATCTGTCTTTACTCGATCAGGGTCAAGCCATGATCTGGCGACAACCGCTCCATTAAAAAATGTATACAAATATGGATTAGTTGGTCTAGTGGAAAGTAAAGCTCGTGAAGCTGGTGGTAGAGAAGCTCCCATACTTAGAACATTCGCTACTTCTCCTTGGCTTAGTAACCCAGCGACCGCAAAAGCTGAGGTTGTATTCGTCGAACGTTTATTAATGGCGATAGCATAGATATCCCCTCCGGTGCGCTTAGTTTGAGTATTTTTAATTTGGGGAATTGCTGTCACATCAAAACTCAAATTAGGGTTTATGGATTCAATAGTGAATAGTTCGCTGGCTTTACCTAAGTAGAAAGCCAGTTTCCCTCCAGTGAACATGTCACGTGAGTCAGGCAGTGAGCGATTCCAAGAATAAGCGGTCTTTGTTGGATTTGAAAATTCAATGAAGAATTGTAATACCGCGACTAGTGGTGAAATAGAGAGGTTAGATGGGTTACTGTTTAACCTAGCAACATATTTGGAATCTGCCCCTCTTTCAACTATATTGTTACCATTTTGTAGAAGTAGGGTTGCAAGAATATCTTTACTATTGTTGACATTACCATACTGACCAAGAGCAATCATACTTTGTGAAATTGTCCCGATATTATCTCTTTTAGTTAAAGAAGAATTCAAAGTTAATAATTCATCCCAAGAGCTAGGTGGAGATACCATTCCCTCATTTGCAAGTATGTCTTTGTTGTAGTATAGAACCATCGGATCAACAAGCACAGGAAAACCAAGAAATCCATCCGCTTCTAAATAAATATCCGCTCCATCAACGAACGCATCGCGGAATGTCTTTTCTGGATAGCTAGCATAAGGAATCTTATAAATAAAATTAATATTCTTCTTGAGCATATCAGGGGTCACAATGAAAAGATCGGGGCCAGCGCCATTTGCAAATGCTTCGATTAAATCTTGCTGATAAGTGGATACTTCTTTTTTTACATAACTTATATTTAAATCTCGATTGTCAGCTTTCATTTTACTAATAGCATCCGACAAAAAAGAACTAGGAAAAACTCCCCAGATTACAACTTTCCCTGCTGGTTTCCCATCACCACCATTTAAACCACCTATTTTTATAATTCCAGAAAATATTAAAACCGCAAAAACAAAAAATGCTAGAAAGATGGCGACAAAAATTGTTTGGAAATTACTCATGTGTAAAAATTATACCATAATGATGAGCACTTGTGGAAATTTTCTCTACAAATTTAAACCCGCGTTTTTCAAATAAATCACGAGCTGCTCCCTCGGGTATGACACTCTCTGTGGCGGGCCCCATACCACCAAAAGATTCACTCCAATCTATTAAAAGCACCCTGCCGCCTTTTTTAAGGATGCGCAGAGCCTCATCTATTATTCCTAGCTTGTCTTCTGCCTGGAATAAAACATTCGAAATGATAACGGCGTCCATAGAATGATCTACTATTTTGGTTCCCCCACGACGTTCTATATCTCCCCAGATACAATCTATATTTGATATTCCCCAATTTTTAATATCAGCTTCAAGTTTCTTAACTAAATTTTTTTGTACTTCCACCGCAAAGACCTTACCAGTATATCCGACGCGAACACTTGCTGCTTTGGAATAAAAACCCGTTCCGGCTCCAAAATCAGCGACTCGCATTCCTTCTTTTAAACCTAAATGTAAAATATTTTGCTCTGGATTAGTAAACATATATATGTTTATATTATACCATAATTAAAACAAGAAATGACAACAAACTATAAACAAGTAATTGAGGCGATGCTGTCTCCTGGTCTGAGCTTCATAACTGTCACTCCTTGAGTCTGGCGTCCTGATGTCGGAATCGATTTTAACTCAACTCGAATGACTTGACCTTTTTGTGAGACAGCGATAATTTCATTTTCTTCACCGACTATTTTCCCAACAATTAATTTACCAGTTTTGGGAGTAACTTTAGCAGTTTTTATTCCTGAACCTCCTCTTTTTTGAGTTTTATATTCTTTAATATTTGTCTTTTTGCCAAGACCATTCGCACTTAAAGTTAATATTGAAAGATTGGTTTCTCCTTTTGATATTTTATCAACTCCAATAACAAAATCTCCCTTGCCAAGCTTAATTGCTCTGACTCCGCCAGCATTTCGGCCCATGACCCTCGCATCTGATTCTTTAAACCTGATTGATTGACCGAGGGTTGTAGCCAGCATGATATCGTCTCCTTTTGAGACATCAAGCACAGCCTGAAGTTCATCTCCTTTATCGAGTTTAATCGCAATCAAACCACTACGTCTAACATCTTTGAAACTTTCGGCTCCAACTTTTTTGGCCACACCCATTTTAGTAACAAGCATCAAACTTTCAATTGTCTTTTTCGTCTCTTTATCAATTGGTAAAATCGAAGTAACTTTTTCTTCTCCATCTAAAGAAATAAAATTCATTATTGACTTACCTTTTGTCGCCCGACGTCCTTCTGGGATATCATACATTTTGATCTGGTAAGCCTTACCCAAATTCGTGAAGAATAACAAATCAGAGTGAGTATTGGCTGTCACTAACATTGTGACAAAGTCTTCTTCCTTTGGCTCAATATCTATTACTCCAACTCCACCGCGTTTCTGAGTTCGATACTCACTTGGATCAGTTCGTTTAACGTATCCCCCTTTCGTGAAAACAAGGACAGATTCTTTCTCTGGGATTAAATCTTCTTCGTTAATGGCTTTAACGCCACCTTTAATAATTCGAGTTCGCCTAATATCAGAATATTTTTCTTTAATATCTTTTAGTTCGCTAGAAATAACCCCCATCATTTTCTTTGGACTAGCCAATAATGATTCTAATTCTTTGATTAGTTCTTGTTTTTCCTTTAATTCAAGTTCAACATTTTTACGTTCCAATCCGGCAAGCTTTTGAAGCTTCATTTCAAGAATTGCTGTCGCCTGTATATCTGAAAATTTAAATTCTTTCATTAAGTTTACCTTAGCCGTCATTGTATCTTTGGAGGCTCGAATAACCGCAATGACTCTATCTATATGATCAAGAGCTTTTTTCAAGCCCAAGAGGATATGCTCTCTTTCTTTGGCTTTCCGCAGGTCATATTCTGTACGACGACGGACAACAACTACTCGATGAGAAATAAATTCCCCAAGCAAACTTTTTAATGAGAGAGTTTGTGGAACTCCATCAACTAATGCCACGATATTAAAATTAAAAGATTGTTCAAGTTGAGTATGTTTATAAATATAATTTAAAACTTTTTGTGGAATAACTCCGTTCTTTAAATCGATAACAACGCGAATGTCTTTAGTTGACTCATCTCGAAGACCTTTTATTCCTTCAAGTTTTTTTTCTTGAATAAGCGCAGCAATTGATTCGATTAGAGCTGACTTGTTTACGCGATAAGGAATTGAAGTAATTATGATTTGAAAAGTTTCACTTTTTTGCTCAACGATTTCTGCTTCCCCACGAGTTACTACCCCTCCACGCCCCGTCGAGTAAGCATGCAGTAAATCTGCTTGCCCGTAAACAATTCCTCCAACAGGAAAATCAGGACCTTTTATAAATTCCATTAGGTCTTCGGTTGTAGCATCTTTATTATCAATCAAGTGAATCGTCGCATCTATCACTTCAGATAAATTGTGAGGTGGAATATTTGTCGCCATTCCAACTGCAATACCAAGCGTTCCATTTAAAAGCAAACTCGGCACTGCCGTTGGTAAAACAATTGGCTCTTTCCTTGTTTGATCATAGTTGGGTCTGAAATCAACAGTTTCTTTTTCTAAATCTAAAAGTAGAAGTGAAGCAATTTTTGACATTTTGGCTTCGGTATAACGCATCGCTGCTGCTCCGTCTCCATCAATGGAGCCAAAGTTACCTTGTCCATGAATAAGTGGATACCTATAAGAGAAATCCTGGGCCATCCCAACCATTGAGTCATATACAGCCACATCGCCATGAGGATGATATCTTCCCAAAACATCTCCGACTACCGCCGCACTTTTACGAAAACGAGCCGATGAAGTTAGCCCCATTTCATACATCGCAAATAATATCCGACGATGAACTGGTTTTAATCCATCTCGCACATCAGGAAGTGCTCGATCAGTAATAACCGACATCGCATAATCGATGAACGATTCTTTCATCTCTGTGCTTATATCAACCGAGACAACATTAATGTGATTATTTGTGATTTCCTCTTCTTCTTTTTTAACCATAAATTATTGATTTTCTACTGGAATTAAATCTACTTGTTTTTCTATTTTTAATTCTTCTTCCATTTTTTGTTCATCCTCTTTGGTTTTAGTAGAAAGATTCCCAACACTTGCTGTGACATTACTATATGTATTGGTAAGAGTTTGACCAAAAAGAGCAAACGGCTTTATATCTTCTTCAACTTGGGCAGAGGTATTATTATTAAATTTATAACCCAAACTACTTATCCAAATTAGAAACACAAACACCATACAAACCGCTAGTGTTCCAGCAAATATTTGTTTGCGAGTATTCTCTGATTTTGATTGTAACTTTTTTATATATGTACGCATAAATAAATTAAAAAATTATGATGATAATACGACGATTTCACCTTCACGGCCTATTAACTCTTTGGCCTTTATTGTTAGCTTATCAATTGGAACTACCTTCTCTTGCCCACCTTCTTTCAAGAAAATTTTAAGTGTTTTCTCGTCATAATCCATTGGAATAATTATTTTTGGTTCAAGTGTTACTGCAAGTTTATAAGCTTCAATCGGACTAAGCAAATCATTATTACCAATTGGGACAAATAATATATCTGGAGACTCTATCTGCCCACGAATACTAGAATTTAATTTATCGTCAGACACCGCTCCCAAAAAACACAAAGAAATATTTTCAATTGTTAATGAATAAATTGTATTAATATATTTTTTACCGCCGAGTTCTGTCTCGGTCATTATTCCTTTAATAAAAATATCTTTAATTTCATAATCTCCGGGCCCTTTAACTTCAAAAGGAACATTCTCTCCGTGAGCTACCATTTCAAGTCCATTATAATCAGGATGATTAACTGTTGAGAGAGCAATATCGGAGCCAAAACGAGAAGCCAATTTAGAAAATTGAGAGTCTTTACTGATGGGATTAAAAGCTAGGACTAAATTGCCTTGTCCGATTTTAAAGAATTGTTTTCCTAAATATGTGATAATCATGAGTATATTATAGCAAATTTTATGAAAATTTGAAAGTGTTTCCAGCTCAAAAAACCCACTATTCTAGTGGGTTTTTTGAGCTCTTATTAAACTTCAAACTTTTTATTAATATATCCTTTCTTTACCTCAATGGATCCAGAGGTATGGACCAGAGAATAACTCTCATCAGCATTTTTATTTTCAATTTTAATATAGTAAGTTCCATTAGGAATCAAACAATAATATTTTCCGGTTTTGTCGGCAACTTTATGGGTAATTTCATTCTGACTCCCCGAAAAGAAAACCCGCAACACTGCAAACGACAATGGATTCGCTGAAATCTTTTCTTTAATACTTCCATATGTTCTTGGCTTTAATATTGTATTTTTCAATATATACATTAATCCATAAAGAGCCAGAATTACAATATTATAAGTAATTGGTGAAGTAATAACCGCAATAATTGTTACAATAAAACCTGAATAAAAAATTATATTTGAAATTCTTGATAACCAAAGCTGTTTTTTGGAAAAGAAATTCATCAACTTTTTTTCTTTTTTCTCAAATTCATTCCAATCAAACTTGATCGGATCCATTGGAATGTTTTTAGTAATCACTTCGTCTTTTCTAACTTCAATAACATCATTAAAATACAAATTCTGATAAAGTTCATCTTCTGTCTGTCCTTTTAATTTATTTGATGGAAATTTATAATTTGTCTTACTAGCAATCATTTTGTATTTACCGGGTGGAACAAGAAAACCGTAACGCCCATCGAGATCTGTAATAGAAGTTGCTATTTCTTTACCATCTAAATTCTGTAACACAATATATGCTGGATCTAATGGTTGTTTGGTCACAGAGTCATAAACTGTCCCCCAAGGATTTTGAAGTTTTTTCATTCCGAAAAAGGCTAAAAGCATACTCCAAAGTCGCATTGGGATAAAATATATTTCTTTAAATGAAATTGGATTAACAAAAAGAATTTTTGAAAAACTAGAAAAAGCTCCTATCAATAAAGCCGTAAAAGCAAAGGCCATTACTATAAAATTATTACGGGGTTCTGGAACAACTTCTACAGGAGCAATAACACAATAACCATTCTGGTTTAATTCCATTCCTTCAGGAATTATTTCTTGGATATCATTTATATTTGGACAAACATCAATCGGTGGATTAATCACCACAATATTTACACAATCACCTTGATCATTTAATTCCATTCCATCGGGAATTGTTTCTTGAAGATCATCTATATTTTTACAAAGATCAACTGGCACGGTGGTTAAAATTATTTTGACACAATTACCATTATTATCTATTTTCATTCCATTTGGAATTATTGTTTGCTCTCCATTTATATTTGGACAAACATCAATCGGTGGATTAATCACCACAATATTTACACAATCACCTTGATCATTTAATTCCATTCCATCGGGGATAGCAATTTGCGCTCCATTTATATTTCTACATAAATCCGGATCAGTTCTTATAACTGTTATAATATTCCCTGTATTAGATGGGCATCTATCTGTAGTTAATGTTTGGTCTGCCCCATAACCAGTACCAGCACTATTAGTTGCATAGGCACGGTAGTGATATGTTGTATCACAAGTTAATTCAGAAATTCCAGTATTAAAAGATTCAGCTCCAAAAGAACCAGTTGCTGTAGTGGTTGTACCATAACTATCGGTTAAGCCATATTGGAAACCGACAGTTGTTGCATTTTCCCCACCAGTACTTGAAATTGTTCCATTTAGAGTGGCAGTGGTTCTTTCAATTGATGTCGCCGAAAGAGTAGTTACTGATGGAACAGTAATTGGACTGGCTATTAAAAATGTTTGATCGGCTCCATAACTTGTAGCCGTGCTATTTGTCGCATAAGCTCGATAATGATACGTCGTGTCTAGAGACAAAGAAGAAAGATCCGACGAATATGATTCAACACCTAAAGTTCCTACTGGTATTGTGCCTCCAGTATAAGTAATGTCTGTTCCATATTGAAAACCAGCAACAGGATTTTCTCCTCCAGTGTCAAGAATATTACCATTTAATCTAATGACTGCATCTCCTGGGGCGGCCATCGCTACTTGAATAATATTCATAAATGTTTTTCTTATGGGTCCTTGTGCTATCGGTGCTACTATCAACACAGCTGGATCAGTTTCTACGACAGGTGGATTACAAGATAAGGTATCAAAAGATACATTTCCACCATCAGCTCCACCATAAGCATGATAAGTATAAGTAGTACTACAACTTAGATTATTCATCGTTAGAGAAAATGCTCCAACTCCATACGGTTGGCCGTCAGTTTCTGTAGAAGTATATGATAAGATTCCCCCATTTGGATTAGTCCCAGAAATTACAAATCCTCTTTGGGAAATAGGAGCTCCAACAGAGTCAATTGATCCATTTAAAGTTGCTGAGTTTAAACCAATTCCTGTTGCAGCGTTGGTTGTCACAACAGTTGGAGACGGACAAGCTGTTGTAGTAAACGTCATATCTTCTCCATACCCAAAAAGTCCGGCCTCATTTTTAGCATAAGCTCGATAATGATACAGAGTTCCACAAGTTCCCAGAAGCCCACCTATACTTTCTGAGTATACTCCAGTTGGTAAACCAAAAGGATCATCGCCAATAAAAATTAAATCACTAATTTCATAGGCTATAGTTTCTCCGTATTCAAAATATCTTAGAACAATAGGACTATCGCCACTATTTGTAATATTCCCAGTTAAGGTAACTGAATCATTTGTAATATCTGAAGACCCAACAGTAATAACCGTCGGAGGAGTAGCTGCTGAAATTAATGTAAAAACCAAGAAGACAGATATTCCTGTAAAAAAACACAAAAAGATAGTCAGTTTTTTCTTATTTGACATGAGATTAATTCAGATTAATAAATGTTAAGCCTTGTAATATACAATATATCACATCTCACATAAAAATAATACCTGAGATGATTTGCATTATTTTGGAAAATATAGTACAATCGACCTATTATAAGTTCAGTTTGAAGGTTAATCCTTTTTGTGTTTAGTTTTGTAAACAAAAAGATCTTCAACTGCGCCGCAAGATGCGGTTTTTTTAGTACAAAATTATGAAAAAAGAAGATAAAGATATTGTTGATAATATAGCCGAATTTGCAAAAATAGAACTTTCGAGTATCGGCAAAATGTTAGATAAAGCTGAGCTTCCTCCTCAAGTCGAAGCTTTGGTTGAAGGTCCTGTAATTTCAATTCAAAAATCATCTGTCTATATTGATCTGACTCCGTTTGGAACAGGGATTATTTATGGTAGAGAATTTATAAATGCGAAAGATATTATCAAAAAGATAAATATTGGTGACGTTGTTAAAGCCAAGGTTGTCGAAATTGATAATGAAGAAGGTTACATTGAATTATCTTTGAAAGAAGCCAAGCAAGCTCTCATTTGGAGTGAGGCCGAGAAAGCTATCAAATCAAAAGTACCTCTTGAATTAACTGTTAAAGAAGCAAATAAGGGCGGATTGATATTGGAATGGCAAGGAATTGTTGGATTTCTTCCAGCTTCTCAATTAAAGAGTGAACACTATCCAAGAGTTGAAGATTCCGATAAAGATAAAATATTAAAAGCTCTCAAGTTACTCATCGGCAAACGCATCAATGTTGTGATGATTTCTGCTCTACCTAAAGAAGGAAAATTAATTTTCTCTGAAAAAGATAATAATCCCGAGGAAAGACAAGAAATTGTCGGCAAGTATGCTGTCGGGGATGAGCTTGAATGTACTGTTGCTGGAATTGTGGACTTCGGTATTTTCTTAAAATTAGAAGAAGGTCTCGAGGGGTTAGTCCATATCTCAGAAATTGATTGGGGCTTAGTAGAAGACCCAAGGTCAATGTTTAAAGTTGGAGATAAAATTAAAGCTAAAATAATTGAAATTAAGGATGGAAAAATTTCACTTTCTGTTAAAGCTCTTAAAGAAAATCCATGGAATGAATTTAGTGAGACACTCAAGAAGGGGGACATCATTTCAGGAGTAGTTATCAAATACAACAAACACGGAGCTCTTGTTTCTATCAAACAAGGAGTCGCAGGATTAGTTCACAATTCAGGATTTGGCTCGGAAGAAAAATTAAAGAAAACATTGGAATTAGGTAAGACATATAATTTCCAAATAACATTATTTGAGGCCAAAGAACAAAAGATGACTCTCGTTTACTTAGATGATAATAAAAAACCAGAATAATAATTAAAAAACTCCCCAAATGGGGAGTTTTTTAATTTGCTTTTAATTATACAAACTCATAGCCTTTTCTTTGCTTTCAGTAACTATGATTTCTAGGGCTTCGGCAACTTTTTTAGAAACTTTTTTTAATTCTTTTAATTCAGCTTCTTTATATTGGCCTAGTAAGAATTTTAGTATCGCTTGCTCCCCTTTTGGTTTCTTAATTTTACCCGATGGTGTTACGGGTGATATGCCTATACGGATACGGACAAACTCACGTGATTTAATTTTTTTAATTATTGACTCGAGTCCATTATGCCCTCCAGAAGAACGATTAAAAGAAATTTTAAAGCTACCGATTGGTAAATCTATATCATCATATATGACAATAACATTTTGTGACTTTATTTTATGTTTTGTTTGAGCAAAAGAAACTGCCACCCCAGAATTATTCATAAATGTTTGCGGTTTAAAATATTCAACTTCTTTTTTACCGATAGTATCTTTATAATAACACGCTTTTGTTCCAGAAGATTGTTTCCATTCAACTTTTCCTAAAATATTATCAAGCACAATAAATCCTGTATTATGCCGACTTGTTTTATATTCTTCTCCTGGATTTCCTAATCCTACAATTAATATCATAAATCTATAATAACACAAGAAGGGTTAAGTCTGAAATAGTCTTATCAGAGGGGCTTGTGAGCGCGACGGCGCGAACACTGATAAAATTTCTAGTAAGAAATTTTAGTACCCGATGAGAAGAGCTATTTCAGATTTAACCCAAAATATTTTTTGAGCAAGATTTGTTTCGGAATTATTCTATATAGAACACACTAAGCTCTATTCTGTCAATACTATTTGTGTGATAAAATAAAGTTTATATGGAAAATAATAACAATCAAGGAAATATTAACAATTCAGAAAAACTAACGTCGAAGAAGTGGTTTCAGAATATTTGGGATTTAATTAAATACGCTATCATCGCTCTTATTATCGTCATCCCTATTAGAACTTTTATTGTTCAGCCATTTGTAGTTAGTGGTGATTCAATGGTCCCAACTTTCCACGATGGTGAATATCTTATTGTTGATGAATTATCATACCTAATTGGTAATCCAGAACGAGGCGAAGTTATAATTTTCCGTTATCCTAATGACACAAAAAGATTTTTTATTAAAAGAATCATCGGTCTTCCAAATGAGGAAATAAAAATACAAGGTGATCAAATCACAGTTATTAATAAAGAAAATCCGAAAGGATTTCAATTAACAGAACCATATATTAGTGAGAAGTTTGATACAACCATTTCTCTCAAAACTGGAGATAATGAATACTTTGTACTCGGAGATAATCGAAATAGAAGTTCTGATTCTCGTGTATGGGGAGTATTACCTGGTAAATTAATAATTGGCAGAGCTTATCTACGACTCCTCCCATTTAAGGAAGCTTCATATTTGCCCGGATATTATCAAGAAAATAAATAATAAATATGGAAAAGAAAAAAACAAATAAAAATCCCCTGTCTTCAGTGAAAGGAATGCGAGACATTATAGATAGCCAGTACTATCAATATCAGGGATTTTTTGAAAAAGCTCAAGAGGTTGCAGTCTATTATGGGTTTAAACCGATTGAAACTCCAATGGTGGAATACGAAGATGTTTTCACTTCTTCAATTGGAATAGGAACTGATATTATCGATAAAGAAATGTATACCTTAAAAACAAAAGGTGGAGATCATTTAGCTCTTCGCCCTGAACACACAGCTGGTTTAATGCGCAGTTATATTGAACATGGGATGCAAGCTCTTCCTCAGCCAGTGATGTTTTATAGTTACGGTCCATCATTCCGTCACGACAATCCCCAGAAAGGACGTTACCGACAATTTTATCAATTCGATATGGATGTTATCGGTAGTGAAAAAAGTATCTTAGACGCACTAGTCATTAAAACTGCTTGGACAATTCTAAAAGAAGCTGGTGCAGAAAATCTTTCAGTTGATATCAATTCAATTGGAGATAAAGAATGTCGAGCTTCATATATTAGAGAATTGGTTGCTTTTTACAAAAAAAATATCAATGTCTTACCAGGAATAGATAGAGAAAGATTAAAAACAAATCCTCTTCGAATCCTTGATTCAAAAGAAGAAAAAACTATTGAATTAAATCAAAGTGCACCTGAAGCTCTTTCACATCTTTGTCCTTCGTGTAAAAAACATTTCAAAGAGGTTTTAGAATACTTGGAACAAATGGAAATACCTTATAATCTAAATAAATGTTTAGTTCGTGGTTTGTCTTATTACACCAGGACGGTTATTGAAATAATTCAAGAAGATAAAGAGACTGGCAAAAATATTACAATTGCCGGTGGTGGACGTTATGATTATTTAGGAAAACAGCTTGGTAGCAAAAAAGATGTCCCAGCTATTGGAATTTCTATTGGAGTTGATCGGGTTGTTGAATCACCTTGGTTTGCAAAGTTATCTCCACGCATCATTAAAAAACCAAAAATCTATTTCATCCAACTTGGTTTTGACGCTAAATTAAAATCATTAAATGTAATCGAGATATTACGAAAAGGAAAAGTGCCTATTGCTCAATCAATCTCTAAAGATAATCTAGGTGCTCAACTTGCTATTGCTGAGAAGCTTGGTATGGAATACGCAATTATTTTTGGACAAAAAGAAGCCCTCGAAAATTCGGCTATTGTTCGTGATATGAGTAATCGTTCTCAAGAAACAATTAAACTTCCAAAGTTGTTAGAATATATAAAAAATCTAAAATAAAAATAATATGGTAGTTATCGTTCAAAATGGGGATAAGACCTTACGTAAAATCTCAAAAGAGGTTCCTATTCTAGATATCAAAAAACCAAAAATACAACAAATCATTAAAGACATGAGCGATGCTCTGGATTCGCAATATGACGGAGTAGCTATTGCCGCTCCACAGATTGGAGTTTCGTTGCGAATCTTTGTTGTTTCTGGAAAAATATTTGATGAAAATTTTGTCAGAGGTGAAAAACCTAATGGAAAAAATAGTTATGATAAAAAACAGTGGCCTAATTTAGTTTTCATAAATCCAGTTTTTAAAAAAATTTCAAAAGATAGAAAATTAATGACTGAGGGTTGTCTTTCTGTTAGGCCATTATATGGAAAAGTTCGCCGTGCGACCAGAGCAACTATCGAAGCATATGATGAACATGGGAAGAAATTTGTTCAAGAAGGAGCTGGATTACTTGCTCATATTTTTCAACATGAGACAGATCACCTAGATGGCATACTTTTTATCGATAAAGCAAAAAATCTTCAAGAAGTTTTTAATGAATAAAATGAATGAAAAATTAAAATTTATTTTCTTTGGAACACCCCAAATAGCTAGCCAAACACTTGATATTCTAACTAGTTGTGGATATATACCTTCAATAATAGTAACTTCACCAGATAAACCCGCTGGGCGTGGTTTACATTTAACTCCTAGCCCAGTTTCCATTTGGGCCGAAAAACACAATATTCCTTGTTTGAAACCCGAAAAAATAACCCCTGAGTTTATAGAAAAATTAAAATCACCACCAGTCGGACTGGTGGCCAGCCACCAGTCCGACTGGTGGCTGGATCTTTTTGTGGTTGTCGCTTACGGGAAAATCTTGCCTGAATCACTTATTAAAACTCCTAAATTAGGCACAATTAATATTCATTATTCTCTATTACCTAGATGGAGGGGCGCTTCTCCGCTTGAGGCAACATTATTAAATGGAGATACTGTAACCGGAGTAAGTATTCAACAAATGGCTTTCAAATTAGATAGTGGACCAATTCTCGCCAAAGAAGAAATTCCGATTGAATTAAACGAAACCAAGGAAGAACTAAAAAACAAATTAATAAAATTGGGAGGAGATTTACTTTGTAAAATAATTCCAGAAATTCTTGAAAATAAAATTACTCCAGAGGATCAAGATGAAACAAAAGTAACTTATTGCATAAAAATAAAGAAAGAAGATGGCCAGATAGACCCGAGTGGTGATCCTATCCTAAACTGGAATAAATACCGAGCATTTTATGGTTGGCCGGGTATTTTTTTCTTCAAAAACGAAAAGCGAATTAAAATTACTAAAGCTAAATATGAAAATGATTCATTCATTATCGAAAGAGTGATCCCTGAAGGAAAGAAAGAGATTAATTATAGTGAATTATTAAAACAAAATTAATATTTTGAAGTGAATGGATTTCTGTCTGAAATTCCTTTTAACATTTTCTTTACACTCTTTGCTCCCCTTTTAAAGAGAGTTTGTTTGCGATCTTTATTACTTGCTATCTGGCGTACTATTTCTTTTTTTGCATCATCGATTGCTATATATAAATCTTCTTTTTCGGTGACCGTGTAAAATTTAGCCCCTCCGATTTCTATATTAAATTCAGCTCTAAAAACATCGCCTTGTTTATGATGATTTGTTGTTTTCCCAACTTCAATATAAGCAATCACTTTTTCTCCACTTTTTACAAATTTCTCAATTCCCGATAAACGTTTATTCACGTAATCACTAATTGCTCTTGTTAACTCCATATTCGTGGCTTTTATATTTGTGTTTATCATGGTTTATTTTAAGCTAAATTAATAATACTTCCATTATACCAAATTTTCGGGTAAATTAATCGACAAAATTTTGCTTGGACTCTGGTGACCATTTATTATTCTAACCTGTTTGACAGAAACACCCAATAACAAGGCCATAATCTCGCAAACCCTTTTATTAGCCATATTTCTTTCAGCTTTTTCTTTAACTGAAATAATATAGCTATCTTTGCTTTTCTTTTTTATTTCTTCTTTTTTTGCTCCAGCTTGAACTTTAACTTTGATATACATAATTATATCTAGATTATAACAAAATAATGGTTTATACTATAACCATGGGTAAGATAACAAAGTTTGCAAAAATTTCACTTTCAATATTATATATCGTTGTAATTTTTTTATTAATATTTAAAAATGAAAAAATTACACTTTTTTATGATCTTCCCAAATGGCTTATTCCCAGCATATTTTTTATCAGTATTATTTATATTTGTTATAAATATATAATTTATATTATTAAAGAGAATAAAACTGAGACAGAAATGATCTCTATCATCAATCACACTTTCCGTACTCCATTGACTGGTATTATTTGGCACACCAAGGAGTTAGAAAAAAATCTTCCACAAAACGAAAAGCTTTTATATCTGCAAAACATTAATAATTCCGCCAATAAGGTTCTAAATATCCTCGATATTTTAATTGGGATAAAAGACATCAAAGATACTTCGAGTTATTTCTTTGAGGCTGTTTCGATTAGAGAAATTATCGAGAAATCAATAAAAAAATATCGAGAAAATATAAACAAAAAAAATATTACTTTCCAATTTTCTCTTTCTAAAGAAATTCCCTTACTAACTGTTGATCTAAAAAAGATTTCTTTCGTTATTGATACAATTATAGAAAACGCAATTTCTTATACAAAAAAAGACGGCAAGATTTTAGTCGATTGCATATCGACTCCTTCTAAACTTACACTTTATATAAGTGATACTGGTATAGGATTAGGAATGATCGACAAGATGAGAATATTTTCTAAATTTTATCGAAATCATCAAGCCAAGCTTATGAATACTGATGGTATGGGATTGAAATTATATCTAGGAAGACAAATCATCAAAAGACATCATGGTAAAATATATGCTAAATCAAATGGCCTCAACGAAGGAACAACCCTCTTTGTTGAATTACCTTTTCAAAAATAAATTATTTATTTAAATTTTTGAGAATTTCTTTAATTTCTTTTATGTCCTTTTCTAGGGCCACAATCGCTGTTCTTTCTTTGTGAATTTCTTCTCGTTCTTTATGAATTTCTTCTTCGGTTTTTTCGTCAATTCTTTTTTCTTTATTTAATCCAGAAATAATGATATTTTCTCCAATAAAAAATGAGACAAATAATCCAGTCAGCACAGTAATAGCTAACCCAAAAATCAATGAGCCCCAACTAGATACTCCCCAATCATCGGAAATATGCCAAATCCCTCTCCAAATAGAAACAATTCCAACACTTCCAATAAAAGCATAGACAATCGGATGGTGAACTAATTTAATTCTGGCTTTGTCTTCTATACTATCTAAAACTTTATGAATTGCATTAAGTATTTTTCTCATACAACCTTAAGTATATCATTTCAAAATTATAATTCCAATTATTCCTACAATAAAAAGACACGTTAGGCAAGGAATTATTACTCCTTTCAATATTTTTCTCTCAGCATTTTTTTCACCAATCACCGCCTCGGCTGTTAAAATGTCAGCCAAGGCAATCATATTTCCAATTCCTGCTCCAACAACCAAAAGAGCTAAAATAATACTTTGATTAAATCCAACACTCAACGCCGTTGTGTTAAACAAAGTTCCAAACATTACATTCGAAGCGGTAACACTACCAGTGAGTAATGCCCCAAAGGCTCCAGCAAAAGGAGCAAAAAATGGTAGGAAAGTCGACTCAATAGCCTTAGCAATAATATTAATAGCTGATGGTAATCCTGATAAATTATTTCCTGAATTTTTCATAATTTCAACCATCGCCAACATAGAAGCAATAACAAAAAATGGGATAATAGCGCCTCGAAAAGCTGATTTGATTGACCGAAAAACAATTTCTTTTTTACTTTGCCAAAAACCAACTACAACCAGTGTTACAAATATAAAAATAATTCCTGGATTAAATAAATTAAATGTATGTTTAAATCCAATCCCGATAGGAAAACCAATTTTCCCAATAAGAATTTTCCCAAAAATCAAACAGGCGACTAATATAATATAAGGGAGAAAAGATTTAAACGCTGACATCGTTTTAACATCTTCTTGATTTTCAGTAATCATCAATTTATTTTTGGGAACAAAAATACCAAGTTTTATAGACAATATAATAACAATCATTCCCGCGAGAGATCCCAAAATAGAAGGAAATTCTTGACCAAATAACTTTAAAAATAGTAAGGAAAAACCAACAAAAAGGACTCCCGACCAAATGGCAAATGGCAAAGCTTCAATAAATTCTTTCTTTCTATTCGGCCTACCAGCAGTTATAATCCAAAGCATAAATACTGGGACAATCATTCCAACAATATTAAATAGTGCTGCGTATTGTGGGACAGAAGAAACATTCAAGGTTGAAAAACCAACCTTAATTGGTGTTCCAGCCGCACCAAAAATTCCAGGGATACTATTCCCGAGTAATCCGACAACCAAAGCTCGGATAGGTGGCAAACCAAGACCAATCAAAAGTGGAACTGCGATAGCGGCTGGTGTTCCAAAACCAGCTGTTCCCTCTAAAAAACATTCAAAAAACCAGGCAATTAGAATAACTTGAATTCTGTAATCTTTAGAAATTCCGGATAAATAATGAGAAATATTTTTTATTATTTTTAAATCTTTTAATATTTCAAGAAAAAATATCGCTCCAAAAATAATAAGCAAAATATCGACAGCCACAAAAACACCTTTGCCAAAAGATGCATACAAAAAAGTCCCTATGATTTGCCAATAAAAAATCGCCAGGAGAGTGTAAAGAAAAAGTGTTAAAAGTGAAGCTTTTAGTAAGGTAGTTTTCCTAACAAATAGCAAAAAAAGAAAAACCAGAAATGGTAAGATCGACAACAAAATTGGCAGATTCTCAATATTCATTATTTTAATGATTTTTCAGCCAGGTAATCATCTTTTTAAATGTCCCGGGCCCAGCTTCCCCATCGACAGTTAAACCTTCTGCTTTTTGGAAATTTTTGACTGCCGTCGCAGTACTTACTCCATAATCGTTATCTATTTTATTTGAAGTATTATTATAAATATTTAAAAACTTCTGAACCGTTCCCACATTTGGACCCTGTGATTTATTCTTCAAATACACATTGGCACTTACCATTTTCTCGAGAGCGCTGATCAGATCTTGATTTTTGGAAACTGTTGTATTTGTCGAAGTCGGAACCAGAGGAGTATTTGTTTTAGTTTCGGTAACTGTTTCTTCTGGCTGCGTTTCAGTTTCAAGAAGAGCTACTTGCCTTTTTAGAGAGGCTAACTCTTTTTCAAGATCTTTGTTCTTTTCAACTAATTCTTTTTGTTTCTGATTATCGACATGAGAACTTCCTGATTCTATAGTTGAAAAAGCCCAGTATCCAGCTAAAGCAAACAATACAATAACAATAATTAAAGATAAAATATATTTAAAATTTTCCATATTGTAATTATATCACAAGAAAATAAAAAATTCTAAATAGCTCTTCACGTAAGGTACAGTAAATTTCTTGGTAGAAATTTACTCAGTTTTCCCGCCGTCGCGGTCAAAAGCCCCTCTGATAAGACTATTTAGAATTTTTTATTTAATAAAATTTAATTTACAAATGTCAAAGCTACACCCACTTGGTTAGCTCGACCAGTTCGGCCGATACGGTGGACATAGTCCTCGTATGTCGCAGGTACATCAAAATTAATAACATGCGAAACGTTTGGTATATCAAGACCACGAGCTGCGACGTCTGTCGCGACAAGAATTTGACTGTGGTTTTCTTTAAAGGCCTTAAGAGCATTTTGTCTTTTTGATTGATTTTTATCGCCATGAATTGACTCAGCCTTGAAGCCCTTTTGAATTAAAGTCTGACAAAGTTTCTCAACTCCATGTTTGGTGCGACCAAAAATAAGAACCTTGGAAAATTCTTTTTTTATTAGTAAACATTCTAGTGATTCGATTTTATCTTCTCCGGGGCGCACTCGAATAATGTCTTGCTCAACATTACGAGCTGTCTCCCCTGTTTTGACTGAAATTTTTTCCGGATTGTTTAAAAATTCTTTTATTAATTTATCGATTTCAGTCGTAATAGTCGCTGAAAATAATAGTGTCTGACGATTTGGAGCCATTCCCGACATAATAAATCTCATATCATTTACAAAACCCATATCGAGCATTCGATCAGCCTCATCAAGAACGATGGTTTTAAACTCATTCAAGCGTATAACCTTACGATCAACTAAGTCGCGAAGGCGTCCTGGTGTCCCAATCACAAAATTATGATTGCGTCGTAAACTAGAAATTTGATTTGAGATACCCATACCGCCAACGCAACAAACAGAAAAAATTCTAAGTGCCCCCCTGAAGTCTTGCAACTCTTGATTGATCTGCATTGCTAACTCTCTAGTTGGAACAATGACTAAAACTTTTTCATTTAGATTATTCAAAATTTTATCAAGAAGTGGAAGCAAGAAGGCCGCGGTTTTCCCGGTACCAGTGTTGGCAATACCAACAACATCACGCCCTAGAAGTATATGAGGAATTACAATATCTTGAATAGGTGTCGGATTAACATAACCCTTTTTTGAAATATTTTCTTTAATGACATTATTAATTTTAAATTCACTAAACTGATGTATCGGAATATATGGAGCTGATTCAATAATCGGATCAGCCTTACAAATAAAACGAGAATGGTGAATGGATTGACCTCCACCATAACGAGACGCACTAGCAAATCGCCCTCGAGAATTTCCTCTACGAGAATTATTTTTTTGACCACTAAAACGAGATCCGCCTAGACTCTTGTGTGTTGAGACTGATCGACCAAAGCTAGAGCTTCGGTTATTATTTTTTTTATACATAAAAATTTCTAGTCTATATATTAAAGTAAGACGGACTAGACACCTCTCCTAGTTTCCGAATAATGCTATCACTTAGGATAAGGCGTTATATATAAGCGCTAAAAGCGCGAGAAAACCAATGAGAATACAACTTACAATTTGATTATATAATTATTAAGTATGTTTGTCAATGATTTGGGCAGTTTTTGTCGATTTATGATATTTTTTAAATAGAATACTCCCCCAGACAATAAGTAGTGTTGAATAATTTATAATCATAAACCAAGTATTACTCCAAGCCACTCCAAAAGGAAAACGATATTCAGAAATTGGGAAAAGAAATGGTGTTGGGAAAAATGCTAAGGCATGAGATGGAATATCAATTAGAATATGAAGTGCCCAACCCAAAAGGACCCAAGGGGGCTTTTTGATTAAAAACCATATAACAAGAAAGACAATAATAAAAACTATTAATGAGTGACTATATTGATAAAGGGTATGGGATAGAGTAAAACCATCAGCAATCTGATGACGAGTAGAAAAAGAACCGAATTGCTGTTGTCCTGATATAACTTTATAAAATGAAAATACAAATGGAAGAGTGAAAGCAAATAAATCAGGAAAAATCCCCCAAAAAGCCGTCCAGAGAGTACTCATTTGGAATGGTTGACCTTTCTTTTTGGCGATAGCATTCACCTTTATAACACCTGCGGTTGTCCACAGAGTATGAGCTAAAATTTCCATAAAAATGAATTCTTAAAATAATTATTTAGATTTTTTCTTACTTGCTTTTTTCTCAAGCATAACTTTTTTGATTGCAAGTCTTTTCTTTGTTTTCTTGGAATGCTTTGACTTTAAATGCGGATGAAGTGATGTTGCTCTTTTGGCCATATAAATATTTCTATTAACTAATAATATGATTGCATTATACGCGAAATTACAAAATAAACCAACAAAAAAGGTTCTCGGAGCAATTGCCTGAGAACCTTGTAATATCGTACACCTGAAATATTATGTGTTTATTTCGGTGAAATTAAATACCCTAACCGTATATTTTCGGCTAAGGGTATCAAAAAGAATTTCTTTATTAATATTAAAATGGAAAAAAAGTTCATCTTTATCCATTTCAATATTAACATTGAAAAGATTAATCAAATACCTTTTTAAAAAAATAAAAAAGAAAAACACTTCCACTTCTACCTCCCCTGCGGAAAATACGATTATATCGTATGTTTTGTTGTGCTGGTTGAATATTTCCAGTTTTTTCTTTTGATTCTCCCTTCTATCAATTAGAAGGATGCTGAAATCTTTCTTGACTTCATTTTGCTGTACCATATTTGTCTTATTTTTCATAAGCAAAAAAGATGTCATCGCCCCATTTTCCTGGATATTCAAACTTTTCGTATAAACGTATGATTGTGCCATGGTTTAGTTCTACTACCGGAAGTTGATGGTATATCTGCTGGTTTGAATCAGTAACTGTAACCAAACGGTCTAGTTTGTTTGGACCCAACACATAGCATTCATCTGGCAGATATTTCTGCACAGAGTCTTGTTCCACAATTGTCTGGAGTGAAGATTCGGTAACAAAGTAGCCATTGTTATTAGATACATGCGCATTGATTCCTTCATTAGTCATCCCCTTGGCTTTTACAACAATCACACTCACCTTTTCTCCATCAAGAATAACCTCAAACTCTTGGCTAGTTGGCTCTACCGAAATCTCCATAACCGGAGGAGTGGAAGTGGAAGCAGGGTTTTTATCACCCTGGTTTGCATTGCTATCACAACCAGCAACACAAAACACTAGTGCTATTACAAGCACCAAAAAACTAAATTTTTTCATCTTTTTTTATTTATTTAGGTTAGACAATATATTTCAAAGAATAATATTTTATTGTCTAGATAATACCATAGCTATATTATTATGTCTAGATGTCAATTTCTTCCCCCATCTCCCCTCGAGTTAAAGGCCCCACAACCCCATCAGGAACTAAATTATTAGCCAATTGAAATCTAATCACAGCTTGTTTAGTTTTCGGACCAAAGATACCATCAGGATTGCCTGAATTGTAACC
>JBAZQY010000004.1:0-48480 GCA_041663185.1 Minisyncoccota bacterium
CGGTATTATGTTTAGCCCCGATTATTTTCGGTGCGAAATCTCTGGATGAGTGAGCTGTTACGCTTTCTTTAAATGATGGCTGCTTCTAAGCCAACATCCTCATTGTCAGAGAAATTTCACCTCCTTGATTTGCACTTAACATAAATTTAGGGACCTTAATTAGAGATCTGGGCTGTTTCCCTTTTGGCTGATGGAGCTTCGCCCCCATAGCCTAACTGCCGTGTTTTTAACTCTTGGTATTCGGAGTTTGATAGAAATCGCGAGATTGCTCCCTGTCGATACCTTCCAGTGCTCTACCCCCAAGAGGAACACACGACGCTAGCCCTAAAGCTATTTCGGAGAGAACCAGCTATTACGAGGTTCGATTAGCTTTTCACTCCTTACCACAAGTCATCCGAGACTATTGCACGGGTCACCGGTTCGGACCTCCCTAGGACTTTCGCCCTAGTTCATCCTGCTCATGGCAAGCTCACCTCGCTTCGGGTCTTATCTAGACTACATAAATTTCGCGCTATTAACACTCGGTTTCCCTAAGGCTCCACTGTTCTAACAGTTTAGCCTGCAGCATAGATAAACTCGTTGGCTCATTCTTCAATAGGCACGCCGTGACGGAGACATCACGCTACGCGCGATGTCAATTAAGAATTAATAATTAAAAATTAAAAATTGGATGCAAATGCATTTCATTCTTAATTCTTAATTCTTCATTATTAATTGCATCACATGCAATGTGATGCCCCCGCTCCGACTCCTTGTAAGTATATGGTTTCAGGTCTATTTCACTCCCCTCATCGGGGTTCTTTTCACCTTTCCCTCACGGTACTAGTTCACTATCGATCTAAAAAAGTATTTAGCCTTACCAGTTAGTTCTGGTGGATTCGCTCAAGCTATTCGTGTCTTGAGTTACTCAAGAATGACAATCAAGAAGATGTGAGATTTTCGATCACCGGGCTATCACCGTCTATGGCTCTTCTTTCCAGAAGATTAATCTAACAACACATTTTGTAACTTCCCTAGATAAATCTACATTGTCACCTTACAACCCCGAGACATCACGCAAAGCGCGATGTCAATTAATAATTAAAAATTAATAATTAAAAATGAAATACAAATGCATCCAATTCTTAATTCTTAATTCTTAATTCTTAATTGCATCACTCCCTGAGTGATGCCCCGGTTTGGGCTCTTTCCTTTTCGCTCGCCGCTACTCAGAAAATAAATATTTTTCTCTTTTCCTCCAGGTACTGAAATGTTTTACTTCCCTGGGTCTGCTCTTTTGTGTCAAGCACAAAAGTTTCTAAGGGTTACTTAGAAGGGTTTCCCCATTCAGAAATTTCCGGATCAAAGGTTGCTAGGCACCTCCCCGAAACGTATCGCCGCCATGCTACGTCTTTCATCGCCTTTTTTAGTCTAGGCATCCGCCATATACTCTTATATTTCCTATTAGGAAATATGAAAACCATCTTCATCTTTTCCTCTCCGGGAAAAGAATCTGATTTCATTAATATTTTTCGGAACCGCTTCCTCAGAATATTAATGTTTTTTTATTGTTGCGTTCTGTTTCCAACTCGATTGAAAAGACCCTAAAAAACTTTAGGATAACAGTGAGTTGGAACAGCATTCAGTTTTCAAATATCATATCGATGCTCTTAAAAGAAAAAACCGCCTCAGGGCGGACAAAGGAAAACCTGGTGGTCTTACTTTAACCGCAGTTTTTGGTGATTTTTGTTCATTAACATCGTGCCCCGTATTCTATACTAATGGAAAAACAATGTCAAACTTTTTTGGGGATTAATCTGGGCATAAAAATAGCCCTATAAATAGGGCTATTTTTATGCTTTATAATTTTAAATTAAAAACTTAAAAATTTTATTTGGAACGCATATTGTCAGAGAGTTTTTCAACTGCTCGCCCTGCGGCTTCTTTACCACCAAGACCAAATGAAAGACCAACGGCAATAGCAAGAGCTGCAATAAATCCTGTGAATAATATTTGCATAAATGCACTTGCAATTCCGAGTTCAGAAAGAGCAATGATAAATGCAAAAATCCAAATTGCATAAAGAGTGATTGAGCCAAGCATATTTGCTGAACGAATATTTGCTGCTTGAGCTGATGCTCGAACAATCTTCTTCATTGTATCAGCAAGAATAGTTGCAATAATTAATACGAGAGCTGCGATAACTACTTTTGGTAAGTAATATAACACTGCTGAGCGAAGGAAATCATTTACTTGTGTCAACCCAATTATTTGTAGTGAAGCCATCAAGAAGACAACAATGATGAACCATTTTACAAGTCCTCCGATAAATCCACTAGCATTTAATTTAAGACCAGCACGATTAAGAAATTCACTTGCTCCTGCGCTTTCAAAAAGCTTATCAAGCTTCACCGCCGAAGCTAATTGAGTAATTGCTTTTCCTATAATAGAACCAACAACCCAACCAACGATAAAAAGAATTATCGCTCCCAATAGACCGGGTAAAAAGTTTATAAATCCATACCAGAGACCTAGCAAGGACTGACTGAAAACTTCACCCCAAGTTTGTATCAACATCATAATATATTAGATATATCTTTTAAAAAAATAATAAGGTACTAACAAAGATTCGACCTTTTAAGTACCTTACTATTATACCAAATTTAGTTACTTTTTAGAAATATATGTGGATAACTGCCCGTTGTCTATAAGCTTCTCGTGAGGCAAATCTATCATGTCACAAATCAATTTGTCATACATCTCCATTCTATATTTAAATTCATTAGTATCAAAAACCGCATAATCAAGCTCTTTGCCAATTTCGGCTTCCAGGCTTTTTACTATTTGTTGTAAAATATTTTTTTTCAATTTATCCCCTACTATCAGCAAATCCGCTCGGCTTTTACTATCACCAATAAAAACACCAGAGACAACCATCAATTTAATTTTGCCAATTTGTTTAAAACGTTCTGGTAAATTTTCTTGAATTAAAAGACTCGGATCAATCAAAATATCACGAATAGATTTAAGGTGTTGAAAAGATGGATTCAGTGCCCAAGCCACAACTTTCTTTTTCGTACCTCGGTAACCTTCTTTTGTAATAACTTTTTGTTTAATAAAATTAATCGCAGACAAAGCATTAATTTCTTTACGAACATTGGATTTCATTACTCGACTGCGAGAAACAATATCTTCAATTTCAAAATTACTTTCACTATTTAATAGAAAGAGTCGCATTATTCTGACGCGCGCTTGACCTCCGAAAAGTTTAGCTAAGGTTTCCATAAAAATACTATACACCATAAAAAAACACCCCGCAAGGGGTATTTTTTGTACTCTCCCAAAAGTCCTTCCCTTGAGATTTTTACCTTATTTGGAGAGTAACTTGTCACACATAATTTTCTGCTGAAAATTTGCGCGACCCCGCCTCGGCCCGTCGGCCTCCGGCTCAAAGTAACTCTATTTAAGAGTTACTTTGCCTCCAGCTTCTTCAATTTTCTTCTTCATTTCTTCAGCATCGGCTTTCTTTACCCCTTCCTTCAAAACTGAAGGAGCTCCGTCAACTAAATCTTTAGCTTCTTTAAGTCCAAGAGCAAGAACTTCTTTGACAACTTTCATAACGGCAATTTTTTGTTCACCTGAAGATGTAAGTTCCACAGTGAAAGCACTCTTCTCTTCTGCAGCTTCTGCTCCAGCTACGGCTGGTCCAGCGACTGCGACAGCAGCAGCTGAGACTCCAAATTTTTCTTCTAAAACTTTTACTAATTCGTGTAATTCAATAACTGACATTTCTTCAATTTTTGAAACAATGTCTTTGAATTTTGCAGGAACTGTTGTTTTTGTTGTTTCTTCTGACATATTTTTAATGAACGAAGTGAATATAAAAATAGTTACCCTGTGAAATAAAAATCTTCTAGATTTTTCCTTGTGTCAGACACAAGGATTTCACGGGGTTATATTAAATTATAGTCGCTACGCTCTTTAATTTAATTAATAATTTTATGCTTGCTTTTCAGCAATTGCATTTACCACCACAGCGAAACGTTGTATTGGTGAATTGATAAGATTGACGAACATTGCTCGCAAAGTCTGAAGTGGAGGAATTGTTGCGATAGACATCATTTCACTCGCATTCATATACTTCCCTTCAAATACTCCTCCGACAATGGAAACATTATCTTTGTGATCTTTTTGAAAAGCAAAAATTTCACGAGCTGGAGCAAGTAAATCAACACCATAAGCAATCGCCACTTGTCCGGGGATCTCAGGTAATTCTCCCGAGACACCTTGCGTAGTGAGCGCGCGCTTGAGTAATGTTTTCTTTGCTACTTGGTAACCAACTTCTTGTCCTTGTAAATTTCGACGAAGTTTGTTTGCGTCGGCAACTTTCAATTTATCAAATTTCACGAAGACAACAGAATTCGCACTTTTTAGTGACTTTTCTAAAGATGCCACTAACTCTTTCTTTTTGTCTAATGTAATTGTCATAATGTATTATAATTTTTATTTTTAATTCTTTTGAAATTAAAAAAGGCCCTTTGGGCCGTAATGTGTAGTTTCCACTATATAAAATATAGTAAAATGTTCGACCTCAGCAGGACTTATGGTTTGCCTACTTTCTACGGCTACTCGTGCATACTAGCAAATATAAAAAATTTGTCAAAAAATCGATCTATTTAAATTCATTAATAACAACTAATAAAATAAGCCCAATAGCCACAACAACTAAAAAAGAAACCAAAACTTTAACTAAATGCTTATTAAACATACGTTTATTATATCATAAATTTAATAATTATTAGAGGTTCATTATTGAACGCGCAGCGTTATAAGTTACCCAACTTAAAAATACAAAAAAGAGAGAGACCACTAATATTAAATAGTGCAATATATTATAAATTTTTATTTGTTTTATTTCTTTTCGAAGAAATATCAAGCCAAAAATATTAACTGGTAAAACAAAAATAAAACCTATCGCGATATAAGATAATAAATTTGTTTTAAAAACAAAAAATGGTATTAAAAATACTACAATTTCTACTAAATATAAATATGTTACTTTTTTCATATATTAAAGACTGTTTAATAAATATTAGAGGCTCATTATTGAACGCGCAGCACTATAGGCTATTATCAAATAAAAACCCACAAGAATTTCTATCAACAAAAGAAGCCAGTGTAAAATTATTGTTTTTTGATATTCCTTAAAATATTTATATAAAACAACTAAAATTAATACAGTAAAAGGTAGTGTACAGACAAATCCTATAAATAAATAAGAAATTACATCAGTTTGTAAAAAAATTCTAGGTAATATATAAAATATTAAAATCTCACCTATATAAAATAAAATTATCTTTTTCATATATTAAAGACTGTTTAATAAATTATTAATCTGTTCAATTAAATTATTACTTTCTTGTTGTGTGAGTTGCCCCATAAATTTATTGTCTGATCTAATTTTCATTTTTTTACATAAGATATCCATTATTTTTTAATTTTAAAATAGATAAAAGAGATAATCAAAACTAAAAAAGTTACGAGTGGATAAAGGGGAATCAAAAAAATAATGCTAGAAAGGCGATCACACATAAATCCTCCACACGAAATCGGAGAGTTAAATATTAAAAATAAAATAGGTATAGGAATAATAACAATTGTTATAAGTCCAATCAGTTTCAATCTATTAGATACAAAAAATAAAACAAGGAGGATAATCAAAATACAGGATGATAAATATAAGATTGGTATAACTATCCCATCTTTTATATTTCTAACACATATGTAATTATCAAAACAAAAAAAACTAGCATTATATACAAATATAAGACTTAGTACTCCAATTCCCATAATAATCAGAAAGATTTTAAAAATTAAATTATTTTTTATCATATTAATTTATATTATCTAATAATTGATTTAACATAACAATTAATGTTTGTATTTCGGTTGGTTTTAATTGTTTTATATTTCTATTTATTCTATACTCTATTTCCCTTCTTCTCCTCTCTATTACCTCTTGTCTATTCTCATTTGAATATATATTCAGAGCTTTTCTAAATTGTTCTACACTTAGCTTTGCTTTTCTTATTTTGCCTTTCTGAATTAATCTTATTGTATCATCAATACGCTTCAAAAGTATATTTTTGATCGGCTTAGATATATTAAAAGATTCAATAGTTTTTTTCATTATTTGTAGAAAAACTATAGGTTCAAATTTGTCATTTGGAGTAATAATAAAGTCTATAATTCCATCTCCTGTCACATCTAACTTAAGTTCGGGAACCTGAGTAATTTTATTTAAGGTTATTTCTGCCTGCGACTGTGTTGTTACTGGTATATCTACAAAAGATGAGACGACAGATACGCCATTTGATAAAACTTTTTCTGATTCATAGGTAAAGGTTCCAATGTCTATACCTTGAAGTTTTATCTTTGAAAATTTATCTTCTGGAAGATTTAGGTACTTCCCCTCTCCAAATTCTAAATAAGAGGAATTGGGAATATTTTCTTCTATATAACAAAAATCATTATCGGATGGACATATTTTACCAGTATGATTTCCCTCTATATCATAAGCGTCTAGTGTAATTGGTGAATGGACAGATAATCTTAGTCGATTTTGTGGATCAATTGGAGTTGTAGCACTAATATAAGGTGAATCTATTTGGGAATTATTTGTTATGATATTAGATATAAAATCTAAAATAGGATTAATTTCTAATAAGTCTGCATGCCTATTTTTTTTATTAAAATCGTTATTGTATTTTAATAAATTAAAATAATATTTTTCTGAGCCATTAAGACTCATATAATGAGCACTTGGTGTAATTACAGTATTGTCACCATCAGCAGTAAAACGGGGTCTTTGATCTAATTTATAACAATTTATATTTTGATATTCACAATCTGCTAATTTGGGGTAATATTCATAACTCGCTAGAGTATCTAACCCCCAACCAGCAATTTCTATAACTCTTAAATTTTCTGGTGGCACAAAAGAATCAATACTATTATGTAGGTTTTCGGCTTTTGTAAATAGATTTTCAGATAATGAAATTGGTAAATTGATATCATTTGAGTCGGGGTTGTCTCTTCCCTCAGATCCAAAAAGGAAATTTTTATATTCTTGATACGAATCAAGCACACTACCAAAGTTTTGGACAAATTGCGTAGTTACACTAGAGGGAATTGTATTATCTACAAAAGTAACAGGGGAAGCACTTACTCGCTCTATATATTCCTTACTTGGAAGAAGGCCATAGGCGCCTACCATATTTCTTCCAAATTCTCTAGCAATTTTTTCATTCATAAGAATTCCACCTACCATTCTTTGATCATAGGCATGTAATAACGCAGGTACAGCACTAGCAGTTCCTATTTCTGGCGATCCAACAAGAATAAGATTGTCAATGTTATCAATAAAATTATTAATACCCGCTATTTTATCTTCTTCAAGTCTTTTTAAAAGAGCTTTTGCTAATAATCCTCCATTACTATGAGCAACGATTGTCACCTTTCCACTTTTCGAAGAGTGTATTAATTCTTCCAAAATATTTACGAGTAACAAATTTTCATCTTCATATTTTGTTCCATTATTTATAATATCATTTACTCCATATCTCCAATCATACGCGTATGATTCCCAATCTTTAATTTCAAAATCTACCATGTGATTTAACATATTTGAAAAACTCTTATAAAAATTCATACCTAGCGAACCTATGGGAAATGGAATATTGGTTTCTTGTATTATATCTCTAGTGTAAACATTTGAATTAAGACTCACTCCATTTGAATCCAAATATAAATCTTCAATATCGGTATACCAGTTTGGCTCCCAGAGTTGATCTTCAATATTCAGTCCTAATATTGTTTTTTGTCGATATAAACGACTGCCCTTTATCCCAGGAAGGAAGATGATATTTGAACAACATTCTACAAGAGGATCTTCTGTTAAAAAAGGTAAAAAAAGAATATTATCAGAAACAGAATCGCCTATTCCTCCTGAATTAGATATATGAGTTGGACCCGAGGGGTCACCCCAGTAATTGGAAGTGAAATCAAGATTCGCTGGTGAGAAAGTGGTAGCACCTTCTGTAAAATTATCATGAATATTATTTTGATGAACGGAAATTAAAGAGTTAAATACCATAAAACCATAATCATTACCAGTGATTTCACTTCTAGTGACATTAATAGGGCTAATATCTGTATGATTAAAAACAATAATTCCTGCGTTTAGTGCATCAGTAATTTTTACACCCTCAATATTAGCAGTCACTTCATTGAAAATAGTAATCCCATCATACAAACAAGAAATATTTCCACCGGAAAGATTCAGGGAGGAATTATTAAAAATCACAATCCCTTCATTTCCGCACTCTATAGATGAATCTGTAATCGACAGAGAAGATTCATTAAAAATTGCATATCCATCGTAATTATCTGAAACAGAACTATTAATAATATCCAAGGAGCTGTCATTAAATACCGTAAAAGCTGTACTAGATAAAAAATCTCCTACAACTTGCACTGAATCAAATAGCGCTGATGAATTTTCAAAAATATTTATAATATCATCATCCCTACCTTCAACAATCGAATTTTTAAGATGCAGTGAACTATTATTATATACATACATGGACGAACGAGTTTGATTTGAAATTAAAGAATCTGAAATTAAAAAAGTGCTTCCATCATAAAGTTCAATGAACGGAGTAGTCAGATTAGAAAAAGAACTGTTTGATCCGAAAGCCAGAATACCATTACTGGAATTAAAATTAGTAGAATTTACTGATCCTCCATTATATAAAAGAAGTCCTTCATTTGAATATTTTTCAAAAACATTATTTAATATAGATTGAGAAGTTGTAGATTCAATAAGTATATAATCCCAGTCACCCTCATAAGGAATTGAATCTTCCCCATCACCATTCGTATCTCCACCAACAGAGTCATCAAAGATTGATGTAAAATAAATTGGAGATTCTTCTGTCCCCTCTGCATCTAATTTCCCATCAACAATCAAACTTCCCCCCCAATTAAACTTAACCACAACTCCTGGAAGAATAGAAAGGATTTTCCCTTCATTAATATTAAGAATTGAATCAACAACATAAGGGCTTCCACTTGTATCCCAAGTTGTATTTTCTGTGATATCCATATCAACCACCGTATACGCCGAGACTTTCGTAAACAAAAAACCGCTAGTAATAAATACTACGGCTGTGAATAAGAAAGCGAAATAAAATTTTTTTGTAAAAACGCTAGTAATAAAACCAAAAGAACAATCTTTGAGTTTATTCATACAAAAATTATAAAATCAAATACAAATTATGTAAATATTACCTCTATTAAACCTGTGGATAACTTTCGTTTTCCCAAAGGTCCTTCCTTTGGGAAAACTATTAAATATTATCTTTATACGACAACCATTCAAAAATTTCTTTATTAATATTTTCTGGCGTTGGAAAATAACCAGGAAATGATTTCTTGTTTAGAATCTTACTTTCAGCCCTACTTATACCTATATAATCTAGATAACTTGAATATTTATAATTATTTAGAAACCCCAGAGCTTCTTCTTTACTATTTATTCCTTTCTCTTTCCAATCTTTTTGTATTATTTTTATTGGGTTTAGGTGAATATAGGAAAAAAGATACTTTAAATATTTATCATCTACCACGTATTGCGACTTGAACTTACCTTCAAAAAGAGATCCTGATCTATTATATTTTCTATTAAAATACATAGTGTAAGAAGTACAAACTTTTTTTACAAATAATGATATTCTATTTTCTCTTTCTCCATTCCCAAAGGTCCTTCCTTTGGGAATGGAGAGGCATAGATGAAAATGATTTGGCATTAAAACCCAGACACCAATTGCAATTATTTGGTCTCCCCTCTCAAAATTTAAAGCTTCAATTTTCTTATCTTTTATATTATCTCGAAAATTAAGATTTTTGGATGAATTGCATAAATATAAGAGTTTTATAAAACGATTATAATCCTCTTTATCTAGGAATATTTTTTGTTTACTATTCCCTCTGTTGTAGATGTGATAATATTCACCTTCAACAAATGGTACTTTTCGAATCCCCATGATTAAATTATAATCCCAAATTTTCCCAAAGGAAAGACCTTTGGGAAGATTTGACAATAATTGTATTTGTAATATTATCTAAATAAATCTTCTAATCATTATAAAATCTATCGGTTATGAAAAAAATAGTACTTTTTGTTCTCGTCCTGCTTATTGTGGGCGGTCTGATCACCAGCTGTGCTGGCGACTACACTTACACGCGACCTTACTATAATAAGTTTAATAACGGGTATTAGGTGCCATGTGCCATCGGGAACGCAAAAACAGAGAAATGAGTGTGCAACTCAATCTCTGTTTTTTTATTTTTACTGAGTAGAATATTCAGTATTTCTCTCCTTTACTGAAAGGCAATATTTGAGTACTATACTATGATATGACAAACAGGGCTGGACTTATCATTTTTGGGGATTTCATAGCCTTTTGGATCTCTTTTGGGTTATTGATTTTAACCCAGTTTAAGAGAGCAAATTATACCACTGTTATAAATGAGCATATTTTGCCGTTTGTAATATTATATTTATCTTGGGTATTAATTTTTTATGTATTCGGACTTTATGATCTTTTTTCAATTAAACCAACTATCCCCTATCTAAAGAGATGGATAGTAGCGATTATTTGTTCATTTGCTATAGGTATATTATTTTTCTATTTTGTATCCATTTTTGGAATCTCTCCAAAAATAAATTTAATTATCCAAGTTGTTGGATTTGGTATTTTTTCTTTCTTCTTTAGGAGAATAATATATAACCTATTTTCCCGAACTATTACGCAACCAACTATATTAATTGGTGATTCTATTTACTTATCAGAGCTAGAAAAAACTATTTCAAAAAATCCACAAGTGGGACTTGAGATAATCAACCATTTCAAATCTACAAATGATATTAATTTGAGTGAAGAAAATATAAAAAACCTTATTATTATTTTAGATAAAGAAATTAAAATACAAGATCAGGATATTTTAGATTGTTATAAAAAAGGAATAGAAATTATTGATACTGCCAAAGCTTATGAAAAATATTTATACAAAATACCAGTAGGATATATTGATACAACTTTTATTGTTGATAACATAAACATAAATAAAGATGTATTTTATTCCTTCCTAACATTTATAACTGATAAAATATTCGCTTTAATTATACTCATATTATCTTCTCCAATTCTCGGCATAGCAATGCTGGCTCGACTAATAGAAGATGGTAGACCAATATTTATAAAACAAAAAAGAGTTGGCCTAAACGGTAAAATTTTTAATTTATACAAAGTCAGAAGTATGGTTGTACTCTCTTCAGATGGATCAGCAGAAAAAGATGGCCCCAAGTGGGAAACGAGTCAAAACGATCCTCGTATCACAAAAGTTGGTAAAATAATAAGAAAATTACATATTGATGAGATTCCTCAAATGGTAAATATCTTAAGGGATGATATTTCTTTTGTCGGCCCCAGATCAGAGCGCCCAGAATTTGTTGATTTATTGAGTAAAGATATTCCCTATTATTCGTTCCGTCATGTCATTCGACCAGGATTTACGGGGTGGGCACAATTAAAATATCGTTATGCTCGAACAGTAGAGGAATCAAAAGAAAAATTTGAGTACGATTTATACTACATCAAAAATAGAAATATCTTTCTCGACCTTGGTATTATATTAAGAACAATTCAAATAATTTTTACACATTAAACGCATGGAAAAGGTTAAAAGATTTTTATTTAGTAATATCAACGCAAATCAAATTGTTATAAAAAACACTCTTTGGTTATTGATTGGTGAAATAGCTATGCGTCTTTTGAAAATGGCCTTAATAATTTATGCAGCCAGAAAACTTGGAGCTGATGGCTGGGGTATTTTCTCCTATGCTATATCTACCGCTTCATTATTAATGATTTTTTCCGATATAGGAATTAGTAGTTTGATAACTAGAGAAGTTGCTAAAAAAAATGAAGGGTACAAAGAGTTCCTCTCTGCTTCTTTATTCTTAAAAGGAATTATTTCAATCATTAGTATTATTTTGGTGCTTTCCATTGCTCCAAGTTTATCGAACATAAAGGAAGCAAATGTTTTATTCCCAATTATAGCTTTCATTTTATTTTTTGATTCAATAAGAGATATTGGCCTCGCTATTAATAGAGCTCTAGAAAAAATGGAAAGGGAGACTATTATTAAAATAATAATGGGATTGAGTATTCTCATTTTCGGATTTATTTTAATTAAAATAAATCCAATACCGACATCAATGGCAACAGCCTATTTGATAGGAAGTGCCCTTGGTCTTATTCTAATTATTTTTATACTCAGAAAAAATATTCGGGGTTTTATAATAAAAGTAAATATGAAAAGTTTAGGTTTAGTTATCCGCACAACTTTACCATTTGCTATGATTACTTTAGTGGGTGGTATTTTAGTTAATACTGATATTTTTATGCTTGGAATATGGAGAACCCCAGAAGATATTGGTATTTACTCTATCTCTCAAAGATTTTACCAATTTATATTGATAATCCCCTCAATGATCGCTACAGCTACTTTGCCTGTCATGTCCAGATTAGCAAATGAAAATATGGAAAAATTTAAAATATTCACTGAAAAAATTTTTTATATTTTCATGATCGTTGCTATACCTATTATTATAGGTGGAATTATGTTAATGGATCAGATCGTCCCATTAATTTTTGGCTTAGAATACTTAAGGGCAATACCTGTGCTAAAAATTTTGATCGTTATGCTATTTGTATCTTTCCCTCTTACGCTACTTACAAATTCAATCCTTGTATTTAATGAGCAAAGAAAAATGATAGCAGCCAATATATTTGGTGTATTAATAAATATTGTTATTAATTTTTTATTGATACCAAAATGGGGAGTAATGGGAGCAACTATAGCAACCGTTATTTCAACAATCGTGATAACATATATTATGTGGTATAAGATGAAAAAAGTGAACAACTTTAGAATACTCCCTGTAATTAAAAAAATAATTATTCCCGTTGTTATCATGATATCTTCTATTTTATTACTTGGATATATTAAAACTCCACTAATAATAAATATCATTATCTCTTCAGTGCTATACCTCGGCTTTCTATTTATTAAGGAGCGACTGATAATTAAAGAGGTTCTTAGCCTGGTGACTATTAAAGAATAATGCTAAAATTAAAAAATAATGAATTTACTTAGTATTTGTATCCCTACATATGAAATGAGTGGTCAGGGACATATCTTCCTTGAAAAAAGTTTCAAAATTCTAATTGCCCAAACTTTTAAAGACTTTAATGTTATTATTTCTGACCATTCTAAGGATAATTTGATAGAAAAATTATGCCAAGAATATCAAAATCAATTACAAATTTCTTATTACAGAAATGAAAATGAGCGTGGAAGTATTTCTGCTAACATTAATTATGCAATTGAAAAAGCAAATGGTACATTAATAAAAATATTATTTCAAGATGATTTTCTTTTTGATGAAAATTCATTGGAAGAAATTCGTGAGCAGTTTGATTTACAAAAAGATAATTGGCTTATAACTGCATGCATTCATACCAAAGATGGGATTAATTTTTTTAGACCATTTTATCCTAGATATAATAAAATGATATTTTTAGGTAAAAATACAATTAGTTCTCCTTCTGTGCTAACAATCAAGAATAAAAATCATCTGATTTTCGATAAAAAATTGATATGGTTAATGGATTGTGATTATTATTATCGGTGTTATAATAAATTTGGTAATCCTAAAATCTTAAATAAAATAAATGTCGTTAATAGAATTGGAGAACAGCAAGTTACACATATAAATATAAATATATTTATAAGAATAAGAGAAATATTATATATAATGTTCAAATAATTAACTATGCCTAAACACACAAAAACTACAAAAGGAATCATTCTGGCCGGAGGAAGTGGAACAAGATTATATCCATTAACATTGGTCTTAAATAAACAACTATTACCCATCCATGATAAACCGATGATTTTTTATCCATTGTCAATTCTAATGTTGGCCGGAATTAGGGAAATTTTAATTATTTCAACTCCCGAGAATTTACCTAATTTTAAAAAACTTTTGGGTAATGGGGACAATTTTGGATTAAAATTATCTTATGCTACACAACCAATTCCTAATGGTCTTGCAAACTCGTTTATCATTGGAGAGAAATTCATCGGTAAAGATAATGTCGTAATGATTCTTGGAGACAATATCTTTTATGGTAATGGACTTACAGAACTTTTAAAAGAAGCCAAAAACAATACTCATGCAACTATATTTGGATATTATGTGAATGACCCAGAAAGATTTGGAGTTATTGGATTTAATAAACAAGGAAAGGTTACTTCTATAGAAGAGAAGCCTAAAAAAGCAAAGTCTAATTATATTGCTACTGGTTTATATTTTTATGACAACAGGGTTATCGATTTTGCTAAAAAGGTTAAGCCGAGTGCTAGGGGTGAATTTGAAATCACCAGTATTAATCAAATGTATTTGGATAATGGCGATCTCGATGTAAAATTTTTGGGACGTGGATTTGCTTGGTTTGATACTGGAACAACTGAATCTTTAACAAGAGCCAGTGATTTCATTAGAATAATAGAAGAAGGACAGAATATTAAAATTGCCGTACTTGAAGAGATTGCTTATAAAAATGGCTGGATCAGTAATAAAAAATTAACTCATATTGCTGAAAAATATAGTAAATCAGATTACGGAGCATATTTAAAGAAAGTTGCTGAAGGAAAAATTAAATATTAATTTAATTTAATATGAAAGTTACTCAAACACAATTAAAAGATGTTTTAATCATTGAGCCAGACGTTTTTGAAGATAATCGTGGTTGGTTTGTAGAAACTTATAATAAGAAAAAATTAAAAGAAGCTGGAATAATTACTGAGTTTATTCAAGATAATTATTCTTATAGTAAAAAGAGGGGCACTCTGAGAGGATTACATTTGCAAAATGAGCCTTATGCTCAAGCCAAGCTTGTCTATTGTATTAAGGGAACAGTCTTGGATGTCGCTGTTGATTTACGGAAAGATTCCCCTACTTATAAAAAATGGTTTTCAATCGAACTCTCGGAGCAAAACAGAAAACAGCTTTTCATTCCAAGAGGATTTGCTCATGGATTTTTAACATTAACTGATGATACTGAATTCCAATACAAGGTAGATAATGATTATAATAAACAATCAGAAAGAAGTATTCGTTTTGATGATCCAGAGATTGGAATAGATTGGAAAATTAGCAATCCTATATTGGCAGAAAAAGACAAGATAGCTCCATTCTTAATCGATTGTGATATTAATTTTTAATTGTCAAAATTCATTTTATGAAAATTTTAGTTACCCCAGAAGTAAAATTTTAAATCGAGTACATTTAAAATTTACTACGGGGCAGGAAGTAGTAGTATTATGTTTTATAATTAATATAATCAAATAAGTTAAATAACATTTTATGAAAATTTTAGTTACTGGAGGAGCAGGATTTATAGGATCAAATTTTATACTCTATATGATGAGTAAATATTCTGACTACAAAATAGTTAATTTAGATAAATTAACTTATGCTGGGAACTTAGAAAATTTAAAAAGTGTGGAGAGTAATCCTAATTATACTTTTATTAAAGGTGATATTTGTGATAGAGAAATTGTGAAAATGGCAATGGAAAAATGCGACACTGTTGTTCATTTTGCCGCTGAGTCTCATGTTGATAGATCAATAGATTCCCCTGAAGATTTCATCAAAACCAATGTCCTCGGCACAGAAGTTTTACTTGAAGTAGCCAAAGATTTAAATATAAAAAGATTCCACCATATTTCTACTGATGAAGTTTTTGGAACTCTTTCATTAAATAATTTAGATGAAAAGTTTAATGAAAAT
This sequence comes from Minisyncoccota bacterium, assembly GCA_041663185.1. Lineage (GTDB taxonomy): Bacteria > Patescibacteriota > Minisyncoccia > Phycocordibacterales > UBA9973 > UBA8515. The sequence continues at coordinate 15,965 of JBAZQY010000004.1, forward strand.
AGTCCTTACTCTCCGCGTTCGCCTTATTCGGCTTCAAAAGCTGGAGCAGATCATTTGGTCAGAGCTTTCATAGAAACGTACAACTTCCCTGCTACAATTTCAAATTGCTCAAATAATTATGGACCATTCCAAGTTCCTGAAAAAATTATTCCTCTTTTTATTTTAAATGCTATCCAGGATAAACCTCTGCCAATTTATGGCGAAGGCAAAGCAATACGAGATTATTTATATGTTACCGATCACTGTTCGGCTATCGATTTAATTATACATAAAGGTAAAATTGGAGAGACATATTGCATTGGTGGCGATGGAGAAAAAAATGGCCTCGAAATTGCAGATACGATTTTAGATTTATTAGATAAACCAAAAAAGCTAAAAACTTTTGTAGAAGATAGAAAAGGTCACGATATGCGTTATGCGATAGATCATTCTAAGATAACAATTGAGCTAGGCTGGAAACCAACAGTCAATTTTAAAGAAGGCATCAAAGAAACCGTCAGGTGGTATAAAAGTAATGAATCTTGGTGGAGAATATAGACTAATTTTGATAATGTTTAGCAAATTATATAAAAAACCTTAGATATGTTAAAATGGGCTAATTATAATTAAATAATTTAATTTAAAAATTTATAAATATATGATACCTGTATTAAAACCAACAATCGATAACCAGACTAAGAAAGAACTTTTAAAAGTGTTAGATTCTGGTTGGTGGGGATTTGGACCTAAAACTCAAGAGTTTGAAAAAAAATTTGCCAAATATGTCGGAGCTAAATATTGTGTAGGGATGAATTCGGGAACTTCAGCCTTAGATTTATGTTTAAAAGTTTACAATATTAAAGGAGGAGAACTTATCACGACACCTATGACTTTCGTATCCGATGCGATTGTTGGTGAATGGAATAATATGGATGTAACTTTTGCTGATATTGATCCAAAAACTCTTTGTCTTGATCCAAAAACTCTTGTAATTACTCCAAAAACAAAAGCCATTATCACTGTCGATTCACATGGCAGATTAGCTAATATAAAAGATATTCGAAAAAAATTCAAGGGATTAATTATTGAAGATGCTGCTCATGCAATGTACACACCCGGCGCCGGTAAAGATGGAGATATTACTATTTGGAGTTTTCAGGCTGTGAAATCAATGCCAATGTGGGATGGAGGAGCTATTACAACTAATGATAAAAAAATCTACGATAAACTTAGAACTTTAACCTGGCTTGGTGTAGAAAAATCTACATATGATCGCGCTGGTAAGAAAAAATATACTTGGGATTATGATATCACTCAATCGCAAGGGATTAAGGCGTATATGACCGATATTCAAGCAATTGTTGGATTAGGCCAATTAAGAAGACTGGCAAAAACAAACAAAAGAAGACGCGACATTCAAGCGATGTATAACAAAGCATTTAAAAATATTCCAGAAATTGAAATTCCAGAATATTCTCATACTGTTCAGTATTATACAATGAAATGCAAAAATAGAAATGAATTAAGTGAATTTTTAGCAGATAATGGCATTGCAACATCGGTACATTTCAAACCACTTTCAGAAATGACATACTGGAAGAAAGCAATTAAACGACCCCTTCCTGTAACTGACAGAGAATGGGTAAAACTTTTATCATTACCTGTACATAATGCTTTAACTAATAAAGAAGTTAAATTCATTATCAGTAAAGTAAAAGAATTTTATGAAAAATAATATATTAATTACGGGCGGAACTGGAAAACTAGGTGTCGAATTAAAGAAACACTTATCTGGAGACTATCCCAGTAGAAAAAATTTTGATTTCACTAAACAAATAAAAAAAGTAAAGAGATATGATTTAGTAATACATATGGGGGCATATACAAATGTCAAAAAAGCAGAATCTGAACATTTAAAATGCTTTTTAACGAATGTTTACGGTACATTTAATCTTATAAATACATATAAAGATACTCCTTTTATTTATATTTCAACAGAATACGCTCATAACCCCGTCGATGTTTATGGACTAACAAAAAAATTGGGGGAGGAAATAGTAAAAACACATCCCAAGCATTTAATCCTTAGAACATTATTTAAACCTAATCCATTCCCTTTCCCTAAGGCATACATAGATCAATATACTCAAGGTGACTACGTAGATGTCATTGCTAAATTATTAGCCAAAAAAGTAAAAAGTTGGAATAGAAAAACAAGTAAACTAGAATACCTGGGGACTGGAAGAAAAACAATGTTTGAACTTGCCAAGAGAACTCGCCCTGATGTAAAACCAAACAAAGTCGCTGATTATGTAAAAGAGACAGGCGTTCTTGTTCCAAAAGATTATGAATAAATTAAAATTACCCAATGTTACACTTTGTACATTTGGTTCTCTCCAATATAAAGACCAGCACCAGAAATCCCTAGATTATAGTTCAAGGGGAATAGATTTTGGTGCTGTCAAAAATATAATCGTTCCAACTAATACAATAGATGAATGGAATAGAGCTATTGTATTTGATCTGGGAGATTATATTGAAACAGATTTTGCATTATTAATACATGCAGATGGAGGAATCGGCGAACCACAATTATGGCGTGATGAGTGGTTAAATTATGATTTTATTGGTTCCCCCTTTCCTTTGCCGACAGATGACTTTTCTTATCGAGACATCCATGGAAAAATTCAACGGGTAGGAAATAGCGTATCGTTAAGATCAAAAAAACTTTTGCAATTACCTAAAAAAATAGGAATGGAGTGGAAATCGTTCCATGGATTTTATAATGAAGATGGTTATATATGTGTAAATATGAGACATGTGTTTGAAGAACATGGGTGTAAATTTGCTCCCTTTGAAGAAGCTTTATTATTCGGAAGAGAAAATCCCCTACCAGAGAATAAAGGGTTGAAAACTTTTGTATATCATAAGACAACAGGTGAAAATGCTTGTTATCCTAATTTTGAGAAAGGTAATTTATTAGTAACTGAATTATATAATGGACAAGGGTTAGGAAATCAACTTGCTTGTTATGTTACAACTAGAGTAATTGCCAAAGATAAGGGCTACGATTTCGGAATTATGCATCCAGAGAAATTTAAGGGCGTTGATTTTTTAAACTTAAATTGGGGAGAAAAAGTTATTGATGGTAAAGGACCAGAAGGTGGCCCTCCTAAAAAATTGCCATCAGGAATTAATTATTATTATAAAGAACAACAAATAATTCATCCTGTTAATGGATCTGATATAAGATTGTATGATAAAAACTTAGTAAATGTCTTTCCAAATACAAAAGTTGATGGATTAATGCAAGATGAAAAATATTTTGAACATAGGAAAAAGGAGGTGAAGGAATGGTTAAAAGTTAAGAAAGAATATGAATGTCTGGATTATGCAGATGATAATATTTGTGTAATTAATTTTAGGGGTGGGGAATATGCCCGTCATAATGAATTATATTTAAGTAAAAAATACTGGGAAAATGCAGTAAGAAATATGTTAAAAATTAATAAAGATTTTAAGTTTGTTGTTATTACTGATGATAGATATGAAGCAAAAAAATTCTTTCCTAATTATGATGTTTTTCATTTTAGCATTGCTAAAGATTATGTAATAATAAAAAATGCAAAATACTTAATATTATCTAATTCTAGTTTTGCATGGTTCCCTGCTTGGCTGAACGAAAACCTAAGGTATTGTGTTGCTCCAAAGTATTGGGCAAGGCATAATGTTTCTGATGGATATTGGAATTGTGGTTATAATATAACAAAAGGGTGGATATACCAAGATAGAGAAGGAAAACTAAGTGATTATGAGACTTGCCTAAAGGAATTTGAGGAATATCAGAAAAATCATTCTGATTATTTTAGTGTAAACAATAATCAATTTAAACAATTCAAAAAGCAAAATATTCTCTTTCTACTAAGAAAGAAAATTAGTGGTTTACTTTCACTTAAAACAAAAAATTTTATAAGTAGATTTATAAAAATAAAAAAATGAAAATTAATAAAAATTTTTTAATGGTTTCAAATTATAATGCTGATATTAGCTGGATTTTAGATTATACAGATAATTATATTATTTATGACAGAAGCACCACAGACCAGTGGATAAAACCTTTTGACCCATTAAAGGTCAAAAAAGTTAAGAACATAGGGTGGGATATTTATGATAAATTAACATATATTATAGACAATTATGATAATTTACCAAGCGTAATCATAATGGTAAAAGGTAATATTTTTAAATATATTTCAAAAGAAGAATTTGATGAGATATGCAATAATGAAAAATTCACTCCTATTTTCACTAAATATCACAAAACTTATATGCCTATATGTTTTTATGATGAAGATGGAATGTATAACGAGAAAAATAATAGTTGGTATTTAAAGACTTATCCCGCAAAATATTTCAGTAGTTACACCCAGTTCATTAGGAGCTTTGGCATAGAGAAACCTAAATATATAAAATTCGCTCCTGGGTCAAATTATTTAGTAACAAAACAAGATATCTTTAAACACCCAAAATCATTTTATGAAAAATTAAGACAGTGTATCGATTACAGCCCTACCCCAGGAGAAGCACAAATTATAGAAAGATTTATGTATATCATGTGGACATGTGATAAAAGATTTGAAGCTAATATGTTGCATTTGAATAATAAAAATATTCTTTTATTATTTTATGAAAAAATATTAAATAAAGTGAGGTTGTAAAATTTTGTAATTCAAAGATATTTAACAACCTCATTATACCTATCAAGCGTCCCAATATCTTTCAAAAAATCTTTAGTTTTATATCCATAGATAATCCCGCCGGCTTCTAAAATACGAGGAAGTATTTCATGGTCTATTTCTGAATACTTTTCCTTAGGAATAAAAATAAGAACTTTTTTATTAAAGATAAAAAGCGCTCGCATTGAATAGTACTTCGTCGGCAACTTGATGTGTGGTTTTAAAAAGATTTTAATAAAACGTCCCTTACTATCAATTTCGACAAGATCAGAATCAGTAGGATGATTGGTTTCCCCGACAATTTCCATAGCAATTGGATTCTTTTTTTTAAAAAAATCTTCAGCCATTTTAGCATAATCTACCTGGCTAAAAACATCCCCATATATAACAAAAAAATTATCCTTGAGTTTTTCCTCAAAATTTTTTACTCCTCCAGCTGTGCCTAAAATATTAGGCTTTTCTATTGCATAGGTTATGTGTACTCCAAACTTTGATCCATCTCCAAAATAATCAGTAATCACATCTGGCAAATAATGAAGATTGATAAAAATATCAATAATCCCATGTTTCTTGAGTTGTTCAATATGATGCAGTAATAAGGGTTTGCCTAGTAAAGGAACCATTACTTTTGGAATTCCCTCTGTCAGCGGTCGAAGTCGTGTACCCAGTCCAGCTGATAAAATAACTGCTTGTGAAATTTTATTATTAGAATTCATATTTTAAAATTTTTATAATTTTATTAAAATTTTCTGCTTCATAATCAGGAGTAACTTTATATTTACCGTCCATTCCTTTATGTCCTTTTTTTAATAAAATCGTCGTTGTTCCAGCCCTCTTTCCAGCAAAAATATCTTGCGTCATATCACCTATGGTAAAACTTTTTCTCAAATTAATCTTGAACTCTTTTTTCGCTTTTGTAAACATACCTATATTAGGCTTACGACATGTACATTTTTTTCGATATTGACGTAGTGTTGCATTGGGATGATGTGGACAAAAATAAAAACTATTAACAAATACTCCTTTTCGTTTTAAACGTTCTTGTAAAATTGCATGGAGATTTCTAACTCCATCCTCTGAAATAAGCCCCCGTGCAACCACAGATTGATTTGTTACTACAATAACAAAAACTTTTTTGTGATTGAGAACTCGTATAAGATCTACCACTCCGCTCTGTAATTTAAGTTGTGATTTTTTCCAAGTTGGATAAGGACTTCGTGTTAGAACACCATCTCTATCTAGAAAAACTGCTTGAATTTTATTTAATGTTTTCACAACTTTTATTTACCAGAATTCTTTACTGCTAAATGATTAAAATAATCTTGAAAATATGATGTTATTAAATGAAGTATTACACTGTGAATAGATTCTACAAAATCATATCTGCCTTTTTCGGTTTTAACTACAATCTTCGCATCTGCTAATAGAGCAAGCTTTCCGCCATCAAACCCAGACAAGCCAATTACTGGGATATGCCGTAATTTTGCTACCTCAACTGCTTTAATAATGTTTGTAGAATTCCCAGAACTACTGATTGCTACCACGCAATCATTGTCTGAAAGATAGTTTTGAAGAGGACCAGCAAACACCATATCGTAACCAATATCATTGGCCCAAGCTGTCAACTCTGACTCATTTGAAGGCACACGTAGAGCTTGAAATTTTTTGATAGAACGATTCAAGTCTTGACTAAACACGGTCTTGTTCAAATCACTTACAAAGTGTGTCGCAAGTGCGAGTGACCCACCATTACCAAAAATATAGATGCGTCCATCTCGTTCATAAGTGGCTTGTAAAATTTTGAGGGCTCTAGCTATCTCTTCTGGTTCAACAGTTAAAATAACTTCCCGTGTTTCATCTAAAAAGTTGGTAATATAATTTCTCATAATACAGTATGATTATCATTAAATAAAACTTCAACTCCACTTTGGACAAATTTTACTGGAATTTCTTGAAAATCTTTAAGCTTATTCTTCTTAGCCTTTTGTAATATCTTTGCTCGAATTACTTTATGATTTTTAGGTGGAGCAAGAAAAAGTAAACACCCTCCCCCTCCAGCACCTAATATTTTTCCACCCCACGCTCCAGATTTCAACCCTGATTCATAAAGTTTATCTATAACGTTATTTGAGATATCTTTTGATAGACTCTTCTTCAGTAACCATCCTTTATGTAAAATCTTAGCCATACCTTTAATATTACCTGCAAGAAGTTCTTTTTCAAAAAAAGGTACCATGGTGGTCATCTCTTTATATTCTTTTAACTTTTTATCAATATTTATCCGTTGCTTATCAAGAACAGCTGATGCAGATCTAGTAATACCCGTAAAAAAAAGCAGTAAGTGGTCTTCTAATTTACTACTAACCTCAAATCCTAGAAATATTGGTTTAATATTTACACTTTCATCTGGATTAAATTCAAAAATATTAAAGCCACCAATTGCTGATGCATATTGATCTTGTTTACCAATCGGCTCACTTAACAATCCTAATTCCAGATGACATGCAGCTTCAGCTGTTTCTTTAGGAGAAAGCTTTTTATTATTTTTATGTAAATTAAGTCCTTTCATTAACGCTACCGAAAAACTAGCTGATGATCCGAGTCCTGTTTGGGATAAAATTGAAGCAAAAGAACCAATTTCTATATGACTCTTAATTCCCAATTCATTTAATGCAGCACGAATACGAGTATGTTGAAGTTTATTGGGATGATCAACAGTTTCTGTTATTGAATAGCGAGCTGATATACCTGATATCATTGGTGTCGGATTAATAACTAAGTACACATACTTATCAATAGTCACCGACAAAACAGCACCTTGATGTTTGTGATAAAAATCAGGCAAATCTGTGCCTCCACCGACAAAACTTATTCTTAATGGAGCTCGTACTACAATCATAATTTTATTTATAATCACTAACTACACCTAATTTTTTTAATTTACTAAGTGGAATAATTAATTTTTTTGTATCAAAATTATTTTTCTTAAACCAAATCCCATAATCTTGCACAGATTTAAATGGGTTATTCTTTGGTTTCCAACCTAACTTTTTTATTCTACTTATATCTGAAACAGAATGTCGGGTATCAGTTTTCCTAAATAAGCCTGGAACAACAATCCTAGCTTGGGGATTAATAATTTTCTGAACAATTTTAGAAAATTCTAATATACTATAACCCTTACCGCCACCTATATTAAAAATTTTAAAATCTGCTCGTTTGTCTTTCAGCAGTAATACATTTGCCTGCACAACATCTTCTATGTTAATAAAATCCCGCAATTGTTTTCCATCTTCATATACTATAATAGGCCCGCCAGTAAGAGCTTGGGTTGTAAAAATCCGAAGTGCTCCTGAATACAAATTATACGGTGACTGACGAGGCCCTTGCACAATCGAATATCGCACAATAGTTGTCGGAATATTATATGTTTTGCCAAGTCGAAGTGCCAAATTTTCTGATGCGATTTTGGAAAGCCCATATGAATTGGTTGGCATAAGTTTCTGATCCTCTTGAAATGGTACGAATGTTGCTCGTTTCCCATGAGGACAGAGAACTTCCCATTTTTGCTTTTTAAACTGTGAAAGTGTCCTAAGCTCAGGATAAAAAACTTTTTTTTGACCATGAATACATTTATATTGCCCATCGCCATATACAAACTGTGTGCTTACGACAATAATTTTTTTTACTGAAAATTTACCAGAAGCTAAAAGTTCATATAAAAAAGACGTGCTCAGTGTATTAGTTGAAAAAAATTTACTAAACTCTGGCATCTGATCTTGAAAAGCAGCTAGGTGATAAACATACTGCACCCCTTTCAATGCTTTTTGCCAAGTTGCTTTATTAGTGACATCTCCTCGTATAAGCTCATAGTTCTTTCCCCGCACATAATCCGGCCATTTACCGTTTTTATGTACTGGAGGCATTAAATTGTCTAAAATCCTTATCCTGTATCCTTTTTTTACCAACGCATCAGCAGTATGACTTCCAATAAATCCCGCTCCGCCTGTTATTAAAACTCGTTCTTTTCTTTTATTCATCACCTTTCAAGTTTACTAAAAAGAGCTTATATAGTCAAACAATTGTTTAGTTAAACGTATGGGATGACAAATATAGTTAACTGAACAGTGGGTTTCACTACAACCACAAATATGATATAATGGAAGTCTTAAAATAAATTATTAGTTCTTGACTAGTCTAGGACCATTATCAAATTAGATATATGAAAATATTAATTACAGGCGGAGCGGGGTACATAGGAGCGCATTTTATAAATCGATTAAAAGGACATGAAATTACTGTTGTAGATAATTTTTGTCAAGGAAAAAATAATGTTATCGAAAGGTCTGATATAAAATATTATACTGTGGATATAAGAAATAAGGAGGAGTTAATAAAAATATTTCAGGATAAAAAACCAGATATTGTTGTCCACTATGCTGCACTTGCAAGTGTCCCTGACTCAGTAGCTAATCCAGATAAATACTATGATAATAATGTTACAGGCAGTTTAAATGTATTAGAGGCCATGAGGAAATCAGGTTGTAGAAAGATTATTTTCTCTTCTACCGCAGCATTATATGGTGAATCCAATGAACTAATAAATGAAGACCACCCCAAAAATCCAACTAGCCCTTATGGACACAGCAAAGCTATGTTTGAGCAAATATTAAAGGATTATCACAGGGCTTATGGAATAAGTTCAGTATCTTTCAGATATTTCTGTGCTACAGGATGTGACGAAGAAGGGAAAATAGGGTGTTACCATGACCCTGAAACTCAAGCTGTACCAAATCTTGTAAAAACATTGCTAGAAAAACAAGAAATATTTAATGTTTACGGTAATGACTTCTCCACTCCTGATGGTACAGGTGTTCGAGATTATGTCCATGTAAATGATCTTGCAGATGCCCACATTCTAGCGATTAAAAAACTTGAAGAAGATGGTTGCTTTGATTATAATTTGGGAATAAATAAAGGATTTTCTGTGATGGAACTAATTAAGGAAGCAGAACGAGTTACTGGCAAGAAATTAAACTACAAGATATCCCCTCGTCGTGCTGGAGACCCTGGAATAATCATTGCATCTTCCATGAAGGCTCAGAGGGAATTAGGATGGAAACCTAAGTATACAGACATTGGAGAGATAATTTTAACAGACTATAACTTTTTTAAAAAACTATGATATACGATGTTTTTTTATTCCATGGTGAACTTGATACGTTAGATTTGCGTCTTAACATTCTTGGTGAGAAAGTGGATAAATTTGTAATTTGTGAGGCTAGACAGTCATTCAGCGAAGAACCATGTCCATCATATTACCAGGAAAACAAAGAACGATTCAAAAAATGGGAAAGTAAAATAATTAACTACCAATTTAACCTGATGGAAGACAAAGAGATTGTTGAGTTGGCACGCAACTCTCCAAATACTTCTACTGGAAGTAATTTTTGGATGAAAGTATTTTATAAAATCATGAAGAAAATAGGGAGGCCTTACACTTCTCATGGAAATCCCTATTGGATGAAAGTATTTTATGCAATGGAGATGATGAAGAAACCTTTAGAAGTATGTAATGAAGATGACATTGTATTTATAAGTGATTGTGATGAGATATGGAATCCTGACATTGAGATACCAAAAGATGATAAAGTTTACGGCTTGGAACAATTAGTTTATTACTATCAACTTAATAATAGATCTAGTGAGCCTTGGACTGGAAGCATCGTAACGAGCTACAAGAGACTAAAAGGTGAGATTTTAAATCATATTAAACAAAAAGGAGAGAAGAAAATAAAAAATGGGGGATGGCATTTTACTTATCAAGGGGGGGAAGAAGAAATAAAAAGAAAAATAAATAGTTCTCGTTCTACCTATAAAGACAAAACGGATTCTTATTATGGTATCCCCACTGATTCTTTAATGAATAAAATTAAAGGAGGAAAAGACTTTTTCGGTAGAAATTATAAATTTTGGATAGATGAGAGTGAATGGCCAAAGTATCTTAAAGAGAACAGAGAGCACTATTTACATTTGTTAAAATAATACTATACCATATTTAAAAATAGTGTTTGCTATTGTTTGTATATGGTTTTTATTTTATATAAAAATTTATTATTAAAAGGAATAATTTTCTGTATTAAAAAGAAAAGTAATCTTGTTTGACTCAATAAATACCCTAGCAGAAAATTGGGGTATTTGTTTTTGAATCGAATAATCTCATATATTGATTTTTTTGCTTGAATTACTCGATTTGTATTTGAAATAGTATTATCTCTTTGCATTAATAAAACCGAATAAGTATTTATATTCGAAAATTTACCAACTGTTCCTAACTTAAGCCATAAATCATAATCTTCTATATGTTTTATATTTTCTTCTTCTGAATACCCCCCAAACGTCAAAGTAGCATCTTTCCTAAAAAGAACACTTGAATGCACAAAACAATTTTTACTTAAAATATTATTTCTTATATCTTTGTCATTTTGAGGTAATAAATATCTAAATAATTCTTTATTATTTTCATCAATAACGACAGCTCCCGTACCAACTAAAACATAATCTTTATTATATTCTAGAAATTCTAATTGCTTTTCCAACTTATCAATGTCTGCCCATTCATCATCGTCATCTATTCTTGCTATATATTCCCCTTTTGCTTCTTTCAGCCCTTTATTTAAACTTTTCTGTATACCTAGATTTGCTTCATTTTTAATATATTTTATTCGCGAATCGTTTTTTACAAATATGTCAACAATTTTCCCTGTGTTGTCATTAGAACCATCGTCTATCACTAAAAGTTCCCAATTCGTGTGGGATTGGCTTTTAACGCTATTTATCGCCTTTTCTATGCGATTTGCCCCATTATAAACTGGCAAGATTATACTAATCAGTGGCATTTTCATATCTCAAAGCTAAAGCTAAAATAATAAAAAACCAAAAGAAAGACAAGCTATCATCAAACATCACAGATATACTCACCGCAAAAAGAATACTTAATAATGACAAAGCCATAGAATTAAAATTAGATCGTAGTTTTGTCCTTAAGTTTTTAAATGCATTAATAAAAATATAAAGAAAACTGAGTATCCCCAACAATCCTCCCCATAACCAGATTTGAAGGAAGGTATTGTGTGGACCTGAATTTATATATTCCCCTACATTATCCCTGAGGCTAAAACTTAAATGAGTATTGGGTCCTATTCCGAGTGGATTCAATAGTATATATTTTAAATAAAATGGCCAAATCTGAAAGCGAGTTTCTCTTTCAGAATACACAAGTATATGATTATCAGACTTATCTTCAACAAATTTTGCAACAATATCATCAGCCGATTTATCTTTGACTGTCACATAACTAGAAGCGTCGGAACCACTAGGATATAAAGACCGTAGGACAACTCGTTGTTTCCCTGTTTGTGGGGTGAATATAAAACCCATTAACAATATTAGAAAAACAAGAAATCCACTATAAAATAATTTTTTCCAATTAAAATTATGTAATGAGAAAACAAGCCATACAAATACAGCAGAAAGTGCCAAAGAAACCAATCCCCCACGGGATGCAACCCAAAATAATAATGCAACTAAAGTAATAGAGATAATTATATACCCTAATTTAATCCATACATTTCGAAATGTAAATAAAGAATGTGTAATAAAAAATAATGTTGGTATAAGTAGTATCTTAGAAATTATGTTTGGGTTCATTATGAAACCTAGAAACGTACCATTATTTTCTAGATTAAAATACACAGCCCCCTCAGGAAACAACACGAAAATTGTGTAGATAGTTGGTAAAAGTAATGCATATAAATATTTCTTTGCAGATATTTGGTCGTCTTTTGTATAAAATAAAACTAATACAAATATTACTAAAGATATAACAAAATTACCAAATTCTAAAATTACATTTAAGTTTATTGGTACATTTTTAAAAAACACAGCGACAAACCAACCAATAAAAACAGAGGCGAGTAAACACAACAATGCTATCCATATTTTTTTATCAATTGATGAAAAAAATTGTTTAAACTTCTTATTTATTAGTAAATCTAAAAAAGTTAGTAGAATAATAAGTACGAGGATAATTTCAAATGGCTTAGGAATAAAAGTATTGTAAAAATTACCAAGTCGGTAAATAAGGGAAAGTAGGGCAAGAAACAACAATCCTTTGTTTATTTTTTCTAATGATAAACTTTTTATCTTTTCTATTACTTTACTTATATTTTTATCCATTCTTTTGGTGCTATATCTGACTTATTGATAATCTGCCACGGAAACCATTTCTTGGGAACTATCACAATTTTATTTTTATAATTTGAAAGCCAAGCCCCCCACCAAGAAAAAGAACTATTAGGAATTACAAAATACTTACATTGGCTCATTAAAAACATATGTCCCTCTCCTTTTTCTCCAGAAAATTCTTCCCCAACAAACATAGTAGAATATGAAAACTTCATATTATCTTCACACCATTTTATATCATCTGAAAATACATATATCTTATCTATTGTGACTAAGGTTTCTATCTTTTTAATTCCTTGTTCATAATAGTCTTTACCGACAATTTCGTGATATTTATTCCCCACATAGTCACCTCTTCTAACATGAATGCATAAAGAACTGCAGTTATTTATCTCTTCTTTTAAATTCTCTATATTTAAAGATAATTTATTCTTAAGAGTAAAATCTTCACGTATTATATCTGCAATATCTTCAAAATATTTATAACTCTGCCAATAACCATCCAAATAAGCATTTGGGCCAATATGTAAAATAGAAGATTTAAACCATGGATATTTTTCTATTCCTCTATCAAAACTAAGTAATCGCCTTAAATAGTCAAATATTCTGCCTATTTTTCCCTTAAATACTTTATTCATTAATGGAATTTTATAAGACGGAACAATATCAGCTTTTATATTAAAAATATCTAAATCATAGTTTCTAAAGGTAAAATTCAACCGAGGTGTTATATTCAGTAAAAAAGAAAGATCAAAACCAAGAGGAACATTATATTTAAGAGAAAGAGCCCTTCCTAGTGCATACTGGAACATTTGATTACCCATTCCACCTTTTAATTTTACAATTATCATTATAATTTAAAAGGACCACTAAATAGCAGTCCTTATTTTTCTTCTAATTTCAGAAGTTGAGGTAGGGGTGACAGGTGGTAGTGTCTTTGGTAAAATTACAAACTTTACTCCATGTTCCTTACAGAATTGTGCTTTTTCATCAGCATGCTTATCATCTTCAGTGACAATTAATACATCTGGTTTCTCTTCAAGAAAAGCTGGAATAAAATCCCATACTCCACCATCATCGGTACCCTTATAGACTTTATCAATATATCTTATTGCTTCCAATAAAATTTTCTTGTTATCGTCAGGTAAACTTGAATGTCTGCCTTTATACAATAATAAATTTGCACTGGAACAATATGAAACAATAAGGTCAACCTTCTGAACTTGACCAGTATTACGTTTAGGAAGATGGGCAATCCCCCATTCTTTTGCTTCTTTAAAGAACTGTGCATGCCCCGCATGTAGAATGTCGTAACACCCTGATACAAATATTTTCATATAATTAATGTTTTTAGTTTTATTAATCCTAGCATATTTCGATACATCAAACAAATTTATTCAATTCTTCAATGCCACCTTTCAAACCTATCTGTGGCTCCCGATAAATCCTGCTCCACCTGTAATAATTACTTTTGACATAATGTTATTAAACCAACTTAACTATATTACTTAATAAAGAAAACATAACCACTTCCCGCCCCGTAACAAATTTAAAATACATTCGATTTTAAATTTTGCTTCTGGGGTGACAATTATTTTTTCCATATATAAATTATCTTTTTAATTTTGTTTCATCTGTTTCAAGCGCATTGACTCCCGCCTCTCCATATTTTAAAGACATATTTAAGACTTTTTTTGATAAAATTACGATTGGGTTCTTGTCAGAAATTTCAGCCATTTTATTTACAAAAAACATCCCTTGATCGTAATACATTTGCCTTTCTGAAATAGGAGACATCCCGGTAAGGATAGAGTAAAATCCGACACTACTCATCAACGATTTCATATCTCTATAATTCTGTCGCTTTAATCCATTTTCTAAGACAACATTAATCTCCTTAATTTCTTTAATCATTAATTGTTTCTCTTCATCTTTTAAAACCCCCTTTTTAATAAACTCCCTGAGTTTTATGTGGTACGGAGCAAAAAGACTGCCCAAATCTACCATATTCCCCACATAAGCACTATCTAGTTCTTTTAAAAATTCCAACCTTTCAACATACAGCATTGCTGGATATTTACCCATCCCATTATCAATCTGATACGGCTTAATAATCAGATAGTTAAATAAAATACAAAAAATTACTAAAATAAAAAAGGTTATTAAAAAATTAAAACCTTGATTATTGTTTGTATGTTTGTGATTTTTCTTTGTATCAATTTCAATTTTATTCTTATCTTTAAAGCAAAAATTAGAGACAAAGGCAATCAGTAGTGCAACGATAAACCATCCAGTAACTGTCTGGAAAATCATTACTCCTTGGATTAAGAAGGAGGCCATCCCAGAAAATAAAGCTATATATAAAATTCCTTCTCTTTCTCTTTCCTTGATAGCTTTCCTAATGAGACCAAATAACACAATCCCGTATAAAGAAATTAGACTTAAAAACCCCAATATTCCCCCAGTCACAAGCTCATCAAGGTATATGTTATGTGATCTATCTACCCAATACTCACGCGCATAACCAGGAGTTAAAATAATTGGATTGAAATATTTCCCATACACAAATTGATACGTATCTCCTCCCCACCCTAAAACAGGACGATCTTTAAAACCTTGAATTGCAATGTCCCAATATACAAGTCTATTTGGCCCCGCTTTCTCGGCTATTAAATTACGCATAGGATTCAACCCGATAAATGATATAGAAATTATTCCAATAAGAAGAACGGCAAGCACTGACCCCGTGAACACTTTTCTCCATTTAAGAGAATGTATTCTCCTGAATATTAAATATAGACAAAAAATTCCAATGCCCACAAATATAGAATAAGAAGCTGTTTTGGCAAGTCCAATAAATCCAAATTCCATCCCAGGAAACTGTGCTACAAAACCCGTGAGAGTCGGATTAAAAAACGCAGTTAAAACTCCCAAAATGCCAATTATTTTTTGAGTTTTTGTCTTAGAAGCAAAAGTAAGCCCTAAACTTACAAAAAATATAAAAGCAAGATAAATTCCTGTCCAAGATGAATTACCCATTAAAAATCCGTTTACAGTATTCAGGGTCAAAAACTTAGAAAATCTTACACCCATTTCAGCTAAAAGAGACCCGAGTGTGAAGACAATTCCAGAACAAACAAAAACCGTAAAAATTTTATACCAATCATCAATTTTTTTAAATACAGAACTAGTAATGATAGAAAAAATTAACAAACAAAGCATAAACACGACACCTGTACCTTGGTCAAAAGTACTCCAGAAAGACAGAGCTGGCAACACTCCACTAAAACAAGAGACTAAAAGCAACAACACGTAAATGCCAAAAATTAAAAAGACAATGTTTTTTGGAATCTTTTCTGTTTCTTTTTCTTTTTTAAACAACTTCCCGATTATCCACAGAGTGCCGAGAACAAGAGTGACACCTTCAACAAAAAGAGCTTTCGGGAAAACTATTCCGTAAAATGAACGGGGAATAAAAACAAAAGGTAATATAAAGATAGAAGTAAAAATAATTTTTCTTATTACTGAATTCATAGCAAGTATTATACAACATTTCAACCAAACAAAAAACCACCCCGAAGGGTGGTTTTTTGTTTTACCTCGTCTTTTAAGACGGGAATACTTTTTAAGGCGTATTAACCAGAGATAAAACAACTAGTCAGCATTCACCAGTGTCGTCTTTCCTGTCTTTAGAAGATCAGTCAAGGACGAGAAGGATAGTGAACCACTTGGAGTAGTTGTACCATCTGGAACAGCTATATCAAACAATATTGCTGATCCTTTCATTCCTACTAGAACTGCAGTTGAACCAGTTGCTTGAACAACAACGGATTCGATATCAACGTACATAGTATCACCTTCGTTTAGAGTGTAATACTCGTCGTTAGAACCACTGTTTGTTACGGAATATGTACCTGATGGTGTAAATGTGTAAGAACTGATAGATGAACTTGCATTTCCTCCATCTTTTGCGATAGTGAAGAATTCGTTAGCTGCAGTAGTTTCATCATCACCCATGAGGTAAAGAGTTCCTCCATTTGCAGTAATTGCAAGCTTCATTTTAGCTGTCGCAGAAACGATATCACCGTTACTTGCAGCACCAGCTGGTTCAATAGATTTTGAAACAACTGTTACAGTTGGAGCAATTGAGTAGAAGTACTGAATAGTGCCTGAAGCAACTCCAGTCATTTCCGTAGCATCTGTCAATTGAGTCCCGTTACTTTGAGCAATGATTGAGGCACGTCGAGTTGCATCAAGTGCAGCACTCAAGTAATCGCCTTCATCAAATGTGCTGGTTTCAATATCGTTCACATCTGCTTTAACAGTAAATGAGTATGAGCCAGGTTGTAGAGTCTTATCAATTTCGTTGAAAGTGATAACCTCTGTCGTTCCTGCAGTTGCAGTCATAGACTCTGAATACTCTGTACCATCAATAGTGAAGTACACTGTTGCTGTCACAGCATCAACGTTTGTTGCGTTAGTTGTGAACAAGAATGGAACCTCATCCAACCAAACATCAGCACCACCTTCTACCTTCATAGTACCCTTCAAAAGAAGAACACCAGTTGTGTCAGAAGTTGTATTGACTGTTACTACACCAGCTTGTAATGCTGAGTCAAGAGTGATCTTGAGTTCAGTATCAGATGCTGTTGCCGCGGTAACGAAAGAAAGAGGAATTGCAGTTTGTGAGATAGTATCTGTTGATACTACTCCGCCTCCATCTTCATATCTAACGTTAATAGGATCAACTGTCCATGAATCTGAGTTGATGTCCCCTGAATCAATATTACTTGCTCCATCTACAGTGATATAGAACTTTTCTGTATCACCATCTCGAACAATAGCATTAGAAACAGCTACAACTTTTGAATAAATACCTGTGCTGTCTCTGGTGAAATCTTCTGTGTCAGCTGAACCAATTTTTTCATCTCCTTGCCAGATTGACACTGAAGAAAGAAAATCAACAATATTAGTTGAGTCTCCTGATCCATATCCTGTAGCATCAAAAGTTAATTTGAATGATCGAAGAGATACGTCTCCATCTGAAGCTTCAAGTTCAAAGCCGGCGACTTTGATATCATTTACCCCTTCACCAACTTCTTCACTACTGTATTGTGATAATTGAGTGTATGTAACAGTTCCTGCTGTTCCTGCTAGTGTTCCTGTTCCACCTGTTGTAGAACCATCACACTTTGCTCCTGTTGTTGGACTGTAAACATATCCTGCCAAACAACCTGGAACTGTTGAACCAGTACATGGTAAACCAGTCATAGGATCAAATGCACCTGTGCATGTTCCTGTGCCTCCTAGACCAAGGTTTGCCTTAGCCTTTGAAAGATTTCCAAACAAACCATCAGCTGTTAAGCCGTTAGCTGCTTGCCATGCCTTAACTTTCGCTTCAGTCATAGGACCAAATACTCCATCTACTGGAGTTGCTCCTACTACTGTTTGAAGAGTTTTAACATAGTCTCCTGTACTACCTACTTTTAAAGTTGTAGGTCCGAAATCATACGAAGCTGATGCTGTTGCGAATACTAATGCAAAAGCAGCTACTGCGAATGTTCCGATTAAAAATTTTTTTAACATATTTTATAATTTATACACGTTTAGATTAGTTTCGACTAATTCTATGATGCGACTGATAATAATATTGTGCACTCTAGAAAAAAACTAATGTGTGTGTATATCAAATAATTAAGAATTAGGAATTAAGAATTACGAATTAAATCGAAACCAGAATTCAAAACTCAAAATTATTTTTTACTGAACTTCTAAAAGTTGAAAATAATTTTGTAATCCCAGTACCAGAGCAAAGCTCGCTACGGGACATGCTTCTCTCTACTACCCTCCTCCGCTTCTCTATCAAAAGCAACGGTGAAGTAAATAAAAAGAAAAAATTAGAAACAAAATCTAGAGTCGTAAACAAACTAAATTCACACTGCCTGCCTTTACCCTTCTAAAGAATCTCTTTCGAGAGTAAAGAAAAGACGAGACAAGCATATCTGCCTTGTCGACAGGGCCGATACCACATTTTGAAATATTTATTTTAGACACCCCATCTCTATCAATCCGCTTTCACTTCTCTATCAAAGTTATAGCGAGACAAATGGGATAAACCCAATTTCCCCTCCACAATTTCTCTATCAAAATGTTGGCGGGTAAATATCAATTGGGCGACTAAAAAAATAAAATTCAAAACGGATCTGACCAAGGAAACTCAATTAAGAATTAGGAATTAAGAATTACGAATTAGAAGAAGGAAAAATTTCCAAAAACTAAAAGTAACCAAAATAAATAATTCACGCCGAAGATTATTTGGTATTAACAACCTACGGTATTAAGCTTTCAATGATCATCTCTATTTCCCAAACACGCCCATATATATAGACGGATTGGAATACCATATATTACCATATCTAGTGAAAAAACACCATCGGCAATATACGTATATATTATATACTCGGTGTTTGAAATATGCAACAAATATGGGGATAACTGCCTTATTTGGGGATATTCCCCGATAAGGTAGTTATCCCCATAATTAAGAATGAATAATTAGGAATTAGGAATTGGGGTCCAAAAAACGAAAATTAGTCGTAAAAGGTCCACTTTTGTAGTGAATTTAAAATTCTTAATTCTTAATTTTTAATTCGTAATTAACGAATAGCGACTCCATCTTTTGGCGCCGGTTTTTTTTATCTGGCCTTTTAAAACAAGAGAATTTAATTCACGTTGGATTGTTTTTTCCGAACAATCAGTAAAAGTAAGGGAAATGTCTTTTATAGATGCCCCTCCATCAATTCCAGATTTGTCCTTTATAAGAGATAAAATTTTATTTACTCTTTCTTGTTTATTAATTAAATTATCTGTTATGGAATTTGTCCTTTTGGATTGAAATGTTTGTAAAGGACTTTCTCTATTCATAAAGGACATAGTATTATACGATGTCCTTTTGCCTGCATTGTCGCGAGGAATGTCCTTTATAGAATGTTCAGCTAGCCCTGGTCCTAAGCGTTGCTTATGACCGGATAGATCAAACATCTTTTCATCTAGGGTAAATGTAAAATGTTTATCTTTCACTTGGTGAGATTTAAGTTCAGAGGCTAAATTATTAAATTCATTTTTCAATATAATAGTATTCATTTCAGAAATAAAGCCAATTGTATGAGCTATTTCAATAAAAGAAAGAGTTTCATAAATATGAGTTAATGATATGGAAATATAATTATACTTATCTATGGGTGATATTGTAGAAAGTTTATATATATCGGACAAGAGTTCTACCCCAAGCAAACGAAGTTTGCCTTTTAGGGCATCATCTGTGTCCATACAATCGGTGACCATATATAGGGCGGTGACAAGCTTTTCTGTCTTTTTGTTCGCAAATTCATAAACACTCATATCTGACAATGCTTTTATATTAGGGACATTTGATTGCCCGTACATATTTATCTTTGTCCTTTGTGTGTCTTTTTGATTACCCATCTTGTCTTTTAACTAGTTAGACTAGAGATTTTATGTCTTTAATGTGTCCATTATATACCTAAATTTTTTGGATGCAAGTCCAAAAAATAATTACCAACTGCTAATTAATAATGACTAAATTTAAATATAAATTAAACTAAAAAACAAAAAAATCTTTAGTTAAAAAAGTTATCCACAGGTATGTTTTATTATTTCTAAATTATTTTTTTAATTTATTTAGATACAAAAATATGCTACAATACACACATAAATTATAAAAATATATGGCAAAAGAAACAGAAAAAACGACTGATGAATCTACATCTAAACAGATAAAGAAAAATGGTAGAAAGAATAAACGGATAGAATTAAAAGATGAAACTCGTTACAGTATTTGGGGTATTTTATTTCTTGTTTTTGGTTTTTTAATTATACTTTCGGTCTTTAAAATGGCTGGAGTTGTGGGAGATTTTATTTTTTCTGTATTCTCTTCCCTCTTAGGGTTTGGATATTATCTTCTTCCTATTTTACTTATCGTGATAGGAATTTCTTTTATGAAAAAAGAACGTCCACAAGTTGCAAAAGTTCATGCAATTTTTGGTCTTATCACTCTGCTGTCTGCTCTTGGAATTATGGATATTGCTAGCAATGGAAAAGGAGAATCTTTAAATATTACTGCCGGTGGATACTTAGGAGGAATAGTCGCTTGGCCATTTATAAAACTTTTTGGAATGTATGCAGGGATACTTTTGCTTGGGGCATTACTTATTATCTCTTTAATTGTCCTATTTGATGAAAGACCAAATCTTGTAGAATTATTTCAAAAAATTTGGAATTTCTTAAAAAACGATCTTCATTTACCAAAATTCAAGAAAAAGATAACGGACGAACCTTATCAAGAAGAAGTGGTGGAAGTAAAAAAAGTAGAACCAGTGATTGAACCAGTTACTGACGAAATAAAAGAAGAAGAAATTTCAATTTCTGATAAAGTCGGAAAAGTAAAAAAAGTAGAGAGTAATTACGTCCCTCCCCCACTCTCGTTACTTGAGAAAGATAGAGGTAAAGCTAACACTGGCGACATGAAAGGCAACATGAATATTATTCAGCGAACTTTACTAACCTTTGGTGTTTCTGTCGAAATGGATGAAGTCACTGTGGGGCCAACTGTCACACGCTATGCACTCAAGCCAGCACAAGGAGTCAAACTCTCGCGTATTGTCGGACTTCAAAATGAATTAGCCCTAGCACTTTCGGCAAAAACAATTCGTATCGAAGCCCCTATCCCAGGAAAATCCCTAGTCGGAATTGAAATCCCAAATAAAGAAAAATCAATCGTCGGATTGGCAACCTTACTTGCAGATGATAAATTCCAAAACTCTCACAAGCCACTAACAGTTGCTCTCGGCCGTGGACTCTCGGGTAAAGCCATCTTTGGTAACTTAGCCAAAATGCCCCACTTGCTTGTCGCCGGAACAACTGGCTCTGGTAAATCTGTAACTATTCACTCTATCATCGCTTCTCTTTTATACCGAAATGGACCTGAGGATTTGCAATTTATCATGGTTGATCCGAAGCGAGTAGAACTTACTCTTTACAACAAAATCCCCCATTTACTTACTCCAGTTATAACTGATGCCAAGAAAACAATTCTAGCTCTCAAATGGACTGCTCGAGAAATGGATCGTCGTTATGATATTCTTCAGGCTGAATCTGTCCAAAATATTGAATCATACCATGCAAATGTTTATGAAAAATCTAAAAAGAAAGATGAAATTGCTGAGCGCTTACCTTATATAGTCATCGTCATCGATGAATTAGCTGATATAATGCAAGCTTACCCACGAGAACTTGAAAGTGCTATCATTCGCCTTGCTCAAATGTCACGTGCTGTTGGAATCCACTTAATTCTCTCGACCCAAAGGCCTTCGGTTAATGTTATTACCGGTCTTATTAAGGCAAATATTCCAACTCGAGTGGCCTTGCAAGTTTCTTCACAAATTGATTCGCGGACAATCTTGGATGCTGGTGGAGCGGAAAAATTGCTCGGTGCTGGAGATATGCTTTATTCTTGCGCTGAATCCCCTCAACCAGAACGACTCCAAAGTGCCTTTATTTCTGAAGAAGAAGTTAAAAAAGTGGTAGAATACTTGAGGAAAGCCTATATTGATGAAATACCAAATATGATAGAATTAAGTGGTAATATCGACAAAGGTGGTAATAATTTATTTTCTGATATGATAGGGGGAGATGATGACGGAGATGATAATCTTTATGAAGATGCCAGAATGACAGTGATTGAAGCGGGAAAAGCATCGACTTCATATCTGCAAAGAAAATTGGGAGTTGGATATGCTCGGGCGGCAAAACTGATGGATATGCTTGAAGAGCGTGGAGTTATCGGGCCAGGTAATGGCGCAAAACCAAGAGAGATATTAGAAAAACCAATGGATCATACAGAGGAAACGATAGGATAATTAAAAATTAGGAATTAATAATTAGGAATTAAAATAAAGATGCAAATAAAAAACCTCAAAAAGAAAAATATAAAATGGTGGGTGGGAATAATATCTTGTATAACATTATTTGTTTTTATTGCAGTTTTTGGTTATGAAAAAATGAGTTTTATATGGAAAGGAGTGGAGATAGAAGCAACAATAAAACAGAGTGACAATTCTTCTATCATAACTGTTGAGGGTAATGCATCTAAAGCAATACATCTAACCCTAAATGGTAGAGAAATTTTTATAGAGAAAAATGGAGATTTCTCTGAGTCTGTCTCTGTTCTCCCAGGGTTTTCAATTGTAACTTTAAATGCAAAAGATAAATTCGGAAAAACAGCAGAGAAAAAGTTTGAATTAGTTCGTGAAGAAAATGCGTCGGCGATCGCATTTCAAAGTGGTGAAATTATTAAAAATTAGATCAGCAAAAGCAGGAAATATATAAAAATTTTATTCGCTTATCCCTCTCCGCCCTTCGGGCTCCGGCGCGCCCACACCTACTCATAAAATTTTTATATATTTCCTGCTTTTAAATAATTTATTTATGCAAAAGAAAGCAAAAAAAGCTCCGAAGGAAATGGGGGGCGCAATTGAAGACACAATTAAATCAATCCAGACCAAATTCGGCGAAGGAGCAATTATGAAATTGGGAGATACCCCAAAAGTAGATATCGATGTCATCCCAACTGGTTCTATTGGCCTTGATATGGCTCTTGGTGTTGGGGGTGTTCCCCGTGGAAGAATGATAGAAATATTTGGACCAGAATCATCAGGTAAAACAACTCTGGCTCTACATATCGTTGCTGAAGCTCAGAAAAAGGGTGGTGTATGTGCCTATATCGATGCCGAACACGCAATGGACCCAGATTACGCTGGTAAATTGGGAGTAAACATTAAAGAACTTTTAATTTCTCAACCTGATAATGGTGAGCAAGCATTGGAAATAACTGAAAGTTTGATTCGTTCAGGTAAAATAGATGTCGTTGTTATTGATTCTGTTGCGGCTCTGACTCCACGCGATGAAATCGAAGGAGACATGGGTCAATCACATGTTGGTAAACAAGCTCGATTAATGTCACAAGCTCTCCGTAAACTTACAGCTATTGTTGCTCATTCAAAGACAGTTGTGATATTTATAAATCAAATTCGTATGCAAATCGGCGTAATGTTCGGTAATCCTGAAACAACTCCAGGAGGAAAAGCTCTTAAATTCTACACAACAATTCGTCTAGACATTCGTCGCATTGCACAGATTAAAAAAGGTGAAGAAGTTGTCGGAAGTCGGACTCGAGTAAAAGTCGTGAAAAATAAAGTCGCCTCCCCTTTCAAACAAACCGAATTCGATATTCTCTATGGAGAAGGAATTTCTCGTGAAGGAGAAATTATGGCTCTTGGTGAGAAACTTGGAATCATTAGTAAAACAAGTGGAGCAATATTCTCGTACAATGGAACAGCCAAGCAGAAAGAAAAAGGACCAGTCGAAGAAATAAAACTCGGTCGCGGATATGACGCTGCTCGAACATTTCTTCG
Organism: Minisyncoccota bacterium; assembly: GCA_041663185.1. Lineage (GTDB taxonomy): Bacteria > Patescibacteriota > Minisyncoccia > Phycocordibacterales > UBA9973 > UBA8515. Next base: position 40,419 of record JBAZQY010000004.1, read on the forward strand.
TGATAATAAAAAGCTTGCCGATGAGATATTAAAAGAAGTTCGGAGTCGATTTGGAGAAATACAGGTTGCTAGTTCTGGGGAATAGACAAAAAACAAAAGCAGAATATTAAAATTTTAATATTCTGCTTTTGTTTAATTCTTTTTTGATAAACTTGTTTTAATTTTATAAATCTGATATAAACTAAACATTATGCTCGAATATAGTGAAATTCGTGAAAGAAAAATAATAATATATGAGGATGAGCCTTGTGAAGTGATGGAAAATCATGTCGCTCGTACTCAGCAACGTAAGCCTCAAAACCAAGTCAAACTTAAAAGTTTGCTTTCTGGCCGTACTTGGAACACAGTTTTCCATGCTTCAGATAAAGCTGAAGAAGCCGAAATTAGTAAAAAGGATGTAAAATTTTTATATGCTAATAAGGGTGAGTATTGGTTTTGCGATCCAACTGATCCTTCTAATCGATTCAAAATTGATGAAAAAATTATTGGGGAAACAGCAAAATTCCTAAAACCAAATGAAAACACTACTGCGCTTATCTGGGATAATGATGGCGATGAACAAATAATAAAAATTTCCCTTCCAATTAAAATGGAATTCACAATCAAAGAAGCTCCCCCATCAATTCGTGGAAATACTGCTAACGGTGGAGGTAAACTAGCGATATTAGAAAATGGAATTAAAATAAGTGTGCCATTCTTTGTCGAAGCTGGAGATAAAGTTATCGTCAATACTGAGACTGGAGAATACGTCGAAAGAGTTTCAAAATAATTGCATGATATCTACAGGTCTTGCCTGTAGGAGAGCCACTCAAAAATATCTTTTCTGATTTGATCTTTTTGGAAAAAATAATTTGGGAAATCTTTCTTTTGTATAAGTACATTTTCAATCCTATTGATATCAATATAATTTAGATAGCTTGAATACCTATAATTCTCTAAAAAATTTAGAGCTTGTAATTTGTTTGTTATACCAACCTCTTTCCAATCTGACTGAATAAGTTTAATTGGATTTAAATGAATATAAGAAAATAAATATTTTAAATATATATCATCACCAGCATGTTGTGATTTAAATTTTCCTTCAAATAATACTCCACTTCTTTTATATTTTTTATTAAAATACATTGAATACCCTGTTGTAAGCTTTTGCATAAATTTACTAATCCCATTTTCTATTTTGGAAGTTATTAATAAATGAAAATGATTTGGCATTAAACAATAAGCTCCAAGAGAAATAATATTTTGCCCTCGATCAAAAGAAAGTTTATCCCCAGTTATGTTTTGTATTTTAAAATTATTTGTCGAATTAGAAAGGTATAATAATTTAATAAAATATTGATAATCATGATCATTATGAAAAATTATTTGTTTACTATTACCCCTATTATAAATATGATAATATTCACCTTCAACTAATTTTACCTTTCTGAGAGACATAATAATATTATAACACTCTAAAAACTAAAAATCTACAGGTCTTGCCTGTAGATTTTTAGAGTTTTTTCAAATAAGGGTTGATACATGTCTTCCTTTGGATCTATATGCAACTCCTTTTTATTTAATCTACTAGTAAATACAATTGGTGCATCTTTAATAATTGCCAGGGGTTGGCATTCATTCCCTTCTCCCATCAATAATACAGCGGAAGTAGCCAAACTATCTACAACATCAGTTCTAGAAAAATGCAAAACATTACCAAATAAATCCTTACTTCCTTTATAACTACGAAGACCCTTAAAACCAGCATAACCCACGGCGATTCCTATTATCCCCGCTCGAAGAGGAAGAGTTCTACTATCAGAAATAATAACTCCGAGATTTTTTATTTTAAAGTATTTTAATAATAATTTTCTAATAACCATAGCGGAATTAAATGAATCTTTTGGAAGAAGTATAACTTTACTATTTGCATTAGATTTATCTACTCCAGCTGAGGCAAGAACCATTCCATCTTTTATGGTAAGCCACACAAGCTTTGTCCTCATCGCAAACTGGCTTTCTCTCTTTATTATCTTCTCTAAATCTTTCTCATTTGTATAAACTGCTGTCCTACCTTCAGATAATGAAACTATCTTGGAAGTAACTACTAAAATATCACCATCAGAAATTTTAGGAATTTCTTTTGTAATAAATTTAATTAAATCTTCCCCATCTTTAAATATTCTTGTTTTAATCGCTTTTATTTTCATATATTTTTTCCGTCTTTGACACTACGACCTTTGAGTAAGTAAATTCCAAGATACGAAAGCGGAGTATAAGCAAAACCCATAAGAACTTTAAACAACCACCATGGGATTACTATCAATATAATTGTCTTTAGTGGATAAATACCAAGAAAAGCTACAAACATAAATATAATGGAATCAAACAACTGGGACCATAAATTTGATAAATTTGATCGTAGCCAAAAATATTTATCATTTAATTTTCTTTTTAGAAAAAAGAAAGAAAAAACATCTTGATACTCCGCCACAACAAAAGCAAGCAGAGACGCAATAGATACTCTAGCGGTTATACCAAATATCTGATTATAACTATCTTTAACCCATAATCCTTCTTTCGCCCAAGGAACAATGACAGAAATCAGTGAATAGAAAGTGAAAAGAATAATGCTTATAATCCCTGAGAGAATAAATAATTTTGAAACTTTTTTTCCATAGACCTCCCCTATCACATCAGTCATAATAAAAACAATTGGAAATGAAAAAATACCAACAGATAAATGGCTTCCAAAGATAAATGGCATAATTTTAATACCAAGTGAATTTGCGGCAAACAAAGATGTAATATAAAGAGTTAAACAAATTAATATCTTTTTTTGATTTTTAAACAATAATAAATTTTCCATATTTTAATTTTTAGATTAATAAACAAACAAAAAAACCACCCAAAGACGGGTAGTTTTTTGTAAGAAAAACAACTAGTCCTTGGTTTAAGAAATTAGTTTCTTTTCAGAGAAACCAGACCAAGTTTTAATTGTTTTTGTAATTTTCATAAAATTAATTTATCCTTCGACTGTAATTCCAGCGGAGCGAGCGGAACCTTCTACTATTTTCATTGCTCCTTCTATATCTTTAGCATTTAGATCCACCATTTTTTTCTCGGCAATTTCTTTAACTTGGGCTTTGGTAATCTTACCAACCTTTGAAAGATTCGGTTTACCAGAACCTTTTTCTACCCCTGCAGCTTTGAATATAAGCCCGGCAACTGGAGGAGTTTTAATTGCTATGTCATAAGTTCTGTCTTCAAAAACGGAAATGACTACTCCGACAATCTCTCCAATATCTTTTTGGGTCATTGCATTAAATTTTTGACAAAATTCTGCAATATTAACTCCAGCCTGCCCAAGAGCAGGTCCAAGTGGTGGAGCTGGTGTTGCCTTTGCGGCTGGGATTTGTAATTTTACTTTTTTTATAATTTTTTTAGCCATATTTAAATAATTAAGAATTAATAATTAGGAATTAAGAATTTATGAAATACTTAATAATTTGAAGCTTTAGCGTAACAGACTTATACTATCTTAAAGTTTCTTGATTTGCAAGAAATCTAGCTCAACCGGAGTCTCACGGCCAAACATTGAAACCAAAACTTTAATCTTCCCTCTTTCTCTATCAACATCATTGACCTTGCCTTCGAGATCTTTGAAAGGACCATCAGCAATACGGACAATTTCTCCGATTTCAATATCTATTTGATGTTTATTTTTTGTATCAACTTTTTCCATTCGTCCGAAGAGTTCGTTTACTTCATCACGAGCAAGTGGAACTGGGTTAACTCCTGCGCCGACGAAACCAGTAACTCGCGGAGTGTTGCGGACAACGTACCAAGAATTATCATCGACAATCATATCGACAAGGACATATCCGGGATAAACTTTTTCTTCAACTTCTATCCGCTTTCCGGCTTTGATTTTAATTTTCTTTTCAACTGGAACAATGACGTTAAAAATTTTATCATTCATTCCAAGTGAATCAATACGCTGACGTAAATTACGCAAGACAGCATTTTCGTATCCAGCATAAGTATGTATCGCATACCAATTTCTTTCCCCTCTTAATTCTTGTTTTGCCATAGTAATTAAAAATTTATTTTGTAAGCAACCACCCAAGACCTTTACTGAATATCAAATCTAATAGACCAAGATAATAGGCAACGAGCAAAGACACCACCAAGACAGCGATAGTGAAAAGGATTGTTTGTTTGCGAGTCGGCCAAGTTACATGTTTTGCTTCTTCGATAACTTCTTTTATAAAATTAATGATTTTGTCCATAATAAATATTCCTCTCTTATTAAAAACCACCCCGAGGGGCTTATACGAATATAATACATTTTTGAATTAATAAAGTCAATATCATTTAAAAACCCCATAAATATGGGGTTTTTAAATGATTAATAATTTTAAATGGATTTATTTAAAATATATAATTCCATAAATTAGAAATCTGAGACCACAACCAGTTTAATCCTCGATTAATTCCACGAATTATGTTCCCGGCTTCATTTGTCGTCGTAGCCGGAACAACGGCTGAAGCTGTTCCGTTTTCTTTTATGAACATTGGGCCATTGTCACCACAACTCCCAGTTGTAAATGTTTGATCATTACCATAGCCTGTACCAATATTATTTGTGGCGTAACTTCGATAGTGATATAGAGTATTACAGATTAAAGATGAAGCATTCTTGCTAAAAGATCCAATTCCAAATGGATTTGTTTCTGTCACATCCCTGACAAGAGATCCATAACTTGTCGTCAGGCCATAATTAAATCCTCGAACAACTGTCGTATTTGAACCACCATTTGAAACAATTGTTCCATTTAAAGTAGCATCAGTTGAAGTCACTCCAGTTGCTGGCTCTGTGGTGAGAGTTGGAACTGTAATTGTCGTGCAAGTACTTGTGGTAAAGGTCTGATCATTACCATAACTAGTTCCGGCAGAATTTGTCGCATAGCTTCGATAGTGATATAGAGTTCCACAAGTTAGACCTGCACGATTTTTTATATAAGCTCCAGTTCCAAATGAACCATTCTCTATAGTTGTCGTTCCATAACTAGTAGTTGTTCCAAATTGGAAACCTCGACGAGTAACATTCTCTCCACCAGTTGATGTAATCGTACCGTTAAATGTTGCAGTGGTTTGAGCAATTGCTGTTGCTGGTTGTGTCGTTAGAGTCGGAGTTGTAATTGTAGTGCAAGTACTTGTCGTAAATGTCTGATCAGTTCCATAGCCACTACCGACACTATTTGTCGCATAGCTTCGATAGTGATATAGAGTTCCACAAGTTAGTGAAGAAAGGGTTGAGTAATTTCCACTTCCAAATGAGCCATTTTCTGTCGTGTTTGTACCATAACTAGTAGTCAGCCCATATTGGAACCCTCGAGTATTTGCATTAACCCCACCGGTTGATGTAATGGCCCCATTTAGAGTTGCTGAGGTTTGATTAACTCCACTTGCTGGTTCTGTCGTTAGAGTTGGAGTTGAAATTGAGGAGTCATGCGTATAAACATACCCAGTAACAGCAGAACTTCGATGTCCAACACCTGCGACAAAATTATTTCCATCTGATGACGATGCAAGGGCTTGCCATTTTCGAAGTCCAGCATTTGTCTCTTGTGTCCAAGTAGCTCCGTAATTTGTAGAAGTGAAAAGATAACCAGTTGAATTTAAAGTTGAACCAGTATTTCCAGCGATAATAATTGATCCATCAGAAGAGGAAGCAATAGAAGTCCAATATTTGTATCCTGACGCAGAACGAGGTGTCCAAGTAACTCCGTAATTATCGGAAGTGTAAATGTAGTCAGTCAAAGTTCCAGATCTTCGGTAAGAAGCTGCCGATAAATATTGTCCAGTAGAAGAAGATGCAATAGATCGCCAGCCATGTTGTCCACTACCTGTTTGTTCTGTCCAAGTAACTCCGTAGTTATTGGATGTATAAATGTATCCAGTATTTGAATCTCCAACACCGGCTACTAAATATTGTCCGGTTGAAGAAGAAGCAAGGGCTCCCCAACTACGAGGTCCAGCACTTTCTCTAATTGTCCAAGTAGCTCCACTATTGTTTGAAGTATAAATATATCCAGCTGGATTACTGTAGGCTGCTACTAGATAAACTCCATCAGCAGATGAGGCCACTGATTTCCATTCATGAATTGTATCTCCTCTTTGTGTCCAGTTGGCTCCGCTGTCAGTGGAAGTGTAAATATATCCACCGTAAGCAACAGCCACTAATTTATTTCCATTGGAAGATGAAGCTACTGCTCGCCAGTCACGTTGTCCGGCGCTAGTCCTTTGAGTCCAGGTTGTTCCACCATTAGTGGAAGTATATATGTAGTCAGCTGAAGAATATCCTCCAACTGCTACTAATTTTTGTCCATCAGAAGATGAGGCAATTGATTGCCAGTTGTGAAGGCCGGAGCTATTTTGTTGAGTCCATCCGTCAACAGTACAATCACCCGTTGTAAAAGTCTGATCATTTCCAAGTCCAGTACCTCCACCGTTCGTAGCAAAAGAACGATAGTGATAAGTAGTCTCACACAAAAGAGATGCAACGTCAGCCGTAAAGGATCCGATAGGATATGATCCAGTAGTAGATGAAGTCAAACCATAGCTTGTCGTCAAACCATAATTAAATCCTCGGATTGTAGCATTCTCTCCTAAGGTAACTATTGTGCCACGTAAAGTAGCTGTGTCTCTTGTAACTGATATCGCTGATTGAGTAGTTAGAGTTGGGAGACTAACACATGCACTTGTCGTAAAGGTCTGATCATTACCATAACCAGTACCAATACTATTTGTCGCATAACTTCGGTAATGGTAAGTTGTATTACAGGTCAATCCGGGGACACTCTTCAGGTAAGCACCTGTTCCAAATGAACCAGTTTCTGTTGTGTTTGTGCCGTAACTAGTTGTTGGGCCATATTGAAAACCTCTCACAGTTGCATTGACTCCTCCGGTTGCAGTGATTGTCCCATTTAAGATGACTGAAGTGGAAAGAATAGTCGTAGCAGGTTGAGTTGTAAGAGTTGGAATAGTATTACAAGCACTTGTTGTAAATGTTTTATCATTTCCATAACCAGTCCCTCCGCCATTTATCGCATAACTTCGGTAATGGTATGTTGTGCCACAAGTTAAATCTGAAATACTTTTTGGATAAGATCCAACACCAAATGAACCAGTTTCTGTTGTAGTTGTACCATAACTTGTTGTTGGGCCATATTGGAAACCTCGAGTAGAAGCATTATCTCCACCTGTTGATGTAATTGTGCCGTTTAGAATAGATCCGGTTTGAGTAATACTAGTAGCATTTTGGGTAGTGAGAGTTGGAATCGCTGGACAAGCACTTGTTGTAAATGTTTTATCATTTCCATAACCAGTCCCTCCGCCATTTATCGCATAACTTCGGTAATGGTATGTTGTGCCACAAGTTAAATCTGAAATACTTTTTGTGTAAGATCCAACACCAAATGAACCAGTTTCTGTTGTAGTTGTACCATAACTTGTTGTTGGGCCATATTGGAAACCTCGAGTTGCGGAATTCTCTCCCCCAGTATTAGTGATAGTTCCATTTAAGGTAGCAGTGGCCAAAGTAATTCCGGTAGCATTTTGAGTAGTTAGGGTTGGAGATGAAGCACAAGCAGTTGTAGCAAAAACTTGATCAGCCCCATAACCAGTACCAGCACTATTTGTCGCATAACTACGATAATGATAAGTCGTATTACAAGTGAGTTCTGTAATGTTTGTAGTGTAAGTTCCAGTTAAAAAAGTTCCAGTTTCAGTAGTGGTGTTACCATAACTGGTAGTTGTTCCATATTGAAATCCTCGTGTTGTAGGATTTTCTTCACCTAAATTAGTAATATTCCCATTAAAAGTAGCAATCGTTGAAAGAATATTTGTGGCCGATTGAGTCGTAAGAACTGGAATTGTTGTTGTCGGAGTATGCGTATAAACATACCCAGTAACAGCAGAACTTCGATGTCCAACACCTGCGACAAAATTATTTCCATCTGATGACGATGCAAGGGCTTGCCATTTTCGAAGTCCAGCATTTGTCTCTTGTGTCCAA
>JBAZQY010000005.1:0-30106 GCA_041663185.1 Minisyncoccota bacterium
TCCACCTCCAAAAATTTAGAACCAAAAATATTTCAACTAATGTAAATCTAAAATCCCAATTTCAAAGAGCTATTATATGTCTAGTATCATATCATATTATAGATATTTGTCAACTATTTTCTGATGCTCCCTGCCTGAAGTTGCTACATCGTTGCAGGCGGGCGAATTTTGGATAATATTCGAATGGAAATATTAAAAGATGTTTTATAGATTAAATCTATCTTTAATTTTTTGAGCCACAATCTCAGGGCTTATTTTCGTATTGTCTATTCTAAAATAATTCTTCTCTTTAATTTCTCCCTCTAAAGAATTCAGCCTGTGTTCTAGCATACTTTGCCTTAATTTTTCATCAGAACCAATCTCACCTAATTTTGATGGCTTATGATTTAATCTATGATCTGTTTTATTTCTTCTTACTCTTTCTTCAATATCAGCTTCGAGTTCTACATAATATATTTCGGCTCTTTTGTCTTTAAAAATTTTTATAAGATTTTCAATGTATTCCCAAGATTTTTTATCATCAAAATGCCAGACAAATGTAAAAATTAATCATGCTAAATCACTAGAAGCTACTTCTTTAAATATTTCTTCACGAATGAGATTGGAAAGTCTTTTAAACGAAGTAGTTCCATGATCAAAAAAATTTACAATCGGCTCAATACTCATATGATTATGAAATAATTTGAGATTTGTTATTTTTTGTAATTCTTGCCCAACTGTCATTTTTCCAACTGCATGAGGACCTATTATAAGTATAAATTTCATAAAGTTAATTCTATTATAGAACTTCTACTAAGCCTGCCCAACTAAAATTCATTTGGGTTCGAATAAGTATCTTTAAAAAGACGAATAGAAGTAATGATACCCATAACAAATAACGCTAGACCCTCCCCCAGGAGGACCAAGTTTAACAGATTTAAAACCTATACATTTATTATGCAATACTTGTCCCTTATCAAAATTAACTGGAGTAGAAGTATACTTTTTAGGATAAAAAAACAAAACCAACAGAACTAAAACAATTAAAATAATTATTTTTTTCATATTAAAAGTATATCAAATAATATATTTATTACAAAAGTAATACTACTATTCCGAATATTGGAGGTCGTTCATATCTTGAGAGTCTTCAGGACATTCGTTTTTGAAAGACTCAGTCTTGAAAAACTCGAATGAGATGTTCGAAAAGAAGTAATTAAAAAAGGCTGACATAAAATCAGCCTATTTTTTACTCTTCTATATTTGGTGCCTTGTCGCCAGAATACACCATCGTAGTTGATTCAGGATGTTTATAAAAAAGCTGGAAATGATAATAAGCATGCCCGTCACCTCCAACATTTCCTGTAACACGATAGCCACTCCATTTCTTTCGATCTTCCTTCATAAGTTCACAGATGAACTTAAATAATTGTTCCGATTCTTCCACCCTTATTTGGGAGTCTAAATATGTCATATCAAAACGATATTTTTGTAAACATTTTGTTATATGAGCAGAATCCCATTCTCTCATCCTGTCCAAATAGGCTGACGCAATTTTATCTTTGTGGTAATCATAATCCCAAGGAAATTGGTGCTGAGAGATAAGCATTGTGTTTGCTTTCCCATACGACCCCATGTTGCATTCCTTATAAGGTTGAGCGATTCGAACGTACGATGTTGTCATAGTATCTGTTTTTATTGGTTACTCAAAAAGACAAAAAATATCTTCTTAAGAAACCAATAAAAATCCATTGTCAAAAAACTATCTCATTCGAGCCTGAGGCTCTCAGAGCCGAATGGCCTTCGTTTGGATATTACAATATTTATTTCAGTTTGTCTACCCCGTCGTTCGCGAACGACGGGGTCTAGCTGACCGTAATGGTTCAATAGCTTGGAATCACCCAGGGATTTAACATATATAATATTCCTTTTCTAAAACAACTGCGAGTGCGATCCAATATCAACCAATACTAATATTAAATTTTCTTTCTCTATTTTATAAATTAGAAGTAAATCACCCTGAATATGACATTCTCGATAATCTAAAAGCTCGCCATTTAATCCATGATCTTTATATTTAAATGGAAGTATTTTCTCTAAAATCAATAAACTAATAACCTTCTCAATTTCTTTTATTGGAAAATTTCCGCTCCTAGAAATTTTTTTAAGAGATTTTTTATATTGAGAAGAAAAAACAACTTTATACATAATTATTTTAGTATATCATCAAGTAAGGCTTTGGCAGAAGTATATCTTTTCCCGTTTTTTAGAGCATCAGCAACTTCCTTATCCCAACGGTTTTTTATTGCAGACATATTTTTAGTAGGAGTAAAAGGTAAACCATTTTCAGTGATAACTTGATTCAAAAACATCTTAACGGCAGTAGACATATCAAGACCAAGCGAAGACAGAGTCTTATTCGCTTTAGCTTTTATATTTTCTTCAATTCTTATATTTAATGTAGTCATATGCCTAGTATATACATTGTGAGTACATTGTCAATACAGTTATCCACAGTTCGAACTTCTACTAAGGTAGGTAAAATAACCATTGTAAATTATGGTTTATATTTTGCTCCGAACTTGGGAGGATGTTCGAATAGAAATAATAAAAGCTCCAAAGATTCCTTGAGGAACGGGGCTCTTTTTTCAAAGTATTACATTACGCTAGGCACAGCGCGTATTACCTGTGTAGTACATTTCACTATTACTGATCAACTTAGTACCTTCGTAATTATAATAATAGTCACAGGCAACTTCATATAAATAGTTGCCAATTTTTTGCCAGAATGTTGCGGTTAATTTTCTCATTTTACTTACATTTTAAGGGTTTAATAGTTAGTTAGATTATTCCCATCTCCAATAATTTAGAAACAAAAATAATCCAACTAATGTAAACCTAAATTCCATTATCAAAGAGCTATTTACCCCTATAGTATAGCATATTTGAGTATAAAAGTCAAGCATAATAACCCTTATAAAATAAGGATATTCTAGCTTGCTCCCGTGGTTGGATACGTTTAGAACTCTAAATTGGACTAGTATTAAGAGCGAATTACAGTTTAGTGGTATTTTATTACCATTCAAAGAATATGCTTAATTACTTAAAATAATAGAGCAATCCTCACCATCTACACATTCATAATAAATACTAAGCTCTATAATTTTTCCTTTGTCTGCGGTTGACGTAAAAGAAATTACCTTAGGATTATATATATTTTCATTAAAAAGCTTGAGCCAATCGCTGGATATAATTTCAATATCGCCTTGGGTATATTTTTCTTTATATTTAACATCATTTAGATTAAATAGTATTTCTGAATATTCTTTTTGAATTGGTGTTTCAAGACTTTTACTAGTAATTAAATGCCCTCCATATTCTTCTGATTCACCATTTACGTTACGTTGGATTTTAACATATAAATCAGACCATTTATTTATAGGTTTTTGATTAATAGAAACTTTCGCATATAAATATCCTGTTTTAATTTTACCGCTAATATTAAGTGTTTTACGACTTGTAACTGAAGGATTACCATTTATGGATGTATTTTCAAAATCACTTAAAACTGCTATTTTTTTAAGTTTTTCTTTATATTCGTAAGGAGATAAATTTTGCTGAATACTTTTTATATCTTGTGCAATTTGGTCAACTTTATCCTCTTTTTTATTCCCAAACAAATTATCAATTGAGGTAATCAGAATATAACCCAATGCAATAGCACAAATTCCAACAAATAAAGTTATTATTTTTTCCTTCCACTTTTGATTTTTAGGCATTTTTAGTTAGGCTTTTTAATTTTATCATAATAATTAAAGCCAATAATTCCACAGATTAAAAATATACTAAGTAATATACTAACATAAAAATCACATTTAAACAAGTTTGATAATTTTACTTTTTCAGATAAAACAGATAGTGAAAATACAATTATAATCATAAGAAAAAAATTACCTAGACTATAAACTTCTATTTTATAAGAGAAGGATGAAATAAAATTACTTAAAAATGGAATAATCCTAAAAATAACATAAAGCATTAAAACAATATTTACTGTCTGAATAATAAAAGTTTTTAGCGATTTTTTTCGGCTATTATGTGCTAGTGTTAGAAAATCAGTAAAGTATAAAAAGGGTGTATTAAAAAATTCTTTTAGCCCATATTCATATTTTTTATCATTAGTTCTCATATATAATGCTTGTATTTTACTCTATTCTAAAGTAAAGTAAAGAGCAGTATGGTAATGAATCAAAAAAAGGAATTAAAAAATAACCCATATATAACAAAAGCGTATTTTAAGTTATGGAATGTCTTTTTAAATTTAGTTAAAAATGAAAAATTCTTAAAAGAAGTTGAAAAGATTAGAAAAGATAAGGGTATAATATTAGATTTAGAAGAAATAGAAAAAAAGAAAGAATTTATTTCTTCATACGATAAAGATATTTGTAAATTATGTGAAAAATATAATTTTGACCCTGCTTATTATTGTGATACCTTTTATTGTTTTGTTTTTTATAATAAACTTACATCTCCTGACCCAGATATAGGTCTATGTGAAATAGTAGATATTTTTGACCCTGTTTATCCAAAAGGATATGATGAACGCTATCCTATCTCTATAAGAATAAGCCCAGACGCTTCTTTGCGAGATATTCAAGAATTTGTAAAGAAACAGTCCTTTTTGTTGGAACGTTTGATGAAAAAATATAAAGACCCAAATTCAAAAATTGGTAAACTGAAAGGAAAAAATCAAGGAATACAAGAGAGAAATGATTTAATTTGGAAAAATAGAAAATTGCCAACAAGAGAGATTTTTAAAATAATTTATGATAGATTTGATGAATCATTGGACCTTTCTTATATAAACAAAATAATAATATTGGAAAACAAGAAGAGAAAAGAAGTGTAGTGCAGAAACTTTCCGTATCTTACATTTATAATACATTAAAAATATCAACTGTAATACTCTGAAAATACCTCAGGGTATTTTATGTTAGAAGAAACAGAAAAGAAAAATATAGAACAGGAAGAGTTTGAATCAGAGCAAAATTTGCTGGGCTTGTTTGCTATTCTTTTGGCGGTTGATAAAAGAGTTAATCCACAAAATTATGAATTTCAAAATAAACAAAATGATTGATACAGTAATTCTTTCAATTCCAAGAGATAAAATTAAAAAAATTGATAATAATCAAGGGTTTTATCCAGAATGGACCTTGAAAAGTAGAGCAAAAGGATATGAGATATGGATAAAAAATATGCCAAAGATAAAGGGCGAAGATGGTCCATATTATCCAAGACTTACAGGATATAAACGAGGTAGTGAAAAAAATAATATAATTCCAATGGTAAATATAGAATTTTCAGTTGCAAAACTTTTGTATGGTAATAACCTTGATGAAGTAGAAGAAAAAGATTTTCCTATTATTATTGATACGCTTCATAGAAGGTTATCAGAAATGGGAGAACTGATTATAAAAATGGACCTTGAAAATGCAATAATTTCAGTATTTCATCCTTCAAAGAATATAGTAATATCTGATGGATATACAGCTTATAGTGTTATAAAAGAACTTAGTAAAATAAATTTGACCAAGAAACTTGAATTGACAAAAGTTAATTTCAAAAACGATGGTAATGCGATTCAAATGTATGCAATAAACCATTCAATTGTTTATTACGACAAAATTGCAGACCTAAATCAAAATCAGAAAAAAGCAGTTGACCAAGACCAAACACCACAGCAATTTTCTTTATTTGAGGAAATTAAGAAGAAACAACCAAAACTTGAAATATTGCGTATGGAGATACGACTTTGCAAAAAACCAAAGATAAATTCTATAATGCAAGAACTTGGCTTTCAAAAAAATCCAACTTTCAAAGATGTATTCAAAAAAGATGTATGTCAAAAAATTGTAAAATGGTATTGGGATACTATTATCAAAGATGAAAATTTGTTTCTTTTTGAACTTTCAAACACTCCAAAACAAAAATATAAAGATATTCTTAGAGATAATGAAAAAATGAAAGTAAAACAAGCAATATATCTTGTTGGGCTTGATGTTCTATGTAAAGATGGAGGTGGTATAAGAGAATTAAGAGATATTTCTGAAAAAAGAATAAAGCAAAGAAACTGGTATTGTGTAAGTGATGGAATAAAATTACTAAACAAATTGGCAGACGGAAAACCTCTTCATAGCTGGGTAAGGCAAATTGAGGAATCTATTACTAGCTTTAAGCCCTATCATATAGAATCAAGAGCACCTTGAATCTAATTGTTTATCCACTTACCAAAATTTGCAATGTAAAGTATTGTAAAGTATAATATTATCATGAATAATGAAGAGAAAGACAAATCATTTAATAAATTGTTTATAACGGCATCTATTATTGTTGCCATAGGAATATATTTATTTACATCGGATTTAGGAAAAACATTTATTGGGACAATAGCATTTATTTTTGTTTTAATGATTGTTGTTTCTCTTCAGGAATAAAAAATAATTATGAAAAAAGAAAAAGAATTTTATACAGCATTTGATTTAGCAGATAAATTATCAGTTAATGTAATGACAATTTATAGATATATTAAAGCGAAAAAACTTAAAGCATATAAAATTGGTAAAGAGTTTAGAATTGAAAAGGTTGAATTTAATAAGTTTCTTAATAGTGTAAAAACAAAATAAATAATATGTCATCGTTATATTTCAAAGGAAAATCAGCAGTATGGAATCATCATTTATCAGTTCCTTATCATACACTTGATAAAGATAAAAAAAATTCACTCAAGGGTGAAAATGAAGATGAGAATTTAATAATTGAAGGTGATAATCTTTTAGCATTAAAAACATTACTTCCTAAATATCAAGGTAAAATAAAATGTATTTATATTGACCCACCATATAACACAGGTAATGAAGGTTGGGTTTATAATGACAATGTAAATAGTCCACTAATTAAAGATTGGCTTGGTAAAGTAGTTGGAAAAGATGACCTTACGAGGCACGATAAATGGCTTTGTATGATGACCCCGCGTCTAAACCTTTTGAAAGAGTTACTTTCAGAGAATGGTTCAATTTTTGTGAGTATTGATGATAACGAAGTCTCTCATCTCAAAAATTTAATGGATGATGTTTTTGGTAGTAATAATTTTGTTGAACAAATTATAGTTCAAACAAACCCAAGAGGTTCACAGGCGAGCATACATTTTGCAAGCACACACGAATATTTACTTGTTTATGCTAAAAGAATTGAAAATCTAAAAATCAATGGGCGGGAAAAAGATGAAGAAGGCTTAAATGAGTATGCTCATACAGAAAAAGATGGTAGAAAGTATCGTCTTTTAGGTTTGAGACAAAGAGGCGGTGCGTGGAAGCGAGCAGATAGACCAAATATGTTTTACCCAATTTATGTTAACTTAAAAAATGGCTCCGTCTCCCTTGAAAAAAATAAGGAATATAACATTCAATGCTTGCCCAAAAGACCCACTGGTGAAGAGGGGCGATGGACTTGGTCTAAAAACAAGGTGCAGTTATCTTCTTCCTTGTTATGTGGACGAAAAGTAAATAGACAGGGGGAAAAAGATTTTTGGGATATTTTCCGAAAGGATTATGCTAATGATGATGAAGGTAATGAAAAACAGACAAAAATAAAGAGCGTTTGGCTTGAGAAGGAAATGAATTATCAAACTGGTAGAAATGCAATAAAAGAATTGTTTGATAATAAAGATTTATTTGACTATCCAAAACCAGTAGAACTTATAAAAAAAGTTTTGATTGCTTCTACTGATAAAGATTCAATTATATTGGATTCATTTGCTGGCTCGGGGACTACAGCTCAAGCGGTTATGGAATTAAACCAATATGATAATGGAAATAGGCATTTTGTTTTAATTCAGATTGAAGAATCTCTTAAAAAAGAATCTGTCGCATATAAAGAAGGTTATCGTTTTGTGTCAGAAATAACTAAAGACCGAGTGCAACGGGTTATTGATGTTGATGAGCTTAAGGATGGTTTTACTTATTACACACTTGGTCCATCCATAGACGCAGATTCTTTACTCTCTGGAAAACTTCCTAAATATGAAGAATTTGCTAAATATGTATTCTATCTAGCCACAGGTAAAAATCATCCAGATGAAAAGAAAATAAAAGAGAAAGAGTATTTTGTAGGAAAATCTAGCAATGAATCAATTTATCTCATATACGAAAAAAATCTTGATTCTCTTAAAAAATTAGCCATTACTCTTGAATGGGCTGAAAATACAAATAAAAAAGATAACAGTAAAAAAATAGTATATGCCCCTGCTTGTTTCCTAGATGATGAGCATTTAGAGAAATTTAACATTCAATTTGTAAGTATTCCTTATAATCTATTTGAAAAGAAATAAAATTTATGATTTTAAAAGGATACCAAGAAAAAGTAATCAAAGAACTTAAAAACTTTTACACAGAGGCAGAGAAAACAAAAACTGCCTTTAAAAATATAGACAAAAGTTTGTATGTTGATAAATTATATAGAACATTAAATCTAAGTTTTTCGGACCGTCCAGAAAACGGGCTGAAAGAACCTTACCCAAGATTTTGTATAAAAGTTCCAACAGGTGGTGGTAAAACACTTATCGCAATAGAAGCTATAAGAGAATATCAAAATCTCTTTGCACAAAAAAGAAAAGGTCTTGTAGTTTGGATTACACATAGAGAAACAATTTATAGACAAACAATAGAAAACTTAAAAAATAAAAACCATATTTACAGGCAATGGTTAGACCAATGTAGTGGGAATAAAACACTAATAATAGAAAAGGGTTATCCGTTAAGAAAACAAGATATAGAAGATAATCTTGTAATTTTAATGTTGATGATGGGGTCAGCTAATAGAGTTACCCAAGAAGATTTGAAAGTATTCCAAGATAGTGGAGCATATATTGATTTTTTTCCACACGATAATCAGTATGATAAACATCAGAAATTATTGGAAAAAATACCCAATTTAGATTTTATACCAGATACTTTATTTAACAGAAAAATAGTAAAAACAAGTTTGGGTAATGTAATAAGAACACTTAATCCCTTAATCATAGTAGATGAGTTTCATACTATGTTTTCTGATAATGCAAAAAATACACTTGATGGATTAAATCCCTCAATGATTATAGGATTATCTGCTACGCCTGCGGAAAGAAAAGGTATGAATGTTTTAGTTAAAATTATGGGCAAAGAGCTTGATGATGAAGATATGATAAAACTTGATATGCATTTACACTCTCCTACTATTAGCGGAAACTGGAAAGAAATGATGAATGATATAAAAAGGAAAAGGGAAAGTTTAGAAAAAGAAGCAATTAAATTAAAAGGCAATAAGGGAACATATATAAGACCTATAGCACTTATACAAGTAGAAAGAACTGGAAAGGACCAAAGAGAAAGCGGAAAAGTTCATAGTGAAGATGTGAGAGAATATTTAATTGAAAGAGGTGTTTCTGCTTTTGAAATAGCAGTTAAATCTAGCGAGATGGATGAAATAAAAGAAGAAAAGCTTTTATCTGAATCTTGTGAGATAAGATATATAATAACCAAAGAAGCCCTAAAAGAAGGCTGGGATTGCTCCTTTGCATATATTTTAGGGATTATACCCAATGCTAGAACAGAATCATCTATGACTCAATTAGTTGGAAGAATTTTAAGACAACCTTATGCGACAAAGACAGAAATAAAAGAACTTGATGAAAGTTATGTTTATTTTACCAGAGGAGAAACGATAGATATTCTTAATAATATTCAGAAAGGATTTCAAGATGAAGGGCTTGGAGATTTGGTTAAAAATATTACACCAGAATCTGGTCCAACTGGTTCAAAAAAAATCAAAACAAAAGTAAAACCAGAGATAATCAAAAAATATCCAGAATCTTTGTATTTACCAGTATGGGTTATTAAAGAAAAAAATACTTATAGAAGATTTTCTTATGAAATTGATATAAAATCAAAAATAAAATGGAATAAAATTGATTTCAATAAATGGATAAAGGGAAATATCTTACCAATTTTAGACAGTAAAAAGGATAATTATGAATATGTAATTGATTTAGAAAAATCAGAAAAAGTAGAATTGAATGAAGAATTTGGTAATGCTTTAGATAAAAATTACTTATCACGAAGAATAACAGATGTTATTGAAAATGCTTTTACCGCTTCAGAATTAGCTGGTAATTTTATAAAAATTTTTAAAGAAACAAAAGACCAGAAAAAAATTGATAAAAATAGCGGATTTATAATACAAGAAATAATCAAAAAACTATCAGAGGAAAAAGATATTCAAGAAAAACAATTATTTAATGATTTAATAAAAGGAAAAATTCTTAAATTATCTGTTTCTGATGATAAAAAAGTTGGTTATTCATTACCAAGAGAGAATGAAGTATATCCAGATGGATTTGAAATGTTTAGCCATAATTTATTTGAAAAATCAGATAAATTGTCTATGAATCCGTTGGAATTAAAAGTGGCTAGCCTTATTGATAGAAATAATAATGTTATCTGGTGGGTTAGAAATAAAGCTGAAAAGAAAAGTTGGTATTATGTAAATGGATGGAAAAGAGGAAAGATAAGACCAGATTTTATAGTTGCAAAGAAAGATAAAAAAGATTCTTTGGAGCTTGTCTATATAATAGAAAGCAAAGGTGAACACCTTATAGATAATCCAGATACTAAATACAAGAAAAGTGTTTTTGATAAGATAAACAACGAAAAAATTGAAGATTTTGGAATGAATTTGATTAAATTCAAAATAAATAAAGATTTTCAATTTGAGTTAGTTGGACAAAACGAAGAAGAGATTAGAATAGCAACTTTATTTAATAAATAAATTTATGAAAGCAATAATTTTAGCTAGAGTATCAGACAAAAAACAGGATTCAAATGAAGCACAAGTTGTGCGTATTTCAGATTATATAAAATTCAAAGACCTTACTATCTGGAAAACTATTGAAATTGAAGAATCTTCAACTAAGGGTGACAGAGAGAAATTCCAAGAAGTTATAAAGATTATTCAAGAAATGAAAGAATGTATTGCTCTTGTGGTTGATACTGTTGATAGACTTCAAAGAAGTTTCAAGGAATCGGTCCAACTAGACGAATTAAGAAAAGCTGGAAAAATTGAAATACATTTTTACAGAGAAAACCTTGTCATCCATAAAGATTCAAATAGTGCCGAATTACTTCGTTGGGATATGGCGGTAATGTTTGCAAGAAGTTATGTGCTTCAACTTAGTGATAATGTAAAAAGAAAGTTTGAGCAAAAAAGAAGAAATGGCGAGTGGACTGGTAAAGCTCCTATTGGCTATCAAAACATTGGCGAGATAAAAGGAAACAAAGATATAATACTTGATTCAAATACAGCTCATCTAATTAGAAAAATGTTTGAGCTGTATGCAACGGGTAATCATTCAACTCTAACTCTAAGGACCGAGATGTCAAAAGCTGGATTAGATAGTAATGTCGGCAAGCCATTAGCTTTGAGTATGGTTAGTCATATATTAAATAATCCATTCTATTACGGAGAAATGTTATCAAAGGGTAAAACATATCCGCATAAATATCAGCCAATTATAAGTAAACAACTTTTTGATAAGTGCCAACAGATAAGAAAGAGTTGGGGCAAAAAGCCTTTTCAATATGCTTCAAAGCCGTATATCTTTAGAGGGTTGGTCCGATGTAAAAAATGTGGTTGTGCTATGAGTCCAGAAACTGCCAAAGGAAAGTTTATTTATTATAGTTGCACAAATGCTAAAAAAGACCTATGTAATGAGAAGCTCTATATACCAGAAAAAGACTTTTTAAAGCCTATATACGAGGTCCTAGAGGCATTTAAGAGCATACCGCAGGCAAAGATAGACGAGATAGTTGAAGGACTTAGAAAATCAAATGACGGTAAAGACCTATATCATAAAGAAGCCATAAAATCTTTACAGCAAGAATATAATACAATTCAAACAAGATTAAGCCGTCTTACTGATTTACTTCTTGATGAGCGTATTACTAAGGATGACTATGATATAAAGTTGAAAGAGATGAAAGAAAAACAATATGATATTAATATTCAAATTGAGGACCATACTAGAGCAGATGAAAATTATTATATTACGGCTTCTAATGTGTTAAATCTAGCAAAAAATGCTTTTGAATTATTCAAAAGTTCTGAAGTTCCTGAAAAGAGAGCAATTCTCAATTACCTACTTCAGAACTGCGTTGCAAATGGAAAAAACCTAGAGTTTACAATACGTTCTCCGTATAATCATATACTAGAATTTGCAAAACAACCTACTTGGCTCCGTGGGTAGGGATCGAACCTACGACCAATCGCTTAACAGGCGATCGCTCTACCGCTGAGCTACCACGGAATTGTTTTTGTAAATTTTCTTCCGGCTGAACTTTTGAGATATTTTTCTCTTTTTCGTGCCTCTGACAAATTCACATATTTTTCGGTATAAATAACTTTCCACGGCATATATCTTTTTGTATATGTGGTGCTACCACTATTATGTTCAAAGATACGCCTATCTATGTCAGTTGTACTACCAACATAAAATTTTTCATGATTTATACTTTTTAAAATATAAACAAAGGGCATCTTTTTTATAATAGATCGAGCTACCAGCTTCGACTAGACGTCGAGTCTAGGCGGGCCACGGAATATTACCTACTATTAGCAGGTAAGGTTATAATATCAAAAAAATACATAAATGCAAAGTAGCCCCGCCGAAGGCGGGGCTACTTTTAGATTCATAATGATATATTAATGAGCGTGTGCAGTATGAGATTCCTGCATTGCAACTGCTGGCTTTTTATGCATTAACATTCGAGAGATCACAATAATAATTAAAATTAGAATTATAACCAAAAACCATTGCCAAATAGAACTTGGCATAAATCCACCAGATCCACGAAGTGAAAGCGCGGTGATCTCATTGCCATTATCACGACTATTATTTACAGAGTCTACTGAATCATTTTTACTTACGTTTGTATTGTTAGTTGACGTCTTTGTAGAAGTAGTTGTCGCAACTTTATTGGTTGTACTTGTCTTTGAGACACTGGTTGGTACCGCCTGATAATAATAATTATTTACAACTGTTGGTCTATCTGTATTTGGATTATATGTAGTGTATTGATTATATCCGCTCTGAGCATAATTATTATAATCAGAATCGTCATAATAGTTATTTCTATTACTAGAAGTAACAGGCCTTAGCCAATTAGAAGAATCATAAGGATTATAATCGGCAAACACATTATTTGTTAAAATTAATGAAAAAATGATTGCTCCAAGAATTATTAAATTTTTTGTTATTTTGTTATCCATAAGGGTATTATAGCATATAAGGTACTACTTTGTCAAGTACTTCTATCCCCTACAAAACTCTTGATAAATAAGGGTAATTTTAAAATTATAAAATAACCAACATAAAGAGTATAATAGAAAAATATTAATTTAAACAACGTCGCCTATGAGTAAATCTATGGCGAACCAAGACAAAAATGAACAATCCATTTCAAAACGCAATGTCCCAACTTGAGAGGGCTACAAAAATTAAAAAATTTGATGAAAAGTTTTTAAAACGCTTAGCCCAACCAAATAGAGAAATCCGTATTGCTATCCCGGTCACAATGGACGATGGTTCTCTAGAAGTATTTGAAGGTTATCGTGTCCAGTACAATAATGCTCGTGGTCCCTATAAAGGAGGAATACGCTACCACCAAGATACAGATATAAATGAGGTTAAAGCTCTCGCCTTCTGGATGGCTCTCAAGTGCGCTGTTGCCAATATTCCGATGGGCGGAGGGAAAGGTGGAATAACTGTCGATCCAAAAAAACTTTCAAAAAATGAACTGGAGAAATTATCTCGCGGATGGATCAAGCTGATGGCTCCTGTTATCGGTCCCCAGATAGACGTTCCAGCTCCTGATGTAAATACAACACCAGAAATAATGTCTTGGATGGTAGATGAGTATTCAAAAATCACTGGAGACACAACGAATGCTGTTATCACAGGCAAACCAATAGTAGTCGGAGGCTCAGAGGGTCGCGGTCCAGCCACAGGTCTTGGCGGATTTTATGTTTTTGATGTTATTCGTAAAAAATTAAATCTACCCGATTCATGTAAAATTGTTGTTCAGGGGTTCGGAAATGTTGGCGGTAATGCCGCGGAAATATTGACAAATCACGGGCATAAAATTATCGCAATCTCGGATTCAAAAGGAGCGATACTAAAAGAAAGTGGTATTGATATAAAAGAACTAAATGAGTACAAAAAAATAAATGGTCAGATTGCTGGCTTCCCAGGTTCAAAAAATATTACAAATGAAGGACTTCTGCTCATTGAATGCGATGTTTTGATTCCTGCAGCACTTGAAAACCAAATTACGGAAAAAAATGCTAAAAATATTAAAACAAAATTAATTGTCGAGCTTGCCAACGGCCCAACAACCCCCGAAGCTGATGATATTCTTTTCTCTCGTGATATTCCAGTTGTACCAGACATCCTTGCCAACGCTGGAGGGGTGACAGTTTCTACTTTTGAATGGGAGCAGAATTTAAAAAAAGAACACTGGACCGAAAAGGAAGTTTTTGAAAAATTACAAAAAATAATGGAGAGCGAAACAGAAATAATTTGGAATCGTTCTAAAGAATTAAATACAGATATTCGCCGAACAGCCTTTGTTGTTGCCCTTGAGAGAATAGAAAAAGCTACAAAATAAACATAAAAATGAAAAAAAAGATTTTAAAACAATCGATACGTTTACCGAATCATACTTCCCCAATTTCTTATAATCTCTTGATCAAACCAGATTTAGAGTCATTTACATTTTCTGGTAGTGAAATAATTAAAATAAAAATAAAAAAAGAAACTAACCAGATTACTCTTCATAGTAAGGATATTGATATTGAGACAGTTAGCATAAGTAGTAAGCAGAAAGTAGTAAGTAGTAGGGGAAAATCCAAAGACGAAATACAATTCGCTTCAAAAATTACATACGACATCAAATCTGAAACTTCTACTTTTTATTTTAAAAATAAAATAAAAAGTGGTAATGGTAAACTTCACATTACCTTTTCGGGAATCATAAATGAGGGGCTAAGAGGTCTATATAAAAGTAAATACATTTTAGATGGAGAAGAAAAATATTTAGCAACAACTCAATTTGAAGCAACTGATGCACGACGAGCATTCCCATGTTTCGATGAGCCAGAACACAAAGCAACATTTGAAGTGTCACTCGTAATTTCCGATAAACACACAGCAATATCAAACACTCTGCCGATTGAAATAAAAGAGCACAGTGCTGGATATAAAATTGTCTCATTTGCTCCAACCCCGAAAATGTCCACATATTTACTGGCTTTTATCGTTGGGGAATTTGAATATATTGAAAGGAGAGCGAATATACAATCAGGTTCTTCGTTGCCAGATAAATTTTCAGGTCCTCGGACGAGGGAGGACGAGGGGCCAGACCATGAAAATTTGTCAGCCAACGCCGAACCAACTCTCGTCCGAGTTTTCACAACAGCCGGAAAAAAACACCAAGCAAAGTTTGCCCTTGATGTCGCCATTAGATCGCTTGAATTTTATAATGAATATTTTGGTATTCCCTATCCACTTCCTACACTCGACCTAATTGCCATTCCAGATTTCGAAAGTGCTGCAATGGAAAACTGGGGAGCTGTAACTTTCCGCGAATCAGCAATTCTTGTTGATGAAGAAAAAACTTCGTTATCAAATAAGCAATGGGTGGCGATTGTCATTGCTCACGAACTGGCTCATCAATGGTTCGGAAATCTAGTGACAATGAAATGGTGGACTGACTTGTGGCTCAATGAGGGGTTTGCCTCATACATGGAAAACTTTTGTGTTGATAAAATGTTTCCCGACTGGCATATTTGGGATTTATATTTAGCTGACCGCTATGCTCTGGCTCTACGGCTTGATTCACTTTCGAACTCTCACCCAATAGAAATATCCGTAAACCACCCTGATGAAATCAATGAAATTTTCGATATGGTCTCTTATGCTAAAGGCTCAGCCATGATTAGGCAACTAGCTGAATATATTGGACATGACAACTTTCGTGATGGATTACGTCACTATTTGAAAAAACATAGTTACAAAAATACCGATACGGTTGATTTATGGAATTCATTTGAAAAAATAAGCAAAAAGCCAGTCAATAAAATAATGTCTGCATGGACGAAAGCAACTGGCTATCCACTCATCACCCTTTCCCAAAGGAAGGACCTTTGGGAAATTAAGCAGGAGAGATTTTTCTCAAGCCGTATTTCAGCAAAAAAATATAAAAATTCAAAAACAAAGAAAAATTTGTGGCCTATCCCAATTAGATATGAATCCTTGTCTGCACAAGCAGGAAATGGAGAAATAATAAAATTATTGATGACAAAAAAATCTGACCCTCTTATTGGAAATTCTATTGGAAAAATAAATAAAGAAGAAGAAACTTTCATGCGAGTTCGTTATGATGATTTTACTTTACAAAAACTCGGCGGTGAAATAAGGGGTGGTTCTCTTTCTGTACGTGATCGACTAGGAATTATTCGAGACTTATTTGCTCTTGTTGAAGGTGGATATATAAAAACTCACACAGCACTCGAATTCACCCTTAATTACCAAGCTGAAACTGAATATATTGTCTGGACTGAAATTGCAGGAGGAATCAATCGAGTTTATAATTTAATTCACAGTGAAACTTTCGCAAAAAAATATGAAACTTATGCTCGTTTAATATTTTCTCCGTTGATTAAACGAATGGGGTTTGAAAAGAAAAAAAACCTGCCTCGCCGAACGCAAGTCAAGGCGGGTGAAAAACATTCCGACGTATTTCTTCGCAGTTTAGCAATTTCTCAGTCAGCATTTTACGGAGATAAAGAAATTATAAAAAAAGCTCAAGAATTATTTAAAAATAAAAAATCTATTAATGCAGATATACGCGGAGTTATTTATAGAATAGTCGCTCTAAGTGGAAATGAAAAAGAATGGAAATTATTTGAGGGATTATATAAGAAAGAATTACTAAATGAAGAAAAAGAAAGATTCGGTTATGCTCTTGCTTCTTTCCGAAATGAAAAACTTCTACAAAAGACTCTCAACTTTATAATGTCAGAGCATGTGAAGAGCCAAGACGCTCCACATTTGCTCACAATGGTTTGGCAGAATAATTATGGGAGAGATTTGACTTGGAAGTTTATAAAAGCCAATTGGAAAATATTCCTTAAAAAATATGGTGAGGGTGGGCATTTCTTGTCTCGCCTTATTTCTCCACTTGGAAACCATACAGACTTAACAACTCTAAAAGACGCGAAAAAGTTCTTTGCAAAAAATAATGCTCCGGGAGCAGATAGAACACTTGAACAAGCATACGAAAAAATCGAATCAAATGCATCTTGGCTAAAGGAAGATAAAAAAGACATCCAAAATTGGCTCAATAAAAATTATTAAGAAACTTTGACAAATTAGTTAATAAATTGTAGTATGAAGAAAAAAAATAATTTCATTCACATTTAAAACTACAAAAAATGAAAAAGAACGTTCTCAGTTTTAAAACCCACAAGGTATGGGTTTTGTATGTCCAGAGTTTTGAAAATTATACAAAAGGTTCAGGAATGACAGAAAGTTGTTCTTTTACTAAAAATTTAAAACCCGGGCAATACTACAAAAAAGTCTTGGAGCTTGAAAATAAATACCGGAAAGGATACATGGCTTCAGTGCAAAGAAATGTGGTTTACTGTTATTATGTTTATGAATATGAAATTATGACAGATAACCGTTCAAAATTCGGGCACGATAATCAATCTTCAGAAAAGAGGATTGCCCAAACAATCCCCGTATCCTATGTTAGGGGTGAAATAATTACCATAGGTGAAGCTCTTGCTAAATCATTCAATGACAAGTTTTCCCCTTATGTCAGGGCAACTCTATCCAATTTTATTTCTCAAGACCTGAATCTTAAAATAGATGACCTGAAAGAAGATGATCTGAGCAAAAAAATCGTAATGATTCCAGGTGAAAAAAACAGGGAGACATTTTTTTGTGAATTAAGTGAAGGGTCAACCGTCAATTCCTTTACCAAAGAAATGCTTTCACCAATACGAGATTAGAACGGGAAATGAAATTTTATTTATAAGAACCCCCAGCAATTATTTCAATTTCTGGGGATTTTTAATAATGCACCAGGCAAGACCTAGTGCATTTAGTGAATAAAAGTTTTGCGGTGGATTTTAGTTTGACCGTGCTTTTTTATGGCTTCATAATGAGCTTTCGTTCCATAACCAACATGACGCTCAAATCCATATTCAGGATATTCCACCGCATAATTTGTCATTATTCTATCTCGTGAGACCTTGGCAACTATTGATGCCATCGAAATTATTGGGTGGAGTTCATCGCCTTTTATAATTGTTTCTTGATGAATAAATTCTTTTGGCGCATGCAATCCCCCATCGAGGAATATTTGATACAAATCAGGATCGTAAAAATTTTCGCTCGTGTCGCCCGCCTGCATATGAATAGCATTATCGGGCAGGGAGCCCTTTAGGGTTAAGCGACGAAAATTTTTATAATCCTGATTTGTAATTCCTGAAAGCGATTTATCAAGGGCTTTTTGAATACATTTTGCAATTCCAAATTTATCAATATTTTCTGATGAGACAAAAGACACAGCATAATCACAATTCCCTTTTTCTTTTTCACCTTTCAAAAAATTAAACCAAATTTCTCTCTGCTTCTTTGATAGCTTTTTTGAATCCTTGAGTTTGGGTAATTTAAATTCGTAATTATTAATTGGCAATTCGTAATTGCGTCGCACCATAAATGATGCGACGCAGACTGGTCCAGCGATTGGACCTCGCCCAACCTCATCAATCCCTACAATATATTTCACACTCTTGTCCATATAGAGCTATCATACCTTATTTGCTATACTAAGAAAATATGGAACCAGCTACTGAAAAAAAATCAAACTTCATACATCTTCACACCCACTCCCATTATTCCCTTCTTGATGGACTTTCTAAAATTCCTGATATGGTTAAAACTTGCAAAGAAAATGGAATGGGGGCACTTGCTATTACTGATCACGGAAATATGTATGGAGCCATTGAGTTTTATAAAGAAGCGAAAAAAGCTGGGATCAAGCCAATTATTGGAGTCGAGGCCTACATTGCCGAACGTGGACGCAAAGATAAAGAACCCGGAATAGACAATAGGCGCTACCACCTAACACTTCTTGCGAAGAATAAACAAGGTTACAAAAACTTAATGCGTTTGATTACAATTGCAAACCTCGAGGGTTATTATTATAAGCCACGGATGGATAAAGAAATTCTAAAACAATACAGCCAAGGGATAATTTGTCTTTCAGGTTGTATGGGAAGCCAACTTTCTCAAGCCGTTCTTGCCGGCAATGATGAGAAAGCCGAAGCATTAATAAAAGAGCACCAAGAAATTTTTGGTAAAGAAAATTATTTCTTAGAAGTCCATTCACACGCTCACATTGATAATGATTTGAAACTTCGCGATGGAATAAAAGCACTCGGTAAAAAATTCAAGATTCCAGTTGTTGCCGGGCAGGACTCACATTATCTTTGTCAGGAGGATCATTTAGCCCACCACACTTTGCTTGCTGTAAACACTGGAACCGATGGGAAAGAAGGCACTGGACTCGAGTTTTCAGAAGATGACTTTTCTCTTGTTGATGAAAAAACTGCACGTCTATATTTTAAGGACTCACCAGAAGCAATCGACAATACCTTACTCGTTGCAAATCTATGTGAAGAATATGATTTGGAACTTGGAAAAGCATACTTCCCCGACTTTCCAATACCCGATAATGTCTCGGCCGATGATATGCTTCGTGATATTGCCTATAAAGGTTTTGCTTTTCGAGAACTACCCCAGGCCGAAGAATATATAAACCGATTAGAGTATGAATTAAAAATTATTAAACAAAAAGGTTATCCAACTTATTTCCTGGTTGTTGGAGATTTACTCCGCTTCGCAAGGGAAAATAAAATCTACACAAACATCCGAGGGTCAGTCGCCGGTTCTCTTACTACTTATCTTATCGGAATTACTAATGTGGACCCGATTGCTTACAAATTACCGTTCGAAAGATTTTTAAATCCCGAGCGTCCATCATTGCCAGATATAGATATGGACTATGCTGATAATCGTCGTGATGAAATCATTGCTTATGCAAAAAGAAAATACGGTGAAGATAAGGTCGCACAAATTGGAACATTTGGAACAATGATGGCCAAGGGTTCGGTACGCGATGTTGCTCGAGCTCTTGGTTATCCATACGCAGTTGGAGATCGGATTTCTTCGATGATCCCACTTGGTTCACAAGGTATGCCGATGACTATCAAACATGCCATGGAAATAGTTCCCGATCTTAAAAATGCATATAAAAATGAGCCTGATACCAAAAGGATAATTGATTTAGCTAAAAAAATGGAAGGGTGTGTCCGTCATATCTCTGTGCATGCGGCTGGAGTTGTTATCGCCCCACGACCACTTTATGAATTTTCGCCTATCCAATTTGACCCCAAGGGTGGAAACATTATCACTCAATACGACATGTATAGCATTGAGGATGCCGGACTTCCAAAATTTGATTTCTTGGGAATTAGAAACTTGGCAATACTTGCTGACGCTGTCCGAATTGTGAAAAAAATTCACAACGTCGAAATAGATATAGACCGAATACCACTTGATGATAAATTAACTTTCGAAATGCTCGCCCGTGGAGAAACAATGGGGCTTTTCCAATTAAACGGCTCAGGAATGACTCACTACTTGAAAGAACTCAAGGCCTCCACAATCCACGATATAAATGCGATGGTGGCGCTATACCGCCCTGGACCGATGGAATCAATTCCTGAATATATTAAACGCAAACACAATCCAAAATTAATTAAATATCCTGACCCACGACTTAAAGATGTGCTTGATCAATCATATGGAGTTATTACCTATCAAGATGACGTGATGATGACAGCAATTAAGCTTGCTGGTTACTCTTGGCTTGAAGCCGATAAACTCCGTAAAGCTATGGGTAAGAAAATACCAAAAGAAATGGAGGCTCAGAAAACAAAACTCATAGAAGGATTTATCGCAAACGGAATAACCCCCAAAATGGCAGAGAATCTGTGGCACTTGATTGAACCATTCGCTGCCTACGGATTTAATAAAGCCCACGCTGCTTCCTATGGACGAGTCGCCTATCAGACCGCTTATATGAAAGCAAATTATCCGGTTGAATATATGGCCTCAATTATGACCGCTGAATCCGGAGATATTGAGAAGGTGGCTGAAATAATAAGTGAGTGTAAAAAAATGAAGATCGAAGTTTTGCCTCCAAATATAAATGAGAGTTTGGGTGGATTCACTGTTATTAATGGAACAGATAAAAAAACTGAGCGTTCTATCCGATTTGGATTTTATAATATAAAAAATTTAGGAACTGATATTTCAGATTCAATAATTGAGGAACGCAAGAAAAACGGCCCCTTTAAATCATTGGAGGATTTTTTTGAAAGAATTAATCATAAAAATTTGAATAAAAAATCAGTTGAAGCTCTAGCTAAATCGGGTTCAATGGATGAATTCGCCGATAGAAATATGATTGTCAGAAATCTGGAAACACTTCTCTCTTTCAACAAAGAATCAAAAAATGTTGCCAACCAAGATTCACTTTTTGGGTCCATCGGTGGAATAAAAACAAACCTTTCACTTGCCCCTCAAGACAAAGTCACATTGAAAGATAAACTTATCTGGGAAAAAGAATTATTGGGTCTGTATATCTCTGGGCATCCCCTTGCCGAACACAAAGAAAAGATAGAAAAGTTTGGAACCTTAATCAAAAACGTTAAAAATGGAGTGAAAATTGGTGTTCCAATCACAGTCGCAGCAATTATTGATAACGTCAGGATTGTCACAACAAAAAGTAATACCCGTATGGCATTTATTAGAATTTCTGATGAAACAGATAGCATAGACGCCGTTGTTTTTAGTAGTTTATTTGAAAAAAACAAAGAACTACTTGTCCCTGATACAATCATAGCTCTAAACGGCAAAGTCACCGAAAGAAACGGCGAAAAAAGCATCACAATCGAGAATTTTAAGAAGATTTAATTAGGAAGTAATTTTTTTATTTCTTCTGCCTTCAAGGTATAAGCCCTAACAAAAGAATCATCAACGTGAGCGTATAAAATACCCTCTCCTTTTATTGTTTCCACAAACTGACTAGCAAATGTAATTGTGTTTGCTTCAGTATCTTGAATAAATGGTTCTAAGGAAACCCAATCAATTTTTCCATTTTCATAATCATAAATAAATAATCCAATAGAAAACATTCCGTATTTTGTTTTTCCATCCCCCATTTTTTGATTGGCTTCACGCCCATTTATAACACCCAATAATTTTCCCTCTCCTATATCAAGAAAATCTTTCGAGAATAGTGGACCAGGAGAAGCATGTCCAGCTATCCAAGGAATATTATGATCTTTCGGATGAAATACGGTTTCTCCATACTCCCAGGGTTGACTCATATCTTCTGCAATTGCCACTTTAACAATCGAATAAGTTGTATCAATTTGTCGATCTCGAGATTCAATAAGGTTGTATCTAAACCCCTTAGAATTTAGTGGGGCTATGGAAACTTCCTTTGCACTCAATTGAACTGTATCCATAAGTACAGGCATTGTCATTTCTAGAGAATCTAAATCTTTTCCAACAGCATGCCCAAGATGTATTTTTATTTTCTCTCCATCATCACGTATTTTTTCTGATGGTTTTATTGGAATTGTAAAATATAAATGCATTAAATTAGTTGCCGCATCTATCCAGATGTCTGGATCTTCTAATCCAATAAAATCCCAACCCTCAGAACTTAAACTATCAATAATTTCTTTTTCATTTTTAATTATCAAATTACTACCAATTTCAAAATGTTCTAACGAATTCCCTTGAATTCTATGTAGTTCGCTTCTATCAACATATCCTTTTACCGTTACATCTCCCTCTCTACTTGTAATACATCGAATTATTCCATCTTTATAATTTGTTTGGGAATTAAGAGTTACAGCCATTACATTTTTAAAAGTATCGTTTGTATTTATGACCTTATCATTATGTTGAATATATAATTTCTCCATGCTTTATATTATATCAAAAAACCCGCCTGCGCGGGTTTTTTGATTATTATTAAATTATTTCTTGACCATCATCCTGAATCTTTTTCATGACTTTGGCCACCTTTTGTGGATAAGTCGGGATAATGGAATTATATTTCCTTAAAATTTGTAATGTGGTTTTACCATCATAGTGACGAGCGGTGCCAGAGTTATTACCCCCTAGATTGTGAGCCACTATTTCTATTGACTCATCAATTGAGTTAAAACTTATTTTACATGAACCCCAACCGAAGACACTATTAGGAACCTTTTTACAAGCATGTTTTCCTCCAGTACTTTCAATCATCGCAATGGCTGGAAGAAGACGCCAGTCTAAACCATTCTTTTCGGCTTCTAGTACGAATTTCATACCATGGCCTTCAAGTGGAGCATTATGCTTTGCAAAATATGCATCAATGGCTTCCGCTTTTTCTTTACGTGCTACTTCTTCTTGTGTGATTATCACAGAATTTTCGCTTGTAATGCTATCATTTATAGCGGTCAGACTCGTGATATTCCCCGTTCCACTAAGTGGAAGGGCTATCGCAAGCATTGGAATCGCTATAATTGACTGCAAATAACTTACTATTTCTTTTTTGTTCATATGTGGTGCTTTTCGTAGTACCAAACGCCTTGTTTAGGGTAGCTTAAACGCCTTATGATAAACAGATAGAAGACGCTAAACTAAAAAGCTCCTAGTATATCATCAAATGTAAACATAAGATAACATACTTGGAACTCCCTATATAGTAGCATAAAGGCAGATAGAAGTCAATAGTTACAACATAGTTTTTGATGTCGTCAAATGCAAAAAATCCTTATAAAATAAGGATTTTTTGCATAATATTCCTTGACACCTATATGAATACTGTGTCAAAATAAGCCCTAAAAACAAGGATATCTGGTAATTTTTGACAGAAGACCCCTCCTGTTCTATAAATATCCTTATTTTTCAACAAATTTAATTATTCTTCCTTCCCATGACAATGTTTATACTTCTTGCCAGATCCACAATGGCATGGGTCGTTGCGACCTATCTTTTTGGATTCCCTTCTGATTGTCCCAGGGTTATCACTACCATCAGATGAGCTTAGTATGAGTTCTGGTCGTTCTTCAACAACTTCCGTTTGGCTATTTTCTTTAATATCAACATTTATTGTATTAATTAAAGAAAAAACCTTCTCTTTAAAATTAATTTCCATTTCTCGGAATAAGCGCAAGCCCTCTTTTTTGTATTCAATTAGAGGCTCTCTCTGCCCATAAGCCCGAAGATTAACTGAGCTTCTGGTATACTCCATCGTCTCTAGGTGTTCTACCCATAAAGTATCGGTAATGTATAAAGCAATACGGCGAACTGTTTCAAAAAACAAATTATCGCCAATTGCTGCTCTTTTTTGTTTAACAATTTCTTCTAATTTAGGATAATCGACAGTTAAATCAGTTAAAAAATTTTCAATTTCTTTAAAATCTCCAGCTAACATAATTCGGCGGCGTTCATAAACAACCTTACGTTGGTGATTCATGACATTATCGTATTCAAGGGTGTGTTTACGAGAATCAAAATGAAAACCTTCTATTTTGGCTTGAGCATTCTCTAGGGTATTTGAAATAAAACGATTCTCAATTGGCTGATCTTCTGGTACTCCAAGTTTACCCATCATTGACTTAATTCTATCTGAACCGAAAATACGCATTAGATCATCTTCTAAGGATACATAGAATTGAGTCGAGCCAGGGTCTCCTTGTCTGCCAGCACGACCTCGAAGCTGATTATCGATACGTCGAGCTTCATGACGTTCTGTTCCAATAACAAACAAACCACCGAGTTCTTTTACTTCATCATATTTATCTTTATCATAAGGAATACCCCCTAATTTAATATCAACTCCACGCCCAGCCATGTTTGTCGCCACTGTTACAGCTCCCTTGCGTCCAGCGTTAGCAATGATTTCCCCTTCACGTTCATGGTTCTTAGCATTCAAAAGTGTATGTGGAATACCCGCCTGAGTTAAATAAGCTGAAAGAAGTTCGTTTTTTTCAATTGAAACAGTACCGATTAAAACCGGCTGGCCATTCTCACTAAGTTCTTTTGTTTTACGAGCAACCGCAAGTAATTTATTTTTTTCTGTTTGATAGATTAAATCATTATAATCCTTTCTATTTATTGGACGGTGAGTCGGGACTATTACAACATCAAGTCCGTAGACTTTAAGAAATTCTTCTTTTGAAGTCTCGGCTGTTCCAGTCATTCCAGAAAGTTTCCCATAAAATCGGAAATAATTTTGAAAAGTTATCGAAGCAACTGCTCTTGTCTCTTTTTCAATTTTCACTCCCTCTTTAGCTTCAATCGCTTGGTGCAAACCTTCACTCCAGCGTCGTCCTGGTTGTAATCGTCCCGTGAAAGAATCAACAATGATAACTTCTCCATCTTTGACCACATAGTCTTTATTGTTTTCGTAAAGTGCTCGGGCCTTAACGGCAGTTTCCAGATGGTGAACATATTTAATTCCTTTTTCAGTATAAATATCCGAAATCCCAAGTAGGCTCTCCGACAGAGTGATCCCATGATCAGTTAGAGATATTGCTCGAAGTTTCTCGTCAACAGTATAGTCTTCTTCTGGTTTTAATTTCTTGGCAATATCAGCAAATGTGTAATACAAATCCTCACTATCTTCTGCTTGGGATGAGATAATGAGTGGGGTTCGAGATTCATCTATTAAAATAGAGTCAACTTCATCCACCACAGCATAGTTATGGCCCCTTTGGACAAGATCGTTAATATTATGGGCTAAATTATCTCGAAGATAATCAAACCCAAATTCATTATTGGTTCCATAAGTTATATCACAGACATAGGCTTCTTTTCTGGTGCAAGGTCTCAAAAATTCATATAACACCTTGAACGATCCTAATTCACCTTCCTCTTCAGTTTCTTCTCTACTTTGATGACTTGGATCAAAAACGTATGATGTATTCTGTGAATTAATTACTCCAACAGAAAGTCCAAGCATCGCAAAAAGTGGACCCATCCAAACCGCGTCACGTCGTGAAAGATAATCATTGACGGTTACAACATGCACACCTAAACCAGTTAGCGCATTCAAATAAGATGGAAGAGTTGCCACTAAAGTTTTTCCTTCACCGGTTCTCATTTCGGTAATGTTTCCTTTGTGAAGCGCTATCCCTCCGATAAGCTGCACATCATAATGACGTTCATTGTGAGTACGTACAGATACTTCACGCATCAAAGCAAAAGCTTCTGGTAAGATATCATCCAGACTTGTTCCCTCTTTAATTCTTAATTTAAGTTCTTCAGTTTTGGCCTTGAGTTCATCATCATTTAACTTCTGTATTTGGGGCTCTAATTTATTTATCTTATCCACTAGAGGTCTCCATTTCTTTATCAGCCTATCACTTTCAGTTCCTATTATATTCTTTAATATTCCCATCCCAGTTAGAGATAGAAAGCTTCATAGCTTTCTATTATTTATTAATATATACTTATAATTACTATATAAAATATCCCGTTTGTTTATAGATATATATCTCTAACGGGACACGTATATTCCCTAATTCTAATTCTAACACAAAAAGAAAATCCCCGATAGAGAGGGGATTTTCTTTTAAAGTAGAGTGAGATTACTTTCTCTTCTTCTTTGTAGCCTTTTTCTTTGCTACTTTCTTTACTGCTTTTTTAGCTTTCTTTTTTGCTGCCATATATTTTTAAAAATTATTTTTAAAGATGTGTGATCTCACGACCTTGCAAATAAATTTTATAAAAAAATTATTTGTAAAAAAATTTATCACACCCACATGTATATTATCTTACATAATCACATATACTGCAATGATTTTTACAAAAAAAGTGTGGATAACTTTCCAATTTTCTTTTTGCCTCGCAAATTAGAAAATTGAGAATCCCGTACTAAAATTTTGATAAGTTTATTTTTATTTTAAAAAAAATTTATTTAACAAAAAATATTTCAACAAAATGGTTTGTCTTAAATTTTTAGTATGGGATAAAGAATAAAATTGAAATAGCTCTTCTCGAAATACGCACATAAAATTCTGCTGAATTTTTGCTATGCTCGGCTCGACAGCCTGCGCAATGTATTTCTCAAAGACTATTTTAATTTTATTCTTTATATACCCCACTAAGATATGAAAAACACCCTGCTTTGGACAAGGTGTTTCTCATATATTTGGTTTGTATCTATAAGCCGGGTTCTGTTGTAGATAGATATTTATCTAGGATGTAGATTACTCTACACCTCAAGCGATTCAGACTCCGACCGAGGTCAGAGAATACGATCTTGCACACGCGTAAGTATTTTGCCGTTTCATCCGAACTAAATCGGTTCGTCACTGTTCGCAACTCTAGGATTGCTCCTGACGGGCGTTACCCGCTACGTTTATTGTGGCACAAGGCCAAAATGTGTGCCCGGACTTTCCTCCACGTGAGATAGTTATGTACTATATACTATTTTTCAGTCTATTTTTAATATATCTTCGGCCCCAAGCAGTTTTCAAATACCTCTCTCTTATTAGAGCATCAGTTTTTGATTTACAAGCTTCATAATATATTATTTCCCACGGACCTCTATTCCTTGTCGCCTTTGAGTCTCCTTTCTGATGCTCTTCATAACGACGCTTTAGATCACTTGTTGAACCAATATATAATTGCTTGGGGCCTTTTAATATATATACATAGTACATATTTATCTCACGTGGCATCTATCAGAATACAAACCATAAGTATTATATCAGATGAACAGGGACTTGACAAACTCCTCCTGATTTGCTATACTACCCCCAGTGAGTAAAGAGTTCCAACAATTAGTATAGAATTACTTTACTAAAACAATTGCATAGCAAAACCCCAACGAGCAATCGTTGGGGTTTTGTACTTGCCCCGTTAGAAATCGTGAGGGCTCGCAACGTGAGTCTATTTCTAATGGGGTTTTATTTTCTGTTTTTTATTGATATACTTAATTATGTAGTCAGCCGCTTGTGTGCTCTAGCCAGCGGCTGCACTCACATATGCAATTGTGTTGGAGTTTAGCACCCGCTGGCTCAAGCACATAAACAAAAAAATCTTCCAATAATGGAAGATTTTTTTGTTTATACTATTTTATTGTTTTCTTTCTTTGATAAGATTCTCAATTGCAACTTTTCTTAATTCTTGAATTTCTTTAACGAGTTTATAATATCCACTATCTTCAGGAATTGCTCATCTGGGCTCTTTTTTTACATCATCAACAACCACAGTATTAACTTTTTCCATTCTGAGTTCATGAGTAATACTATTAAATCCCCCACTCGGTCTTATTTGAGTGGAATCGTATATCCTACCTGCATCTTTTAAATATTCTAACTGTTTTTGATAATAAAGTACATTGTCGTTACAACTTTCTCCTTTTGCTTTCTTTTCATTTATCTCATTTATTTTATCCCTTAGACTATTTTCAAGTTCAGCATCTACTCTCATAATATCTTCTTTATTAATAACCCCCTTACTAAGAAGGTTTTCAATAAAAGAATTGTATTTACGAGCTTCGTCAGAAGCATATTTTTCAAAATCATTTTCTTCTCTTTTGTTATTTTTTAATGTTTCCATAATTCATATTTATTGATAATACTTGTAGTTTACCCCCCCCCGACTATCCATGTCAAGAAAATATGGAGGGTAGCCCTTGATATTTTTATTTTTGAGTTTGTGAATACAATTCTAAATATTTTTCTATGTTCAAATTAACCCCCTTAAGATAATCTGGAATCAGTGAAATATCAAGGATTTTTGACTCGGGGCGATTTGTTTTTTGGTATTCTAGATAACTTGAATATTTGTAGGATTCTAAAAATTTTTTAGCGAGATCTTTGTCCCCTATACCATTTTCTTTAAAATCTTTTTTTATAATTTTTATTGGATTTAAGTGTATATAGGAAAATATCCATAAATATTGGGATTCGTTTGATACATGCTGTGAACGAAAGGGGTGAGTAAACAAAGGTCCACTCCTTTCATATTTGGTATTAAAATACATTGAATAGGCTGTTAGTAAACGCATCATGAATTTACTGATTCCACCATCTTCTTTTTCATAAACTAAAATATGAAAATGATTAGGCATTAGAGTATAACTTATTATTGAGACTAAAGTTTTTTCTTTTTGTTCATTAAAAATTTCACCAAGTTTTTTATTTTTTAAAAAATTAGCAAAATGAAATTGGTCTGGTTGATTCAGAATATAAAGCAAGGCCATAAACCTTTCGTAGTCTTTTTTATCAATAAATATTTTTCGTTTTTCAACCCCTCGGCTATAAAGATGGTAATATTCATTTTTTGCAAATTTTACCTTTCGTTCCATATATATATTTTATTAGAATAACTACTAAATATCAAGGGCTACCCTCCATATTTGGCTCAACTACACAATAAAAAATATCAAGGGTAGCCCTTGATATTTTTTATTGTGTAGTTTGTTTAAAATTTAAATAGGAAATCATAATCAATCAAAAAGTATACTTTATTTTGTTCCGTTCCAGATGTCTTTCCATCAGTCAATGTACTTTTAGGTCAGAGCACATCTAGACCATTGTGTTGTCAATTGAGCAACACAATATCGACTCAATAAGATCGACTCATTCTATAAATAGAAGTGAGAGATCGATTTCAAATTGAATTATTCCACGAACAGCTTCCGCTACCCGTGCCTTGTTACGACTTATTCCCTGTCACCGAGCTTACTGTAGGCCCTCCGTATGGAGAGATTTCGAGTATTCCCGGCTCCCTTGAATTGACGGGCGGTGAGTACAAGACTTGAGAACGTATTCACCGCGGTATATCTGACCCGCGATTACTAGCAATTCCAACTTCATGGGGTCGAGT